>PKWL01000011.1 GCA_003133225.1 Janthinobacterium sp.
CTACTTGTGTATAACCAAATGCGCCTAAGGACACTTCTTCGTACACCCAAAAAATATCGGCGGCTTGGGCCTTGCAGCAGCTTGTCGCGTTCTTCCTGGAAATTGAAATGCTCGGCCATGGACCCAAAAACAACGAAGGGCATCATGAAAAAAATCACCACCGCATTAAAATTGTTGGCCGTTGGCCTGTTTGCCCTGAACCTGAGCGCTTGTGGACTCATGCCACCAAGTGAGCGAAAAGACGTTTATGGGATGGTCTGGCGCGCCACCATAGTCAAGCAGTATGCTGATACTTCCAAAGTGGGGACGTCTAAGGATGAGGGTACCGTCGAAGTACTAAAGTTACTACACTTCGTCCCCAGCCGGGATAGCGGTCTTCGGGCTGCCTTCGTTCAATATGGGGAAGGGTGGGATACGCATACCCCATATGCCGTTGTTCCAGACCAAGTGGAGTTCTCTCAAATCAAGCGTGGGGCCCTGGTGGACGTGATGGAAGAGCAATGGGCCACTTCCAGTTATGAGACAGCGCACTTCCGCCGAATTTTGCGCGTCGTGTGTGAATCGGATGACGACAAGTGCATCGATGCCGAGAAAACCGCTAAACGATACAAGGCTGTTGTCGACGAGCACCCCCCTGCGGACGTGTCTGCTAAGTATGGCGCGACTTACCTTCGACGTGTCACTCCTGAAGAAATCGCGAAATACAAGTAATGAACTCGTCGTCGTTGATGCTATCTTTTGGGATTAATCGCGAATTTTGTAATGTGTTCTAAAATGCAGACATCTTGGTGCCTGCATTTTTTATAGCAACGGGCTTCTTGCAATTAAGTGCTGGCACAAAATATGATAAAAGGCGGAATCTAGAGGTTCCGCTTTTTGCTGTCTTCTGATTACATATTCTTTTAAGGGTTATTGAGAATGGGGTTGCCAACGACCATAGGACGGCCGTTGTCTTGCCAGAACTGGACGTTGTTCGTCACCGCGCCCGTGTCTGGCCGAGGCACCAAACCGGAACTTGCACAAGCGGATGAATCCTGGCTTGGCGCGCAATTCACCCCATACAGGGCTTGGGTAACGGCCTGAACCCCCAAGCCACTTGTGGCTGGCGTGTCAAAGTTATCAATCACCCCTTGATACACACTTCGGCCCGCATCAGAGTTGGGGGTGGTGGGCACGCTGTACCCTGCCGTTGCCCCCAAGAAGGGGCCGTTAATCGCGGAAGTCGGGTCCATGCCACCCAAAGTTGTCCCGGCCGCTAGGACTAGGCCCGCCTCAAGTGCTGCGGCCCCCACTACGGTGGACGCCGTCAACGCTGCGCCTGCTGCCACTGCCGTTGCTGCTGTGGCAGCCGTCATCGTACCCGCTGCTACTGCTGCGGCGGCGGCCTCAGCTGTCATGCCAACTACGCCACCAAGGGCTGGCGCCCCTGCCACCAGTCCGGAAAGAAAAGTTGCGGGCCCCACAGTGGCAAAAGCGCCCGCTGTCGCACCCGCCGCAACTGCAAATGCGCCGGCGGTCACCACAACCAAGAAGACAACCGCAACTATTGCCAGCAAAGTCCAGCTGCTACTGCTTTGAGACCAGCTCGATGTCAGGGACTCAAAGGCTGGCAGGCTCCCGCCTACCCCCCCGAGTCCAGACAACACCGGACGGAACGACCAGTTGCGGAGGGCAAGAGGTTGGGTCAGGCGGGCTGAGGAGGTGTAAATGCACGAATTCACCGAACGGTCCCCCTTCAGCATGCGGCGCATGTGAGCACATGTATCCCGAGCAGATACAGGAGACGTAGCGCTAGAAAAACTTTCAGGGCTTTTTCGCTGAGAATGGCATTCGAGCACAATTAGCCGTCAATTGAACCGTTGGCATACTAGCGGTACGGTTTGAATAAGCGCTCGAAATATATGATAAGCATCAGTCATACGACACGTACTAAGCGTATGAGGATTTCTAGGTGCGTGACGGTTAATATTTCCGCACAAGCCGGTACCGGATAACGCCATCACAACTGCCAAAAAAATACCGTTATAGCGCAGTTATGCGTTTTAACGGTATTCGAATAATTCAGCTTTTCCGCCCCGGTGTGACCTTCTCCAGCCGGTTAAGCGCAACAACCAATTCCTCTCCTTTGAGCATGTCCAACGCCTGTAAACCCGCGCGTATAACCTCGCTCTTTGTCGAAATATGACCTTCTTTCGCTGCCTTGGTCCTGATTTTTCCGATGCGGGCATAATCGTCATGGGGCATCGAGAATGTATCCCGTACAACGGGTGATTTTTTCGCCACCGGTTCGGGAGTTGCAGCCGACGGTTTCAATAGAATCGAGTCAGCTTTGTCAAATCGGTCCTGCAGAGCCTTATCCTGATTTGCAACCGTTGTCCGAAGTTTGTTGTTGTCAAACATTTTTTTCGTCATTTGGACTCTCCCAGTAATGCTAATACTTCGGCGCCCAACGCCCGGATTTCATCTGCTGCTGGTTTCGCATCTCGGCCCAAATCAGCTACCGATACGCCTGCGATTACGGCTTCCTGGTATGCCGTGCGATTGAAAAGCCGTGAGGTCATCAACGGTATGCCAAAATCCTCCAACTCTCGCATAATTGTCTTTGATAGCGATGTACGCACCACTCTGTTTGGCAGGATGACCGCTTTAAGGTCTGGATTAATTATTTGTGCCATTGCAATCAATTTTTTTACGCCAAACGTTGCCCAAAAATCGGCCGGCGAGGGCGCCAGTGGGATAATAACAAGGTGAGCGACCAAAAGTGCTGATTGAGACGCCAATGAAAAAAGTGAGCTAGGGCAATCCACAACTATGAAATCATAGTTATTTAGCTGTTTTTGAATCTCTCTATGGATTTTTTCTTCGTAAGATGAAAAATTTAAGACAGCCAATGGAAATTTGGTGTTACTTGGGGCGGCCTTTGACCACTCGGTTGATGTCCCTTGGCCGTCAGCGTCTGCGATGAGCACCCGATATCCCCGGCTTGCGAGGTTTGCTCCTAGCATGGTCGAGACTAAGCTTTTACCAGACCCGCCTTTTTGGTTTGTTACGCTGATTATTAGAGCTGGTTTCATGCTGGTTTTCCTTTTAACGTTACAACAGTTAGAACGGTTCTAACTGTTCTACCTATATGTAGAAACAAGATTTATTTTCTACCGGGGTTATTTCCATAGAAATTAATTTTATAGTGTCCTAAATCTTACTTAGGTGACGAAGACAAGCACAGCACCGGAATCGGTACATGGGCTCTTACTTGTTAGCAGCAGTTTTAAATCGTGTTCAAGCTTGAGTACGGCCTTCGCGAGCTCGAGCGCAGCATGTATCGATGATGTTTCGATATTCCCTCTTTTTTTGACGTTTGCAAGCCAGCAAAGAGTCGTAAACGAAATTCTTGCAGGCTGCAGCAGTGGCAAAATTTCGTGCAACCGTTGTGCGGCAAGTTCCTGCTCTCTCGTAAAATAGATTTTCATAGTTGTATTCTTAACATTGATTTTCTTTCGAATTAACGAAATTTTTTTGTCCTGGACTTTGTATAGCGAACGATTGCCCATGAGTGGGGGCATCGCTAAAAATTGGCCGGAGCAAGTTGAAAAGGATGGGCGAAGCAGGTCAATATTGCTGGGGCAGTCATTCATATTGTGCGTATCGTATGATTTGGCATACGATATGTTCTTGAGTTTGACGAGGCAGAGCGGGATGTTGTGCCGAGAAACGAGTACCGGCAGCGACAACGGAGGATAAAAGTCATCCGCTATATAGTCTAAGAGGGCGACAGCGCCTAGAGGATTTTTAATGCCAAAAAATATAGCCAAAAAAATGGCTCATAGGATGGAGGACCAGAATCTAAGCACGCTTGATTTTCGGTTCGCGTTCGAGCCGGAGTTCATATTCACATATACCCCGGACGCTCTGCGGGGCGCCTGCGAACAATCGAACATGGTCGCGCGCCTGTTTGTGCTGCGCATGGGCGAAATGTTGGCTTTGACACCCGATACCCCGACGGTCGAACGTGCTGGTTTCTTGCGCCTGCTATCCGACCGGGACTGGTTGCAAAAAATGATTGGACTTGCTCGCGCTGAAGAGGCGTTTAACTATGACGCCGACGAGTCGTGCTACGCAGAGCTCAATGCCACTCGACTGGCCAAAATCGCGGCCTATGAGGCAGCAAGGCCAAGCCGACGAGTAGCAATAGTGGCCAAGGAAGGGGGCGGCCCGGATTCAGACAAGGCAACGGCGGATAAAAAGCCAGAACAAAAAGCCGAACGTAAAGAAGGGCAGGCCGAGCCTGAACATTTTCTGCATGGCTTTCGCAAGGGGCAGCTACAAATCACGAACTTCATTACGCGCTGCCAGATACTTCGCGTGGGTGCGCGCAAGAAAGGTCGGCAGCAATGGACAGACGACGCGCCGCTAATTGTTCGGGATGTATCGGGATTCAAGACTGGGGAGGTGGTCATCTCATATTCCGGCCAGGAACTGCGCCCCCAGGACATCGTAACCTGGTCCAAGGTCCTCCATATGGCGGTGACCAGCCCTCTCGGGACGAAGGTTAGTGTTTCAAAAGCGAAGCTTTTATCTGCGCGTGGCGGTGGCGATAGCACCAATTCGGCTAACGCGGCGAGGGAAGAAATCGAACGCCTTCAAAAATCCTACTTTAAGGTGACTGTTCGATGTTCACGCACGATTGCCGCGATTGCGGCGGGGTCTCCCGACGACAATAGTATTCAAGACGCCAAAAAAACCGGAGTTCTTTCGATGTCGTTCCACCTGCTCGGGCAGACGACCACCAGCGGGAGGCTTTGGACAATCCATGTCGAGCCAGTGGTACGGCTATTGTTTGGTAAAGGCATATCGTCTTGGTTTGACGAGCGCGTCTACAAGACCATCAAGGGCGAGTTCGCCAAGCGTCTGTACCTCCTCTATTACTCCCATGTGGTGTGCTATCCGTTAACGCTTACCGAGCTTAGGAAATATCTGGGCTCGACAATGGCGGAGGATTCGAAGTTCAAGGGTGCGGTAGACGCGGCGCACCGTGAATTGGCAAAACGGGGAGCCATCTGTGAAGGTTGGAAATTAGAAAAAAGCGCGCGTCGATATAATGCCGTCGCATATGTGGTTGCGCGTCCGGACCGCACAGACGCCGGAGAGTCCGAAGAAAATGCTGAGGCGGCCTAATCGTAAAACACGCCGAATTCGGTCTCATGGCCTCGAATTCACGGCGGTCGCAAGCTTGATTTTAAAACCGCCGGACACTCCGGGTTTTCCGCCGGACACTACCGAAATATCCGCCCGGCACTGCGGATTTTCCGCCCGACACTCCGCCTTTTCCGACGGACACTTCACGATTTTGCGGAATTATCGTTATAAATACTGAATAAAACCGGAGCGCTAGCTTACTGTAGCTTATTGTCGCTTTTTTTATAACTTCAAAACCATATCTTTGAAGCCTTTCAATTTAGGGGGCCGGCGTCCAAGTTGAAGTAAAACTGACGGTGACATTGGAAGTGTTGCGCCTAACGGCGCGTTGGCCAAGATTGTGCGGGAGAGCAGACGTGCCTGGCAGTCCAGCGTAGCGCTCTGGTCAACTGACGTTCGGGTTTGGAAAACGACACCACAATGAAGGTTGCAGGCGCGGCCAGCAATGCGGCTGTCCCGACATCCGATAATTCATGGGCCGGGGCGCGCTAGACCTGTCTTACGACCTGCCAATTGGTGCTATCAGACCCTACGCTAGGAAGCCCAGTTTGGCATTCGACATGGGTGACGTAGTTGTCGACTTGCGGCGTGCCGTGCAGCATAAACCGGGTGCCGCTGTACGAGCGCAGCACATGGCGATGGGATGATGTCTTACCAGCCAACTCCCTGCTAATTTTTACAAACAATGACATGCGCCTGCGATAAGACCAAGGCTGAAGGTTGTCCTTTGGCAAACGACTGCCAAAGTCGTGGGTTAGCTGAGTTGTTGGGGGCCGCAAACCAGAGTAAGTGTGGCGGGTGCTGCTTAGCCTAAGCAAGACAATTAAAAATCCCTTGACAATGTTGTTGCATTAGAGAAACATAAGCTGAACCCGAAAATATTCCAAAAAAACAACGACGAGCCCGCTGGGTTCGGTTTCTAGCATCAGTTTCAGGAATTAGTAGCTATACAAGATGAGGACAATGCACTCGCCAATTCAATCATGGAAAATAGGGACAAATTATGGACAACACGCTCGTCTTGAGTTTATACAAAAATAGCCGCGGTGCCGTAATTGGCGATTTGTACCGTGGCGAGGAAAGACTGCTGGCTACGGCACATCCCGCGACAATTGCAGCAGCCATTTTTTCAATGGATAAATACAGTTTTATTTTCAAATCAAAGAAAGGTCAAGGGGAATTTTCATTCCCCATAGATATAGGAGAATTGGATGCACTAGGATGTTTGGTGGAGGACCAGGACGATGGAAAATTCTTAAGCGGATTTGCGACGTTTTCTCGATTTGACTTTGCAAATCCGGCACCGTTCGATACTCAAGCGGATATCCACTTCCGAACGGCGGTTTTTCACCTTCCAAAGGCATTATTGAGGGTGCTTCCTTCTGAACCACAACCGAAAAGCTTTAAGAAGGACCTAAAAACCAGGAATAAGTACGTATACTTCCCGTACTGCTGAGTGATTCGAAGAGCCGCTGTGCGGCTCTTTTAGGCTTTGCTGAAGTAGTCGACCTATACTAAGAGCACTCCAAAAACAAGTAACAAAATTATTAAATTAATTATTCAGCCCCCGCAGAGCAATCTAGGCGTTAAGTTATCGTGTTGAAAATCTGACGTCGTATTAATTCAAGCCCACGCTGAGGCACTCTCCGCGTGGGCTCTTTCTTGTAGCGCGGCTGGTGCCTCAGTACAGAGGACCATGCGATGTGGGTCGGTCTGTTTGGCAGCTACTGGGTGGAAAGACGGAGTCAAGGACCGATAATGCCCGAGCACGCGTGGGAAAAGCCAATGTTTAATAATGGCTGAATTGACCTATGCGGCATCGGAAAGACGGTTAATTCATTTGATTTTATGAATAAAAGCGAAAAAATTGACGATGGAAAAAAAATCCAAAATGGCACCGACATGCAGGTCTAGAACGCGTTGGTGCTCAGTGGCGTGTTTTTTTTAAATTGTTTTTGAAAAACCATCAATGCTGGCCAATCGTTCGCTATACTACATAGGAAAAAACAAACACAAGGATTAATCATGACAACCCATATGGGCGGCGCAGCAATGAAAAACGGTATCGAACGCATTGAAAAGGTGGCGGGAGCAACGGCATTGGAGCAAATGATGCGATATAACTCCGGTGCCCTCAGATATGAAATCGAATGTGCATTTGGCGTTCTGAAACGCGCGGCGAAGGCGATGCCAGACGCGAACGATGAAAAACTAAGGAGTTTAGTTGCAGCGACCATTGCTGCGAACGACGTCTTGACAGCGTATTTTGTTCACGGCGCCGCAATTTCCGAATGGTTGCCGACAATCGCCGATGGCGTGGTGAGTGAATATCTTGAAGTGAAGTTGCTGAATGCGATAAACGATATCGACCATGCTGTCGCCGCTCTGAAACCTTATTTGTAAAGAGACCTTGAGTCGAAAAAAGGGATGGGACAATTCTCGTTTCCTATTGATGCCGGTGAGCTCGATGCGTTCGGGTTTCCGTATTGCTTATTCTTTCGAAGAGCCGCGACTCTTTTGGGCTTAGCTGAAGTAGTCGACCTACGCGAAGAGCACTCCAAAAACAAGTAACAAAATTATTAAAGTAATTATTCAACCCCCGCAGAGCAATCTCCGGGGGTTTCCTTTTGTCCGTTCACTTATCGACGGACGACAAACTTAGACTTTCAGCAAGTCCATCAATTTACCTTCACCTGTCCAGTCTTTGACCCAATTTGGCTGACGGCCGCGACCGGTCTATTGTTGCGACGAATTATTGGGGGTGCGGTAGCGTACGGCCACGGTACCGGTCTTCACCGCCCTGAGCAATGCCAAGAATCTGTTAACGAGCGGATGTCAGTTCAGCCTGCTCGCGCGTCTTCATCTGCTTTTTAATACATGGCCGGTTCGTGGACCGGCATCGCGGTCCGACATATCGTGCCAGCACGAGACGCTGCACTTGATTCCCACTACCGGTCGACTGTCCCGTCGCGAGGTCTCTGCAGCATTTGCAGCTGCCCGCTATTGCTGGCTTTTTGTTGCCTGTGCTCGGGCATTACTGCGTCGAATAAGCTCGCGAAACTCGTCCTCGAGCCCCGCGTCTGCCAAGGTCAGCCCCTCAAAGCTGCCTGTTTTTGTGCGCTGACGCACAATTTCGGCCATTCGCTCCGCTGAAACTGGGCGCAGCAATCGCCGCATTATTGCTAGAGTTTGTGGATTCATGTTGAATATTCTAGCAGCGCTGTGGCGAAATAGGCGTATTAAAAACGAGGTGGCTATGCACAAAATACACCTGAACTTTTTGCAGGACTCTGACCGCACGCTGACCGTGCTCGTCGCCGTGCCAGTAGCGCTCATGCTAGTCGGTTTTGTCATAGCTGTCAGCGCGATACTGTTCAGTCACTGAACTCGCCCGCCAGCTATTGCGGGATTTTTTGCTGCCAGTTTTTTTTCGTATTAGGCACAGACTTGTACGAACGCTGCGCCGCAGATTTTGCGCGCAACAATAAGACCGCATCAACTCTGCCGCTCTCTTATTGGAAGCATCAAATACAACCATCGAAACGCGTTTTCAGCTAAAGTGGCGACAATGAAATCTCACAATCGATTCGAAGCTCGTCGCGCTCAGGTGGAGCGCGAAATTCTGACACCACCTTTTCCGGAGGATGTCGAACATTATGAGGGCGGAACGTGGTCGTGTTCCGCAGCATCTTTTGCCCTAATGTCCCGGTCTTTCAAACGATTTGGCTTTGAGCTAGACCGCGCTTGGTCCTTCGATACGCTCTATGAACGCTTCAGTTTCATTATGCGGGCGGCGTGCTCGATGCCCAGCTTGGGTTCAGTAGCCTTGGGCGAGCGACATACCATAGAAATGGTTGAATACCTGCGAGCAGTTCAGGCAAGAGACGACTCACGAATTGGTCCCGCGTTATCCGCCGTACTCGCGCAGAGTCTGGAGCAACCAGTTCAGCCTGCGGCGCAGCCAAATATCCGCCTTATCTCTGGATAAAAATCACGTGAT
This sequence comes from Janthinobacterium sp., assembly GCA_003133225.1. Classification (GTDB taxonomy): domain Bacteria; phylum Pseudomonadota; class Gammaproteobacteria; order Burkholderiales; family Burkholderiaceae_D; genus Janthinobacterium. The sequence continues at coordinate 9,197 of PKWL01000011.1, forward strand.
ACAGTTGCATCTGGTGGTGCGGGGGTCAACTGAACGACGCGAAAGCTGCCTGCCCGCATGTCGGTTCCTCGCCGAGCGTTGCGGCGTGAAACGTACAACTGCCATCCGAAGCTGCCTACATCGTCACCATGCAGCTACGCAAAACCGCCGGTCTGTAAACAACGAACGTTTGGCTGTCCTATGATTAGGGTGAGCGCAGTCAACGCCAAGGCTAGGTTCTAATTTTCAGCGCCGAAATCGGCCCGTTCCATTGCCACTTGCCTCCACCAGTCGGAGCTACTCTGTCAGGCTACCCCCCTTCGCCGTGGGCCAACTTCAATATGGAGCAGTGGGTCCCACGCGCGCTCCGCTTTCGTGAAAGGGTTATCGAGATGGGGGCGGAGGCTGACGACCTAATTTTTCATGCAAACATTCTACAGCGCAATAGAGTTCTTTTGCCAAAAAAAAACCCCGCAACTGGTGCGGGGCAAATAAGAACGGTTCTTTTAGTTGTAGCGCTAGTGCCTATTGCCATTGCGTTCGCGCCTGCGTTTCAGTGCCGCGCGAAAAATCTGCACGCTGTTAACTATGTAATCAACGGCGCCGCCAATGGCGAAAATTAGTAGCACGAGCAGGGCGAGGCCTGAAATTGCTTGCAAGAAAGTCATGAGTTGCTCCTTTGGGGGTCTACATAGTGTAGTGAGTGCGCCCGGTTTTGCTCCGCCAAGTTTCTAGTTGGCCAACGGTTTTTGTGGGGAATCGAGTACAGGGAAACGCTCAACAATCTGCAGCTCTATCGCTAGCACACGAGCTCGCGCAGTATCCCGGCAAGCAAGGCGTCTCGGCACTCGCAGATGGGGGCAGGTAACCGCCCTTTGATGCTTTGATACAAGCTTTCGTCGCGAAAGTGCAGCCGCAGGTCATAGCTCAGTTCGCCAATCAAATAGTACCGAAGGTCAATTAGCCGTCAGCCCGAATTTCTCGCGAACGTCTTGAGCCCACGCCTGCCGTCATCCGTCACGATTGCCGTGTCGCTTCCTTCATTGCGGTACACGTCGGTGTGAACCTCCGTCGCCACAGCCGCCCGTAGCGCCTCGACTGCTAACTGGCGCCGGCGCTCCTGGTGCTGGGCCAATTCGATTACCGCCATTTTTTTGTTTTCATGAGCCGCCGCCGATAGCGGTATCCCGCATTTTGCGATGTGCCCGTTGCTGGATAGACCGCCATTTCGTAACGCTGTCGCTTTGCGATTACAAGGACAAAGCGGAACAGGCCCCCGGCTAATGGGGCGGCCACAGCCCCTGCAAATAGGATAAAAAATGGATAACTTCTTTCTCGCAACGGTAGCAATTTTTTGCACGTTGGGTCTCGCGTCAGTATGCAGAGCACTTATTTTCGTCCTCAAACAGCCCCCGGCGGAGCCAAAGCAAGACGAATAACCAGTCCCATTCGACCCCGTGCGTAATTGCCGGGGTTTTTTCTTGCCGGATGGCACTAGGTAGCGTGGGCACGCTATTCAATCAGGACTCAACCACAAGGAGGCAAAAAATGACAATTACCGCCAATCAGCTCTACAAGCCCTCCTGACCGATTGCCGCGATTTGACGAATTGCCGCGAGATACAGCTTATTGCGGAGGAGGCGGTGGAGATTGCCACAGTGGTGAGCCGAAGAGCAGGCCGCGCAGGGGGGTTCGGCCTGCAGGGAGTGTACCAACTGTGGAACTGCCTTACTCAGGCAGTGCGGGTAAACTCCGCAGCAAGCAGCCCGCCAAGTGCGGGCTTTTTTTACGTCTGCTCAGCCAAACATGGCTTTAATGCAAAACGCGTCAAGGTTCTCAATGTCCAGCAATTTAGCCAAACGCTGCGTTGTGCCCCGGTCGTCTGCAATCACTGCCATTAAGTAGGCCTGCCAGTCAGGAGGCATGCTTTTCAGCTCCAACGCAAACAGTTTCGGACTGTACCACGAACACTCGATATGCCCCCCAAGGCCGCTTACGAGCCGATACCAGAGCTCGGTCATGTACGCAATGTCGTCGAACCGGTCGTCGGATGACCGAAACTGCAGGCCAAAGCGCTCAAACAGCGCGTCAAAAAACTGTACTTCGTCGGGTGTGTAGTAGTGCCCGCCACCGGGCATCAGCTCTGGCTGTGGGAAAACTGGCTGCAGCAGTCGAGCTAGCTCCGCACGCTCATCGCCTCCGAATTCTGCAGAGAGCTTGCCAAATGCGTCTTGGATTTGCTTGAGTGTTTTCTCGGATATTGTTGGTTTTTTCATAGTTTATATTCTACACAGCAACAGCGGTGGCGGGGCTCCTGCTGCTCAACTGATTCATAGAAGGATTTTTGAAAGGGTGCTTGAATCACTTGCGCAGCCGGCGTCATGCTAATTTGCACCCTAGCCACCGCAATTTCAGAAGCTGATGCCGAGAGCCCCGCACCCACTATTGCACTATATACAGACCTTGTTGTTGTTGCGTCGCTTGCTATTGCGCTCTACGCAACAGGCGCTTTCCTTGTCCTCCCGGGCTTTTAGCTAGTGCTACGTATTTGGAATACCATAGTCATCGCGCGAAAACATTTCAGCGCTTAGGTTTTCGCCGAACGGACTGCCTCCGACGTCTATCCCACCCGGGCCGCTAATCATTGGCAAACTGCTACCTGGGTTAATCCACCGAATGGCATCATCGTCATCGCATCCCCACGAAATACAGGGCCTAGCAGGCACCACACCAGCTCGCGTCAGGCGATTTATGTACCACGCTAGCGTCTTCGCAATTACATAAAACTCGACAATAAACCAAAAAATGGCATGTCCGGTAGTCATAGCGGCTTTCTGTAACCATGGATTATCTATTCAGATTAGCACCAACTACTGGCAATTGGTACCATTTTAATTACTTCGCTAAAAAACCTAACTTACCCTGCTGTCAACGTGAACATGCAAGAGTAACGTATAAACGATTTTGCGATTACAACCGATATGATGCATATAACCCATACGACGCGCGCAACCGATATGACGCAGGCAATTTATACGACACTGGAAATTTATACGACGTGGGCAATTTATACGACGTGGGCAATCGATAGGACATGTGCAACCCATATCCGCCGGCAAATTATAAAACCTGGCGACCATGGGTCGCATGCAATCAACTATATAACGCTGGCGACCCGTATAACTCCGGCAACCAATATGACGTTTGCAAACGATATGACATGCGTGAGTGATGCCGCTCATCCAAACGGTATCGCTGGTATGTAGGACGTCAGTTCTCAGAAAGCAAATCGACCACTTCCTTGACGACTCTTTCCAGGCTTTTCCGTAAGACGGCGATTGGGCGGGGCGCTACCGCCGACGAGTAATTCTTTTGTCGGCGCTCCGAGCCGGCTTATCTTGGGCAACAGACCTTAGGTCAGCTTCTGCGACGTTCGCGTGCGCATGTGGTTCCGAGTTTGCCAGGCGCTCAACTGCACCCGCTCGAGCATCCGTTGAAGCCGCCAGGGGCTCAATGCGAGGCCCCCCGGCGTAACGACCTAATAAATTTGAGGGACAAGGAGCGGAAGGCATGGCCCGGAACAGGGATGAGGAAGGCAGTAATCAAGGTTCAAACCCGCGGTTCGAACACGTTAGCCAACCTGCTCGGTTCGTTTTTCCGGATTTTTGTCGCTTGCGCGAGCCAAAATGCACCGGCATCGGACATCGCTGAAATGCAGCGCCTATCCATCCACCGAGGCAACCTCAAAAAATATAAAAATATATGATGGCCTTTGGCAATATGTGATACATTAAGCACACGAGTACTTCATTCCTCTTTTTCTAGAGCGTTCTCCGTCCCATGGCCTAGTTGGCCTAGTGTTTTTCATTCACATTGAATCGTTCAATCCCTAGAACCGTCTGGGGAACTGATTTATGTCGGAGAAAAGCATGAAAAAGCAAGAAAACACCCCCGTCGCAGTTGTTTCCGAAGGTTATGTTTTCAGTGGTGTGCGCCTTGAACGCGCCTATACCTGGACGGAAATCTGCTCACATATTGAAGCGCCGCTGAAAGTGGTATCGCCGACAAACCGTGTGTTAGCAAAAATCTCTGCCACCGGAATTCCACAGGCAGAAAAATCAAAGTGTAGAGAAATCCTAAATTCACTCTCCCACGTCGGTGTGCGAAGGATACTGGTAGAGTTGCGCCGGGGTGGGTTCCGCTAAAGCGACTGATAGTGGTCGGAAGCCGCCCGGCAAACAGTCCTGTTGAGTCTATTAAAGAGACCTGATTGCAACATGTTCCGTAAGCGTGCAGGCTGCACGCTTACCATGTTCCTATTCGGCCGCTTGGCGCCGAACGGCCGAAAAAAGCGGCCAGCTCCAAGTCGTCTGGCGCGGCGGTACGTATATAAATTGAGATTGTTCTGGAGAGCTTGGTTCGCATCTCGCCAGGAAGTGCAAGGAAAAATAATGGCTGAGTTTCGGCCAAGGCCGCTGAACTTAGACTTTTAGCAAATCCATTGATTTGCCTGCGGCGGCCCATTCCTTGACCCAATTTGGCTGACGGCCGCGGCCAGTCCATTGTTGCGACGCATTATTGGGATTGCGGTAACGCACAGCCACTGTACCTGTCTTTGCACGAATGCCGGTTCCTACCAGGTCTTTTACCGACACCCCGATGCTTTGGGCAATAGCAAGAATCTGTTCGCGGGCCGACGTTAGCTCGGCCTGCTCACGTGTTTTCATCTGCTTTGAGATGTCGGCCTGCAGTTGACGGAGTTGAGCGAGAGATAAATTTGAAAGGTCCATTGAGGTTCCTAATGTAATGTGATGGTGGAATTAAATCCTGGAGAATTGGGCGATTGTACTCGCTTAATTTTTTATGGCACGTTTATTTATGGCACGTTTAATTTTTTGGCCTCTCACGGGAGAAAAATTAATTCTCGCGGACATTTGCTGGCGCGCGTTTGGAAAAGGGTGCCTCGCAGGCGGAGCGATTCTTGCCCGTTCTATGTTATGTTACCTCCCGAGCCCCCCAATTTTGTGAATGGCTGCATCGCGTTTTTTCCCCGCAAGGAAGCCCTTTCCATCTGCTTATCTTCCTGCCACAGTAGATGTCCCATTACCCGCGTCCTGGTCCGTGCTCAAAAATTGCCACGGCGTCTTTTCAAAACGAGCTGCAAGGAAGACCTGAAGCGTGAACAACTTTGTCGACAATTTGCAAGACGTCTTTCGGCTTTTCGGTCCCATTGATATCAAAAGGATGTTCGGTGGCCACGGGCTTTCCCGCGAAGGGCTGATGTTCGGTTTGGTATCAGACGACATCGTGTACCTGAAAGCAGACGCTGTTAACAAAGGTTACTTCGAAGAATTGGGCCTCCCACGGTTCGAGTATATCCGCAAAGGGCAGGTCGCTACGCTGTCATACTTCCAGGCACCGGAAGAAATTATGGATGATAGTGCTGAGGCCGCAATTTGGGCGCGCCGTTCGTTTGACGCCGCTCTTCGCGGCGACGCAAGAGCTCGCAGCCGGAAGGAGTAGGTTCTACCGCCATATTCTCGTTTCCGGTTGATGCACCCTTGGCGGCGCCATTCGCGGATTTGTACGAAATAACCTTCGAATCGTTGCCGGTTGCTTGCCTAGGAATTCCCGGGCAGGCACGGCAGGCAAAAATGGTGCATGAACCGACGCACCTGCATTTCTGATTGCGTGCCGTATACGATTGTGTCGTACACACGGCCGTCCCCGTGCGTGACCATTAGCCTGCCCGTGTCCTCGAAATTTATGTCAAGACGCCGATGGGGTCCCGCGCACGTTCCACCTTGGTAAGTGGGTTATCTAAGTGCGGGCGGAGGGAAACGACTTTATTTTTCATGCAAATATTTTACAGCGCAATAGAAGTCGCGGCCAAGAAAAACCCCGCAACTGGTGCAGGGCTGAATGGAATAAAAAATTTAACCGCCAGAAGATGTCCTTTGTCCCTGAGATTTACTTGATGCCTGCACGGAAGCGTGGCCCGTGGTCGCTCATGAGGCCCCTCAACTCAGATATGCTCAATCCAGATAAATAATGCATACAAATCAGCATAGCTGCACTTACCGGCACTACTCTATGGCGCATCTTACTTATCGTCGGCGGCGCAATTTCGAGCGCCCGAGCTAGCGCTGCGTCGCTTTTTAGGTCAAGCAGTTCGATAAGTGCGTTGAGCAGCCTACTAGGGTTGTATTGCTGCGGGGCCGCAACAGCGGCTTCCCGGCATATTGGTACGCCGATAGGTTTTTTACTCATGTTTGTCCTTAAAGTTACGTATAAATTCGGATGTTCTGTTAGGTATAGGTAACTTCGAAAAATCACACGTCGGCTCATTTGTCCCGCGCCCCTTTCCGACAGACTTCCCCATCGCTTCGTCGGAGCCGCAGGCCAGGTTTCACATTTGGACAAAGTGACCTAATAGGGGACTCAATGCCCTAATAGGTCACTTGGCGAGATGACAAGCCAGCATGTCAAGCGCCCGTGGACCTAACTGTCACGACTTATGTGCGGTCCAACCTGCGCAACCGCGAACGCGCTCCGGTTGCATGGCTGACTGGGCAGCCCTTTGCGACGAAAGAATGCCGCTAAAAATTCACGTGGGCTCTTTATTCGTCACAGGCTAACTTGAACTCGCCTGGGAAAAGGACGAGTATTTAAGAGGCGACTAGCATCGCACTGCGTCATTTCCAACGCACTTACTGACGTTCTGTGAAGAGATGACGATAATTGGTCAATTACATCAAAAAAGAACGAGTATTTCAGAGCAAACGGGCGCTGTTGGTGTTCTAAGAAAATAAGAACTGCGCACCAAAACCGAAATTATTTAAAAATATAATGCAAAATTCATCAAAATAGTAGACACAATTACCAAAACAGTGCTATCATGCAACTTATGGACCGACGGAATTGAATGCGAAAGCTTTTAATCACCGGCCGCTGCAAAGAGTTGCAACTCTTACGGTTAAAGAAATTTGTAGGTCCTGTTTCACTCGAACTACCGTCTTGGCAACGCACGCTCCTTGACGTTATTACACTGTATTTAAAGTTAAATAACGTTTTGTATTTCAAGGAGCCATTGTGCATTCATTGTTGCCAACAAATTCTTATAATGTCTTAATTTCATTACCTAATAGCGCAATAGTTGCGTCAATTTTCGCATCTGCCGCTATTCCTGGTTTTGTACATTCGCTCATTTTTTACCCTAAGTTGCGACCGCGTTTCGTTCGCGCTCATCCGCCTTAGTTAGTTTTAAATTGATTTTCACGTCCGGCATTCCAAGTGCCGTTGGAATCGTGTCGCCAAAAATTAGCTAAATCATCAAAGGCAAATGCATAGTTGGTGTTAAGTAACGGCACGATAAGTCAAAACAATAAATTTAAACACAGAAAGCAACAAATGCGCGCAAATCAAGAAACCGTGGTGTGGAGTGATTTCATGTCGAAACGTGAGGTGGCACAGCACCTCCTGTCGGAAGTAACCAAATCTTTTCTTGAACCACGTGGAGTAGCAAAGAATGATTTCTTCGTTGACCTTTTGGCGGCTACGAACAATTATTTGTATCTACTCGATAGGACTCAGGAATTATTGAAAACCCGTTTCTCAAAAATTGAGTGGCTGGCAATCGAGATGGCGATTTCGGAGGCGAGCGAGGGAAATGCGGCTGGGCCAAGTCTTGTCGACGCGGTAGATGCTCAGTTTTCGAAGAATTTGGAGATAAAGCGGCTCGGCGCCGACCTCGCCAGAACCATAAAAAAGCTGAACACGCTAACGCGATTGGAAAGAGATGCCATCGTCGATGCCGGGCGCAAATCTAGGAATTATCCGAAAGTCAGGCTGTTCGATTTATTGGGTACAAAAATTATGTAGGACTATTGATAGCTACTGAGCCGACAAAGGCGTTTCGTCGGCCAGTTCGGTTACCGATATTTATCGGAATTGAATTTAACTAATATACTTGTAAGGAATAATATGGAAAGCAATAACACTTTCGAATTTCGCGCTGAATGTTCAGCAGATGCACAAGCCATTCGTGCCGTTCTGCTTCCGTGGTTGATGGAATGGCGCGAGGTTCGCTCGAATCTCGATTACATGGGCGAGAGATATGCGACGTCTGACGTTAATGTTGTGTTTAGTGTCACCGACGAAGGTCCGTCGTTTTACGAAATTATTTGGCTTATCGACGCAATCGATAACTGTCATGTGGCCGCTGAAACTATTTCCATCGTTGAATATTTTACCGGTGAGCGTCATTCACGCGGAAGTTTCGGATTTCCGGCACAGCGTCCTAGTGAAGATATCCTGCAGCGAGTTAATGCGGCCGTGAAAGACCATCAACATCTCCTGAGGCTCGAATTACACCGCTGCAGTCACCTTGGCCGCACATATAGCACCGCGTGCCGATTGGGCGATAAATGGAGTCCGTTCCGATTGAACGGCGGCAGGCCTGGTTGGCTGGTAGTTGCAGAGCATCCGCTGACGGGATTGAAAGCGATTCGTAAAATCAGTGCACCAATAGGCCGCGAGAACCTTGAGACGTTAGGCAACACCGTTGTGAACTCGAGGATGTCCACTATCGCGGCGTGACCTGGACGTGGGGGCGTTAGATTCGAACGACGCCCTCGCCAATTGAGCGAAATTCTGCACGCTCTGGTTCACCAAGAGCTCGGTTTGTACCGGATATAAATTATTGACCTATACCGAGTAGCTGGCCGAATCTTCGGTTGGCGCTCATTTCCACCCAAAGGATATTTTATGCAAAACACTGAACTGAATACAGTCGCGACCACCATCGATAAATTTTCTGACATCGCTCAGGAACTCCCTTTTGAGAGCGAACAGGCGTGGACCCTCTCGTCAGACTACATGGCAAGCTATCTTCGCCAACATGCGGACAACGGAGCCGGTTTCGGTGCTGAGGAGGTTTCGCTCTTTGCATCTGGCCGACTTGATTGGTTGCTGCGAGAAACGGGTCCGAGCCTCTGCGGGTTGTTCAGTGAGGGAGACATCATTGCCCTATTGGACTGCTACCAGGGCTCCATGTTCTTTCCGGACCAAATGAACAGTATCGCATCCGACCTCTGCGACCACCTGGGCGTCGAACTCGAGAATTATCAGGGCAGCAATATTGCCTTGCTCGTCGGGACACTGCTCGACTTGAGCCCGGTGCAACGCGTCACGCTGGTCGATGCGTTGGAGCAGACCTGGCATCGCGGTATGAGGATGGAGAGCAAATCGCCCAGAGAATTTTTCGCGACTCTCGGAATTGATTTGAGCTAATTCAGTTTGTTCCGTGCGAGTGGTTCGCTTCCCTTGCACGGCATAGCGAGTCATAAAACTGACGATGTCCAAATGCCGTGGGGCATCTCGGCGTACGGGAATAAAATTTTTTCGATGAATATAAATCTTTGAGCTACACCCTGTATCTCCTCGGATTTCCGATGAGAACATATTTTAAACAGAAAGAATCTTATGCAAACTACTGAAAAACCTATCGCAATCACATTCATTGACGGATTGCCTGTTATTACTGGCATCCTTCCCATGCAAAGCCAGCAAGCGTTGACATTTTCGCATGATTACACGGCTCGATACATGCTCGAACATGCGGACAACGGCAGCGGCCTGAGCTGGCATAACGCGGCGTCTCTTGCTGCCGCACGATACGAGTGGGTGCTTTTGGAAACTCGGAAGAGCCTGAATAACCTCTTTAGCGAGGGCGACATATCCGCCTTAAATGATTGCTACCCAGGCGCCGTTTTCTACCCGCACCAGATGAACAGGATTGCATCTGACCTTTGCGACCATTTGGGCATCGACGTCGATGCGTACGAGACTTCGGATATGGCCCCGCTCATTGACACTTTGCGTGGTCTGGATGCTGCTCAGTGCATGACATTGGCTGACGCGTTGGAACAGGCGTGGTATCGCGGCATGAAGCAGGAGAACCTGTCGCCAAAGGCATTTTTTGCCACGCTCGGCATTGATTTAACCTGATTTGGCTTTGTGCCGTGTGAGCTTGTTCGTTCGCTCATACGGCACAGCGCGTCATACTGCTGACGATGTCCTCGTGCAGGTCGGCACTCCCGAATCAGATAGGGCCATGGTGGCCATGATTCAGATTCCATGGGCGCTGTATTCATAAAAATTGACGAAATGACGCTTCTGATTTGCAATAGTCCCCTGCGTTGTAGGTCATATACACACGCCACTTTGTCCACTAAATCAAAGAAAATTATGGAAAACAAAAATATTTTATCGCTTTCTACAAATGCCGATGGCGTCGTCGTAGGAAACCTTTACCGGAGTGGAGAGCATTTGCTATCGATGACGCAGCCGGCAGCCATCGCGGCAGCGATATTTGCAATGGGGGAATGCAAAATCGCTCTCTTGGCGGAGTCGAAACTAGTAGAATTTCCGTTCCCAATTTCAGCGGGTAATTTGGGCACACTGCTACCGTTTCTCGATAACAAAGACCAAGTTGATTTCATGGTTGAGTTTGCCAATTCTTCGTGGCTCGATTTCTTGAGTCCGCTGCCGCACTTGGTAACGTAGGAGTATCCAATGGCGTATTAGTTGCGTCAATTTACGCGGCTATCGCTTTTCGTGGCCCTCTACATTCGTTCACTATTATTCTCAAGTTACGGCCACATTTTCGTCGTGTTCGTCCACCCTAGCTAGTTCTTAATTTATTTTTCAATCGGAGTTTCATATGCCGTTGGATTAGTGTCGCCAAAATTTAGTAATTTTAGCTAAAAAACAGAGGAAAGAAACGTGAGGAATTGTCAACCCAAGGGTAGCTAACATTCATGTTTGACGAGGGAGTAAGGCAGGGCGGCCGTTTATGTTGACTCAGCTAAGACCGATGAGGGGCACCTCAGAGGCTAATTTTTGGTGAAATATAAATTGCGGGGCTATACCAAATGGTTCGTCGAATCCTCGACGGAGATTTGTCACTACAACAGGAAATAATATGCAAAACGCTGAACTGAACACGTTAGATACGAAGCAATATAGAACAGCATGTGGCGGCACAATTAATATTCCACAGCAAACCCAACATCATTTGAACGCTCATCCTAACGTTGTCGAACATTTGCATGCTGCTATCGGAAAAATACATTTGCCTGTTGTTCGGAAAAAAATAGAGGAGGAGATTGACACGGGACGACCCATTGGAAGGTCTGGCGTAGTAAAAACCGCGCCAATTCAAATTGGAGACCAGGCACTATTTTCTCTTCGGGCGAATCGTAAGCTGCCGTCGCGCGTTGCCAATATTGGTGAATTTGGAGAGGAAACGTCAAGGATTGTAGTGGTCGCCCGACCAAACCTTGTTGAGAATCAGTATGACCTCATCACAGCGTGGATTGGAACGCTGGCAAGAAAGGAACCTTGGGACGGAAGTATCGCCGAGCGGAGGGAATTCCAAGAATGCTTGAGGTTTTGGAGTTCTACGGCGTTGGTATATGACCCTACCGTCATGGGACCTGTGTTTGAAAGTAGCTGGAAGGACATCCTTACTCAAGGCAAATCTAGATTTCTATGAGTTTGGCGAACTAATCGGGGGTAATGCTACCGGCCGACTTTGGTCGAAGGTGGACTAGGGAGCAGCCTCGTTTCGCGCGAGACGAGGCTGTATTGGCCTCCAACTGTCGTAGGTCGCACACCTCGGGTTCCTATAGTGTAAGCCAATTATCATCGTCACTTTAACCACTTCACTTTAACTGTCTAACAAGGAATCACATATGTCCGCAATCGAACTCATCTTATGCGCTTCAGACTCTATTTCACAGCCTGAGCTTCACTTACCACCTGAAAATGGAGCGTTGCAATCTCCTTCGAGTGCGCCACCTACATCGCTTTATGTCATGTCTTTACAAAATGAAATTGATGAACAAAATCGGTTGTTGAAAGAATTTCCTTCAGATGCAGAAGGGACCATCGGTACCCGATATCGCTTCCGCGCCGAATGCCAGAGAGATGCCGACCTATTTCTTCACGCAATACTTTTTTTTATCGAACCATCATGGAAAATGTCACCAATTTCATATTACCCAGACATTGATGTCACGTTTTCCATAAGCCGAGAAATTTCCCCCCGCGACCTGTTATGGATTGCGTGTTCTATTGTGGACGGCCATGTCCTTGTCCAGACGCTAGAAAAAGAGGGCGCTTACACAGGTGAACGAGATTACGAACGAGATATCGACGTCCACGCGTCGGAATTTAAGCCTTCGGCTGCAGTACTTGCAGACATGAAAAAAGGAGCGTCCCTCTACGTAAAAAGGCTCAAATTTCTCCTTACCGACGCCAAGGAATTTGCAGCAAATCTAAAAGTAATCACAAACTAACCCGGAGGAATAATATGCGTACGACAAGTATTTGTAACGCAGCCATTGGCTCTATTGCTTTTCAGCAGCAACCCGTTGACAGTGAATTCATCGAACGATGGATTGACAGAGCAATCGAATTATTCGATGCCGACAAACGTACCGCCAGTGCGAGCTGGGAGCCGAAAAGGTCTGAAATCGTGGTCTCAATTGAGGATGAAGACTACGCCGAAGACGGCATGGACGAAGGTGATGATATGGACGGGGGTGACGATGTCGATGAATGCCACTATAGGGGAGAATTTGGGTTCGTTGCAATCGCGCTCGAATGTATGGACCGGGCATTCGAGCAACTCTGCAATGAATCCTAAAATTATTTGATGGCAACAGGACCACGCCGGCGTTTGAAACAAGGGTTACCGGGATGTAGTGAGGAATTCGCCATCGAGATGCAACGAGCGGGACGGCTCGTTGCGTAGCAAGTTGGAAACAATACATTGATGGGCCGGTCACTAAGACCGGTCTAACGCAACAACAAACTGGAGCATCAAATGAGCATAATTGCACCCCCACGCCGCGCGACCCTCAAATCCGTCAACGAATACTTGGCAGCAACCCGCGCCGGGTTTTACATAGAGTTCGACTGCTACAACAGTCACCAAGTCTCAAAGTTTTATGAAGAAGATGGCACCCGGTTTTCAGCGGGCCAGACACGGCACGAAACTGCGCGTCAATTTCTTGACGAATATCTGCGCTACCCAGACCGGCATTCTCTTGACTATTAACCTTGGCCAAGACTCTCCTATCCTCCTGTGTTGGTCAACTTGAATTTGCAGAGTATGCCGGGCACAATGTTGACTCGCATCAAAATCGGGTCGGGGGAACAATCCTTGCCTTGGTCGACACGCTCGAAGATTAATCAATATAAATACCGAAGCTATACCGAACAGAGACTATCAAAAGGCGAAGTGCCAAACGGCATGCCGCAAAAATCAACATCACGGAAATTTAGGAGCTCTCAATGCCTGCAACACCAGCTATGGCTATCGCCAACAACGTACCCCACAAAGAAGATTTACTCGACCCTCGAATTTTCGCCGTGCTTGATGAAATAAGCGATGATGAAACGTACAAGCGCATCCTATACAACATACCGTTTGGTCTCGACACGCAAGATGTCCTGCTTATCGCTAGCATGTTGAATTTTAAATATCCACCAACGAACCCGCAGGACGTCGCCGAATGTCTCGGCGACGGGAAATTCACGGTGATTTTGAACGCGCTCACGCACGAGCTCGAATGGGAATCGGATTCAACCCGGTACTACGCAGCCGTGGAATGGTTTGAGGGCGATAACGCGTTTGGATACACGCCACCAGACAGGATACTTGTGATGGCCATGACGTTCGACGGTACTCATATTCGGCACGTGGAAAATCCCACTGAGGAAATGAAACTCGCTGCCGTGCGACGTACAAGCTCTGCAATTGAATACATCGAGAATCCAAGTGATGCGGTGAGACAAGCGGCAGCTACTACAGCTATTGCTGAACGTGCCCAAGCCCGCTCCGCGTTTTTAAGTAAGTATGGAACGGGCGTCGCGCAAGATAAGGCGTTGGACCAGAACGCGGCACCTTTCCCGGTAACTCAGGATTCTTCGGCCAATGCCGTTCAAAGCGAACCGACGTACTTTGTTCAAGGCATCGGCTCACTGAACTATTTTTCCGGCATATTGTTGTCTTTGGTAATTAAGCTGAACCACTGCGCCGGAAACGACGAACGGCATTCTGGTTTCATGGCTGTGACAGAGATGGATGGGGGTCTTGTACTCTCGTTTGGCGTCATTCAGCAGTTATTCCTTATGCGGGACATGTTCTTGGAAGCGCTTGAGATGGAAGGCCTTAATGGCGGAGTGGGGTTGGATTTCGACGATTTGGCCGTCATTGCATACCCAAGTGCCGTCGGGCCCGGATTCGTTACGTGGGGGCCAAATGCTGCTGTTGCGCAAATAGGAAAGAGCCGGTCGCTGCATTAAAAGCCTTGGGCTGGCCTGCGATAAACACCTGGCATTTCCTGTTGCGGCCACGCACCTGTCGCTACCGACGGCGATATGGCTCGGATGACCACCCTCGAGCCGATGGCGTTTGTCCGCTTCAAGCGTTCGATGAGCACGCTGTCCCAGCGAGGCCCGCTCAAGCGTTGGATGAGCACGCTGTCCCAGCGAGACCCGCTCAAGCGTCGACGAGATGCCCCGCAAGCGACGGCGGTCGAGGAGGTTGTTCGAGAGTACCTGCCGCAGTAGGCTAAGGACTGAACTGCCGGCGGGGGGGGAGGCGTTACTTTTGGAATAGGGCCGAGTTCGGCGCGGATTGCCTGGCGAGATGGACGACTGAACTCAATGCGACCCGACCCGAACCGACCCATCTCAAGCGCTGCGCCGTTCGAACCCGCCTGCTACCTCAGTTACCTCCGTTACCGAAAGTTTGGGATACATATAGGCCTTGCAGAGTCGCGCCGATAGCCGGATTATTCACTGGTCCGCCGCGGTTCTGGTGTCAAACCGTTGCCCACGGCTATAAGCGAAGTCGCCCAGGACCATGAATTTGGGCCGGTATCCACAGGCACGTCCACGTCGACTGCAGGCAACTTCCCCGACGTCAGTAGCGCGTCGAGGTTGCGCGCCGGCTGGACGGGGCTACGCTCAGCCGCCTGCAATTCCTAAAAGAGCCGGCCGCTGTAATGACGCGCCTGATGTCGCAGATACGTGCATCCTAGCGTGTCCTGGGCTCGACTGAGCCGGGCCGCTTCTCCGGGCAAAACAGGTAATTTCCAAGCCAAACAGCATCAAATTCAAATTATGCATTCCTCTAAGGTATGCTCTCTGAAAGCAAGAAGTTTGATTTATCGGTTACCAAGGGTCCGCGAAGGAAAAGACGTGTCAAAGAGCGAAGATGTGCGATTCACCCGTGATGGCGACCAGTTCCATTATCTATGGGCAGCAAGGCGTTGCCTGAAACTGCTGGCGCCGGCTACTACCTTGACCTCAATTACCATTGAAGGCGCTTCGCAAGCAGAGCTCCCCATTGGTGAAGGGATTGCAGCCGGCGAGGAGGTAATTGACGTAGGGGAGTATTACGGTAGCACGTCTCTCGCGGAGGCAACACGTGTGCGCTATGTTCAACTGAAGCACTCAACGGTTAACTCGACTGAAGAGTGGACAATGAGCGGACTCTCGGTCACATTGGTGGGCTTCGCCAAACGCTTTCAAGAACTTGTTGTGAAGCTCGGCCTCGTCGCGACAGCTGAGAAACTTGCCTTTGTTTTCGCGACAAATCGCCCTATCAGCATAGACGTCTATAACGCCATCGATGACACACGTGACGGACGTACGCCAAGGAATGCACAGGCGTCGCGAGGATTAGCAAGTTACACTGGTCTAGCCGGCAGCGAGCTGGAATCCTTTTGTTCTCTGCTGTCTCTCGAGTCAGAGCACGATGGTTTTTTGGCCCAACGGAAAGCACTGGAAAGCGACTTACGAGGCTATCTACCCGACGGCGATAGCGAGGCGTTTTTGGAGGTCAAGGAACTGGTAACTCGCAAAGCGACCTCCGAGTTTTCAGACAACCCATCTATCACAAAGCTCGATATCCTGAGGGCACTCGGAACGGACGAAGACTATTTGTTCCCCGCTCAAAACCAGATATCGTTGCCCGATTTAGTCATTCCGCGAGAGGGTGAGGGACCGCTGGTTCAGGAGATTATTAATGCTGGAACTTCCCCTGTTATCGTTCATTCGGAGGGCGGGGTCGGGAAGTCGGTCTTTGCTTCGCGCATCGGTGGTCACCTTCCGCCTGGTTCAATTTCAGTGGTCTACGATTGCTTCGGAAATGGGGAGTATCGTGCGCCAAGTCATCCTCGACACGGTGCACGCCAAGCGCTTGTGCAAATCGCGAATGAACTAGCCTCCGGTACGCATTGCCGCCCGATTGTTCCATCAGGACGGGCCGACGATACCGCATATTTCAGAGCATTTTCCACTCGTATTGGACAGGCGGTCAATAGTATTCAACAGTTAGAAAAGACCGCATTGCTCTGCATCGTCATTGATGCAGCAGACAATGCCGAGATGGCTGCGACAGAATCGGGCGACACAGCCTCGTTTGCCCGAAAATTGATTCGGGAGTCCTTCCCGGTTGGAGTTCGCCTTGTTATGCTATGCCGTACTCATCGCCGCCACTTACTAAAACCTCCATCATCGACTATCGAGTTGGCGCTACCTACATTTAGCTGGGATGAGACTGCTTCGAAGTTGCGAGGTGTCTTCCCAGATGCGAGTAATCAGGACGTAAACGAATTTCACCGTCTGAGTTCGGAAAATCCGCGTGTGCAAGCGACCGCCCTGGCGCAATCAAGCGAGCTTCACGAAATGCTCCAAAATCTGGGCCCTGAGCCCAAGACGGTAGATGACATGATTGGTCGCCTACTCGAACAAGCAGTGAGACGAGCAAAAGAGGAAGTACCGAACGAACTACATCCAAAATTCGACCGCATCTGCACGGCGCTGGCAGTGCTGCGCCCAATGATTCCGTTATCCGTTGTCGCGTCGCTAGTCCAGATGGACCAGACCAATCTGCGCAGCTTCTTGGCTGATTTGGGACAGTCTGTCCTCATCAAAGGAGCGCTGCTGCAATTTCGCGACGAGCCTACGGAAACATGGTTTCAGGAACACTTCAAGCCCGATGCTGAAGCGTTCAGTGAGTTCATAGAGGTACTAAGGCCGCAGGCTCGTAAGAGCGCTTATGTTGCAGCGACATTACCTCACCTGATGCTTAAGGCCGGGCAAATGGATGAGCTGATAAAAATTGCACTTAATTCGAGCGACTTGCCCGACTCGAATACCCTTGAAAGCCGAGATGTCGAAGCACAGCGGCTGCATTTTGCACTTAGGGCCAGCCTTCGAAGCCACCGCGACTTGGACGCCGCTAAACTCGCACTTGCGGCCGCAACCTTGGCAGCGGCAGAAGACCGGCAGTGGAAAACTTTGCAGGCCAACACCGATTTGGCGGGCCGCTTCCTCGAGCCCGAACAGATACTTGGTGTGGTTACGAGAAAGGAATTCACAGCCGGATGGAGGGGCTCACACCATGTGTACGACGCGAGCATGCTTTCATTCACCCCAGGATTCCATGGCGATGCTCAGAGTCACATCCGAATGGCTGGAGAGTGGCTTAGAAACATGCGGACGTTGCCCGCTGACCAAAGGGAGAAGGAGCACTTAGAAGCAAGCGACATTGCAGCCCTAGTCATAGCCAACCTGAATATCTACGGCCCGGCAAAAGCCGCCTCAACAATTCGGGGATGCACTACATCGAAATTCCGGCATAACGTCGCGAGTCTGGTGGCCAGGCGCCTGACTGATGGGGCAAAACTCTCTGAGCTGGATGCGATATCCATTGCCGGAGCCTGCGATACGGCCCTTGTCGCGGCAATAGTTCTTGAAGCTGCGCGAGTTGGTCATTTGCTGCCGAAGGAAGGAGTACTTAGAGCGTGGACAAACGTAATTAGAATTGCGGCACAGGACGAAGTGCGCCATCATGACATGGAAGCACATGTCCCTTCGTTGCTCACCGCGTTTGCATGGACCGCAGTCAAACTCAATATTTGTACACATGAATCCGCAGCTGCGGTGATGACTCGCCATCTCGGCGCCGATAGGCTAAGGTCACTGGGATATCAGCACGACCGCAGTGGTCCGACATTAGTAAAAGCATACCTCCTGAAAGCCACGCTCTCCGGTCATACATCAGCATTGATTGAATTGGCACATCCTGATTGGAGTGAGGCCTTGACAAAAGGTGGACACCAGGCTGACCAGAGAGAGATTCGAGAGTTTCGAGCAAGGGCGGGGGCACTTATGCCTTGGTATCAGCTTTGGGCCGACTTGGTATGTGGTGAGGTGTCGGACGATGAGGTCAAGGTCCGGTTACATCAAGCAGAGAAAGCGTCAAGCAATGCATTGCAAATCAACTACTGGGACACGCATCAACTGAAAAACGACATCGCGATTGCCCACACGGAGATACTCATCGAGCTCGGCGCGAACGCGGCGGCTCACGTCGAGTCATTGCGGGAGCGACTGTCAAAAAATATCTATTTCTCGAACACCCTCATCGCTATTGTTTGGAGTGCTGCAAGAAGCTCATCGCTTACGCGTTTTGCTCTCGATGTTTCCAATAAGGTAGCTGTACAACTCGATGCAGCACGTGAGCAGGCGGAGTCACGCGCGGACTCGTGGGTGGCGCTAGCAAGGGCATTGATGTCATGCCACGAGAGCGAATCCAAGTATTTCTTCCAAAAGTCGATTGAAGTCGCGGCAAAGATTGGAGATGAAAATCTATGGCGATGGGGTGCAGTACTTCATCTCGCCGATGCCGCATCTTCGCCAAATCAAGCAGACTCCCAACTTGCTTATCGAGTTGCGCGTTCGGCCGAGCTCACATACGATTTCGTCTATCGCGATAAACATTTTGATTGGCAAGGGACGGTTGAAGCAATATCCAATCTCTGTCCGTCATCTGCGTTTGCGATATTCAGCCGATGGCGTGACCGAGGTTTCGGTTCTTGCCAGCGCTTGTTAGCAAAATTGGTGGAGCATCTAGCTTCGCAAAAGCGTCTAGACCCGGCGCTAACTGCTGCGCTCTACGGGTTCCAAGCCAAATGGTCTGCATCGGATATATTTTCGCTAGTGATGGATAATTCAACAGAGCAGAATGAACGTCAACAGCGCGCGGATTTCCTGTTTCAATATATCCAGCTAGACCAAGATAGCGAAAGTACGTGGAGAGAAATCCAGGAAACGGCCAACAAATTCCAGGTCATGATGCCGAATATTGAGTCATATGTTCTGCATGCCAAACATCGAAGTACGATTGCGGAAGGCCTCAAAGACAGAAATAGGCACTCTTCCACGCCATCCGAACCGATGGATTGGGAGAGCGTGTTCGTCGGGTTAGAAATCGCATCGTTATCATCGCTAACGGAGGCAAACCAACGATACAAGCGAACGCGAACGTACGACGCAGGCACCAATTTCTACGGACAAGCAGCGCTCCGTGTTCCTTTAGGGAAGGAAGCTAATTTCCTGCAATCATTGCAAGAATTTCCGGAATTCGAGTTATATGAACTACGGTATCTCTTAGAAGGACTTCCCGTCGCCTGGCGTCAGCAATTTTCGACGATGTCTGAAGTGCAGTTGCTGGTAAAGGCGCTAGTCGCGCGCCACAGTCTGGGTATTTCCGTGTCTCGCTATTATCAAACTTTGCCCCTGGACATGGTAGAACGCGAGACGATGCTCCCAATGGCAGACCTGATTTTTGTGGCATTGGAAGCCACTGCAGAGACTCCTTTTCAACTGAGTGCGGAGAGTCTTTTCCAACTGGTCGGTCTGCTCGCGAGACGACTGAGTAAGAAAGAGGCAAGCGAGGCGTTAGACTTCGAGTTGACGAGACTAGAAGGCTCAATGGAGGACAGCCTTGGTGACGGACCAATGACCGATGCTTTGCTTCCGCCAGCGGATATCAATTCAGCAGTAGCCGGTTATGTTTGGGGAGCACTTGCTGCACCCGAAGCGGAGTATCGGTGGCAGGCTGCTCACGTCGTGCGTGCGATGTGTCAGCTTGGTTGCGGAGCGGTTATCGATTACCTGGTGCTGTGGCTACGTACCACTCCGCCGCCAAAGTTTGTCGACCAAAACCTTGTTCACTACAAACTGCATGCGAACTTGTGGCTGTTGATTGGATTTGCCCGTGCTGCGCTTAACTATCCGGACATCCTGAAAAAACATATTCAATCTTTTGTGGAGCTCACAGTCGACGGCGAGCCACACGTGCTAATTCGGGGCTTCGCAGCTCAAGCCGCCATTGCAATCGCGGCTTCGAGCCCGACAGAGCTGAGCTCAGAAACGTTGGCGCGGCTTCGCTCCATCAACGAGCCTATTTTGAGCCCGGATGCACCAAACCGCAAAAAGCGCTTGGAAGGCCATCGTAGACAAGGCGGCTCGGCAGAAGAATTGAAGCTGCATTTTGGGATAGATATGCCATCCTATTGGTTTGAGCCGCTTGCGACACGTTTCGGGCTCTCGACTCGTGAAATTTGTGCCCGTATCCAAGATGTCATACTAAATCGTTGGATGATATCTACTCTACAATGGGACGATGACCAACGCTATCGCCGAAACTATTATTCGCATGAGGTTACTGGGCACTCGCATGGCTCCTATCCGAAATCGGAGGACCTGCATTTTTACCTAAGCTTTCATTCGATGATGCTTGTAGCTGGTCAACTGCTTACAACGGTACCGATGGTGCCGCCGGAAGATGACGGCGACGATTACGACACATTCCAATATTGGCTGCGCGGATATGAGCTGACGCGACTGGATGGTCGATGGCTCGCTGACCGGCGCGACCCGGAACCGCTTGACTACTCGGACTGGTCTAGCGAAAGCGATGATAAAACATGGCGCTGGTGCGTAACTAAAGAAGACTTCTCAACGATTCTGTTTTCCGAAACCGGGATGGTTGCTGTATCAGGCCGCTGGCTTCAGAAGAATGGCTCGAGACGTCAAGAGGTGTCAGTTGGAAGCGCGCTTGTCTCCACTGAATCTGCGCGCGCGCTGCTTGTAGCATGTCAAACTGCGTCTGACCTCAATTGGAACGCTCCGCTTCCTTGCGCCGGCGACGACGATGATGTACCGATAGCTGGCTTCGAACTTATGGGGTGGGTACTGAGGAAGGACAGAAACGACGGGCTTGACCTACATGACCCATGGTGCGCTGATATTCACTTCCCAGCGCCGGCGCCTTCTGAGCTAGCATGCCAATTACTTGGACTCTTTGCCGATGAAGATAATCGAAATTGGTATCAGGGTGAAGACAACGAATTGGCATTGAAATCGCGAACCTGGGGGAGTCCGCCCACCGATGACAGAACAGACCAGGAATCTAACCACGGACTGCTGCTGGAGGCATCTTTAAGCGTTCTCAATGAGCTGGTTTCTAAGACCGGTAAGAGCTTAATCTTCAAGGTAAGCATAGCTCGCAACTTGGCTTCCGCCTACCAAAAAGATGAAGACCAATCAGTCAAGTACCCAGCGCCATATGTCCTATATTTTCTCTTAAACGATGATGAAAAATTCACCTCCCTTTGACGCCGCTGCAATTGAACTCGGTAAGAAAATCCTTGCTCAGTTCGGAAAAAACGAAGACCGAGGAATCCTGACTAGCTGGATGTCGCACCACGTCGCGGAACTTATCACGCGAGCAGAAAATGAAAAGGGCCCGCCCGCTGAGCAGGAGATTCGGCATGCATGTGTCGAAACGATACTCAGGCTCTGGGCTCACCGAAATAGTTTGCCCAACGGTTCCCGCCCATTTGAGAGCGCCGAGCGGGCCGCTCAGACCCTCGCAAGGCTTGCCCCTGACTCTAACCAGAACTTTTACTCTATGAGGCATGCGCCTGCCGAAAAGGGCAACGATGATAGCTCAGTCCACGCTGGAGTTTGGCTGGATTTCGCTGATGCCTTCGACAAGGCGGCGAGGGAGCTAATTCGCATTTGCATGAGTCAAAGCCTAGGAACATCGGCTGCTGGGCTTCGCGATTGGCTACAGGCAGCGTACGGGCTCGAGGATGAGCCTGCCG
Source organism: Janthinobacterium sp. (assembly GCA_003133225.1). Classification (GTDB taxonomy): domain Bacteria; phylum Pseudomonadota; class Gammaproteobacteria; order Burkholderiales; family Burkholderiaceae_D; genus Janthinobacterium. Next base: position 31,216 of record PKWL01000011.1, read on the forward strand.
TAGACATTCAAGTGGTTAAAGGACTGATTGAAAACGCGTCCGACCAGGAACTCGATGAAATTGCAAATTCTGATACGAGCAAGAGTACGAGGGTCGTTGCTCAGCTGGATAAAATTATCGAGAATCTCAGCTCTATTCGCGCTTCAGTCGCCCTTCGGGCAAACAATGACACAACTTCCGAGGCGCCAACTGAGTGATAGCGAAGGCGTAAAGGTCAGGAGGCGTTTACGCGATGTACGGGGTTATCTCGCGCTGTCCGAGCATTGAGAGAGGTACTACTTTCTACTTGGCAGCAGTCTGGAACGACAGTTATGCTTTGTTCGTATTTATATGAAACCTGACTAGCGAGGCTTAGATGTCCAGATACGCAGCATTAACGGCAGAACTCCTCAAGCATGATGAGTCATTTGTTACCTTTTCCTTTGACGAGTTGGATGCCATCGTTGGAGGCCTACCGCAATCTGCACACGCTTGGGGAGCGTGGTGGACCAACAGCATCCGAAGTCGACCACACTCTCGTTTTTGGCTTGACGCAGGGCGCCGCGTCTCAGCTGACCTATTCAAGAAAGTGGCCGTGTTTGCGCTGGATGCATCAATCGAAGCCGAAGAGATAGCGGAAGCTTTGGTGGATGGCGTGACGCCAGAGGCGCTTACTGAGTATGTGAGCAACAGCTTGAGCCTGGAGCGCGACCTTGAGGACCAGATAGTTAATCACCTAGATGTGCTGGAGCCAGGGCTGACATTGATATCGCGACAGGAAACCATCGAGGTGGGACGACTGGACCTGCTAGCGAAGGACCGCGAAGGTCGGGTTGTAATTATTGAATTGAAGGCCGGCGAGGCAAAGGACGCGGCAATTGGCCAAATCGCGCGATACATAGGGTGGTACGCCCATCGTGACGGCAAAACCCCTCGTGCAATGCTGGTCGCCGGTGCGTTTTCCGAACAGCTGCGTTATTCCGCTAAAGCGATTCCGGGCCTGCGCCTGGTGACCTATCGGGTCCAGTTCAAATTTGAGGACGCAGCTATCTAGTAGCGTTGTTATGTGAATCTGGCTGCAGCCCGGCAATCTCAGAGTTCGAGGTTGCCCCCGCTCTTTTGGAATGGCAATCCTGGATATCCGAATGTTCCAATTCAATCTGCTAATTGCGATGCGGCCCAACTCTTTGCGACCAGTAGCTCAGTGCCGAGGTCGACGATGATGGGACGTTGGGGTTCTCGAATGAAAAAATCCATCTCAGCGTGAGTCCGTGTGTGGTTTAAGCGTTAAATTCCGAATTGCTCAGCGACTGCCACTGGGCGACGCCTGATTAAACCTCTGCACGGAGGCATAATTGTTCGCCATTTTACCGTCCACGCCAATTGACAGTGGCGACGGCGACGGCGACGGCGACGGCGACGGCAATGGCGATTTCGCTGCCGACGGAGCAGAGGTTTGCTGCAACAATCCCCGGATGCGCCCGCTGACGGTCCACAACCCGCGACGCTCCAGGCGGTTTCAAGGTTGAAACTCTCTCGGCGCTCTCCAAGCCTGCCGGCGGGAGCGCTGCGAGGGCAGGCATTGGGACCAGTTTCAGCGTTGAAAATCGGCGACGGAATCTGCAGTATATCCAGCGAGGGTGCACTGCAAATGATGATAATTTCCTAACATCGCCTGCGCAACTGTTTCGTCAACTTGTGTATCGCTCCAGTCGGCAGCGCGGGCGGCGCGTTTGAAGTCGGCGATAAGGGTAAATGCGTTCGCGTCAGTGACGGTAAAGGCAATTGGGGCGCGGGGAGTTGTAGGGTTAATTTGGATGATTTCCATGGCGAGGCAGTATGTGTTGGGATGGGGGTGGAGTTGCCGCCCGGGGCTACTTGCTTTCTTCCGTTACTGGACGGGACTCGACATAGCTGGCGAGCCACGCCTCGACGTCGACGCGGCGCCAGCGCAGCAGTCTGGTTCCAGGGATATGCAGTCGGGGCGGTACAGCCAGACGATTGCGCTTGATGTCTTTTTTAATTGTTTCCGGGCTGCGTCCGAGCAGGGCGGCCAAGTCGGCTAGGTCCAAAATTGAATTTTCCATCGATACTCCGTTAGGTTGCGTGGAGCACGAGTGGCGCCGAACGGAGGAGTTGGGCGCCGGCACGTGCCGGTAAATGTCATCAGATGACATACGGTGTAGCGGATGGAATTTATATTCCTGCGCGCACTCACGCAGGCTGAAAATTTCGGCGAGGCGTGTTGGGAAGGGCGGTGGGAACTGCCGGCATTAACGAATCGGGCGATAAAAAGGTGGAAGTAGTAGGGGCGCGATGAACGTTCGACACGCTACCGTAGAGTGACCTTTGGGGCTATCGCAGCAAGAACCTGGGCGGAAGCACAGTGGGGCGCGGTGTCGCTGTCTGTTATCTCGAGATTGCATTTCGCCGTCGGTAGTATTCTCCGGAGAATATTTGAAGACAATTTAAAGCCAAAAATCATGTGGCTATTGGGCGACCCGATGGCTTGGCGGGGGCAATCCGGGCTAAATTGCGCGTGTTCCCCCCGTCAACTGTTACCTGTTACCTGTTGTTACCCCGAAACCGCTCACAGAAAAGGCGATGCCGAAATGCCTCACACCAGTCGGGTCGCGAAAGAGGGTTTGGAGCAGAGGCGCTTGGCTAAGGGGGTAGTGGGCCGGGCTCTCTGTGCAGTCATCGGGGTGGCTGTGGTCACCCATGCATGCGGACTGCCAGTAGGTCGTTGGCCAACGGTTCGAAGTGGTATTTTCTCGCGAGGGGCGGGCGGAGATGGCTCGGCGGCGTCAAAAGTTGGAAGTAGTGCTATGGAGCGCTGGTTGACCGCAGTGGACGAGCCGCCCAACTAGGCAGCGGCAGCAGGCCCTTTAACTGATTTGTGCAACAGGTTGTTGCACAAATGGCTCTTGGGCGGTGTAGCAGTGTGCGGCTGAACTAATGATAAATTGTCTAATAAGTAATTGTCCAACACTTTGTTGGACAATTGGTGCTGGGAAACCTACATCATGGTTTGCCTGGTCTCAGTCGCCCGCCGACGTTCATGCTCTCGCAGCTTTATACCGCCGTCGCGCTAAATCGGCAAACCTCTCCGTCGTGACGTTTGTCGACAAAACAAACTGCTTACTATTTACGCTTGCGTGCCGCGCTCCCGCAGGTGTTGTTGTGCTTTTCGTGCCAAACTCCCTATTGCCGAATCGGCCCTCCAGCGCGGCAGCCCGATAGAGCAGTGCGCCGAAATGTCAAACACGCAACATGCGTCCAAGAAACTTGGCAGCAAACTTCGCTGAAACCGCCGCAACTACACCGAACAGCCGAATTTATGACCCTGTTTTTGGTCGCAATGACGCATATCGGTGCCCGTTATCACCCGTTACTGCTTTTTTTTTCCAGTTCAGCTTGCTCAACCCGCCACTGTTCAACCTCCTGCAACCGCCAACGAAACAACTTGGCGCCCACGCCGGTACTCGTGATAATTTTCCGTCCAGTGATATATTGCAATTCCTCATGAGCTAAGGTTGAACCCCAGTATTTCCTAGAGGGAATACTGGTGGTAGAATGAAAATTTGGCAACTTCGGCTAGGGGGAAATGTGAAACGCATCACCATTGCGCTTTTCGTGGTTGTCGGGGTTTTTTCCGTGCTCGTTGCAGTGTCGGTCGTCGACCACATCCGTGAGCCGGACCCATCCCCACAGCTTTCGACCTTACCAGAGGGGTGGTCGTCGTCTGTACTGGGCGCCGCCGCCGGCGTTCCCGAAAACATCCAAACCCCATTAAAACAGGGCCCCTTGGCGGCGTCCGAGCTGCGCGCCCAAGAAGCAGCTCAGGAGCGGGTGCTTCGGGATGAGCGGGAGCGAATGCTCCAAGATGGTTACCGACAGACGGAAAAAACACGGCGGGACAATATAGCGCGGCGGGCGGTTCAGGAGGCTGCTTTGCAAATGGAACAGGAAAACCGGCGGGTTATGCTCGCAAGTCAACTAGCCGCGCAAGAAGCAGCGTACAGAAGCGGAGTGGCGCAGCAAACGTCGCAGGGCATTACGAACACGACCACGGGCGAACACCTGGCACCAGCCGGGGCAGGGTACACCAGTACCCTGGATGGGCGCTATTACGCCCCCGCTGGGCCGAATGGGTTGATTGATACCCAAACAGGCCAGTTCATAACTACCTACTGACACCTGGGGCGGCCCTCGCGCTGCCCTTTTCTTCGTCCTTTAGTTGTATGGTATGCGTTTTTGGTAGTTTTGTTCCTTGCGAAAAGTTTTTTGCATTCAATCTGTTAGGGGAAAAGGTTACCCCGCATGAGCGGGGATAGCGGGGACTGTAGCCGCCAAGTGGTGGGTCCTTTTGCGGTTACCCTGCGGGAGCGGTGATAGACCGGCGAAAAAGGCCATTTGACTGTACCTAACCAAGGCTTGTTTCGCGAAGGACAGATGTTTGGTTTGGTATCAGACGACACCGTGTATCTGAAAGCGGATGCCGTGAACAAGAGGTACTTCGAGAAGTTGGGCCTGCCCCTCGTTCGAATATGTTCGCAAGGGATTGGTCGCAAAATTGTCAGGTGGAGTCGACGGTGATTGAACCTTGTTTCGTATTGTTGCCGCGGCTGGCCACCGCGAACCGTTCAGCGCAGAACGATACAAGCAACTCAATTTGGAGTGATTAAGCATGACTGCAATAGACCCTAAAAAATATGTGTTTTTTCCAAGCTCCCTTGAATACGCTGAAGCCAGGGCCGAATTGCTGAGGACGGTTTCACCCGCCAAGCTTAGCTCAGCCAAGGCCCGTCGACTCACAGCGCGAGCACTTGGCCACCAGGACTGGGAGGCGCTTAGAGTTGCAATTAATGCAGGCGACGCCAAGCCCAGTTTGCTAAATCAGTCTTGTCGAGCTCGCAAACGCCGCATTCTATGCGCTAATTAACTCTAAAGGCGTATGCCTGATGTCGTAAGGCTGGTGCACTAAGGTTACGGTTCAAATAGACCAACGAAAGGATTGCCCGAGGTCTACCTATAATGCTATTGTTAGGCAGCGGCCAACTTTTTAGCTGAGTTGAAACACCTTTTTGGAGTAAAAAATGCTTCTACCAATAGTGTCAAACGCTGCACCTCTGCTGGAATTGACGCCAGAATCCGCGCTTAATCATGAATATGAGTGGGAGGCGCTCTTGAAAAAAGCAAATGCAGGCGAAATAACTCGGGATGAAGCCAGGGGTGAATTTTCGCGGCTTATTAAACAGGGCAATCGTTCTGCTATTGAGGCGCAGCATGCACTTATTGCGGATGACAAATCTTTGGGAAAAATTCCCGCTTCCGCTGCATATGACGCGGGAAAAGTTTTATATAATCCAATGTCTGGTGATTCAAGTTTCATGAGAGGATGAGTTAGAGTGCAATTTGCAAAATATGCGGCGGCGCAGCATAATTCATTTGTCTCCTCCAACTCCTCCAAGAATTGGATTTAGCCCGCTTTTATCAGCGGGCTCTTTTTTGGCCAAATTTTAGCAACCTATGAGGCGGGAAGGGCTTTCTGGGCGGTGTTTGCGGCGCAAATGCGCGCTTATCTGGCGTCAAAAAGGGCGTGTTGATGCGCTGACGTTGCCCATCTCAGACGCCCGTACCCTGCACCGCCATGGGCTACGGCTGCCTCCCAGACTAGGGCAAGCAGCCGCCACCTTGATAAAAAAAGCGCGCCAGGGTGGTGCGGTGTCATTGAGGTCAAACCAAAATGGCTAGTGATGGCTTCAGTCCGTCTTCAAGATGCCCCGGCATCCCGGAAATTTCGAGCATCCCCAAAACTCATTGCCAGCCGCGCCGACCTTTTTTGAGCTCCGCAGAACCATGCGGGACCCGCACTTTGGACAGAAGTGAGTCATTACCGTTGCTGCAGCCTCAGCCTGATTTGGCTTCACCGCTGGCGTCAGCCCCGAGGTTACTTTCTTTCTGGTCTCGGCCACCATTTTAAGCAACTCCGCCGTGTGCACTAGCTTGATGGCGCGCCCCTCGGCGAAGCTGCGGGCATCGCTGGTGAAATCTCCGGACGCAACAACGAATCCGCCGACGGCACCTTCGGCCGCCATTACTCCGTAGAGCTCCCGGACAGTAGCGACGCCCACTTTCAGCGACTTCCATTGCTTGCATTGAACGAGGTATTTGTCGGCCCCCATCCGCAGCTCGACGTCAACACCACCATCCGGCCCGGCTCCACCTCGCTCGATGACCTGGAAACCCTTTCGCCGGAAAACTTCTGCGGTTAGACCCTCGAATTCACTCCAGGATATCTTCTCCAACGCCCCACGGTGGGGTGTTGCGGCCACTCTGTCGTGAAGTTCGGATTGCTTACGCCGATTGAATACCGACACCAAGGCACCTAAGGCTAATGCAAGCGGCGCCAGGTACTGCATGACACTTCCAACAGTTCGAATTAGACCGCCGGTCACTACGGCTCCGATGTGACCGGCCCCAGTCTGGAATGGCGTCGGCGGCATGGCGGCGAAGTGATGGAAACCAAAGTAAGCGACGCCAGCGAGAATTAGGGAAACCTGCCACGGCAGCTTGGAAGCAATATGGGCGATGTCTTCAAACAGGGACAATTTTTTCTTGGCCATGGATTCTTATTGGATGACGTTACGGTTAGATGAGTGATTGTAACGGTTGAACAGTGCGGAGCGATACCAGTGATTTTAGAATGCCGGTCTCTTCCGGTGGGAAACCCAGGTTGTTGGAAAGATTATCCATTTTTCGCTCACGCACGCAAATATCTCGCAGGTCGTTGGGCAACGGTTCAAGTGGCGTTCACATTGGGAGTTGCGGAAGGGCAGGGCGCACGTAGGTTCTTTTGACGTCAAACAGCGCGCCATATCAAAAACGGTTTTCCACGCTTCTGCCTACAATTTCAGCATGCGCCCGCAGCCCGCGGTGGCGCTCGCTATCCCGACTGTCAGGGTCAGTTATCCACAGCGCTATGCACACAAAACGTGAATAATTTCAGCTAAGATGATGTGCTGTATTGCGTTGCACCATATTTAAAAATGGAGCGTGATTTTCTCCTAATATCGAGTATTTTATCTATGGGCGCAGAGAATTATTCACACATTGTATAGCCATCATTCGAAATAAAAATTGGAGAGATTTGCGGCGATGCAGTAATAAGGCCGGGGGGCTAACTGCCTATCCGAGCATTCTCCCGTCTGGTGAAAAACCGATAACAATGCAAACCAAAATCGAACGGAATAAGGGTGAGGAGGTAGTGACGAGCTAGTTGAGTTCGCGCAAGATGTGCATACAGCCGGCAGGCGCGCCAAGGTCGGGCCCGGAACCCGGGCGCCACCCGTTTTGCGTGGATACAGTTATCGCTGCAGATTAGCCAGGAGCAATCTCCATAGGTATTCTGCAGCGCCTTCGGCGTTCAAGCGCGCATTCCCATCACGCCCAAAAGAAGCCATGCCGAGCGGCTTGTAGTACAGTTCGTGCCCATCATGCTCAATGTGCAACATCTCATTGAAGCTGCCGTCGGCGACATTGGCGTTGTTCGAATAGGCCAGGCTCGGAGTACGACCACCCATACTGTCGATTCGTATCGTGCACTCAGCCACGGACTTACCGTCGTTGTACACAATCGCAGTGAACCTGCGCGCGTCGATTCTCTGGAAGCGCTCCTTGATGCCCTCATTGGATAGCACCAGCTCACGTAAGGAAGTTTGGAAATAGCTGGCAATGTGTTCGAACGAGGTATGAACGAATTCATCATGGTCGAAGTCCGAAAACTCCTTAGTTATGCGCAGCTTGTTTGTACCCTGTGTCCCCGCCGCAGCAGAACCCGGGGCGAACCAGGCATGTTGTTGTGCTGGCACCGCCGCTTCTCGTGTTGTGGGCTTCGCTGTGACCGTGGTCGCCGGCACGGCGGCAGGTTGATTCGGCGCGGCGCTGTGTTTCGTGCAGGAGTTCATTTCCTCGACGGCTTTACGAACCTGTTTGGCGACATCGGTGAACGCTTCATCGGAATTAGTCCAACTTGTCACCGGCTTGCCGTCCTTTGGCGTCACCAAGACCGTCGAAATTGGAGGGTGCTGCCAGTCGCAGGGGCGCAAAATTACTGGGATTACGCGCGCTTCGCCGGCCACATGCCGTTCGAACGCACGGGTCATCTCCGTGCTGTAGCAGTAGTCCGAATTGATGAAGTCGGCACTTACGAGCAGAAGGATAACGTCCGCACGGTCCAGGTTGGTCGAAATGACTGGGTCAAGCTCGTCCCCAGCCAAAATCTGGCCGTCATACCAACCTTCGGCAAGGCCTTGCCGGCGCAGCGGCGCCAAGTGCTTGTCCAACTGGAGCCTTAGGTCAGCATCGGCGTGGCTATAGGAGAAGAATACGACTGCCATCAAGAATCCTTAGTATCTATATGCGTGCTGAGCAGCACAGTGCGGCTCAGTATCTGACGCCAAAACATGCCAACAAAATAGCTTGATGTCAATAGGTTAGCTGAACTACTCTATGAGCCTCTCGGCGGCTCGGAAAACGACAGAATTTTGTTGTGATGGAGAGGTTAGCCAACAGGGCCAAATTCGCGCCGTATGGTCGCGAGGACCTCACCGAAAGACTCTTTGATATTGTCCTTGGAGAAGCGGATGTATTGAATGCCCTGAACGTTTGAAAACTCCTCAACCTCGGCTTCAAGGACAAGAATTGCCCTAGCGAAGCCCAGCCTTCCCTGGAAGAGGCCGGCTTCGTGAATAACGTTCTGCCTCGCCCTAAGGATGCCATCAGCCTGCTCGTCCTCGCCAGTAAGAACGAGCAGGGCAAAGCTGCTTTTGGAAACCATATCTTCGAGGACGTCTCGAATGGTGTGGCCTGCCCGGGCTCCCGCTTCGAAGGCCTCAATGCGGAAGCCGTGCTTATCCTGAAGGTGGTCCTTCAGTTCCCGCCATTGAGCACTTCGACCATGGCCAACGAAAATGATTGGCTTTAAAGCGGTGGCCGGCGTCGATGGCAGAGTTGATACGCTACGCCAACGCTCAAAAACTTCGAATATGGATTCCACGTCTTTGCGTGATGGCGCCTCCGTTATCACGGTCATTAGCGCCTCTTCTGGCCTATACCATGCAGTCATTAGCAGATTATCGGCGCGAAGAGTGATACATGCGAAGCCTTGGAATTTACGATAGTCAGCTAGGAACTCATCAAGGGAATCGTAATCCCAAGTTGCATCGTCATGTTTCACTGTGAGTTGGCCGAAACGCACCGACAATTTCTCCCTCGCGGCAATCGCGCGAAACAACTCATCCGCTTCGGCCAGTACCTCCGGGCCGAAGCGCGTGTTATGGTAATCTTTTTCTTTCTTCATGATAATTAGTGCCGGCGCGTTTGATGAAGGTAAACTGCGATAAGTTGAAGTATGCCAATTTAACACAAAGGCCTACCGTAAAACGCTGAATAGATGTAATCCTGCTTAAAAACTGCGGCGGCGATGTGGCTGGCCCGGGTCAGGTGCTGATGGGCCAGCTGAAACGCTCTTAGCGGCGGCGCAAATGTGCGTTTATTAGCGGCAAAAATGTACCTTGATGCGCTGGTGGCGGGCACCTAGCCTTCGCCCTAAAACGTAATTGGTGTTGCCGGTTAACTGGCTACTTGTTGCACGTGCCAAGTTGTTTATGCAATTCCATAAGTCGATTTTCCAAGCTAATACGGTCAGTATTCTCCTCTTGTCTTTTGGCTTTTCCGTTTGCGTCAAAGTTTTCGGCAAGAAGTCCAAAGTGGGGGATAGTTTGAATTTCCTTTTTTGTTTCTTCGATTTGACCGTGAACATAAAGGCAGTTGTCTTCCCGCCCGAGTTCTTTTGAAAGCTGAGATGTCTCTTGATTCCGCTGTGCAAGGAGCCGTTTGGTTTGAGCATAGGCCGCAGTCAATTGCGTGTATGACGAGTTCGCAAATTCAAGTTTCGACATCGCATTGTCTGTCTTTGTTTGCAATTGCGAAATTGTTGATTTGAGTTCAAGCGCCTGATTCAATGCGTTGTTATCAGCAAGCGTCTTTCCGACCCAAAACCCACCACCAGCAACAATAGAAATGCCTGCTAGGATGGAAGTAGCTATTGCTTTTACCTGCGTTGGTGTGAGAGCCCCAATGATTTGTGATGCGGTAAGCGATTCTGGCTTCATATGGATATTTTCGGCGTGTGACGTTGCGATTACTGGTATTTATAGGAGGTACTTGGGATGAAGATTATATCTTGGCGAAATCATCTGCCGGCGGGTAACTGTACAAAACGGACGTGGTTTTTGGGTATCCTTGATTGTCATGCGGGGAGTTCTCCTTGAAGGCAAAGTAGTACTTCCACCTCGCTATTTGGCGTGCGGTACCTCTGCTTGCCTTTTTCGCCAAACACTCTGCGCTTTAACTCCGCCTTGTTCATCCAAAGGAACGGATTTCATAAGAGCTGATTTAACGCATCGAGAGCGTAACGGCCGGAGCTTTTGTCCTCAGATTCTGGGCAACAACCGAGAGCCACTCCTGTGACATGCCCAAAATGACAGAGTACCGAGAAGGCCCATTTTTGGCACGAATGTTTTTTCTGATTTTTAGCTTATCCGCCGGGCATATGTTTGCCAGAGTCTTCAATCACGCATCATTAGGATTTCCTCCTGCCCTGACCAAGCGAAGTGCATGTGAAGTGATTTTTCCGTACTGGGTTTCCGCCCTATGGCCACCTTATTGAAAATTTAATTTTAGTTCGCGCTGGGCAGCAGAGAGCTCAGGCCGCCGCCCGCAGCCGAACTTCCGCCAGCACTTTCACCAGTTGGTCAACTTTTGCCGAGGTAAATACGCCTTCCGGCCCCTGTGGATTAATGTCGGTGAACGGGGATTCGTAGAGCCTGTCTGGTTCCATGACCCCGTTCTCGGTCAGGTACTCCACCACCAGTTTAACGAATTCAATCTGGTTCGCGTTTGGCGAAGTGCCTATAACAAACTGACTGAGCGCTTCTGTTGCGGCCGTCCGGTCCAACCCGACAAGCGAACGAATAAATATGCCCAAGCCATGACTTTGTTCGCTAGCTTGGTCGATGAGTTCCTGAGAGCCTCCAGCATCGACCAGCATTCGCTCCAACTCAGCAAGGTCAAATGCCGTAAGGGGTTGATTCCGTCGAAGACGTTGTAGCGAAACGTGGCTTTCGTGTGCCTTGAGAAATTGCCTTGCCTTCACCTTGAACTTCGCCAAATCCATGCCGGTCCCAACTTCTGGCAGCGCAATCGTTGTTTCATCACCGAGTTCATCTACGAAATCTGTGTATACAATTTTCCGCTTGGCTCTCTCTATCAGCTTCACCAGCGCACGTAGGCGTTTGCGGGCTGTTTCCAACATGCCGAGCGTGACGTCCTCCCACCATTCCTCGCCCGCGACAGCCTGAATCAACACCATCTGTGCTTTAATTGCCGGGACGCTTTCCTGTTCTTCCAATGCACTGGCGATGGCGCGAATCTGGTCGCGCAGGCCGGCGAAATCCGGCCTGGCTTCAAGGATGGATAGCTGGGTGCGCAACACCAATAAATCGAAGCGCTTGGCATCCTCGTCCTCGTCCGTCAGTTCAGTGGGCAGCCCCGCGACGTTCTGTGCAAGTTCAGCAAACTGGTCTGGTCCAAGCGCATCCCAGGCCTCCGCTTTGGCGTATTTTTCCACCAGCCGGCGCTTGGGCCGAACAACAAAATTATCGATATTCATGGCGACAACCTGAGACCAAAGAAAATCATGCGTTTCCTTGTTTAGGCCGGCCTCATCTTTATCGGCGAACTCCTTGCGCTGGTCCAATCCGGCAATCAGCTGCAGTCTGGCTTTGAACAATCGAGTGCCCAACGGCTCGCTTGCGGCACCGTCTGAGGCGGCCATCTTTTGGCTGAAAAACTCAAGATTCTGGCAGTAGTCGAACAAATAGAAGAACGCCTTGTTCATGCCAGGGGCGAAGAGGTTCGGGCACAAGCGCGTGCCGCGGCCAAGCATCTGCCAGAATTTGGTCTTGGAACGTACCGCCTTGAAGAAGACCAAATTCAACACTTCCGGTACGTCAATGCCGGTATCGAGCATGTCGACTGAGATGGCGATATGCGGTGACTTGTCTTTGCTGGAGAAGCTGTCAATTAGGGTCTGCGCATAGACTGTCTTGTGGGTGATGACTCGCGCAAACTCACCTTTGTAGTTGGGGTAGTTGATATTGAATCGCTCGGCGATAAACTCAGCGTGGGCGTTGTTCTTGGCGAAAACGATGGTCTTGCCGAGCCGGTCACCACCGGCGACTTTCTGTCCGCGCGTCATGACGTGCGCCAGCACCTTATCCACGGTGTCCGTATTGAACAACCATTTGTTCATCGCAGCAGGGTCGACCTGGTCGGGAATTATGCCCTCCTCATCCCACTCCAATGCATCCCATTGCTCTTGTTCATCATCCGACAGGTCGTCGTACTTGATGCCTTCTCGTTGAAATTTTAGCGGTACCGAGACCGCTTTGGGTGGCACCAAGTAGCCATCGGCCACTGCGTCATCAAGTGAGAAAGCGTCGGTTGGTACGCCGCTTTCAAGGTCGAAGAGTCCATACGTATTGCGGTCAATCTCATCCTTTGGAGTGGCGGTAAGCCCCACTAGCAGGGAATCGAAATACTCGAAGATGGCACGATATTTTTGATAAATCGAGCGGTGCGCCTCATCAATGACGATGAGGTCGAAATGTCCCACACCAAACCGGCGCTGCCCGTTGCTCGCTTCATCAATCAGACCCATCATTGTCGGATAGGTTGAGAGAAATACCCGCCCTTCGGCGCTCTTGTCTGTGACCAGATTGACCGGCGAGGAATCAGGCAAGTGTTTCTTAAATGCCTTCACCGCCTGATTAACCAGTGCCACGCGGTCCGCGAGGAAGAGCACCCGCTTGGCCCAGTTGCAACGTATGAGCAGGTCCGCCAGCGCAATCACCGTGCGCGTCTTGCCAGCGCCGGTCGCCATCACCACCAGTGCTTTACGCTGGATATCGACCTCGAAGGTTTCACCAATCCGGCGCACGGCTCGGGTCTGGTAATAGCGTTCAATGATGGCGGCATTTATCGCCGCGTCAGCCAGTTTCTTTCGAGTGGCGCGACGCTGAATCATCAGTTCCAGCTCTTGCTTTTTGAAGAACCCCTGGACTGCGCGCGGTGGATAACTTGCATCGTCCCACAGCCAATGCTCATAGCCGTTGGAACAGAAAATCACGGGACGCTGACCGTACTGCGCCTCAAGACAATCAGCATAGAGTTTGGCTTGCTGCTGTCCGACCTTGGCGTCCTTCTTGGTGCGCTTGGCCTCGACAAGACCGAGCGGCTTGCCGTCGTCGCCCCAAAGCACGTAATCGACAAAGCCCTTGCCCTCATTGTTGGGCATGCCTGTGACTTCGATTTCGAAATTTTTCTTTGCCTCCAGCTCCCACCCAGCTTCTTTCAAGAGCAAGTCGATGAAATAGTCGCGTGTTTCGGCTTCGGAGTAGTCGTGGGTATCGGGCTGGGCGGAATTGGCTTTCTTGGCAGCAGCGAATTCCTCCCGTACTTTCCGCAGCTCTTCATTGAGCGCTGCCTTATCGGAAAGCAAGGCGGAAAGCTTCTCATCGCGCTCGTGCAGTTCGCCTTCCAATTTTTTTAATTGGTCCAGTGTCTGCGGCGGAACCGTAGGCTGACCGAGAGAGAACTTTGGCAATAGGTCGGATGAGAACCGTAGACTCGGGTCCGGGCGATTTTTTTGGCCGTAGGTGCGTGTCACCCAAAAGCAGATATGGAACAATTCTCGCGTTGCCACCAGTGCGTCTGCGGGCATGACCTTGCGAGTGCTATGAACCGCCAGATTGCCAAGGTCCTTGATGAGCTTGGCTTTGGCGAACAAGGCGTCGCCGACGACTTGCCGAAAACTTGGCTCGTGGATGAGGGCGCTCAGGTTGTCTTGATACGGCAAATGAAGCGACTTGTCGTGCTTGTAGAGCCACGCCACCGTAAGTTCCAGGGTGCGTCGGGCGTAAAAGCAAGATGTCCGCGCATCGATATTCGCCATCCCTTCCGCCCTTATTGCGGCCTCATAGAAAAGAGACCACTCGGACTGAAGGAATGCGAAATTGCTCATTTAGAGTTTTCCATTGAAAGCCTGGTGTTGGAGAGAGGCGAAGAGAGTGTCAAGTTCGGTGGCAGCGGCAATGTTGGCAGATTTTGTTTTTTGCAACGACTTTAGTCGAACTTCAAATTTACGTTGCAAATCCATCGGCACCAAAGGCACGGGCATCGCTTTAATGATTCCCATATTGAGCCCGTCCATGATGGCACCCTTTGCCGTCTGGGCCAGATATTTTCGTGCAATTGGATGCATTAAGAAATATGCGTGCAAAAAACCAGGTAAGCATTTTTTCGTGTCGAGCGTAATACAGCAAATATGCTTGGTGTTGATGGCTGCAGGAATATCAGCAGGAACAACGGCACATCTACCGCAGGTCCCCATGATGGTTATTAACACGTCACCAGGCTGGACCGTGTAGCGTTTCAATTCTCGATATTTTTCTGGCGATATGAATCGGCGCCCCCGCCAGCGAAATTCATTGTGAACAGCGTTGTCAATCCCCAAGACCACCACACCTTCTTTTACGAATTCGCTATGTAAGAGTTGGCTTCCAAAGGGGCCTGTTCGGATACTCCCTTTGCTTGCGTCAGCTATGTCCGCAACACTGGAGATGGCCCAGTCGTTACCCTCAACATCCCCAAACATCTCAACAAAAATCGACAGCGTGAGGCTATCCAGTTGCGCCAAGGCTTCCCGCCGCTTGGCTCTGAGCGCATCGGCTTGGTCCAGAATGGCGGCAATGCGGCGTTGTTCTTGAATCGGTTGGATGCGAATAACTAAGTCTTTAACAATTCCTTGATTAATGTTAGGTTGAGCTCCACCAACCCCCATGGCAATAATCGAAGGGACTTGATTCGCAATCGCGTAATATAGGTAGCGTGTATCAGCGATTTTTGGGTCAGGGACAATGTGACAAACTGCTTGGTTTGTAGTGGCCTCCACCCCTAGAATTGCAAGACGACCAACGGTAGCTCCATACATCGCAAGCAATATTGCCCCGGACGGCACCAACTTGACGCTTGTTTCTTTTAGGGCAGTTGTTGTGACGTGCTCTTCTGTGCTCGTGATTATACCTTCCCGAAGTTCACCAGATTTTACCCAAGGAATACTGCCACTCTCGTAATAACGGTCCATTTGGCTCCGCGAGGGGGTGCTCCCGCTCCCAGTTTTACAAAAATCTGCTAGGCGCATCGTCTGAAATCCGGTCATCCAAGTATTCCCTCAAGCTCTTCCATCCCCGCTTGAATCTCAGCCTCCAATTTGGCAAGCTTCGCAAGAATTTTCTTCGGCGGCAAATGCTCCACCACATCGTGTATAACCTCCTTGTAGCGGTTGATTGAAAGGTCGTAGCCATTGGTGGCAATGTCAGCCTTAGGCACACAGAAGCTCTGCTCGGTGCGCGGGCGTTTCAATTCGGCAGAGTCACGCTGTCCCCAACGCAAGAGTACGTCAGGCAGGTTGTTTTTGGTATGGTTGGCTTCATTGAGCACTTGAGTTGGCGTCACTCCCAGCTTTTCTTCTGGCAGCAGCGGTTGGCGTTTGTCGTCAAGGCTCCATCCGTCGGCCAACATATCGTAGAACCAAACGTGGTCGGTGCCACCGGAGTTGGTCTTTGTGAACAGCAAAATTGCGGTAGAGACCCCCGCATAGGGTTTGAACGCTCCGGCGGGTAACGAAATAACTGCATCAAGCTTTTGGTCCTCGACAATCATTTGGCGCAGCGCCTTGTGCGCATTGGAGGAGCCAAATAGCACTCCGTCCGGCACAATAACGGCAGCCCGGCCACCCGGCTTCAGAAGGCGTAAGAACAAGGCTAGGAACAACAGCTCAGTCTTTTTCGTTTTGACGATTTCCAGCAGGTCTTTGGCGGTATTTTCATAATCAAGTGAGCCGGCGAACGGCGGATTGGCGAGGATAAGGGAATACCTTTCCTCGTCGCCGGCGTGGTCCTGCGCCAGAGAATCCTTGTAGCTGATGTCTGGATTGTCGACGCCGTGCAGAGCCATGTTCATGCTGCCAATTCGAAGCATGGTATTGTCGAAATCGTATCCGTGGAACATGCCATGGTGGAAGTGCTCACGCGACTCAGGGTTGCGCAGAATTTCCGGGTACTGCTCACGTAAGTACTCGCCGGCAGCTACCAGGAAGCCGCAGGTCCCGCTCGCCGGGTCACAGATGACGTCCTTGGCGGTTGGGGCCGTCAACTCCACCATGAGCCGGATAATGTGGCGTGGGGTCCGGAACTGTCCGTTCGCCCCCGCGCTCGCAATCTTGCCCAGCATGTATTCGTAGAGGTCGCCCTTTGTATCACGGTCCTCCATCGGCACATGGTCGAGCATGTCCACGACTTTAGCCAGCAACGCTGGCGTAGGGATGGTAAAACGGGCATCCTTCATGTGATGCGCGTAGGTCGAGCCATCGTCATTCATTGTGCGCAGGAAAGGGAAAACGTGCTCGGCAACCACTGTGTACATTTCGGATGCCGCCAGGTTCTTGAAGCGCGACCAGCGCAAAGTCTCGAAATCCTGACCTTTGGCGTCTTGACCAACAGGGAAGATGCGGCGCTCCATCGGTTTTCCGAGGCGCACGGACTTGTTCTCTTCCAGCGTATGCAGGTCGTCCAGGCGGCGCAGGAACAGTAGGTAGGTGATTTGCTCCATCACCTCCATTGGGTTTGAGATGCCACCGGTCCAGAAGGCGTTCCAGATGGAGTCGATTTGGCTACGTAATTCGCCAGTCAGCATGTTCAGTTCCTAGTTCTGTTCGTTTAACGCAAAAAGTGCGAGAGGCAGCTCGCGACTATAGCGCCGTACTGGCATGTGCTGCAATGCAATCGGGAGTTTGACGCGAGATTTGCTGGACAGTGGAGCGTCTCAGCTGCAAAGTGAACCCGATGTCTAGTGAAATGCGAAATTGCGCGCCCTAAATAGTTATTTTACTGCAACATAAAGTACAATCGGAATTTATAAAAATAACGGCCAAAATTACAACGCTCATTCATGACGGGCACGTTTTTGAATGTGCGTTGCTGACGTGAAAGACATGCACTAGGTGGTTGGTCCAGCCAAGTACGAGAACGTCCGTGAGTACCTCTAAGTTGATTTTGCGGGCAGTCACCGGGTCGAAAAGCTGAAGCCGGCTGAAACCGGCCAGCGAGACCGGCAGCGGCCAGAGCGGCGAAGATGAGGAAAAGCGGCTACGAGATTTTGTTGACAGGATGACCTGTTCGCCGGCGAGCTGACGGAGGCCGACTTTATTGGCTACGTAAAGACGATGGAGAGCAAGCTTCTGGAAAACGAGCAGTTGGCCGAACAGGCTGCCAATAACTCGGAGGAGCAATTCTCTCTTGGCGATTTTAAGGACATCTTCTCGAACACTGTGATTGATGGCATGGAAGCGCATAACAGCATCGCCAAACAGTTGTTGTCGGATGAGCGGATATTTGCAGCGATACAGGGAATGATGGCGGCGGCTGTTTATAAGGCGTTTAATGAACAACGCCCTGCAACCTAACAAAGAGTGGCTTTCGAGAAAAGCCGAACACACCAGGAGCCTCCCGGTAGTTAAAGCTCAGACTTCGCCGACTGAAAAGTCGGCGAAACATGGGTTCTGCGCTAAATCACATTCATCGCAAAGTTAAAAGCGGCCCGGCGAAATGCAACACCAACCTCAACCAGCGTGTCAAAGCCGACCGCCTAAAACCAGGTTATTTTAACATTGTGATAGAGACTAAAATCGCATATAAATTATGCTAGAGAAAATTTTGTCTGACTAAAACTTATATGACAAACAACGAAACGAATTCTGCGGATGTAGATAAAACCGCTTGCAAGGTAATTGACAGAATTCCGAATGGTGTTCATTTGTACCGCATTCGCGACGCGCTCCGCAACGGCCATGCCGCCGTCATGGTTGGGTCCGGGTTTAGTTTCAATGCGGAACACGGAAACCGGCTCTTGACCTGGGCCGGGCTGATGGGTGAGTTGTTGACGGACCTATATCCGGATAGCAGCGGACGCGAACTGGCGTTGCAGCGATTTGGAGGAACAAGTGGCATGCTGCGTTTGGCGGAGGAGTACTCAGTCGTCCTTGGTCGCGCCCATCTCGACGCACGAATTCATCAACTACTGCCCGATGTTGGTATTACTGCCCCTGGGGAGTTACATACCCAGCTTCTATCTCTGCCGTGGGTAGACGTTTACACGACAAACTACGACACGCTACTTGAGCGCGCCTTGGAAGTAGACCGAAAAAAACTGAAGCCGAAAATTGTCCGCCGATATCAAATCGTCTTAGCTGCCAATCACGTACCGTTCTCTAGAAGCAACGGGCGGCCGCGAGTGGTAAAGCTTCATGGAAGTCTGCGTACTGGTTCGCCACTAATCCTTACGGAAGAGGATTATCGACGCTATCCAACCCGATTCGCCCCATTCGTGAGCATGGTGCAACAGTCGATGTTGGAGAATGTTTTTTGCGTAATTGGTTTTTCCGGCGACGACCCAAATTTCCTGCAATGGACAGGATGGGTTCGTGACCGGCTTGGCGACCAAACTCCGCCTATCTATCTAGTAACACTAGAGCCAGTTTCTGAAGGACAGCGACTCATTCTAGAGCGAAGAAGTATTTTCCCAATACCAATTGCTGAGTTGGGACGGGTTGAAAATAAAATCGACTATGCCGTAGCGCTAAACAAGCTGTTTGCCTTTTGGAAAGGTGAACCACGCGTGCGAGAAGGATTGTGGCCTTATCAAGGCCTACCCGCTGCCTATCGCGAAAAAGCCGCGGTTGAAGAACTTACTGAATGGATGCGCTTTGCCAAAAAAAATCGCCTGGAATATCCTGGCTGGCTGGTTGCACCAGAAGCCAATCGAGAGCTAGCGAAATATAAATGCGGTAACGTGTTTGTGAACATAAAGTATCGACAAAATTTCGAGCAATTGTCGCCAACTCTTCGGGTCGCATACCTCTACGAGGTTAATTGGATAAGCGAAACCATACTCGAGCTGATTGACCCCACACAAGCACTCGACTATGAAGCAGCGCTATTGGCAAGCAGCACAAATTTTTCGTTTCCTTCAGGCCCAACGAAGGGCACGTCCGATATAGAGCCCACAAACAGTGAGTTCCAGCATATGTGGGGACGTCTCGCGTTAGCGGTCTTGCGAAACGCACGGGAACGACAAGACGTAAAGAAATTCGATGTTTGGAAGAAAAAATTGGCCGACATCTCGACCGGAACGCATGACTCAGAAATAATCTGTTCGAGTCTCTACGAGGAAACACTTAGGCAGTTAGAGGAACTCAATCGACCTGCTGCTTTTAAATTGCTCAAACATTGGTCCACAATAGACGTAGCGGCGGACCCCTATTGGTTAGTGCGAGCGGGAGCATTATATGGAGAATTCGGTGCTGTTCGCAAAGGACTGGAACTGGTCCGAAGGGGGCTCCACAAGATTCGTGAAGTGATACAAGCTGAAGGGGAAACAACGTTTTTTGTTTCTCGTGAGCATTGGGCGGAACGTATCATGGACGCGATGTCATCTGCCAGCCCGGAGAATGCAACTTGGCCCAGGGCACTCCCCAAACAAATTCAAACGGGTAAAGACGATTTCAACGGGAGTGTGCCGTCTCCTGAAGTTTCTTTAACAACATTGGTGCTTAGAGAGGAATCCGCATCAACATTAGCACCTACCGAAACTACTGAAGTCTATCGTGACGGCAGCGCCCAGGACGTCGTGGGACATCCCAATCATCAAATTGGACTACTTGTTCGAGAGATATCGCGGGCCACTGCTAACTTGAATCTCAATGAAGTAGATTTTGACGACGTCGAACCGATAAACAGGGGCACAATGTCAGAGCCGTTGCCCGAGGCTTTGCACGCGGCTAGCGCATTTTGTCGGTTGGTTGAGACGGTCGCATATGTGCCTGCCTTAGGGGCACTCGGGTTGTCGGGCAACACCATGGTGAAGTGTTTTCGCATTCTTTGCATTAGCGAGCCGTTGAATAAATGCTTGCGACATTTGCTCCGCGCAAATAGTGGAGAAGCATTATCCTCGATGAAACCACTAAGCCCCGCGAACGTTGCGCGCTTGTCAGTTGAAGATTCGCGGCAACTTTTCGAGAAGTCAATTTTATCTATTAATCAAACCCTCGGCAGGGCGTCGTCCAACTTTGACCACTCCGCCAAAACGTCAATTAAATTTTCGTTAGAGCTCGCCTCTCGCGTGCTTTTTAGGCTCATGCCTCAAGAGGCGGACAATGCAATCAAAAGCGCTATTCAATGGCATGAGAACAAGGCATTACAAAATGAGTTTAGCTTGTATGAACCATTTGCGCTATTCTTTCGACGAGCTATACGCGCTGCGTCGATTTCAATGCTTGCACTACAAATCCCACGACTGCTTACGTTAAATCCTAACCCAAGCGTTTTTTCACGTTTCCGAGAATGGCCAATAATAGTCGAGAGCTTGCCGATAGAAGCTAACTTTTTGCTTCGTGGAGTGAAATGGAGCGAAATCGTCGAGACCATTTTTTTGCAAGGCCGCGAACCATCTGAATCTACCGACGAATCAAAAGCGTTTCATGTTGCACGTTTAGACTGGTTGTATCGAAATGGAGCGATGTCTCGTCTGCAGCAAGAGAAATTTGCGACGTTTATCTGGAGCGGAACGTCATCAGGAGCTCTCCCAAAAATTTCTGGATTCTACGTAGGAGCGGCTATGCTTTGGCCAGCGCCGTCTAAAGGCAGAACGGCGAGTATATTTAAGAAATGGTTACTAGATGAACCGCTCCCTAATTTGGTCCAGGTGAGTGAGTTGAATGGGAAACAACAACGTTCCATGAGTAGTGTTAGAGAAACTTTATTGCTCAACATTCTAATTACTGGTAATAATAATATCCATTTTAGTTGGTCTACCGACGATATGGTAATATTAGTTGGGAAGCTGGAAAAATGGTGGGTCGTCGAGGGGCGCGATTTATCCACTAGAGTATCCGAGAAACCGGAAGATACTTTCGCGCGACAGTTGTTAATGAACAGATTGCGGCTAATAGCCCACATTGCACAACGTATCATAGCTCCGCAGCTTCCTAAAGAGAGAGCCGTCTTAGGAAATGTTTCCGACTGGCTTTGCGAGATGTGGCAGGCAAGTTCTCAGTTGGGGCACCCCTTGGTTCAGCTATTGTTTGCAGGCCTCATCTGGTGGCCAGAGCGAGATAATATCGCTGTCGACATCGCGCTTGAGAGCATAACGTCTTGCAGCGACGCGAACGATTTTGCTACGGCTCTTAATGCCGTCGGCTATTGGTTGGTTCGACTTCGTGAAAGTTCGGAGGCTTCGAGTCACTATGTTACCTTCTTGATGAGCGCAGTTAGGTGGCGTGCACGGGGGCGTCTAGGATTTGTAATTGAAAATATTACAGAGTTGCTAAAGCTTGGAGATTGGATACACTTTGAGAAACATGGTCGGTTGCTTTGTTCTATGTTGTTAGCAATACTCACGGAGCTTCAGGGTAATGAGCCTGTGAACGGCGTTTTCGATTTCGAGGTCCGGCCGGCGTTGAGAGTCGCCGTGGTCCAAAACCTGATTGCACTCGGAAACGAAGATGCTAGCATTCGAAGCAGTGATGACTGGAAGAATGCGATTGAACTTGCGAGAGCAGACCCATTACTCGATGTGCGTAATTTGCTGCATCCTTGACTCTATTTTTATGTGGCGTAGATGTAGAGCATTGAAATCCGATACGAACCCATGGCGGCGGTGCCGCAGCGCTCGTTGGCCTATAAAATTTCAGCCCTAAGACTGTTTGGTGATACCGCAAATGAAAGACGCCCAGCGGCGATTGCGTTTTACATCGGCGCCGGCATGAACCTTAAAACGGGCAAGGAAGTTGCCGAAGGCCCGACTGGTCAAATCCGCGCGGTAGTCATATTTGACCCTGTCTTGGGATATCGGGTTGAGCCTATTAAGCGTCAAACATTCTAGGCTGCGCGGGGCCGAGTGCCTAGCCCCGGTCGGCTTCTTCTAAATTAAGGTGCATTGTGTCGCCGAACCGCTGATGAATCCGGTTTAATTTGCCAATGAAATCTGGATAGTTTTCCGACAGTTTCATTATTGTCACGACAGAAGCAAGATGTTCGCGTAGTTTTGGATGCCCCACTTCCTGCGTAAGACGACGATGCAGATGTGCCTTTTTCTCGTCCTTGAGAGCTTGTTTTTTCAGCCCATCCAGAAGGCCAGGCGCGATACGCTCGTAGACAATATCATTGGTTAGAAGACCGAAATATTGCGGACGAAACTTCGGGTTTTCGGGCGGGTACTTCAAGCCGCGCAAGCGGAATAGATTTTGATAATAATCGACAGGGAATGTGCGCATGTATGGCTGAAGTTCTCGCGCAACGAATGCCTCAAGCACTTTAGCAAGCGCATCCTTCTCACGGTCTTTTTGGTATCCAGTCGCCTCGTCGACAAGAGCAATAATGCCGACCTCGGCTAATCCGCGGATGAGGGTGTCCGCGGCTTTTACGATGTGCAATTGCGACGCAAGTACTGCGCCCGCGTCACGCGCTTGCAAGTACACGTTACAAACCTTCGGCAGCAAATCGGCACGATACCCAAATGCTTTTTGGCCCAATGGAGTGCGAAAAGCGATAGGGGTCGTCGCCTCTTGTAATTCGTCGGAAATAAAAGGCTTTAAGTTATTTGCGGCCAAAAAACTAGGGGTTTTGTCGACCGAAGTTTCCACAATGGTGGCACCCTTGCCGCCCTTAGCTTTGTTTGCTCTACCAAGGGCGCTTAGAAAGCCGCCCTGAGTAATTAGCCTTGTTCCATCTTCAAGCACGTAGCAAACAAGCTCCGCTCCGCCGACAAGCAAAGGACTGTCGGTCGAGCCATGTGTAGCCCTCGGTAGCTTCGCTATTTCCCGCTTAGCGTCAACCATTTTCTTTGACGCCGCCTTACGTTCGGACGCCGTCATGTTACTTGCACGTGCCACGCCACCGATTGCCTTACCCACTGGTTTCTGAGTTGCCATTTAGCCACCTATTGTTGTAGTGAACGTGCACTATACCATAATGCACGTTACTAACGTGCAAAAATTGAGTCGGCTGACGGTTTCTACGCGAGCGCGTTTGTCATGCTAAAGTGCTTTACGCTTGGAGGGATGTGCTTCCTGGGAACCATTTCGTAAGTCGCTATGAGTGCTTCACGATGGGTGGCGGCGCCGCTGGCGCCGGTGCGTATTATGGGAGCCAAGTAGTCCTGGTACGCTTCATCGCGCCAATCATAGACGCCGGACTAAATTTTGGCATCGGCTGGCCTGGTTTCGCCGCGCATGTATCGGCTAAACCAATTACTGGACCTTGGTTTTGCGCCGAAGCTCACGGAAAATGCCTTCACTTTTTTTGCTCTAAGGTACTCCCACATCGTCTCTTGGTGTCACAATTGTCCATCTTGATTTCTAATGTGGACTTCACCTCGAGTAGGCCCAGTTAAGGACAGGACCATCTGCTGTCTGTGGGGGACACTAAGAAAAAGCTATTCAACACTATAAACTGTTGAATTTTCTCCACTAAATATTTTTTCTTCACAAAGTTTTAGTAATTCAATTAGCCTGCCCGTGGGTGAAGCATATGCCACCTGACTTTTCCAATCCCAACCTATAAACACGCCTGCTAGTTTAACTGGAAAATGAGGAACAGTATGCCCAAATCCATCCATCACAGAGCCTAATTCGGGCGGCAACAATTCGAACACTGGGCCGCCGCTTATGCCATCGGTATCAGGTGCCGTTATAATCTGGCCTTCTGAGTTTGGTACATATTTTTTCTTGAGTTTGAATCCAATCGGGCTACGTAATTTTGTTGAAAACGGAATGTCTGTCACCCGCTCGCATGCCGCGTAAATTGCAATTTTCCGTTCAAAATTATCAAATTTTCCGTGAAGTTTATTTTGTGATGCTGGATGGCCTAACACGCTATACACGCCAGTTTCACCCAATCTTGAGAAATGTTCCATCACGGGAATTTCACTGGTCTTTTTGACTCCCCAAGATTGAATCTCATGAGGTCTCAATGGAGAGGCCGCGAGGTCGTCATGCCGCGATATTATCCATGGCCTATAGTATTTGCTAATCAAGGGAATTTTTCTTTTAAGTAGAATTAGCCCCAGGTCAACGCCAGAGCGCTGTAATTCAAGGCTGGCTTCAATTACATGCAGCGCCGTTACGAGGTACAAGCGGCCACCAAATTGAGCGACGAATCCACTGCCGAACCCTGAAATTTTGTCGGGATTTTCAGGATGTGGAACAGAAAAAAATAAAATAACTGTGTCTGCCCAAGGGGCGGCAACCTCGTGAAAAATTTGAAAAGGTCTATTATTTGAAACTAAGTCGATAATTGGCATTTAACCCTTGGTATATTTAATTTTGTTCGGTGGCAACAATGAGGAATTTTAAGAATTTTATGGGTTTCACCTTTAGGGTTATCGTTCTGCAAAGTCAGCCCTGCAATCAAAACATCAGTGAACGTCCATTCGGCGGAGCTGGCCCCGGTCGCAAGTGCCCTTGAAACAGTCGCCACCAGAAAAGCTCTCGATGGCGACTAGCTACCCACCGGTTAACGACCGAGGGCTGGCACTCGACCGGTCAAGCGGCTCATCTTCTGTAATCAGTTCCTTGCGCTCAATGCTCACCCGCAAAGCAACCACCTCGCTTTGGCGCAATCGCGCTGACCGCCACTGTAAACTTGCTGATTGGTACCAAGTTAGTTATAAATCAGTCTATACTAAAGTTCACCATCAACTGAGCTCAACTATCATGAAATTCGGAATCCGCACCCCGTCTCTCAAAAAAATGATTGCAGCACGCACCTCGACAGCTCGGTTCGTCCGACACAAGCTCGGGGTCAAAGCGCCACGAGGCTGGGGTTGGCTGACCAATCCAAAGCGCGCGGCGTACAACAGGGTATATACCCGAACGACTTTCAGCATCTGGTCTATTCTCGCCAAGCTTTTTAAGTAAGCTGGCGTTCGCTGCCCGCACCATTTGAGTGGCGGATACCCCGAAGGACGCGCCCGTCACCTGCCATGATTGTTCCATTTTGAATGGATAAAAATGCAATTAAATGCAAAAAAATCTGCGGATGGGTGGGAGATGATACTTACGCCGGCGCGACTGACTGTTGCTCGCCTGATTTCGCATAAATCGGCACTTGCCAGGGCTTTGCCGCACCGGCGCTTGAAGATTGACCACCCATTTAGGAGAACATCGTTTGACGATACCTGATTTCCAGACGTTGATGTTGCCGGTCCTACGGATTGCAGCCGAGGACGAAGTTAAAATTTCCGAGGTAGTGGAACAACTGGCCGACAACTTCAATCTATCATCCGAAGAGCGTTCGCAGCTTCTGCCGTCAGGAAGGCAAATCACCTTTGCCAACCGTGTTCACTGGGCGAAGAGTTATCTGGGCAAGGCAGGAATGGTGGAGTTGACCAAGCGGGCTCATTTCTGCATAACCGACCGGGGGCGTGAAGCACTGGCTGCGCCGCCCGAACGCATTGACATCAAGTACCTAAACCGTTTCCCGGGCTTTCAGAAGTTCCGGGATGCCGACGCGGAGGAAGAGACTGGCGATATGACCGCGCCGTTTCCAGTCGATAATACGACGACCTTGACCCCTGACGAGGTCATGCGCAGCGCTCATCGCGAGTTGGAAGTTGCTTTGGCCGACGAAATGCTTCAACGCATCCGGTCTGGCACCCCAGCCGCGGTTTGCGGGCCGCAGACGTGGGTCACTTAAAATCGGCGCCCTGGGTCAAAAACTCGTCGGCGCCAACACCTGTCCCTCGGCGGCGAGGGTATAATCGGAAAGCAAACATTGAAAGAAAAAGGCCTCAACGCTGGTTGGGGCCTTTGCACTTAGATACCCCTGAAAACTCGAAGGAATCGCGATGCCAATTCACCAGTGGGCGGAAATCAGCGAAGACTTTTCGGACGCCTTGCTCCTCGGGAACGGCGCGAGCATGGCGATTCATCAAGGATTCGGATATGCCGGTTTGTTCCAGGCGGCGCAGGACCACGGACATATTACGCCAGAGGTTGCCGGAGTATTTGCGGCGTTTGGCGTCAATGATTTCGAACTGGTACTCCGCCGCCTCTGGCAAGCAAAAATCGTCAACGAAACCCTCGGAATTGCAGCTGGAAGGGTCGAGGAGGCGTACACGCAGGTCCGCACAGCCCTCATCGAAACCGTTCGCCAGGTCCATATTAGTCGTGACGACGCAGCTATACACTTGAAGCCGATTTATACGTTTATGCAAGGCTTCCAGACAGTCATTTCATTGAACTATGACCTCATCGTCTACTGGGCAGCCATGCACAGCCGGGACGAACTAGGAAGCTGGTTCAAGGACTGCTTCGGGAGAGGCGGAACATTTGCTGACGACTGGAAGGAGAAGCGGGAGCCTTACGGACGAGCGACCGGGGCCACTCTATTTTTCTACCCGCATGGTAATCTCGCACTTGCGCGCGCCGTTGACGACGTGGAGGGCAAAATCTCAGCAGGCGGACAGGACCTGCTCAGCCGCGTGCTGGAGGTCTGGGAATCGGGCGGGGCCGTTCCGTTGTTTGTCTGCGAAGGCACGTCCGAACACAAAGTAAAGTCAATCAAGAGTTCGTCATATTTGCAGCGAGTCAACCGCGAAGTCATCCCAGATATCGAACAGTCCCTGGTCATCTATGGCTGGGGCCTTGCCGAGCAAGAACAGCACATCCTCAACGCGCTCCGGCAATCACACTGCAAGCGAGTAGCGGTCTCGGTTTATAACGGGAACGAAGAATACATGCGCCATGCAGAACAAACCCTACGCGACATCGGAATCACGGAGGTTGTGTTCTTCGATTCCACCAGCCCTGGCTGCTGGCACAACCCAATACCTTAGGGCAGGCCCAGCCTGCTCTCGTTGGCCACCACAACCCGAATCATGTCACGCTCGAACTGCGGCGTCCGTCCGATTTCGGATGCGATGTGCACGGGGTCCAGGTACAGGCAGGAATGCAGCATGGCACAATACGGTGAATAGCCTCAAAAAGGCGCTTGCGAATACGTTTTTCCATCGTCGTCAGCAATCGGCCACAAGCAGTCGTTTGAAGTCATGAAATGATATTCGATACATGAGCACAGAAGATAACCTCAACTTCAATCCTAAACCGATTTCGGCGGTGGGGATGCGCATGGGCGAGGGCACAGACATTCACATAGCGATAGGCATAGTTCAGCGAACAACTGCGCTTCGTGCGTACAATAGCTTTAGGAATGGGTGCGACTGGATGGAAAAGCTATCTACGGCATACGTAGTTGCACTGGCCACCCGCTCGGCAGACACTCTCTTGATGCAGCACATTCAAAATAGCATCGTCGTAGACCCGCCAATCGGTTGTGCCAAGTGCAAAGAGGCTACGATTGGTACACATGTCATACGCAAGCGTGTTTTTCCAAACCTCGGCATATTCAGAACGCACGCGAATAAGCTTATCCACCATTTGGACAAGCCGGAAAATCGCGGCATTGCCGAGCTGAATATTCAAGGCGTTTTCGATTATTGCTACCACCTCTTCCAAGACAATGCTGAAGCACTTTTGGGAACGACACCTTTAGCGATATTCGAATTTACTAAGTGCAAGGATTGCAGGCGGGATGAAAGTAATCGCTCGGGCGTCGTCTAGCATTTTGCGCCAGCCCGGGCTGCCGCGAACACTTAAAACCCTCACGAGCGGTGTCGCCTCGATGTTTCCAAAAAGCGTAACGGAGGGCGAACTCGCAGCCCTCATTCAGGAATTACAATCGACGGGTAAGGTTTCCGTCGATGGGGAAAAAGTCTCGTATGCACTTTAATGGGGGCGGTTTGCCTAGGCGAGCGATTCGTACCGTGCAAATCGCCCATCGGCCAATAAAAGACCGGGCAGCGCACACATTGTGTTTGCTAATTTGGCTGGCAGTTGAGTAGAGCTTCGATATTTTCGAGCAATAGCATCATCATATTCGGGTACTCGAATTTTAGTTTGTGCATCCGCGCGACCAATCGCCGAGCTTGGCCAATTGTTACGAAGTCGGGTACGTCTTCGTCCAGCATTGATTCGAAAAAAACTTGGTGCGATTCGCCAAGCGAGACGATATTTCCTGTGCGAATAACGGTATCGGCAATTGCCATAGAAGTTTTTGGTTAAACGATATTGTTGTTGTTAAATGTAAAAAGTGCGCTTACTGCACCTGGTATTGCCGTAGCCAGATACATATTAAGTAGAATAGTTCCTAATGACGTACTAAAGCGAAGCAACGCGGTAAATGAATTGAAGCTTTTCGTCACCTAATCCATCAATATCGTTGTCTTCAATCCATTTTTCCCTCAATAGCCTGCCAAATAGAATGATGAGTTGAGAATAGCGATAGTCGTATTTTCCGTCAATTTCTCTCCGCCGCTCAGTAAGGTAGTCATGAGTGGCCCATATGTCCTCTGGGGTTTTCGCAGCCACAGCCAGAGCTTTGAGCTCCCGAATGACAGCAGCGCACTTTTTATGAAATGCGGCGTCAAAGGCTCGTCTGGCAATTTTCTTTTCAGCGTCCGACCACTTAAATTCTTGCATCGCATTGCTTTTCCTTTTTTTGCGACTGTTTTTTTCACCACGCTCAACACGGCGCCTATGTCCTAGTTTTTTTGGCCAACGGTTTCGTTGCCTTATCCATTCCTACCCCTCTAGCTTTTGCAGCCGCAACCTTCTCCTTCTCCCCTAAGGTGTACGCCTCACGCGCCAGCTGGGCCTTGGTTTTCACGTCCTTGCCGGCCGATTTCGATTTGAACTCTGCAGCACTCGCCTCAAACGCATATAACTCAGCCAGTAGCTCTTGGTCGTCTTGCCGAATGGCGTCATAGCAGCGCTTCTGTTCGTCAGCGCTCTTATTTGCTTCGTTCGAATGAAGGGAGAAAAAATCGGTCTGCTCCATGCGCGTCGCCATATGCGTTGCGAACGTCGCCAAATGCTTTAGCAGCACCCAGGCCCGGCGACGGTTCTCGCGAGAATTCACTGTTTCGACTTCTTTGTTGCCAAGCAGGCCGTATTTCCGGACCAGTTTCGCCATTTCAACTAATTGCGCAGTGTTGTTGTCATTAATCACGTGTATCCCGTTGTGTTTAGACATAGCGCCTGGCTGTAATTTTAGCAGCAAGTGTGCTGACTAAATATTAACAACGCCAAAAATGGCCCCGAATACTACAAACGGGATGAAAACGGAAAGCAAGATGCTGATAATCCCTTGTAGGGCATGATTTGCAGACCCCGGTCTGCGACTTTCGGCGGCAGAACTCAAGGATGCGGTTCACAGGCCAATGACATTCTTGACGATTTTGTGGACATCATGTGCCTCAGGCGCTGTAAAGCCCGACTCATCAAAGTAAATTTTCTGTGCCATCGCAAGTGTCTCTATTAAAATTATTATCCATTATTCGTAAGGTAGCTCACCGAACAGACCAATCATGATATCACCATCAAGCACCTCAAAAGGCAACTCCAGGTAATAGTCTGGGTGACGAGGCAATGCTTTACCGTCTTTGGATGAGTTCTTTGTATGGCCTTGAACCAACTCCCCGCTCTCTTTTATGTAAGGCAGGATAACAATACGTCCGTGGTTCTTAGAGACGATTTTACCCTCTTTCCACAAGGTTTCTCCGTCTCTGCCACTGGACTCACCGCCAAGACTTTTTACTGTCCAACCAACCTCTTTGCCTTGCTCATACCAGAATACAAAGCTACCAATGACAATGACATGCTGACCTCTTGCCAATGCCTCATCGAGCATTCTTTGAACACTTGATATTTGCAGTAATTTATTGGCACGCGGTAAAAGCAATTCTCTGATTTTGGCTTTCGTTTCGCCCCAATGCTCAACACCTGACATACCAAAGCCGCTTGCAATCCTCTCGCGGAAACAATACATGCCTGTCTTGGAATTTGTATTGATAGACGTAGACCAATCAAACTCGCCTTTGCGCTTCAACGACACGCGATGCCCTGTAAGTTGAACTATTTGTATTTTTGGCAACTCACATAAGCATTGATAGAGGTCATCCCTATACTTTTCGCCGTCTTTATTAGGTAAGACCAAACTTTCAATATTTGGCCTTGGAAAACCTACACTGCGCTTAATTGCTTCACTGAGCATAAGCTGTTCCTCTTGTGCAAGTCTTTCCTCAGCAATGATATTTTTCTCTGCTTTAAGAGAAATGGAAAGCTTTAGTTCGTCATCCAAGCTTAATGAATTGACTCTTTCACGGATTGATTTATTGAATTCAGTGGCGACAGCACTGGCCTCTTTAAAGGTGTGATAAGCCGCCGCCCTTGCATGGCCGCCTCCATTATCAATGTAATGGTGCGTCCATTTTAATGCACCGTCTGATTGCAGTTTAAGCGCCCACATTTTCCATAGACCACCGTTTTCATACCAAGCAAAAGGAAAGATGGCGATAGGAGGATTGGAAAACCCCATCATTTTTGTAATCAGCATTTTATCTTTGACGGTCAATGATATGGTTGCAACTGCTTAAATAACAGCGGATAGGTGGGATAGGTGGGTCAGTTTTTGGCGCAACTCAACATTCTGAAGTTTATATGCTCACTATTGTTGTCGGAGCGTCCGCGATAACCGAGTTCTGGAGCTTGGCCGCAACGGCTGCTCTCGGTCGTTGACGGACGGACTTGAGCACTGAAGACAACAGCTGCACTCTTAGGCATATGCACATCGGCTTCAACTGGATAGACGTCTCGGTTCGAGAGTCGTATTTTTCCGCAGCCATCAGTGAATAACGCAGGTGTGGCTTCGTCGAATGAGTTCAATGCGAGAACTAGATTTTTTTTCGTATTGCAGTTACTCCTGTCCTTGCAACGTTTCAATTAGCTCAAAGCTATCGTTGCTCATTGCCATCTCAATAAATTGAATGGGTAAATCTTTTAGAATTTTCCGTATTGTAGCCATATTTTTTCTTGGCATTTTACATCCAAAATTAACTGAATTAACGAAATCACTTGGAATTTTTAAAAGTTTACCGTAAATTGTTTCATTTTGACAAGTTCCATGATTGAGTTCCAGAATTAGGCGCCATTCACGTTCATATTGCCAGTCAATATATTTCGTTGTGAGCAACCTCACTCGCTCAGGCGGCCTAACATTTTTCGAATCGTTAGACACTAAGCTTTCTATTGAAAACTCAGGAAAATCGTCGACATAATTCACTTCCTCTAAAAGGCCTGTGGCGTTTAGTTTCTGCTTGGAATAGCCTACACAAAATCCAGTGTGATTATTTGCATAGTGAGCCCACATTAAAATATTTTTTTTAGTTTCACTGAGGCAACAAATGGCTTTCTGCTGTAAATATTTTCGAACTGCTTCGCTACCGTTAACCGAAAATGATGAATCGAATGGGTCGTTAAATTTTTCTGGCTGCGACGCCCACAACTCCATGTTCACCAGCAGTGACAAAGAATTTTCATTGTAAGAAAAATATTTGTATAGCATATCATTTAAATTTAAAATATCGGCCTTATTGTCTTCAAGGCGTTTCGTTCGCGCACGAAGTTGGCCGCCCAACGGGGGCGGGGTCAGTACCATCATTACGACACACGCTCTGGCGGAGCTGGCTCAGGTGCCGGGGGCCGATACCTACACCGCATCGACTGGCCGCTTTTGGCCGCGTGCAGTCGTTCACGCCGCTTTAAACGCATCAATTTAGATAGAATTCACCAAATTCTAATCTTTCTTACCCGTCATCTTACGTGCGCCGTCACGGAATGCATGCCCAACCTCCCGGGTAATTTTCTTTGCTCCATGTCCGACAGCGCGCGCACCATCACGAAAGCCGTGGCCAACTGCCTTAGCAGCCTTCTTGGTCTCGTCGACCGGATGCACTTTGCTTGAGCCTTTATTACTATGCTCGTCGCTAGCGGAAGCCGATATGGTAAATAAGGACATCGCGATTGCAATTAAAATGGTCGCGAATGCGTTCTGATGTAAATGTCTTGAGGTCATATTCATTCCTGTCGGTCTCAAAAATAAGGTGCAAAGTGAGGTATTTCCGCGCCCGCTGTGGTGCATGCCGTCAAAAAAATAATTACATTAGCCTATCTAGACCCAAGTGACCGGTCATGGCCGGTTTCAGTCAACATTATGAGAGTAATTCCAGCTCGATATCCTCGGACCGAAAAGCCATCATCCATTGCGTAATGCCATCGCTGTCGCTGCACTCCAGCTCGTAGCCGGGCGGGTTTGAATAAATCTCAATAATCGTTGCAACGTCACCTGAGGCTGGTCGTCGCAAATTAAATTCATCACATGACTCGGGTATGGGTACAAGCACCCCATTCAGCCGCACTATATCGTATTGCTTAAATTTCATAACCGATATCCTAGTGTTGAGTGGCAACTCCTGGCCGACCTACGACCTCGCTGCAGCTACTCCTCCGCCAGTTGCGCTTCGAGGTTGGTGAAACTCCTTATTTTGCACCAAACTTGGCGTAGTACTGCAACACGGCCGGCATATTGGCTATGCGCCGCATGTGTGCGTTGAGCGCGGGGGCTACTCTTTCTACCAGGTCGGCCGGCACATGGTCCAAGCGTCCAGAGTTGAGGGCGCGCACGTCAACAAACACCTTCAGGTCAGCTACGGTGAGACGGTTGTCAGAAAAATACTCGCCACCGTGCGCCATCAATTGACTTTGCAACCAGCCCAGATACATTGGCATGGAGCCATTAACTAAAGCCAAGCGCGCCTCCTTCTGCGCTTCCCCTGTCATGCGAAACGATGGCCCCAATCTGACAGTGGACTCTTCCACAACGTACATCACCTCGTCGCACAGCAAGGCCTGGTAGGCGTCTGCAGGATACAAGCCCGCAAGTTTGCCCATATATCGAGTGATGGCATCGCACTGCGTCACCACCGTACCGTCCACATGCAGCGTGGGAACCTGGCCAAATGGCGTCGCCTTGCGCACCTCGGGAAACTCGGAAAAGGCAAACCTGTGGTCTTCAAAAGCAATACCGCCAATGTGCATTGCCAGGCGTGCAGGCTCGGCACGGCCGCCGTGAAAATCGAAATAGGTCAGTTTGAGTTGGGCCATAATTTTTTTACTTGAAGTGGTTAGCGGGTGCGGTCCGCGCAGGAGCTGAGGAATGATAGGAGATACAAATCCCTCGACAATGATAGCGTTTATTCAACATTGGCGCCAGGGCGCCGTGGAGGCGAGGCGACGAGAAGTCACTGGCAACCGCGCAAGGCGTGCCAGCAACCATTTAGCTGCGGCAACTCGAAAATCAAAAGAGACCCGGCGTATCACCAGCCGCTGTATCGTCGGCAGCCGCTTTGCCCGACTTGGCAACTTTGGGCCTCGGAGCCGGCACAGCGGCCATCAATTCTTGCGAACAAAGTTTCAGGTACGCCTTTGCCTGCTCGGAATTCCTGCACCCCAGCCAATCATCGTAGTCGGAGCGCTGCACCATAACAAGCGAACGCTTTTCGTCGCATGGCTTATGAAACCGCCTCATCAGCGGATGTTCGTCTGCATTTATCGTCAGCTGCGTGAACGAAAACGATTCACTGCCATCCGCTTCGCGCCAGGACCGGTAAAGCCCGGCGACGGCAAACGGCGCCTCGTCCGCCATTCCAATTTTCCATCGGACGGCACCACCGGTCTCCCAGTTGGGTTCGAAAAATGTGTGCATCGGGACCAGGCAGAGCTGCCCCGCTTTCCACGCAGCCGAGAAACTTCGTAGTTGGCCAACGGTCTCGGCGCGGGCGTTCATCGTGCTGAAGCGTTTCACTCCTGGCGGAATGTGCTTCCTGGGGACAATGCCGTACGACGCCACGAGGGCCTCTCGCTGGCCAGCACCACCGCCGGCGCCGCTGCGGATGATGGGCGCGAGATAGTCTTGGTATGCCTCTTCGCGCCAAACGCCGACGTCGGAATGAATCGGTGCGTCAAACATGTCGTAGAGGATTTTCCTAGATACAGTGACGTAGTTGACGCACATGAAATTCACTCCTTCCGGGACAGCATGATGTTGGTTGGCTGCAGGACAGTATGCCGTTGAGAATTGGCTAGATTATCTGGTATCTTATCCGATAGCGACGCCGATTTGAAGATGGCGGTCGGCGCCTGTGCTTGCCAACATTGATTGGACAAAAAATGGGACGTCGTGGCGAGTTATGGGTGGCGGCGCAGGGCGTACTTTTGCTCCTGTTTGCTCTCGCGCCCCGGATTGGTTCGCCTTGGCCAGCGCATGATATTTTCCGACTTGTCGGATGGGTACTTGCAGGCATCGGCAGCCTGCTGCTGGTATGGAGTGCTCTCAACCTGGGTCACTCGCTCACACCACTTCCGCGTCCGTTGCCAGACGGCGAACTGGTGACCTCAGGAGCCTATGGATTCGTACGTCATCCCATCTATTGCGCGGTAATCATTGGAACTTTGGGATTGTCGCTCGCAACAGAAAATTGGCTCCGATTGGCGCTAACTGGTGTTTTTTTCGTATTTTTTGACATGAAGGCAAGCCAAGAAGAGCGCTGGCTGCAGGAGCAGTATCCGGCATACATGGCTTACAAGTCGCATGTGAAAAAGCTGATTCCATGGATTTACTGAACTAGGTTAGCGACTGGCTTAGCGTTGTGGTAAAGAGCATGGCGGCGTACTGCCGAGCCACTCTTTCGCAGCGCACTTCGATTCATGTCCCAGTTGTGACGGCGCCCCCGCAACATCAAAAAACCGTGGCCGGTCCATCTCCGCCGCAGCGACTCGTTCAAAAATGCACCGCGAATACCAACTGAGTTCCCAGGCCGCGACCGGATGCCGAAGCAGGACCTCGTACACCGCATTTCGGATGCCCTGATTGAGCGCAGGCATCCGCTCGTCCAGGGTCTGGAACCTGGCGTGGATGTCTTCGAGTTCATTGCGCACAAATTTCGCGATGACTGCCGCAGTCAGCCGATAAGCCTGCAACTGGTGCGGAGGCAGGTCGGGTTCGTTTGGCGCCAACGGAGGCTCTTTCCACGACCGGTCTGGCCATTGTATGACTGGCTGGCTCGTGGAATACGGCGACAATGTGCGAGTTGCACACCGAACTGCTGTGGAAACTTTGCGCCGCACTTGGCTTTCTAGTTTTGGCGGCAATTCGTCCTGCCAGATGTCCCAAATTTTGGCGGCAACTACGGGGATGAGCGCGGCTTCAATTTGTTTCCGCATATCCGATAGTCGCAGGCAGCCCTCGGGCTCAATCCACTGAAGCGGGGCATCTTTGGTGGCAATTTTTGTCGTCGAATTCTTGTTGTCGCTGCTTGGCATTCCGGCTCCTGAAGTACCGATGGTATCAGCAAGGGGAGGGCGGTTGGACTTTGCATGGTCCGCCCTCCACGATATCAATTAGCGCCGAACGCGAATGCGGCAAACTAACCCAAAAAAAATCAGCGGTAGGTCGGCCAACGAATGGGAGCCAACGGACGGGAGGCAACGGGATGCTCCCATCTATATTTCACGCCAGCGTGCCCGTTGAACATCTGTCTGATAACATGGCGCTCAACCAGACGGTTCGAGCTATCCAGTTTGAAACGAGTGGTCATGCCAGCAGATTGTGCCTCACACTGCAGAAGTTGCATTGTTGTGCCCGTTGTTGGTCCCCGCACAAACCAGATGCTCTATAGACCGACTGTGAAGTCCAACCCTTAACGCTGGGAAATATCATGTTTGAAATATTTCGACGTAAACCTAGGCAAGACTTGTCTATCTGGCCTCGTACCGCGTCAAAATCGCTCGAATCACTTTCGTTATTGTTCTGCAGCATGGGATTTCCGTTTAGTGGATGGAAACATCCTGATTGGAAATGTAGTAAAGAAAATGAGGCGCTATTTAAGCCTGCTTGTAACGCCTTTCAAGTTGCAACATATTTTAGCTTCTTTGTGAATAAATGTGACGATGATTTACTATCCGGACTTGCCAGAGAGACATTTATAGAAATAGCAAAATTAGGCCGAAAAGATTTTGCGGAGGCATTAGAATATTTTTTAGAAGTGCAGGACGCTTCGATGGTGGTAGCTTCAGAAAATGCTGAAGCTGGCATAGACAAATATGCTGCTATGTTGGCTGTAATCGCAATGGGTTGGCTAACATTAGATGCTAAGTCTGGCAAGGGCGATAAGGTCAACCTAGAAGATTCGAGTCAAGAAAAGCGGCTCAATGATTTATGCAAATATCTATCCCACGCGAGAACTCAGGCGTTAAGCGCATTTGAACCGATGGTGAATGCGATTGTGGATTTTGATGTCGAAAACTTTAAATGTTTTTCATTTAAAAAGAATCGTTCTGTTTTCGAAGAGGTCTTGTGGCGGCGAATAGAGTTCCCTGAGTTGTTCTCCCACATGCCAGAGGTAACGGCGACACTGCTTTTGGACGCGCGAAGAAAAGAACGGGACAGTTACTATACTCTTTCAGGTGAAAGAAAAGAACTTCTTTCTGTAATTAGTGAAAGACTGAAGAACAACATAATGCCTGACTTTGCCGAGCCCTATTTCAAATCACTTTCCGAAATTGACGATTTAAGTCAGAAAGCATTTTTCATTGGCGGAGACTGCTTACCTATATATGAGGAATTGACGAAATTTCGTGGCAATCTTGTTGAGTTGTCCAATCAAGATGAAAACTTGGAGCGGCTGGTAAAGGCCTGCGATAATTACAAATGCCTCGCGTTTATGAGTAAAATTGGCGGAGCATTACGGTGGGTTGAGTCAAGCGAGGTTCCATCATTCATACTTGCGGATACAGAAGAAGAAATAGCGGCATTCGCCGAATTAGTGGCGGCTGACAAGACGGATTGGAACCAGAAAATATTTACCTTCTTGTCAGATGCTAATATTTTGCAGAACCTTACGCCAGCACAAATTGATTTTGTGAATTGCAGAGTGAAGATACTGAGTGGGGAAGCAAGTGATTAAATCATCATTTTTTCTATTCGCAATGGGCATGGCAACCAGCGCTCAGGTTATAGGTGCATCAGACAAAATAACGGTTTTGAAGTGCGAAGGACTAATAACGCATATGGGGCTACCATTTGCCAGCGGATAGAAAAAAAGATTTTTCTGGTGCTGTGAAAATTTCCGATACCTTCGAACTAGGAAATCAGAATTTGATTGAAAAAGGAGGCATTGGATATCCTGATTTCGTTTATGCTCTCTGCAAGAAGACGGAGTCTGAGTACGTTTTTTCAAATGATTGCAAAATTAATTCAGAACAATATGTGCAGGATTGGATTTATCAAAATGACCATACATATCCGAATAGTAAATTTTTTAAGAAATACGGCGCTAGTATAAATTCCTTTGGATGGCTCGGTGTCGTGCATGTAGATAGGAATAATCTTCAAACTGAAATGGTTACTTATAACTTGCATCTTTCAGAGTCCGAAGAGCGTTCCTACATGTGGACTGACCAAACTAAGTTCTCTTGTTCCATCTCGAAGCCGAAAATCTAGCAATCGCCTTGGGATAAGTTGGCGTGAGAGCGGGATTGGGTCGGGTCCGGCGACGAGCATTTTAGCTCCACCAGGTAGCTCCAAGCTGGAAAGCAAAGCCTATAAAAATCATTGACAGACCGCATTTTGACATACATGAGTGCATCTTTTTGGCTTCCTCGGCGTCGAGGTCGTATTGGGACACTTTACGACCATCGCTAAGAATGTTGTTGGGCGAAAGGACAATGCTGACCCCAGTTTCCAGATTCGGCTGAGGCGGCCCAAACTTAAAGATGATGATTACCCCAACCATGCCCATTACGAGGCCAATGGAATTGAGCACCTGTGGGCAGGTCATGTTGCGCTCCAAATCAATCAATGTTTTGGGATAAAGGGCTGCGCCATAATCAGCTGCGCATGGCGCTTGGTTTAAGAGAAAAATTGCAATAGTATCATGCAAAAATAAATCCGGCCTCGGCTAGAGCCTTCAAATCTCGGTTGATGGCGCACTAGGTCGGTTCCTGCAGCGGTTCAGGGCTCCTGCGAATGCTCACCTAGTCGGTTTGAAATTTGGAATCATCGCCCATATTAATAGCTACTCGAGGTGCATATCCGCGTAGGTCCCCCGCTTAGGCCAAAAGAGACGCAGAGTCTCGAGCGGTAACAGTGGCAGGTATATCCTCAACAACAGTTGCGTTTTCTTTGTCCAATGGATGTCGCCCTGCGGGCATGTCTGCTAGCGGCACGAATAGTGGTGCGTCTGAACGCGGACCGCGACGTTTAATAATTTCGACTGAAACACCGCCGAAATCCGGACGGAGGCCCAACCGCAGCGGTGCCGGCGAAGAATCGCACGCAGATGCCATCGGTCGCATCAACCAAAACCAGGTGTCCGTCGTCTGGGCGGCCAGGTTCAATCGACGCAACGATTCCGTGCGCACATTCGACTGCCACAGAATCACGGCTCCACAGCTTCCATTTTTGAGTATCTGTTCGGTGGTCCAAAGCGCATCCCCGGTACTTTTTGCCCGTATCCACAGTAGCCGACTGGTATCGATGCCCCATGTTTGGCAGGCCATAGCTTGAGGGATATATGGCGGCTGAACGAGCGCGATTCTCAGGTTTTGTGACAGCGTAACCAGTGCTGGCTTCAGAAGCTGCATCTCGCCGATTCCAGCTTGCCGCAAAAGAATTTCAACGAGCGTCGAGCGCGGCCACCCCTTATTTGGCAACTCCGCATCCAGCGCAGGGTGCCCGGTCGAGCAGGTTGTTGCCCTTGACACGGCGAGTTCGCTCGCCCGCCAGACGTCCAGAAGTGGCAACTGGAGGAGTGCGTGAGCTGATTCACTCAAGGCAATGGGCGGCGCCAGCATGGGTTTTCTTCAGGGTTATGACGGCTTAGGATAAGGATTTGATGTAAAATACCACTGTATGCCCAAACAGTATAGACATCAAAAAAGGAAGCGTCAAGAATCTGTCTGGAACCGGGCGCGGTTGGAGTACGAATCACTAATATTGACGCCAGGCGCGATAATTACCCCCCAATCGGAGCTTCATCCTATCAATCACGCCATACGTGCTGCCAACCGTTGCCAAGCCTGGGCTTGTTACGGTTTGCCATGGGTCTGCTCAGTTTCGGCACTTGGCACATTTCTCAACCTGCAGCGACACTTGGCCACCAGCTGGCCCAATTTGATTACAATTGCGCCATGAATAAATCCAACCGTTTGAAAGGCGGCCTGTACGGTCTGCTTATCGGCGACGCTTTAGGTGTGCCGTACGAATTTCACCCTGCATCCGCCATCCCTTCACGTGACCTCATCGATATGACTCCGCCGGCCCGGTTTCACCGCGCGCATGCCATGGTGAAGCCTGGCACCTGGTCGGACGATGGTGCACTTGCGCTCTGCCTGCTCGACTCCTTAATTGAAAAAGATGGCCTCGATTTAGAAAATTTGGCGACAAAATTTCTGGAGTGGGGTAGCAACGGCTATCTGGCGGTAGACGGGCAGGCATTTGGTATTGGCAACCAAACCAGCCGCGCACTCGAAAACCTGAAAAGCGGTATGTCGCCGGAAACCGCGGGGCCATCTGATGTCAGGAGCAATGGAAACGGTTCCCTGATGCGGGCGCTTCCATTGGCGTTGTGGCACCGAGGAAGTGATGAAGACCTGGTTGCGCTTGCACATACCCAATCTTTGCCGACCCACGGCCATGTTCATTCCCAGGTTTGTTGTGCGCTTTACGTACTGGTAGCAAGGCGCCTGCTGGAAGGACAAAAGATGAACGAGGCATGGGATGGCGCGGAAGAGGGCTTGGCCAGGCTGTATCGGGATTCGCCCTTTGCGCTAGCGCTCGAATTTGTTCTGTCCTTGAAATCGCAGGAGCCCAAAGGGTCAGGTTATGTTGTAGACAGCCTCTGGTCAGCCAAAAATGCCTGC
Source organism: Janthinobacterium sp. (assembly GCA_003133225.1). Lineage (GTDB taxonomy): Bacteria > Pseudomonadota > Gammaproteobacteria > Burkholderiales > Burkholderiaceae_D > Janthinobacterium. The sequence goes on from PKWL01000011.1 coordinate 71,312, forward strand.
CAAGAATCGACTCTTGTGGGCGTTGTGAAAGCGGCGATTGCACTTGGCGACGACACCGATACGACCGCGTGTATCGCAGGGGGCCTTGCCGGAATTCATTTTGGATTTGATTCAATCCCGTTGCGCTGGATGGATATCTTGCGCGGAAGAGAGCTGGTAAAACCACTTGAGAAATTGTTACTTCTCAGAAGCTGAAGTGGAAATTCTGGCCATGGTGCCACATTGGCGATTTCTCCAAGGCCGAGGCGCGTTTTCGGAACGGTCGCCGGCTCAAATTCCAAAATGACGCGCAGCTGCGACGTCGCTCATTTGCTCCTCATGGCAATACGTTGAGCATCATTTGCGGCTTTATGTGCCGCGTCCATATATCGTGGCCGTTCGTGCTCCGCAAAGCTTGCGATGGCCTCGTCCACGGCACGCGCAAACTCTTCTGGAGACGACGCCTCAGTCTCAGCCAGGCATTCGAAATACGCTGGCAGCACCACGCGCCAATCTACCCCAACATCGAGCGAACTGCCATCGTCCGAAAAAACTATCACGTCGTCGTTTCCCTCATCGAGGTGGCGGAGCAATGCGAATAACAGCTCGAAGCATGCCCGCACTCCATGTCCAAAACTATCACGTACTCCCGACTCAATATCCACTTTCGAAGCGCCGACGCACTTGCGCATCAGCCGGTCGAACTCAGCGATAAACGCGTCCGTGCCTGCCGACTGTTCCCGCCGGGCCCTGTTATTGATTTCAACATGCTCGTAGAACTCCCCTTCCATCGCGACATCGTGAAATGAGCGCACCTCGTCGAGCAGCGATGCCATAACTATGGTCGCGGCGTCGTCTGAACGGGCGGCGGTCGGGTCTACGTTAATCTGCACGATATCGCCCAGCAGCGCGCCCAATGTGTCCTCGCTTACGAGTTCAATGGCCCGCTCGGCAATCAGGAGAAGGCTGCCGCGGGGCAGGGCTCGTAACTCAGCGCGCAGGTTATTGGAGTCAATCTGATGTTGCGTCATCGCCGATGTCTCTTTCAAATTTTGTGCCTATAGCGTCGGTGTTCGTCCACTTTCGGGGATAGGGCGCTTCGCCATGGCGCGACTGCCGATGCTGTCGATATCGTCAGCACAGCGTGCCATGGCGAATTGACTATAAGCCCTTACCAGCACGAACTAGCTTTTGGATTCCGATGCCGCGACCGGCAATTCCGCTTCATCGTGACCGCCAGCGGTAGTGCAGGCGCAATCTCGCAAGTTAACCTATCTCATGAAGAAAATAGCACCTGCCGCCACAATAAGACCCAGAGTCATAAGAGCCACAGTGGCAGTGATGAGTACCGTCGAAGCGTGTTCCTCATTCTTCAGAAAATCACGAACAATTCGACGCATCTGTAGTCTCCGATTGTTGACGCCGACTTCGAACAACCCCAACCTGCCGACTCCATCGTAGCCAGCGCCGCAAGAGGGGGATTGACTAGTGGGCCTTGAACCCGCACCCAGCCCTATCTTCCCATCCCTACGAGTGTGCTAGCCAACCCCGATTTTATTATATCAATTACATCGTTGTGATGACGCCGGCCGGCCATGTGACATCATGCTGCAGCTGTCAAATTCCAATATTGTCAAAGCCAGAGCGCCGTTGGCACCCCGGCACTGGCTTCATCGCTGCAGGTCACTCGTCAACGTCAACACCATAAATTTCCACGGTGGCCAGTTCTTTGATTACGCGCAATCGCGATGCAGCCATCTTACCGCCGTCATATCTAATTTCCTTGCCCCTTACCTCCACCTCACATACGACCAGTTCCTTGCCGGCAGCAACGCTTGCAGCAAACGTGTTGCCGCGCCTTGTTGCTTCGGCGGCAAGATTTTCGTCCCGGTAGTAGTAAAACCCACCGCAGTGGTCGGGCTTGGCCGCCTCCGACCGCCACGCGCCTAATTTGTATTCAGAGTCGTCGTAGGCGCTCACGAGTTTGCCATCGGCGGTTTTGGCCAACACTTTGAAGGCCTTTGAGACTGGCGTATAAGGTTTCTTGCAAGCGACGGTCGCTTTGCCGAGGTAGTGTTTGACCAACTGACCCAACGCCGTGGTGTTCTTGGCGCGCTTCGCGCAGGTGGCTTTCTCGACATCTTGCGCCGTAATCTTGCGGTCGGCGCGGGTGATGAGGTAGTAGTCCTTTCCTGAGCGCGAGTAGCCTTTTTTGACGTTTTTCCAGAAAACTCGAACCTGTACAACCAGCGATTTCACTTTTCCGCGAAATATTAAAATGTCGTAGATGTCGAGGTTAAGACACTCATATTCCTTCGCGTCGCCGGTGATGAACGGCCGGGGCAGGTGACCAACTTTAATGGCTTCGTCCAAGAATGTTGTTACTTGAGCTTGCAATTCCAGAGACAGGACGTGGCTTAAATCGAGTGCGCCGTACTGGTCGCGTGGGAGTTTATTGATTACCGAAAAACCGATTGCTGAGTTCATGACCTGATTCCAAAATGAGTGAAGGAATCTAGTGCAGCGAATGGGTTTTATCTTTCTCGCGACTTGGGGCCGCGCGGTGGCAAGCGAGCTGGCGCCAATGGTGAAAGATGTCGTCAGCGATTGGGGCAACTGTTGATGTTGAAAGGCGGCCGGACAGGCCGCCAAAGGGCGGATGGATTGATGAACGTGGCTATTTCGGAGGTGGGTCCAGTCGATGCCGCTTGTTCAGGTGGTCGCCGGCGGCGACCCTGTCACGTCGAAGAAGTTTGGAAGCCATGTCCATAGCCACCGCTGCTGGAGTTTACTGAGCAAAGTGCATAATCAGGTCAAGACAAGTGGACGCCATCCAATGTATTACGTCCAAGATATTTAAATTGCTCGGCGAGTTCATTCATCAGCGCATTTCCCTGGGAGGCGTCTCCGTTAAGAGCAGCTTCAAGCGCGCCACCTATCTTCGTGAGCAACGCCTGCTTTTGCTTTGCATTGAAAACGACGAAGCCGTTGGCGTGCCGAGACAAATAATCTTTGCCGAAAACGGAAGAACTGTCATCGCGAATTATTTCAAATTTGGAATGAATAGCTGCTCCATCAATCCCAATTTCCGCAACCTCCGCTTCGATTATCTTGAGCGCGTCAACTTCGTCTTTGGCCTCAATTTCAAGTCGCAGCAAAACGTCGTACACAATAGGAAGGATTCTCACTTGGTATTCCTCAATTTTTGTTTTTTTTAATATTAAATATAGCATTGTGCGAAAACAACGCTTTGCGCTAAAACCAAACGGTAACCGAAAGGTAAAACATAGTTACTTTTGCCTCGACAGCCAGTTTTTCGTCAGCATAGAGGGAAAACCCGCCCCATGGTCAGGGCTGACCAACAGGGCCAAGTGGCGAATTCAATCGATTCAAGATGGCCGCGATGGGGATGCTTCAACCACGAATTGAGGTGCTCGCGGGCCCGCTCGTAGGAACCTTCGCAAATTGGAGGTAGCCAAACAGACAGGCGAAAATAAAAGAAAGTGCAACGTTTAGCCAGCTAGCCTGAGGCGTTTCGGTGGAGGTCAGTTGTCTGGTCAGCGTTATTGCAAAACTAGCACAGTTAATTATTAGATTACCGAGAATGACATAGCGAACATCTGCCATCGTTGGGGCATTACTTGCTGCCCAGTTCATAATTGCAAGAGCGATAAAAGTGCCTCCATAAAGCATAGTGTTATAAACGCCGGTTTGATTCAACGGCTCGGCTTTGTACACAGCCATAAGCTCATTGGGTATAAATACAAGGGCAAGTCCAAAAATCATTAGGATAGCCGCAGCGCTTTTAAGAACAAGACGATAGGTCATAACATTCTCCGATGGTTATCGTGGGTCCAAGGTACAACCTCACTAGTAAATCAAAAAGAGCGCCAATGGGCTTGAGAGACCTCAAGGTCTTTCTACGTTTAGGACGGAGACGGCACTTGCCGGCCAATGTTGCATGGGCGCTTTGTCAAGCGTCTCGCGGTCACGGAAAAAGGCGGCGGGAGCGTAGCGGCTGAGGTGGGCTCGGCGTGGCCAGCTGAAAGCTAGCTTCACGCACCGTTCTCTCGTGGCGGCGCCGTCTCCTCTATCAACGGATAATAGTTGCACGGGGATATCTGTCATCAAATAATCCAATTTCGCGCAACACCTAGGCTCCCCCTGGTCGGTTAATCTAGGGGCATGAAAATTTCTTTCGAAACCATCATCCCACTACTGCATAAGACGACTTTTGGTGTTCTGGCGACACAATCGACGCAGCTGCCAGGCTACCCGTTCGCGTCCATTTTGCCATTTGTGCCCGATGAGCGGCATCGCCCGGTAATTCTTGTTAGCCATAGAATAAAACTTCTCTAGGGCGCTAAATTTAAATTAAAATATCAGTGAGAAAATGTAAAATGCCAATAAAATTGATTATGCCAGCGAAACAGCCGCTTTCTTATCAAATACTGCCGAACTCGTGTTGGCCAACGTGTGTAATGAACGCGCTGACAATATTTGAAAAAAATAAGGCTGTTAATGGAATTGGATTCGCGGAAGGTATGCTTCGCGCTGTTTTAAAAGATGACGGTGTTCAATCAGGGTGGGATTGGTGGTATGTTTTGGAGGCAATAGCAAAACGAGCCGGATTAAAGATTAGTGGCAGCGAAGCTCACGAAGATGTCGCCGGTTTATTGAGGAATTTAAATTTCAAGAACGCCGTCGCTATTTGCGAGGTAAACAGAGGCGGACATTCAATCTTGCTCACCGACAGGGATGAGTCCGGTTGGCTGGCCGGCTTTGACCCGAGTTGGGATAATATCATCGAGGCAAGAAAAGATATTGAGAAAGGAATGTTTTCACCCAAATTTGAATTATTTCCGACCGTCAGGCAGGAGGAGTATGGAGCAGTCAATATTCGAGTAGAGCAAGCTTATTTTTTGAAAGAACGTCCTCAAGAAGGGAAATATCAAATCGGTCCGGTAAGCACAAGAAATATCACGATAATTGAAAATATTAGTTAGATTATTTTAAAATTTTGTTTACTCTGGTCGAGAATTGCCCGCCTGTTTGGAATTTAAACAACCCATCTTGCAAATAGGTGCATAGCCTGGGCTCGTTACTGTTTGCCCAGTTTCGGCGCCCGGCTCATTTATCTACCTTCACCAACACTTGGCCAGCACAATTTGATGGCAATTATGCTATGAATAAAGCCAATAGCTCGAAAGGCGGCCTCTACGGCCTGCTTATCCGCGATGCTCTAGGCGTCCCGCGCGAATTCCACCCCGCATCCGCCATCCCACCGCGTGAATCCATAGATATAGCTCGGCTGGCCTGGTTTCGCTGCGCGCATGTATCGGCTAAACCAAATACGGAGGTCATGCGAAGCGCTCACCGTCAATTGGAGGTCGCCTTGGCCGACGAAATGCTTCAACGAATCCGGTCGGGAACGTCGGCTTTTTTCGATAGCTTCATAGCGCGCAATTAGCTTTGACGTCAACAGATATGGCCCTTAACTCCGGCTGCGGGACTCCGATGTGTACCCGCGCTGGCGACTGTCTAAGTAAAGCTTCTTGGTGTGGTCGCAGCGCGGAAACCGGCTGCATCCATAAAACGGGCCATATTTGCCATTTCTTTTTACCAGGAAGCCCTCTTGGCAGGTGGGGCAGATTTCACTCAAGCTCTCTGAGCCGTCGAGATTGCGCATTTCTAGCTGGTGGTCCTTAACTAGCTCAGTGATGAATGCTGACTCCTTACGAGCTATGGTGATAAGCGTCACGCTAGTCTTTGCTCGGGTCAGCGCAACGTAGAACAAGCGCCGTTCTTCGGCATTCTCAAACGAGTCGCCGTCCGGCATGGCTAGTTGAAGCACTGGGTCGTCAACCACTTTGCTAGGGAATCCCAATGCCTCCGAGGTCATACTCGGCAAGATGACATGGTCGGCTTCCAATCCTTTTGATGAATGAATTGTTATAAATTCAACGTCTAATCGAGAGGCGTCGTAGTTTAAAGGCACGTATTCTTGGTCACTGTTGTATCGACCCAGAACGAATACGCGCGCCTTCCTGCTACCAGCAGGACATTCCGAAGTAATCTCGTCGAGTCGCTTGCGGACGGCGCTGCGGATTTTGGCTTTATCGTCCACGCGAATTATGTGCACGGGCTCTGTTACGTTAGCCTTGGTAGCGCGCACATTTTTTTTCAACTGCTTGGGGTTTTTCTGTACAAACCCACTGCTGATGTCGCATAACGACTGGGGGCATCTAAAAGTTTTCTCTAGCCGCAGAATAACCGAACGTCCAAACTTGGCCTCAAAGTCGGTCATTACGGCTAGGTCTGCGCTAGCGAAGCGGTTGATACTCTGCCAATCGTCTCCGACTGCAAACAGGCACCGGCCAGGCTTCTTGACAAGACCAGCAACCAGTCGAGCACGCGCTTGGCTGGCATCTTGGAACTCATCAACCATCACTAATTCGTATGGGCTAGACCACTTGTCCTGCTCGACGTAGTCGCCGGCGAGATTGAGCATATCGTCGAAGTCAATATATTCGCTGCTCCTGAGCTTCAACTCCCACGCTTCCCAGATGCTTTCAAAAAGGCTCAGAAACATCATGTGCCGATATCGGAAATGGCCGGCTGCGCCGCCCTCGAGCCGTTGGCGAAGTTGTGTAACGCTAAGGCGGTTGCTTTTGGCGTGTGTGAGGAACGACCTAAATGTTCTGGCAAGCCGAGGGTTCTCAATTGGCTTACGACCTGGAACAGGCCTATTCGGGTTGGGGTCGAGAACTAATCCCCTCTTGGTGAGCTCGTTGCTCAAGTACTTAAACGCCTTGCCCGACCAAAGTTCAGCCATCGTGGTCTCAAGTAGGGTCGTGCCATTTTTGGCATGTACGCTCTTCTTCCAAATCATGCCTTCTTTGTAGCCATTGAATTCTGCTGGCGGCTCACCATGCTCGTCGAGCGCCCAGTGCTCAAGGTAAGCCTTTATGTCGGGTAGGTAGAAATCCGGATGGTATTGTCTATAGGATTCATCTGCTGTCAGGTATTCATATGGTGTCTCATAAACGTATTGCACGCCATTGTAGAAAAACCAATTCGCAATCAACTGCTCGCCGTGACTTTTCACAACTTCGTTGTTTAGCGTCCAAAACCCCCGAGCGGCCCCACTATCCCAGCTATCGGGGGATTCCTTCTCCTTACCAAACTCGGGTAGGTCCTGTCCGAGCACTAGGCGAAAGAGGTCCCAGTCGGTCCGAAATGCAGGGTCATGGTCTTTCAGTTCATCAACCATTTCTAAGAGTACTTCTAAATCGCGGCCGCTCTCGACCCATGGCGCAACGGATGGACGCTTTCCGGTTGCTGCGCCAATAACGTCAAGACCAAACGCATGGAACGTCTTAGCGACAATTTTATCTGCTGGCAACCCAAGGGGCTGTAGTCGAGATTTGACACGTTCACGGAGCTCAGCTGCTGCGTCGTTGTTAAATGCCAGGAGCAGTATGCACTCGGGAGCAAAGTAACCCTTTTCCAAAGCATAGCCTGCCTTGGCAACCATCGTGGAGGTCTTGCCAGAACCAGCGGAAGCGATGAGCAGCACCCGATTGTCGAAGCACAACACCGCCTTTGCCTGCTCGTCGGTCAAAGGCGATTTTTCAACCTTGTCCAAGAACTCCTTAGCATCCTGCATCTCCTTTGCTACGTGCCGCTCGTTGATACTATCGGCCACCGAATCAAAGGCTCGCCGCCATGTGCTTACCGCATCGCGAACCGCTGTAGTCTGTTTGGTTAGGTGCGCTGCAACTACTGGTTCGTCTAGTAGCTCATCTAAATCGTGGGGCTTAATGCTATTAAATGCAGATTTGAATTCATGGGTAAGCCAGCCCTTGGTCTCAAGTTGAGCGGTGCATGCGCTTCGCGCTTTTTGCGCCCATTGCACCACCGGCTGTATGGACCTGTCGAAGTCACGGATGAGTTGCGCAGCACGCACCCGACGCTGAGCATCCCCGGATGCCGCTGCCACCGAAAGGACAATTTTTTGGGCTTCGGAATTTGGAATTCCGTCCAGGTAAAATTTCTGTCCGCCACGCAGCGAAAGCGTGAGCGTGGCCCAGACTACACCGGGCGCGGCGCTTAGTCCATCAAGACTAAGAACACTGCCTTTAGCCGTTTTTTCACCGAATTGCAGCACGAATTCGGGCCCATTTAACGTGAGCGCCCAATTCTTGGCTTTGGTGAAAAATTTACCTAATGACGTTGGCCCACAAGTCTGTGCCACGTCGTCTCCCTTCGTAATTTAGTATCAATGTTTAATAATATCCTATAAGAAAATTACCTACCAGAAAGACCTTTGGGCGCAGGCACCCGGTCGTCCAGGGTCCGGTACCTGGCGTGGGTGTCTTCGAGTTCATTGCGCACAAATTTCGTGATGAATGCCGCCGTCAACCGCAAAGCCTGCAACTGGTGTGGGGCAGGTCGGGTTAATTTGGCGCCATCGCGACAAAAATACCAACGGTAGATTGCGTGTTCACTCCACTAGTTTTATGTTCTGTTTGCCTGATGCAGCCTTGCGGCCCCCGCCTGGCGTTCCTTGGGCGTAGCGCTGCCAGACACGGCGGAAATCGCGTGTCGAGCCAAAGCCGCAAAGCTCGGACACCTTCTCTACCGACAAGGTCGGCACTGCCGCGAGCATCTCCTTGGCGCGAGCGATGCGAAGTTGATGCTGGTAGGCCACTACGCCGATGCCCGCGTGATAGGCAAACAAGCGGCTCAAGTGCCGGGGGCTGACATGGGCTTCAGCGGCCAAGTTGGGCAGCGTCCATAGCCGTGCAGGGTCGCGCGACAGGGCGTCCTGCGCGCGGTGAACCGCCGGGTGCATGTGGTTGCGCCAAGCCAACCAAGGTGACACTTGTGGGTCCTGCGGACCACGGCGCTGATACATTACAAGGCGGCGCGCCACGCGGGCGGCCAGCTCCGGCCCGGCGTATTGCTCCACTATGTATAGCGCGAGGTCGACGCCAGTGGTGATGCCCGCGCTGGTAAGCACCCGGCCATCGTCCACAAATACGCGGTCGGCTTCGACCTGCGCCGTGGGTTCGGTCGCTTGCAGGGCGTCCAGCAAATTATGGTGCGTGGTGCAGCGGTGCCCCGCCAGGCAGCCCGACTGCGCCAGTAGCAGGGCACCTGAGCAAATGCTGGCCAACCGCGTATCGGCCTGCGGAGCGGTCTGCAGCCAGCGTACCACCGCGCGCGAGGCTGGAGTGGCGAGGTCTTCTTCCTCGTTGCCGGTGCCCACTACCAGTACCAGGCTGTTTGGCGGCAGCACGGTTGGTAAGGGTTCCAGGCCGGTGAGCCCCACGCCTAGCGTGGTAGCGATGGACGGCTGCGGCGCGCAGGTGTGCAATACCATCTTGGCCCCCATGTCACGCGCCATGCGCAGCGCCTCCGCTGGAGCTGCATAGTCGAGCATTAACACATTGGGCGTGAGCACCAACCAGACGGAGAGTGTCAAGTCTGCTTCCATTGACGACGCGCGAACAAGGGGGAACCAAACAGGTTGACCAGCAGCCCTACCATGAGCAGGGCACCACCAACAAAGTGAACGGGTTTGAGTGTTTCACCAAATGCCAGACTGCCCGTGGTCAATCCCACCAAAGGTACCAGCAAGGTGAAGGGAGCGACGCGGTTGACCGGATAGCGCGACAACAGGAAGTTCCACACCGCGTAGCCGAACAGCGTCGAAGCCCAGGCAATATAGGCTACGGCGGCGAATGTTTGGAGGCTGAAGTTCTGCAGCGCGGCATTCATGGCGCTAGAGCCTTCAATCAACCAGGACAAGGCCAGAAGCGGCAGCGGTGGAACGAGACTGGCCCACACCACAAAAGCCAGTTGGTTCATGGGGCCGTAACGGCCGACCGCACGGCTGACGATGTTGCCGCATGCCCACATGGCAGCAGCCGCCATAGTGAGGAGAAACCCGGTCAAGGGCATGGACGCCCCGTGCGCGCTGCCAATCAGCGCGAGGCCGCCAGCGGCCAGCACCAGGCCGGCCAGCTGATTGACGTGCCACTTTTCCTTTAGCCATAGAGCTGTGAGTACCAGCGTGAAGAACGACTGTGATTGCAGCACCAACGAAGCCAGCCCCGACGGCATGCCAACATGAATAGCAGTGAACAAGAACGCAAACTGTCCGACCGATATTGTCAGTCCATACGCCAGGTAAAGACGGAACGGCACTTTGGGTGGACGAAAAAACAACAGTGCCGGAAATGCCGCCAGTAGGAAGCGCAGCGCTGCCAAGAGCAGCGGGGGTACCCCTATTAGTCCCACCTTGATGACGGCAAAGTTCACACCCCACACCACGATGACGAGTAACGCTAGGGCGAGGTCGCGCGGGCGCATGGCGCCAGTGTTCATGCCACACCCTCGATGCTGGCCAGACAAGCTTCCACATCCACGATGCGGGCGAAGCGGTTGGCCAGCACTAGTTCGGTGCGGGTCTTGATATCTTGGGCCGAGAAGGTGACTCCGCTTGCTGCATGCGTCATGGGGAAGGTCAGCGTGGCCTCGGTCACAAAGTCAACGGCGTAGCCAACGTCGGCGCCTACGCGGGTGGTTGTCTCGCAGCACTGCTCGGTACGGATGCCGCTGATGATGAGCTTGCCAATGCCGCGACGGCGGAGCCACAAGTCTAGCCCGGTGTCGGTAAACGCGTTGTGCGTGTGCTTGTCAAAGCGCGCATCGGGCACGTCGGTCAGCCAAGGCAGCGTTTTGACAAAGCCCGACTCTGGCGCGAACGCGCCCGACGTCCCTGCATGGAAGATATGCACCACCGGTATCCCACGCGCGCGGCAGCCTGCATCCAGGCGTAGCAGCGCGCTCTGGAAATTGGGCATGTCATCCAGCGTCCAAAATGGCATCTGGGCAAAGGAAGACTGCACGTCGATAATGATGAGTGCGGATTTCGGCGGTGTTGTATGGGACATTTTATGTTCTCTTCAAGAGGCAGGTATTGCATCTTAAATGAAAAAATATCCAGGCAACAGAGCATTTATAGACAGTTATGGGACAAAAAGCGCCATGTGCGTGATTCCTGTCACCTCGAAAAGTTGCCTATCCGGATGGCCGACATCTCCGGACGAATAGGCTTATTGTGTTCGGGGTCGTTTTTATCAGGTGGTAACTGAAATTGAACAAAATCCATCCATCCGCCCGCCGGCAAGCATGCCCCGCCAGCGACTGGGCCCCGTCACTCGAATACTGGCCGAAAAAAATCGCTTGTAGGTGGGGCGCAACGTGCTCCGCTACTTGTTGCCAGGTTGCTTAGCCGGTGATGCCGGGGTTTTCTTGTCTTCCATCTGCTTGCCCCGATTGCCCTGGTTCTGGTCGTGCTGTTTGTTGGTGCCCGGGGTTCCCTTGTTTGGATTTTGCATATTGGAGCTGTTGTCCTCTGGTTTGATTTTGTCAGTCATTTTGCTCTCCTGATGAAATATGAGCCGACGAAAAGCCGACTTATTTCCATAGACACGTTGCACGGGGTTTGGTTCGGCGCGGCAGCCTGCGTGACCGAAGCCGGGTATTAGTAACGGCGATGGCCGCAGCGATTAAAGGGCTCGCAAATATTTATGTAAATGCTAACGGGCGGCTGCGCCGTAGCAAGCACTGCTGGAAAACGCCTCCCGTGATTTTCCATCCATCCGTGGCAGCGGCGGTCCCCCTCAACTCCTACCCAGCAACTACAACGGAAGGCGCCCCCATATGGCGCGTTAACCCGATAGGCATGGACGAGGGGCGCCGGACGGCTTCCAGTATGGAACTTTGTTACCAGCCCGCGATTTTATCGGACAAATTTGTCGACAACTGACCGAACCATCTGCAGCACCCACTGTTGATTTGCGTCGTCAAGAATTGCGACCGCCATCGATATTTCCTGTGCAACCGGTAGTTTTGGACCAGGCGCGTCATTGAAGAACGACGCCAGCGGAACATTGTACAAATTGGCTAAGTCAAGCAAACGGTCCAGCCTAATGCTAACGCCGCGCTCAAGTCGACTGATTGTTTCCGAATCAATATTCAACTGCCGAGCTACATACTCTTGTGACCATCCGCGGGCATTGCGCGCAACTGCCGCAGCGCTTCCTATTTTTTGCCTCAACAACTCAACCTGTTCGCTACGCGCTGGAATCATTCCACAACCTTCGTCTGTTTAACCACAAGGATTGTGGTTGTCGCGGCCAAACGAAGTAACAGCGAAATATGTTGCAACGACCACAAAACGGCAATAAATTCGTCCATAGGAAATCTGGCGTAAACTAGGTGTTCACAATCAGATTTTTGTTAAATTGTGTGTTCGATAACGATTTCTATTGGTTGGGCCAAGCTCGGTGGGTCGAGATGACAGTTTGAAATAAACAAGCGATATGAGCTTGCCCGGTTGCCGCGTTGAGCGCACAGACCAGCTTGTAGATTGTCGGGAGAATGGGTTGTTATTCGCCGAGTTCAAGAGAGCTGAATTCGTAGATGTGTAGTGACCTGGCCGGACGATTTGAAAACTATAAAGTGTTCGAGCCCAAAGCGAAAGGCGTGACTATGGTAATTTGCTATGAAAGTTAATGAAGCTACGGCGTTTCGGCTCCTTTCCAAATCTAAAGACTTTGGGTCCAGTATTTCTGGGAAGGAGTCCACTGCTTATGAAGATGTTAATGTCGAAATTCTTGGCGTTCCTTGCATCGTGCGATTTGGCTTTTCTTCTTCCAAGAACTTATCTCCTATTGTAACTAGCTCATGCGTCTGGATTTTTGGTTCTATTAACGCCTTTTTTGGGTCTTCTTATTTTCCGGTTAGCGAAGACTCTCTTGCACCGTCCATTTTGAATTCAACGATTGACCATGCAATTGAGCAGGCGAAATCCAATACGACATTTCAAACAATGAAAGTGACTTTCTTGCCTGAGATTTTTTAATGAAGCAAAGCGGGTCATGATGATGCACTAATAAAGCGAAGAGGCCCTGATTATCACTCTGGTGCCGTGCAAGTCTTGAAATCAGCACCATATGCATCCCAAGTTGAGTTAAGTCCGGAGCAATAAAAAACCCCGCAACGGGTGCGGGGCCGAATCAGTTTATCTCAATTGCTGGCGATGCCCTGCAAGTCGCGATTTATCCTCAATACCAGCAGCGCGAGGGCGTTCGCCGAGTTGCGCGCCATAGCCTCTTGCTCCTGCGCCGGATGCAACTCCGGCAGCGCCGCATATTCGAGTACCACTGTTTGTGCTAGCTCGACTAGCAGCGCAATTGCTGCAATTGCTTCCGCTTGCTGAGGGGTGGCCTGCCGGTAACGGGTGTAATTGGGTGTCTCCATTTGCTCTCCATATGTCCTGTGTCCGAGTGCGTGCGCTCGTACTGTCGTATAGCAACCGGCCGCGCAAAAAGCGGATTATTTGGAAGGAGAGGGCGTTGACCAGCGATTCTCTGTACCCCGTGTCTCAATGCGAGGCCAGGCCGGCGTCCCCTTGCGAGCCTTGCCACTCCGGCGCCCGGATGCCGTTTTTGAAAGCAGTTTTGAACCGTCGAGCCACCGCTTTGCGGCTCGCTGCAACGCCAGCTGCTGCAACGCCAGTCGCTGCAATCAGTTCGCCCCCCCTCCTCGACGGTAATCTTGCTTATTTCACGAAAAATATTGCCGCGACCGCCACAATGAGCCCGATTATGATAATAACCACTGTACCTATAATGAGCATGGTCGACGCATGTTCTTCATCGGCAAAAAAACACGAATAATTTGGCGCAACTGCTGAATTTATAGCAATTTCCAGCGGCCGGCGAGGTATGTGTCGCGCTGCAGTATTGAGGAGGTTTCTGGATTAGTACTCACCCTAAGGTGTAATTTTTCGGCAATATGGAAGTGTTAAATATTCCAAAGGCGAGAATTGACGAAATTTATCGTGCAGGGCCGTTTCATGCTACCCCAGATATGCTATGCTATTGCTACACCGCGACAGAGAAAAGCTATTAATATCAATGACTTACACGGATGGTGGAAACTCTCACCGTCTCCGCCAGTAATACCTAAAATCCCCTATGACGGGGATTTTTTCATTCCACTACCCACCCGGCTACCCGCGTGGCCCGCAATCTGCCTTGAGCGGGGGGGCGGCTTGATTCGGCGCTTGACGGCCCCTGCGGCCGATTGGCCGCACCGGCGCTGGTGGTGCTGCCCATCGATCGACCAGTCACTTCAAGGCGTCCCAATTCCGTTTGAAGTCCTAGACGGCAGCTTTTTTTACCGCCGGTGCCGCCCAGCACATTCTCGACATGGGCGAACAACACCGGCACGGTTGCGTCGGAACGGAACTTTTGGGTACCCCCCAGGTGATTTAGCACCTGATGCAATGGCTGGTGGCGCGTCCCTAGCGGTGCGTCCTCCACCAGCTTAGGCCTCACCTTACCCCGGCGCGCCTCGAAGCGTTGGACGCTTTGGCCCAAACCTGGCGCTTTGAAAATAATAATATGACATGCACTTTGTGAATGCAACTCTTGGTCAACCCGCCTTGACGCCGTAACAGCCTGACGCTTGCGTCTCCTTCAGCCATGCCCCGTAAGCAAAAGCCCAGCCGTTAGGCTGGGCTTGTCGGCGGGTCGTCCTAGGACCCAGCCTGCTTTCCGCTTTTTTTGCGACCATGACCGCGCACCGTCGACCGGAAGGGGTGTGCGCTCATTCTGGCACTGGTTCAGCTCGATGCGGTGCGCTCGGGCACAGCCATCTCCATCCGCCATATAGGTAAAAACACGCACTGATAAGGTCGCGGGCACCCAAAGCCGGCGAGCCTTGGAGCCAAGCGACGCACATCCACAAAAGGGACGAGAGTAACCACGCCGCAGCAGCATATTTTGCCCATCCTCCGTTTTGGGCCCAAACTGCAGTGCCAATGGAGCCGACCGCAAGAGCTAGTAAATCTAAGTGTTGTAGTATTGATTGCATTTAGGGTATCGCAGCTTAGTTTTTTAACTTATCCGGTCAGAAGCATATATTTCGTCAAGGAAATATCTTACAGGAATGACGCTGGTTTAGCCAAAAAACCTTTAAAATCACCATGTTACAAACAACACATCCCCGCATGCGGCAGGCCGAGCTGGTAGCGGCGACGAAAAAGTACCAAAATATGGTACCAAAAGTCGGAACTGGCGCATTGTGCGCCAGTTGACCGCGGTAGATGAACCGCCAATTTCGCACTGGCTGGAGTAGCTTTAGCTGATTTGCAGATACGTTTGCACGAATTGCTTTGGGCGGTGCTGCGGTGTGCGGCTGTACCAACGAGCAATTTGCCCAACCAGTTGCTGGACAATTGGTGAAACCGCTACTGGAAGTGTACTCACAGCAATTGGGACGCATGCCAGATCGGGTGCGCGTCGACTCACTCAGCAAGCTGACGCGACAGTACTCGTTGAACGAAGTCTCCACTGTATTGGGAGCCAGTGATCAGAGCACGAATGTCCGCTTTCATCGACGCTTCCTGAATCCCAGCCGCGCCGGCAGCTTGCATCAGCGCCGAATACGCGTCTAGGACGTCGATGCTCGTAATGTCGTAACCATATCCGTCGCTGATGCACCGTAATCCAGCCATCCCAGCTGCCCCCGCGAAGGCCGGCTGCTTCACTGCATAATCCCTCGCGGCCCGAAACAGGGTCCGCGGGTCGGTAGGACTTATGGTAACCAACTCGATGGCCAACTCGAACAGGCCAGAATCCTTCGCAGCGGCAAACCATTTCCCTTCCTGGCCCGGCTGGCTCGCAACAAGGTCGCGCAGTATGGTTTCCGCTGGCATGTGCGGATATTTTTTGGCGATGGCGCGAAACGTCGCTAGGTTGGTCGTCTCGTAACTGGCTTCAATTGCGTAGCGCGCATACGCCTCGTCGGAAAATCCCGAAGACAGCAGAACCTCTTCGCAGAAGCTCGCAATATCCGTCAATGGCGCATTTAGTCCCTTGGAATTCTGAGCGTATTGAATTGCATCGCCCATCTTGCCCTTCCTGGCCAACGCTTTCGCGCTCCAACGTCGGTCGGCTCACCATTTGTGACTGGGCACCTCGAGCAGGGCAAGGAGCTCGTCATTGGTCGATGTGCTGACCTGTCCCAGCGGATAACCAACGGTCCGCACCAGCCTGATGGCGTGATTTCCTTTCCCCTGCGCTTGATCAATCTTGAAGTTCGGCAATGTATTTACAATAAAATATTGTATGTATCTATGGTGCAACGGCACATTTTTGCCATTAAGGATAAAAATGAAAAGAATTGTTGCGTCCGTTGTAGGCCGCGCCGGGTGTGCCAGCACCGGCATTTATTCCGATAGACCAAGAGTCCTACATGATCGGCAAGAAGGATGGCTCAGCGGGGATTGGCGTCCCTTAGCGTTAAGGCAGACGTCTATCGTGTAGCCAATACTTTCTGCTGAGACAAGGGGCTTGAAGTCAAGACGCAAAATGTAACGACTACACAGCGATGCCAGGGCGCCTTGGCTCAACGCAGTTGCTATTCAGATGCACGGCACCCGGTGCCGTAGCGCAGCCAAACCTGTAACTTGCGCCACGGCACGCTTTTGCCGACTATTAAAGAAGAAAATGAAAATTAATCAGCTGAAGGTACTCGCAGCGTTCTTGTTCGCGGTGTCGATAGCCGGATGTGGCGGTGGGAGTGGGGGCGGAACGGTGCAAGCAGCTTCGGCACCATCATTTCCATTGCAGGCTGGCTATAAGTCGCTTGTTGCGAACGGGCTTGCAAAAACCTTTTCTATTTCTGGAACGTGCGCTGGGTCTGGGTCCAAAACCGCAGCGCCAGCCACGACGGCCACGACGTTTAATGGCGTGGCGGCATTGTCGTCCGCCATCACAATATCGATGTCACTGACTAATTGCACGCCCGCGTCAGTGGCGCAAACGTCCACCTCGTATGTTGACAGTAATTATGTTCCACTTGGAGACAACAGTGCTGGCGCTGGCTACGGTGTCTTCCTAGCGCCCCTTTCGATACCTGCGTCGGTTTCGGTCGGAGACACTGCAACGGTAGGCACGGAAAACTGGTACACCAATAGCACAAAGACGACAGCCAGCGGAGTTGACGTTATGAGTTACGTTGTTCAATCTGATACTCCAAGTACAGCAATCATCGATTTGATATCCAAAAGTTATAACGCAGCAGGTGCGTTGACCTCGACGGAACAAGACTACTACCGCATCGATTCTACCGGAGCGTTGACGCCTACTCTTCCGATATTCAGTATGCAAATGGGTCAGCCACTCATTTGGTTTTAACTTATAACTAATCGAGAAACCGGCATCGTTCACATCGTCCCCCTCAAAAACCCACCTGCCGGTCCATGCCGCGAGTGCCGGCATGGATCAAGGTTCTGCCTCCGCCGCCGCAAATTCGTCCGGGCAGGGGTGCTACATGATGATATTTTTTTAGGCGCCGTCATTTTTTAACTTGAACCCCGTAAGACGACCTTGACGGTCGCTCCCGGGTTTGCAGCACGTTTATTCATTTGCCTTTGGTCGCACGCCGTCGGAACTGACTGCAAAATAACACGAGCATTGGCGCGCAATGCGCGTTGAGCAGAATCAATGCGATAGGGTTGACTCGTTCTTAGACTGAAATTGGCTTATCTGTGCAGCTTCACCGCCCGCACCATCACCGGCACTGGTGGCAAGTCGCCGACATCGGCGGGCGGGAACTGCCGCATTGCCTCCGGCAAACTCCCGCTCAAGTGCTAGACTTGGACTAATGGCACCGCAACGATTGAACATACTGGGTGACACCCGTCCGATATCCTGGTTCATCACGTATTACTTCGGTAAGGTTGTTGCAGGCTCGGAAATTGAGGGGCGCAATGCGCTCCCCTCGCTTTGCCTGGCCCGTGGCGCGGGAGTTCCAACCTTGGGACGGATGACGGCAAATGAAAGTAGCTGTCCGTGACGACAGCTAAGGGGGACTCCGTTTGAAAAACATACTGGTTGGCACATCGTCGTGGGCCGACAGGGCGCTTGTTGAGTCGGGCTTGTTTTATCCCCCTTCTGTAAAAAGAGGGGACGCTAGGCTGCGCTATTATGCGACCCAGTTTCCCGTGGTCGAAGTCGATAGCTTGTACTACGGCATACCAACCGCACGCAACGCGATACTCTGGGCCGAGCGGACACCGCAGGCGTTCGTATTCGATGCCAAGGCGTTCCGTCTTTTCACCCAGCACCCCACGTCCCCGCAGGCGCTGCCGGAGGACATTCGCGTCGCGTTGGGCCCTGTTGCAAAGAGTCTGTATTATGAGGACGTGCCGCCAGAGCTACTAACCGAGCTGTGGCAGAGATTTCGGGCCGCCCTTGAGCCCTTGCGTCTGCTTGGCAAGCTCGGTGCTGTGCTGTTTCAGTTTCCGCCGTGGTTCATGTACCGGCCGTCAAACCTTGAGCACATTCTTCAATGTGCGAAGCTCCTGCCCGGCTATCAACTGGCGGTCGAGTTCCGGCACCAGTCCTGGTTTACGGAAAAGCACAGAGAACATGTTCTCCTCTTCGAGCGCGAGCATCGCTTGGCACATGTCGCGGCCGATGAGCCGCAAGGATTCGCGGGCAGCGTGCCGCCAGTTTGGGAGGCAACTTGCCAGGAATTGGCAGTGGTTCGGCTCCATGGTCGCCATCGAGAAACCTGGGACAAGAAAGGACTCGCTTCATCGGGCGAACGCTTCCAGTATCTGTATTCCGAGCCAGAGCTCGTAGAGCTGGCAGAGCCGGTCCGGCGTCTGGCAGCAAAGGTCTCACAGGTGCACGTTTTTTTCAATAACAATTACTCCAATTATGCGCAGAGGAATGCGGCCGATTTTAGGCGTCTGACGCAACTTTGAATAGGCTCCCGTATGATTGCCGGCACTGTGCGTCGATCATTTACCGTCAATGCAAAAGCCGGGGCGACGCCTGACCTGTATGACGGCCCTTGCATCTCCCAGGTTGCGTCGTTCGGGATCCGGATGCCGTCCAACACAAGATAAATTGCAGAGCCGGCCCTAGCTGCCATGTCCTTGGAAATGACGACGGGTTCTGTACACCATTACGAAATGGCAAAAACATTCGTTGTAGAATTGTCAGAAGAAGTAAAAAATTTCCCGCTTATCCCGACAACCCTGAGCGGATTTACTGGGGATGCGACAAGTGCTGCCGACTAATTCGATGATCTGTGGAAACGGCTCGGACCGGACGCGGCACCCGGTTGAGCTGTTTGGAGCAGTTTGGCTAAAATTGGGGCACAGGCTGGGCGGCGCAGCCGGCAGCGCCTGCAACAGAGACCGACCAAAAGGCGGCCGAGCGCTAAACGGTTCGGCATGCTGTTGACGGGCAGCCTAAGCTGCTCTTTGGCATTGATCTGGTCGCAGCCGGTGGCGGCGATACCGGGGTTACCACACAGGTGACGATTTCCGCCGGCATGCCGTCACTTGCAGCGACCAGCGTGCTGCCCGGACGCACTTCTCAGTTAGCGTCGAGCACGCTTGCTGCCGTAGCAAATTAGTTTGTCACCCACCCAGCGAAGCGCATGCCGCTGATGCGAGATTTTTGACGCCGGTCACCCATGAGTGTTCGTAATTCAGAGATGCTAAATCCCGATTTTTCGTGCATAAGAATCAGTAAAGTCCCGCTCACCGGTTGTGTTAGGAGTCGAATCTTGTTAATGATCAAAGTCGAAATGTCGAGTGTTTTAGCGAGTGCCGCGTCGTTTCTCAGCGCCAGGCGGTTAATGAGCGCGTTGAGCAGGTTATTGGGGTCGTATTGGGAACGAAGTTTGCTAAAAAGGCCAGCATGCTTATGTGTTCCAGTAGCGGGCGCCACCGGTGTTTCAATTTTTTTTTGATTATTCATCCTAAGATTTCTTTTAAATATGTATTGATAATGCGGCGCGACTTTTCCTTGATTAACTTCGCCAGCAAGCGCCGCGCTTAAATCTGTTCGGCTCGCGTAAAGCTGATCCGATTCGATAATTTCAAGGACTTAACGAATATATATTGCGATACTTAAGCATGGCTGAGTCACCTCCAAGCTTGTGTGCGGCGGCGCACATGGACGGTGATTCCCACGGCCGGTCGGCGCTGGCCGGCCTTTGGAAAACAGTGCAGGAATCCTTCCCGGCCTCGAGCGCCGCCAGCACATCTGACGTCCAGCGCATAGTTTACAGGGAAAACATGACCCGATTATGACAGCGGTATAAAACGCAGCACGCGCGCTTGGGCGCGCTATCTTTCTGCGGCGGCCATTACAAATGGGGTGTCCATGAGATCAGTCTGCTAGCTGATTCACATTTTTGCCTTCAATTTCAGCATACCCCCGCAACCCGCGGTGGCGCTCGCTTTGCCGACTGTCTGCGGCGGTTATCCACAATGCTATGCACATAAAACGTGGATAATTTTAAGCGAGATGGCCTGCTATATTGCGCCGCGCCATTTTTAAGAATCAATCCTCATTTCTTTCGCCCGCGAGCGGTTTATCCATGGGCGCAGGCAATTATTCATTAACGACATATGCATCATGCGAAATTAGAATTGGCAAAATGGGCGCCGATGCGGTATTGAGTCCACCTTCCTGCCTCTTTCAAAAAAATCCGATTCAGCGCGCGCTGCATCATGTCCGCGCCTACGGCGGCCATTCAAAATGCTTTTTCCAAAAGCGCAAGGCGTGGCCGGGAACTTTGGCGCTTCTGCGTGCAAAACCCTCGCGTTGGCTTCCGCCATTCCCCGTTCAACGAGTTCGCAAGCCAGGGTGCACCTGGTAGCTGGTTGGGTTGCCAGAGCAGATGCCCTGCCAGGCCTGGCCCCGGTCAGAGTCATGGCACCGTGCTCGGCCGCAATAGGGTAAGGGGTAAGCCGGCGCCGTTGCGGTTGGCCGTAATGGGTGAAACCAGTCTGCGCGGCGCGCATCGTTTAGGTTCTCGAGCTGGCGCGCTGCAGGCAGCCAAGCGCGTCGTGCTACTGATGACGAGACCGCTACTCGTGCCGCGGCGAGTTGTTTGGCGAGCTTTTCAAAACAATGCGGCTAGGGGATGCGGTGTTCAAACGCGGGTGTGAGAGTGTGAAATTGGGAGAAGTCTTCTATACTGCGTTGGCTATGCGCATACAGCTTTTCTCCGACCTGCATTTGGAACGTGATCCTCACTTCCGGCCCCGGCTCGCTCCCAACATTGATGTCTTGGTACTAGCCGGCGACATTGGCTCCTATCAGGCAGGCTCTCGCCTGAACACCAACGACTTTGGTCTGCAACGATTTTCACCACACTTGCCTGGCGCAACCTGCCCGAAGGTTCTGTTCGTACCAGGCAATCACGAATTTGATTCTCTTGAGTTTGATGAAACGTACGCCCGACTGCAAACGACTTGTCGCCAACTTGGCATTACGTGGCTGGAACGTGCCGTCGTCACATTCGGGCGCGTTCGTTTCATCGGCACCACGCTGTGGAGTGACTTTGAGGCCCTTGTCGGCAAGCAGAATTGCATGGCCAAGCAAATGCAGTTGCGAAACAAGGCTTACCGTGCTGCAAACTATTATTTAAGTAAAAACACGACGCTAAAGTTGGGAGAACCCGTTCTGGCTGAGGGGATGCGCGCGATGTCGCTTGAATGCCAAGCTTGGCTTCGGGACGCTCTAGCCGTGCCGTTCGACGGCACAACGGTGGCGGTGACGCATTTTGCGCCCAGTTTGCGAAGTGCCGACCCGCGCTACGGGCTAACGCCTGGCACCGCCGGTTTTTGCAACGCCCTAGACGACCTTTTTCCACTGGCCCACGTTTGGATGCATGGACATCTTCATTGCTTAAATGACTACGTCGTCGAGGGCAGGAAGGATGGCCAACCCTGGGCATGCCGAGTTGTTGCCAACCCGCTCGGCTACTTGAGTAAGGGCGAGCAAGCAGCATTCCGGGAAGAACTCATCATCGAGGTCCCGTCGTAATCGCCCGCTGATCGCTGAGCTTGCAGCTTGGACGCGGGCCCGATAGCTTGACATGGATCAAAGATCCCAAAATAAGTCAGGGAGCCCCCGCCGGAATTCCGCACACTACGGAGGGCGGGCTGGCGCCCGCCGCCGCGCGCTCCATTTGCCTACGCTAGGGGCGGCGCCAGCTTGATCACCTCATGCTCAAAGGAAAGCGGAATGTCCTACAAAACGATTTTGGTCCACGTCGACGGCTCGAAGCGCGCAAGCGAACGCATTCGCATCGCCGCCCGGATTGCTGTTGCAGAAAACGCCCACTTGATCGGCACTGCGGTGACGGGTCTGTCACAGATCGCGCTGGAGGGCAGCGGGCTTGATTTCAGCGTTCCACCCTGGTCGGTGCACTTGGAGGGGATGCGCGAGCGCGCCCGCCGTGCACTCGACGCCTTTGAAGTCTTGGCCCACGCCATGGCCGTGGCATCGACCGAAACGCGCCTGGTCGATGATGAGGCTGGAGTTGCTGTGAGCCTGCAGGCGCGTTATTGCGATTTGGTCGTTATCGGCCAGACCGACCTCGACGGCGCGCCGAGCGGGCTGCGCAGCGATTTCCCAGAGTATGTGTTGTTAAACAGCGCGCGCCCGGTCTTGATCATCCCAGCCGCAGGGCATTTCGAGCACATTGGGGAAAAGGTGCTGGTGGCATGGAACGCTGGCATGGAAGCGACGCGTGCGGTGTCGGCCGCGATTCCCCTCTTGCGGCGCGCGCAACAGGTCGACGTGGCTGTCTTCGGTGCGGGCGCCGAATCCCATGGCGCCCAACCGGGCGCCGATATCGCGCTCTATCTGGCCCGGCACCATATTCGCGTCGAGGTGTTGCAGGAGAGCCTCGATACCGATGTCGGCAATGCCTTGTTGTCGGGCGCCGCGGAGCGGTCTTCCGACTTGATCGTCATGGGCGGCTACGGCCACTCCCGGTTTCGCGAGATTTTTCTGGGGGGCGTGACTCGCACTGTCCTGGAATCGATGATTGTGCCGGTGTTGATGTCGCATTAACCGTTGAACTGTGTATTTTAGAAACTAGGCGCCGCATGAGCATCAGGAATCTCAAGCACCTGTTCGATCCCCGCTCCGTCGCCGTTATCGGCGCATCGGAGCGCCCACACAGCGTCGGTGCCACCGTTCTCGCCAACCTGGTCGACGCCGGTTTCGGGGGGGCCATCTGGCCCGTCAATCCCAAATACGACGCGCTGGCAGGGCGCCCATGCTATGCGGACGTGGCTGCCTTGCCGGCAGCGCCCGACCTGGCACTCATTTGCACGCCGCCGGCGACGATTCCCGCCCTGATCGGGCAACTGGGCGAGCGCGGCGGCAAAACGGCCATTATCTTGACGGCCGGGCTAGGTGGTTATAAGGATGTGCATGGCAACAGCCTGCGCCAATCGACGCTGGCGGCCGCCAAGCCGCATCTGTTGCGCATCCTCGGCCCCAACTGCGTTGGTTTGCTGGTTCCTGCGCTGTGCCTTAACGCCAGTTTCGCGCACACGGCCGCGTTGGCCGGCAAGCTCGCTTTCATCTCGCAGTCGGGTGCTTTGGTGACCGGAGTGCTCGATTGGGCCAAATCGCGCAACATCGGCTTTTCTAAATTCATTTCGCTGGGAGATAGCGCAGATATCGATGTCGGCGATGTGCTCGATTACCTAGCTAGCGATGCCGACACGGGCGCGATCTTGATGTATATCGAGGACATTCGGGCCGCGCGCAAGTTCATGTCGGCAGCGCGGGCCGCGGCCCGCAGCAAACCGGTGCTGGTGATCAAGGCCGGCCGCGCGGCCGAGGGCGCGAAGGCGGCCGCGTCACACACCGGAGCGCTGGCCGGCGCGGATGCCGTGTATGACGCCGCCATCCGGCGCGCCGGCATGCTTCGCGTATGGTCGACCGAAGACCTGTTCGAGGCCGTTGAAACCCTGGCGCGGGCGCGCCCCTTGCGAGGCGAGTGCTTGACCATCATGACCAATGGCGGCGGCCCGGGCGTGATGGCCACCGATGCCCTGATAGGCGGGCACGGACGTCTGGCCAGCCTGTCGAAGGACACCTTGCGGTGCCTGGACGCTGTTTTGCCGCCAACCTGGTCGGGTGCCAATCCCGTCGATATCATCGGCGACGCGCCGGCCGAGCGTTATCGGCAAGCCATGGAAATCCTCTTGCAGGATGCGCAATCGGATACGCTGCTGTTTATTCATGCCCCCACTGCGATCGTCCCCAGCGCCGACATCGCGAGGGCGCTACTGCCTTTGCTGCAAAAAACGGCGGTCAATGTCATCGCTTGCTGGCTGGGCGGGGCCGCCGTGGCAGAGGCGCGCCAAATCTTTTCGGCGGCCGGCGTGCCGACCTACGATACGCCGGAAGAAGCGGTGCAAGGCTTCATGCAGATTGTCCAGTACCGGCGCAACCAAAATCTGCTGATGCAGGTGCCGCCATCGGTGCCAAGCGACTCTAGGGCGGATCGCAGCGCCGCCCAGGCGATCGCGCGCCAGGCCCTTGCCGAGGGCAGGGATATGCTGTCGGAACCGGAAACCAAAAAAATACTGGCGGCCTACGGCATTCCCGTGGCGCAAACGCGCATCGCTGAGACGGTTGAAGAGGCGGTGTTGTGTGCGCAGGCCATCGGCTTTCCCATCGCCGTTAAAATTCTGTCGCCCGACGTCACCCACAAGTCCGATGTCGGAGGCGTGGCGCTCGACTTGGAAAGCGGGGAATCAGTGCGGGCCGCCGCCATGGCCATGCGCAAAAGACTGCAGGAACTAAAGCCCGATGCCAGGTGGCAAGGATTCTCGGTGCAGGCGATGGCGCGCTGGCCCGAGGCGCATGAATTGATCATCGGCGTCACTAGCGATCCGGTGTTCGGTCCCGTCATCTTGTTTGGACAAGGTGGGATTGCGGTCGAAGTGCTAGACGATCATGCGCTCTGCCTGCCGCCGCTCAACATGCTGCTGGCGCGCGATCTGATTGCGCGTACCCGGGTGTCGCGGTTGCTGGGCGCTTATCGGAATCGTCCCGCTGCGGATATCGATGCGATTTGCCGCACATTAATTCAGGTATCCCAGCTGGCGGCCGACCTGAGCGAGCTGGCCGAGCTCGATATCAATCCTTTGCTGGCCGATAGCCGCGGCGTCATCGCGCTCGATGCACGCCTGCGACTGGCAACGCCCGCCTCAGCCCGTGCCGGCGTGGATCGCTTTGCGATCCGTCCTTATCCGCAAGAGTGGGAGCAATGGATAACATGGCAGGCAAAACCCTTGCTGCTGCGGCCGATCAAGCCGGAAGATGGTCCCCGGCACATTGCTTTTTTCAACGCGCTTGATCCAGAAGATGTGCGATACCGCATGTTCATCGGGATGCGCGAATTGGCACCGTCCCAGCTCGCGCGCCTGACGCAGATCGATTATGACCGTGAGATGGCATTCATCGCGACCAGGCAGGGCCCGGACGGCGAATGGGAAACCCTGGGCGTGGCACGCGCCGTGGCCGATCCGGACAATGTCACAGCGGAATTTGCGATCATTGTGCGCTCGGACCTGAAAGCCCAAGGCCTGGGATGGGTGTTGATGACCAAACTGATCGACTACTGCCGCAGCCGCGGCACGCAACAAATCACGGGCGAGACCTTGAGCCACAATCTGCGTTTGCTAAATTTGGTCAGACGCCTCGGCTTTGCCATCGGTCCATCCGAAGATGCCGGCACCATGCGCTTGCGGCTGCCACTGGTTGCGGCTAAGGAGTAGGGTGGCTCCCGGACCTTGCGCGCGGATCTTGCTGGCGCCAGACGCGATCGTCACTTTCACGGCAGCCATGAGTTTCGAGGTGTGAGCGGGGCTGACGACGGCGCATACGCGGCAGGCGCGAAGGCGTTCTCGGCGGCGATGGCGTGGCTGAGGCGCCAACATAGGCGCGCAATTCGCGGAACCGATTGTCGTGCTCACGCGTCATGGACATACTAGTGAATCTTGATTGGACCACCCCAGAGCCAAGGTAGCCGACTGGCGGAAGAGAGTTGACTTGGCACGCACGCGCCGACTCGCAGCGCGACATGTTCGACCGATCAGGCCGAACATGTCGTCTTGCTTTACAAAAGGGCGGGGCCTATCGTAGGCTTACGCCCCTTTGATGTTTGAAGCCTGCTGACCCTTCGGGCCTTGAGTAATTTCGAACTGGACTTTCTGACCTTCTGTCAGAGTCTTGAATCCGTCCATGGTGATTGCGGAGAAGTGGGCGAACAAATCCTCACCACCGCCGTCTGGAGTGATGAATCCGAAACCCTTGGAGTCGTTGAACCACTTCACTGTGCCTGTTGCCATAATTGCTTCTTTCAAAAAATTGAATTACATAAATGATATCGCATGAAAATACTGCCATCTTCCGGCTTGCTCGGATTCCGACAACATTGGAAACCGAACAAAGCATTGTAGAGTATCACGCGCAAACAATGGATGCATTCTTTACCGGGCGCGCCGGAAATGTTGTTTTAATTCGATTTCAACTTCCGTGGCGCTTATTTCAACCTTCTTGACGTTGCGCGCAGGCTAAACACGTTCGCGCGGGGCAGGGCAGCCGCGATGGTCAAATCGGGCCCTGTGATGGCCGGTAGTGGAGGCCGCCGCGTTGCAGTGGCTGTTACGGCACGCCAATTTTCGCGTACTGGGCCATGCTAACGCAAGACAGAAAGTGATGTTGCAGCCGTCACCGATCTCGCCCTGGTATTGCCATGCTACAAAATGCGGCATGGGAGTCGATGAGGGAAGGCCAAACAACTGCACTGCCCCGTGTGCTTGCTCGCAAGTAACAGGCATCTCTCAAATCGAGGGTAATTCATGCATCTTGAAGCGCGGAACTGCATGCGGATGGGCAAGGCAGGCTCAAAAGCGCATCTTGCCCCACAAAAATAGAATATTGCCGTCGCCATTGCCGCCCGGAATATAAGTTGCCTCAATAGAAAATTTCCCGTATTCGAGAGAGATCAACGGCAGGACCCCGGGGAAGGGAGTGTAATGGCCGATATCCGTACGAGTGGTCAGAAAGGCGGTATACCCGAGCCCAAATTTGAGTTCTTCGCTCATGCGCCAGAAGGTTTTGTAACCATAGCCGGCGATGTATTCTGGCTTGTAGTGGGAGTCATGAAAACCCATGGCGTACAAGCCCTGCCAGTCACCATTTGCGCCATAGACTCCCTTGCCAATGCCCAGCCCGAGGGGATTTTCATCGAAGCTGTCGATTTTTTGTTGCGTATAGGCAAAGCGCATGTGGTACGTTTCAAGCGGCAAATAGAGTTCCGGCTGCCCTTTTTCCCATGTGGTTTCCAGGCGCTGAACCGTACGGTCGTACCACGAGTCGCCCGGAACAACTTCCTCGGCGGCGGCCGAATCAGCTACCCCCATGACGGCCAGGCCGATGACAAAAAGACGAGATGAGAGGCGTAAATTCATTTAACTTTAACAAAAATAACTGGAAGATTAAAAAATCAAATCGGTTCACCAAGCGCAGGCGCGGAAAATTTCGCTCAGATTTTCAGCGTCGCGTCGGGTTTTTCGGGATTTTTTCATCCCGTAACGACTTTTTCACCAGCATGTTAAAGCAAACATGAATCACATGTACAGTGGCGCGGTGCCAGCAGCGCCGTAAATTCGTCTGGCCGGCCCTAGCATCGCTAAATTCACGGAGGCGTCATCGCCTAGGAGTCTGTCGGAGTC
>PKWL01000080.1 GCA_003133225.1 Janthinobacterium sp.
GGGCAAGGTACATAATCAGGAAAAAATATGCCCCCTTTCGCCAATTCACGGTTCAGCACGGTTTCAGCGAATCTTTCTCTGAAGCAGCAGCGGGGTTTTAGAGCCGCCGCGTCACATATCAGTGCGCTTTCGACAGGATGAGCAGCCAGCGACGTAGCAGCAGGACCTCGACATGACCCGCTTCAATGCCGGTGTCACACTCGATCACCGGATTAACGGCATAGAAGCGCTTACGGAAGTCGCGACATACCAACATTTCACGTTTGCCCATGCGAACCTGGAAGGAAGTCGGGGCATATTCCAGGCCGAAGCGGGAACCAAGACCGTTATTTAATGTTGTCATGACAATTTCCTTTGAATGGAGCTGCATTAACCTAGCCCCGAGCTTACCATGACTACTGTATGAATGAACAGTTGTTGTGCAAATAATCAGGTATTTTGAAAATTGTTGTTTTTGCGCGATTCGGGCCCCAATATGCCTACGCTGCGGTTGCTTTGTTAATGGAACTTCGCCAACTGCAAGAGGCAGATTAGCGTGCAGCAGGCTTTAGTAGCGACCTGCAACGAGTTCGAGTCGGATGACAAGGCCAAGGATCAAAGAGAACAGCGTGAATCGGTAGCGCGAAGCATGACGCGCAACCGGGCTAGTTGATAGGTGATGAAAAAATTACGCCCGATACCGGCCTCGCCCTTCGCCGCCCGCGCCATTTGCAAAACCAGCTCAGGTTCGCTCTTTCTTGCACGGCTGAGCCGGTATGGTGGGCGGGCCCGCTTCCGATGTGCGCACGATTTTCCCTATCGATACTGGTGCGGCAAAGCGCGCGGACGCTGGCACGCTCGATTTACCGATCCCATCGGACCTGCTAGCGCTCCATTTTTTTGCGCAGTCATGCCGGTCGCCATGGCGGCGAAAAAAATCTGCGACAACATGAATTCGACGAAATGGGTATCATCAAATCCAAATCAGCTCGTGCGCCTGTGCGCACGGGTAACGACAGAGCAAATGACGCACCCGCCTGGGAGGGTTACTGCGCGGGGAATCAATTCCGGTCTAAAAATAAAAGGTCCAGGGAGCGCTTTGAAACTGCCAAAAAATACGGTCGGATTAAAGGCCCCCGCGCTTTTTTGTTCAAAGGCAACGAATTGACCGCGTCAAGAGCGGTTTCGTCAATGGCCGCCGTCCCCGCCTAAATGACGGAGGCATCTTGGAGCATCTGAGGAACATGAGCAAACTGGGAAAATTTATCGCCGCACGCTTGACCCCTGAAGGCGAACTGGGCTTGCATCTGACCTTAGGCGTTTTGTCCCTAGCGGGCGCGGTATGGCTTTTTGGCGGCATCGCCGAAGAGGTCATGGGCGCCGATAAAATGACCGATGTGGACGCGCAGGTGGCGCAATGGTTCCATGCCCACGCCACAAGCGGGCTGACGCGGTTTATGCTGGCCGTCACGTATTTGCATAGCAGCATCAGCATTGGCGTCTTGTCGGCGCTTCTGGGAACGTATTTTTATATGAGCAATGCCCGGTACTGGCTGTTGAGCCTGGTGGTAGCGGTCCCTGGCGGCATGCTTTTAAATGTGCTGCTAAAGCACATATTCACGCGTTCGCGACCCACCTTTAGCAACCCGATCCTGACGCTTTACACGTATAGTTTTCCTAGCGGTCATACGGCTGCAGCAACATTATTTTATGGAATCATTGCATCCTATCTCGTTTGTCTGACCCGGGACTGGGGCACGCGCAGCGCGATCGTGGCCGGCGCCGTACTGATGGTGCTGTTGGTGGGAATGAGCCGCCTGTACCTCGGCGTTCATTTTTTAAGTGACGTATTAGCTGCGATGGTGGAGAGTTGCGCCTGGCTGAGCATCTGCATTACGGCCAGTTCGACCTTACGGCGCCACCGCGCGGCCGGTCGCGGCCAACAACAAAGGGGAAGCGCTTGACTCCAGTTGCCGTCATCATCAACGTTGGTGCCGGTGCCGGTGGCGGGCGTACGGCTAACTGGGCCGATCAACTCGTCGGCAAGTTCAGGGAGTTCGATTTGGACGCGACGATCACGCTTGCCGCCAGCGGCGCCGACCTGGTGGCCGCTGCCAGGCAGGCGGTGCAACAGGGCGCGGCGATGGTCGTTGCCGGCGGTGGCGACGGCACCGTCAATGCGGTGGCCTCGGTTCTGGTGGGCAGCACGATGGCGTTGGGCGTGCTGCCGCTTGGCACGCTCAACCATTTTGCCAAGGACTTGCATATTCCGCTCGTGCTCGACGACGCCATTTGCAACCTTGCGCGCGGCATCAAGGTGAAAGTCGACGTCGGCGCAGTTAATGATCGCATATTTCTGAATAATTCAAGCTTGGGCTTGTACCCGGATATTGTGCGCGATCGCGAAAAGCAGCAGCGCCGGCTGGGACGGGGCAAGTGGCTGGCGTTTTGTTGGGCCAGCATGGCGGCGCTGCGGCGTTTCCCGTTTCTCAAAGTGCACCTCAAGGTCAATGGCGGGTACCGTGCGCGGCGTACGCCATTTATCTTCATAGGCAACAATATATACCGTATGCACGGCTTGAATATTGGTGAGCGGGAGCGCCTCGATGGCGGCATGCTGAGTCTCTATATGGCGCAGAGTTCGGGCCGCCTCGGCCTAGTGCGGCTCGCGCTCAGTGCGTTATTCGGACGCCTGGCGCAAGCGAAGAATTTTGAGGTGCTTCTAACTCAGGAAATGGTGATCGAAACGCACCACAAACGCTTGCGCGTGGCCATCGATGGCGAAGTGACGATTCTGTCCACGCCCCTGCATTACCGAATTCGCGCGGCGGTGCTAACGGTCATACTGCCGGCGCCTTAAGGGGACAGCATGCGCATTCTCGTCCACCTGTCTGACTTGCATTTTGGCCGGGTCGATCAGGCTCTCATCGCACCGCTGAGGGCGCTGGTCACCGACCTTGCGCCGGACGTGGTGATAGTTTCGGGCGACCTGACGCAGCGCGCACGAAGCCACGAGTTCCAGGCCGCGCGCGCTTTTCTCGACACGTTGCCCGGTCCGCAGATCGTGGTGCCGGGCAATCACGATGTTCCGCTCTACGACGTGGCCAGCCGGTTTTTGACGCCGCTGGTCAAATATCGCCATTATGTCGCGCCCGATCTGGAGCCGGAATACGTGGACGATGAAATTGCCGTGCTGGGCCTTAATACCGCGCGTTCGCTAACGATCAAGGACGGCCGCATCAACCAGGAGCAAATTGCCACTATTCGGCGCCGTTTTTCCGCGCTGGATCCGGCGCTAACCAGAATCGTCGTATCGCATCACCCCTTCGATTTGCCCACACATTTCGGCGAGAACGACTTGGTCAAACGCGCGCCGCTGGCGATGGCGGCGTTTGCCGAGTGCGGCGTTGACCTTCTGCTGGCCGGGCACGTGCATGCGAGTCACGCCGGTAATACGGCGGTGCGCTACCAGATTGGCGCTTATGCTGCTCTCGTCGTACAGGCCGGCACGGCTACGTCGACGCGCGGCCGGGGCGAAGCGAACTCATTTAACGTGCTGCGGGTAGAAGTGGGCCGCATCGCGGTCGAGCGCTTCAGCTGGCGCGCCCGAGCATTTAGGTTGGTGTGCCGGGAAACGTTCAAGCGCGTCAACGATACATGGTCCCCCACCTAGCTGGGAAAGGAGGAATGATGATGAGCGCTCGTACTCCCGCTAGAAAATGCCGACAAGCCTCTCACCATTGGGGCGTCATGCTCAGTGATTGCTCTGGCGTCGGGGCGTAGCACCAGTTCGCTCGGGAACGGTCGCCGGTGTCGCGGCCTGACGCCGCTCCGGGGCGCACCCGCGGGCGAATCGACGGCGCGTTTTGGACGCCATTCACCCGGCGTCGTGCCATTTGCGCCAGACACCCAAGTCACCCAGCAACGCTGGCGGCAGAGCGTCCGCTGCGCGGTTTTCCCTAACTTTTCGGCGGGCTGTCGAGCGCGTCTTTTTTACCGACAAAAAAATTAATCGGGGCCCCGAGAAAACGTTGCCACAGCGCTTTCAACAACGTCCATCCATGCTTAAAGCGTACCTGGCGCGAGCGAAGAGCGACCCACATCGCCAGACCAAAGCTGACCAAAAGGTTAACGGCGCCAATGGCGAAAATGCCGGTCATTGATTTTGCGGCCAGTTGCCAGCTTATGTTGTGATCGAGTCCGACCAAAGCGGTCGCGAAATTAGCCGCCGAGAAAGTGATGTGGCGGATATCAAGCGGTAGCCCCAACAGATAACCTACGGTGGCGATGCTGCCGAGCAGGATGCCAAAGTAAAAATTTCCCATCAGTCCGCCAAGATTGTTTTCCAGATACAGGCCCAAACGACGCAGGCGAACCTGCCCCAGCAGACGCCGTAGCCCACGCACTTGCCCGATGCGTTGTGCCATGCGCGTATACAGGGCCTGGTTGTCGTAATATCCAGAAATCAAGCCTGCCACGAATAGACAGGCCCCCGTGACCATTGCGTAAATGAGCGCCGGACTGCCGATCGGATCGATATCTTGCAGCAGGTGGCGCGCTTTTTCTGGCGTCACCAGATGGTGCCCGGTAATGGCAGCATAACCGAGCGCGATGGCATAGGCGGCTGGAAGCGCTGTCGCCAAGTTGCCCAGGACGGCCACGCACTGAGTGCGAAACACCTTGTTGATCAATTCTGCCATGCTGTCGAGGTCGATATGACGTCCATCCTTACTCGACAGCCCGGCGGCGATGCGCGAGGCTGTCATGGCCGGCTGCTTGGTCGCCACCGTGAAGTGTAACAAATGGATAAACATGAAGCCGATTGAATAATTCATGCTAAATAGAAAGGCTTCCACCAGTGGCGCGGCGCGCAGATATGACGTCAAGATCTTGATGAGCGCCATGAAGCCGATGATCAAGCCGGCCCCGGCCGAGGACAGGAACATCCAGCCCAGTTCCTGGCGCGACTCGGCGATATAGTGTTCGCCGGTGCGACTGGCATTCTCCGTGACGTTGCGAGCCAATAAGTCAATGGTGCCCGCGAAAAGATCCCCTACCTTGTATTTATTGCTGTGTGCATGGATCAGCTCGAGCGCCAATGCCACGGCCGCCGCGCGCCGCAAGCTGATCGGCTGGTCGACATGATCAGGGGTAGCGTCTTTGGCGACCGCCGCCAGGTTGACCGTGGGCGCACTAGGTAGTTCGCCCGTCAGGTCGACTAGAAATAGCAGCTTGCGCAGCCGGTCAATGCTCTGCGTGAGCGCCACCAGCAAATAAGTGAGGGCGATGCTGGTGCCTTTTTGCAAGGCGCCTTTGCGCACCTTGGCTACGACCACCTCGCACTGGTCCAACATCACCAGCAAATGTTTGGCGTCGTCGCTGGCGCTGGCATCGTCCCCTGCCAGCAGGCGCGCGTACCCGTCCAGATAGCCATTGACCTCGACGTTTTGCATGACGAATGGCGATGCGAAGGTTTCTATTTCCGCGTAGACGCTGGTCAATTTTGGTTCCAATCCAATCGCGCAGACCCGGTAAGACAGGGTGCGAATCGCATCCAGCATGCCGTTGAGCATGATATGGTCGTTGCCGTCGCCGTCGCCGTCGCCGGCGATCACGTCGAAAAGTTCCAGCCAGTCTGACGCCGGCACGGCACTGATCCATATATAGTCGGTGTCTAGGTAAATCACTTGGTCGAGCGCGTCGTTTAGATATTCGTCGCCCAGCGCGGGGGATAGTATGCGGTAAGAGATACGGCGTTTCAGTTCAGTGAAAAAGCCGTCGTTCGACAATACGCCGATGTCCGTATACAGGCTGGTGTGGCGGCGGCTGGCCAGGATGCGCAGACCATAGCGGCGCAGCGCGCATGCCTGGCGCGGGTTGCCTTTGAGCAGCTGGCACAGGGTGCGCACTTTGGCGCTGGCGTGTGCGCCGTCGCGTGCTCTTTTAGGGCGCAGATGGTCAAACAGCTCGACCATCAGGTCGATGTTACTGGTGTCGGGGTTGATGCGTTCAAGTAAAGCAAGCATGCAGAAAACAGCAAAGGCCGCTGGAATCAAAAATCATAGTGTACCTTCCAAGGCGCACGAAACAGTGTTCGTAAGCGCACAGACGGCCATGCAATCGGCACCGCGCCACTCCTGGCGGCGCAATCGACCCAGGCTCGGGCCTTAGGAACTACGTCCAAGCACGGGCCAATGCCGTCCCTGCTCAGATCGCTATCGATGCCCAGGTCGCACCGGCCCTATCTTTGGCAGTCCACTTCGAGAATCGGCGCGCTGCTTTCGATTAGCGCTCTGACGTGGGATCTACGGATGTGGCACCCGTGCGTGAAGGGCGGTTCGGATTGGCCTCGAGCACGACCCGTGCGCCCAAGTTAGCCGCCATGGTGTAGTCGGCCCCAAGGTTGAGCGCGTTCGCGCCACGTTTTTTTAAGCAACTCTCGTACAGCTTGTCGTGTCACGCAAAGCTGCCTTTTACCCTGGTTGGCGGGTTGCCACCGGGTTGCCACATTTACTATCATCGAGGACGAGGTGGCTTCGCGAAACGTGCAGCCAAGCGCGCATTCTTTGCGTTAGATTTGGCTGTGCTCACATGGGACTTGCATCTTCGCTGATATAAAGTATACCGGTAATACAAAAAGGCGAGCGCTCCAGCGGAAACGCCTGTTTTTGGGCAATGTTTTTGGAAATGCATCGCGCTCATGACAAAAGCCGTTCATCTCTTTCTCGCCGTACTTTGTCCTTTCACTGGCGGCGCCCAAGCCCAAACGTCAGACAATGTGTTTGGTTTGCACAATGTCGGCGTGCTGGACGAGCGCATTTGTGCTGGCTGCGAAAGCCCCAAACTTACCAGCGGCGGCACTTTCAGGGGCGATGACGCTGACCGCCCGCACCAGGATGGCATGTTCGCGCGACAAGCCTATGTCGGGGCCGACAATAAACTCGGTGTGCTGACGATCGGCCGCCAATACAATCCGCAGTTTTTGGCCCTGACCGATGGGGGCGACCCGTTCCAGGACGTTGTCGCTAGCGCGGCCAATCGGGCACGGTATACGGCCGTGGGCAACGACAGTACGGTTCAATACGCTACGTCGCAACTGCACGGCCTAAGCGCCAGTGCCATTTACAGCTTTGGGGAGACAACGTTTAGCAGCGTGACCAACCGGGCCTACGGTGCAACACTCGGTTATGCGGACGGCCCCGTCACGCTGAGTATTTCGCATCAGCGCAAGAGCAATTACGTCGATACGGGTGGGCCCGTCCCGTTCGCCGGCAACTCGGCTAGCAACTCGCTGGTGGCGGCCAAATTCAACTTTGGCGCCAGCACCGCTTACGCTGCTTACGGCCATAACCAAGGCGCGGGCAGCTTGCCGTGGAACGTCTCCAACCCGTATGGCGCGATGGCACTGTCGACTCCTTCGACCGACAGCCGCGATGTGCTGATGGGCGTCGCTGTGCCGCTGGGCGCGACTACCTTGCTCGCTTCCTATATCCGCAAGGACGACCGCAACTTGGCTAGCCAAGACGCCCACCAGCTCGCCGTTGGCTTTAGTATTGCGCTGTCGACGCATACCGATTTGTATGCCTCGTACGCAAAAATAAAAAACAAAAATGGCGTCAGCAACGCCCTCGGCAATGCCACCGAGCCCGGCCGTGGCGATAGCGCGCTAAATGTCGGCTTGTGGCATTCATTCTGAGGCGCTCTTGCCAGAGGGGATGATCTTGCGGGCGCTTATGGCGCGTTCGCGTGCTCGATCTGCCGCCATGCTACCGAGCTCGAAGGATGTCGTGATCGTTGCCGCTGTCTTGGTTTTGTGTATTTTTGTGTATTTTTGTGTATTCCGGCGTTCGCTCTCGCGACCATCGCAACTGGCAGCGGACGTTGTTGAAAGGGGATCGTTGACCTGGCCGCCGTCTTCAATCTAGCGCGCGCCCGGGCACACGGTTGTTAGCCATTGGGCCGAGGTGTCGACCGTCACTTGTTCCGGCTGACCGCGCGCGCTGGTGGTGATGTTCATCGTCATGGTGAACCCGGAGTCGCCATTAAAACTGAGCCTGCCGTGACCGCTGGACGGTGGATTGGCGCAAGTGAATGCCATCTTCATGCCGCCTGAGACCGCCACATTATTCGATGTGCAATCGCCGGCTTGACCGGTGGGCAGTTGCCGGCGCGCGGCCATTGCAGGCGTCACACAAGCGGTCATGCCGACCGTGCCGTCTGGCCCGATGCTGGGCATGGACACACCATGGCTTGCGGCTATTTGTTGCACCATTTGGCGCTGCGCAGGCTCCAAATTGGCCAGTTGCTGCAGTATCACGGACATGGCTTGATCCGTCTCGGCACTGGCGGTGCTGATCTTGTTATTAAATTTCCACCAGCCTGGCTTGATGGTTTGGGCGGACGATGGCAAGGCCGTCAATTGGGTGGCGGCCAGCGCAAGAACCAACAAACGAGCTTTCATTCAAACTCCAAAATATCCAGCAAATGTTGATCATAAAGCAAATTCCAATCGGATGGCGTTAATCGCTCCTGATGTGCCGCCCGCCGCAAGGCGCGCACCAAGCAAGCCTTTATGAGCCGTGCTGCTGCATCCCGTGGGGGTAGCGGTCGCGCGCAAAAAGCCATGGCAAGCCATGGCGCCGCCTACCAGACGGTCCGCGCCGCTATTGTGCGCTGCCAACGTTAAAGTTAGCGTGGCGGCGCAGCTTCGGCCACGTAAATTTCAACCCGGCGATTGCGGGCCCGTCCTGCATTGTCATCGTTGGAGGTGAGCGGTTCGCTCGCGCCCCGACCTTCGACCACGATGCGACTCGCGGTGACGCCTTGCGTGGCCAGATAGTCACGCGTGTGCGCCGCACGTTCCATCGACAGGGGCTGGTTTACGGCATCGCTGCCCGATTGATCGGTATGGCCGATAATGGTCACTGTCGCCGCGGGATTGTTGTTGAGTGTGGTTGCGAAGCGATCCAAGACCGGTCGGAAATTGGGCTTGATATCGGCGCGGTTGGTGTCAAACGAAATATCGCTCGGGATTTCCAGCTTAAGGCGGTGGTCGATAGTCTGGCTAACTTGGACGCCGGTACCAAGGGTGGCGTGTTCCATCGTGCGTTTTTGCTCTTCCATTTTACTGGACCAGACATTGCCGGTGGCCGCGGAGGGGGCCGCCGGCGCTGCGCCGACGGCGTGTTTCTCGCCCATGTCAGCGCCGCTGCCCGAGGCGCGCTGGAGCGACCTTTCGGCGCAGCCCAACACTGCCATGGCCAGCGCGGCGCCGATGAGGATTTTAGTTGCTACACCAAGATGGACTCGATTCACCTGTCGTCCTCGTTCGAGATTGGAGAAAGCGCCATTCCCTAGCTCAGCCATCGCCGCGACTCTTACACCCGGGTGGGTCCTATCCTCGAATGGAGTCGCGGTATGGGTGAAACTGGTACTTATATTCCGCGCCCGCTAATGAGGCGCAGCAAAATCATGATCACGGCAACGACCAGCAAAATATGAATGAACCCGCCAAGGGTGTAGGAGGTGACCAAGCCGAGCAGCCAAAGTACGATCAGAACAACGGCGATTGTATAGAGCATGATGTGTCCTTTGAATTAGATTTTTCGGCGACGCTCTTTTGCCAAGTCAGCTGGCAATCGGTTTCGATTTCAACTTGCCTGGCGCCCCCCGAGATTGGCTAGTGTTGGCATGATGTGGACCATTATCGGCGTCGCGCCACCACTTTTCTGTTCGTTTGCGCACATAAAGGGGCTTTTATATGCTTGCGCCGAACCTTCCTATGCCAGGGGCAAGATTTATTGGAGGCAACCACGCCGAGGGCAGGTCGGCCCCGCACATGATGTCTGTAGATGAGCGCAAGGGCAGTTGCAGTCCCTGCACTTCGAGGACGAGCGCAAGGATTGGCGCGGGTTCGCTATCTCCCGTCGCTGGCATGAGCCTTGCCATGCCTTGTAATGCCACTTATCCTTCCGTGCGTCACCGTACATACAGGGCAAATATTTGCCGCTACGCTCACCGTTATCAATGTAGCGTCTACGAATACGGCAGCGTCGAGAAGGCTCAGCATTCCACGTTCTCTTTAGCCTACCATCTATTATCATCCGTCAGACACCCTACGCTGAGGCGAGGGTATTGACAAAGGCAACTCATGAATTTGTCTTGCAGCACGAACCAAGGCCAAGGCGGGCAACAGGGTATCGGCAACCGCTTGCTAGCCAGCTTGCCGGCCGACGACCTGGAACATTTGTCGCCGTTGCTCGACACGGTCAAGGTGGAGGTCGGCGACGTCCTCTACGAACCCGGTCAGGCGATGCGGCACATTTACTTTCCGGCCGATAGTTTGATCTCGCTGCTGGCGGTAGCTGAGGGTCACATGACCTTGGAAATCGGTTCCGTAGGGCGCGAAGGGATGATTGGCGCTTCTGTCGCGCTTGGCCATGACTTGGCGCAGGTGCGTGCCGTCGTGCAACGTTCCGGCAGCGCCTGCCGCATGGAAAGCGCCAATTTTTGCGCCGAATTTACCAAGACCGAATCTTTGCAGCGCCTGCTGTATCGCTACACAGACACTTTACTCGCGCAAGCCATCCAGATCGCCGTGTGCAGCCGTTTCCATGTGCTCGAAGCGCGCCTGGCGCGCTCGCTGCTGATCACGCGCGATCGCCTGCAGTCGGAGAAGTTTCACCTGACCCATGAGTTCCTGGCCCACGCGCTGGGCGTGCGCCGGGTCGGGGTCACCAAGGCAGCTAGTGCGCTGCAACACCAAAAGCTCATCACCTATAGTCGCGGAAATATTGAAATTTTAGATTCGACAGGCTTGGAAGCGGTCTCTTGCCGTTGCTACAAACTGGTCAAAGACGCCGGCATGACCGGCATGGCCAACGAATTTCGGTGAATCGGTACCAGGTGCGAGCGTTGATTGCCTCGGCTGGTCGAGCTGCTTTGCCGTCTTGAAGGCTCAGTCCGTTTTTTTTGCCATCGTCGAGATCAGTGCACTTCTTAGTAGACGCGTCACCTCCGGTTAGCGGCGCTTTCCGGTTTGGCGTGCATAGCCGTACCGGGCGGCGGTGCCAACGGCTTGACGCGCGCGTTCGCCAGTAATTGGGCGCATTCGTTGGATGCACCCGGGCCGGTATTGATTAGCGGAATCAAGGCGGCGATCGGCGCCACCGCTGCCAGCAAGACGGCGCCACCGGCGCGCATCGCTAGCACACCCTTATCGACGCTGACCCTGGGATTTATGAAGTTGCCGCGCAAATACAAGGGCGCGCGCAGTGAAAACACGCGTAAGCCCTTGCTGTCGGGTTTGAGAGCCAGGTTCATTTGTTCCTGAGACAGATCGATGCTGCCCGTCACGTGCACGATCGCGGTATCGGTGTCGATGATGAAGGTGCGGGCTTGCATGACGCCCTTGTTCACGACAAAATCGCTGGCCATGCAATTGAGCTTGATTTGCTTATCGCCGAAAAGGCGGGTCAGCACGACGCTGCCTACATTGAGGCCCATTTCCTCTAGCAGTAACTTGCTGACGGTACCCTGGTCGATCAAGGACTTGACTTCGCCATTGGACGAGCCGAGCATGCCTGCCACGGAATTGCCTGTGGCCGATAGGGATGCGTCGCCATTAATTTCGCCAACGCTGGCCTGCAAAGTCTCGAATTCGGGAAACAATTGCTTGATTTTTAGGTGACGTGCAGTGGCTTTTAATTTGGCCCGGATTGCATCCTTATCGATCCGGCCGCTGCCATCTAGCGTGACGTTCGAGACCAGTGTGCCGCCGCCGACGACAAAATTGAGCGGGCTCAGCTCTATCACCCCATCCTTCAAGATGAGGTGAGTGCTAAGCTTGCTGATGGGCAGACTCTTGTTGCGAATGATCTGCTCGGCGTGGTAGGTCACGTCGGCGTCGATACTGGTCCAGCGCTCAGTCTTGAAACGTTCGACCGGCAGGACTTTGCCCTGCGGCTGAGCGACGGCAACGCCGCGTGCGGCCTTGCTGGAATTCGAATCGGCGCCGATCATCGGGCCCATGTCGCTCCATTGGAGGCGACGCGAGCTAACGGCACCCGTTAGCAGGCCGCGCGGCAGTCGCGACTGATAGTCGAGACTGCCACCGATATCGCTGGAACCGACTTTGCCGCTGAAATTTTCATACGTCCAATGGCTGCCTTGCGCATTCAAGGTGCCCAGCAAGTGGCCCTCGGTGGAGAAGTGCGGTGTTTCAGGCAAGAGCAGGCCGGTCAGCGCGAACAGGCGCGCCATGCTATTGCCGGAGACCTTCAGGCGCATGTCGAGCGAGGCCAGGTCGGTCGGTTTGGTCAAGGTGCCGTCGATGTTGATGGACGTCGCCCCCATCTTAACGTTGGCGGCGATGGGAAAGGGCGCGGTTTGTTGACGCAGCGATAGGACGGCGCCCGCCTTACCTGCGCCGGTAATGCGCTCACCGTTATAGGTCCCGCGCAACGTCCACGCCACACCGTACGTGGGGTCAGCATCGATGGTGTCGACATCGGCCGTGATGTCGGCGTGCTTTATCGCGTCGCTTAAATGTATGCTGCCTTTGCTAAATGCAACTCTTTGCACCTTCAGTTCCCAGGGCGAGACTTTGTTCTTGTTGTCGAGAGTCCAATTGTTCAGGCCGTCGGCTGTGCGGCGCAAATTGATGACCGGAGTGGCAAAGCGTAGCAAGGGGATCGCGATGGTCTTGTCTAGCAGCGCCAGCGGATTGAGCGAAATGGAGATCTCGCCGATGCTGGCCAGCTCGTTTGGCCGGGAGGCGTCGTTGGTCGTGGCTGCCATGGTGGTCGGGTTTCCCACGTGGACATCCTTGGCCACAAGATGAGGCCAAGGAATGAAATCGCGCCAGTTCGTATTTTGAGCGGACGTGATCGTGCCCGCCTTTTCCCAGGTGAGAGAAAGTGGCCCATTGATCGCGAAGGGACGCCCGATGGCCTCGCCCATGCTTGCGCTTAGCTGAGGTCGGGCGCGGTTCCAGTCGTAATTGAGGAGCAAGATCAGAGCGATAGCCGGGATCGCGAACAAAGTGCCGACGACGGCGAGCACAATTTTGGTACGGCGCGGCTGGGACATGGTGTTGGGTTCTTTCAGGGAAGCGCAGGAATGCGGCGCGAAAGCTTTAAATTTTTGCTAAGCTTACACGAATCCCTCCTCAACTTATGTGCGCTGGCACACTAGGGCGGAGTGGCGAATCATTGCCTTACGTGCGGCACCGTACAGATCATGTCAAAACAACAGCCTATAACATTACTCATTGGTGGCGACATTGCCGCCTATGTCCAAGAAAAATAAGATTGTCGCCCCAAAAACCGTTTGAGGCGGCGCGCCCTTGGTCGGTGCGCAGGCGGGCGGCGAGCGGTCGCTGAACGCGTTTAGTGCTGATCGAAGGTGGCACTGGCCGCTCCGGCAGTGTCTTGCACCATGAACTTGGCGCCAAGCCTAGGCGGCCCGCACTTGGCCGGGCCATGGGCATCAACGGCGGCCGCATCACCACCCTCGGTTATGGCGCAGTGTATTCCGTGGGCCGAACGCAACGCGGGCAAACACCGGGTGGAGTTCGTGCTGTCGGGACGGATGCCCGTCAGCGTTTTTGCAACTTCTTGGCAAAGGAAACGTCATGTCTAAATCGTCGAAAAAAATATCCGCTGGCCTCGATACTGCCGCAATCCGGGCTGCCGCCGAGCACATCGGTGACGGTCCTGTAACTCAGGGCTACAAGGCCGATCGCGAAAAAGTGATTGCCATGCTCAACGGAGCCCTCGCGACCGAGCTGGTGTGTATCTTGCGTTACAAGCGCCATTATTACACCGTGAGCGGTCTGCAAAACGGCCCGATCAAGGCCGAATTTCTCGAGCACGCAATGCAGGAGCAAGAGCACGCCGACTGGCTGGCCGAGCGCATCGTCCAGTTAAACGGTAAACCTGATTTAAATCCGGCAACATTGCTCCAACGCAGTCATGCCGAGTATGATGAGTCCGACACTGTGCGCAGCATGGTCAAGGCCAATTTGATCGCCGAGCGTGTGGCCATCGAATCATACCGCCAGATGATTGAGCAGATTGGCGACACGGACCCGACCACCAACCATTTGTTGACTAAAATCATGGCTGTGGAAGAGGAACACGCCGATGATATGCGCGATTTGCTTGAATAATTTTTGCCGCAATTTTTTCATTTTTAACCACACTGAGGAGCTATTATCATGCTGGAAGCCAATATCAATACCGTCAATCACGATGTGAATTCCCTGGTCAAGGACGCCCAAGCCTTGTTTACTGCCGCGGCTGCACTAACGGGTGAGAAGGCCGAAGAACTGCGTAACCGCGGCATGCGTATGCTCGACTCAGCCTTGACCAAAGGCAAGGAAGTGCAAGCGAGCGCCCTTGTCACAGGTAAGGAAATGGTCGCCACCGCCGATGATTATGTAAAAGAAAATCCGTGGCGCGCGATCGCCGGCGCCGCCGGAGTTGGACTGCTGGTGGGCGTCATCCTCGGGCGTAAGTAATCCCTAGGAGCTAAAATGGACAAGTCTGCTGAAGCGCATGGCCCCGGCCTGATCGGCTCCCTTGCCGGGATCGCCAAAAATACCCTTGGCCTGCTGATGTCGCGGCTGGAACTGGCCGCACTCGAGCTGGGGGAAGTGCGTAATCACGTCCTGCAGCTGATCGTCGCTTTCGCGATGGCGATGGTGGCAGGCTTGTTCGCCATCGCCTACGCCAGCGTGATGGTGGTATGTTTGGCCTGGGACACGATGGGCTGGAAAATCCTGCTCATCATGACCCTCGGTTTTCTGGTACTTACCGTCGGTTTGTTGCTGTATGCGTGGGGCTTGCTAAGGCAAGACAAACTTTCCTTGCCGGCCACGATGGCGGAGTTAAAGGCTGACCGCGATTTGTTATTGTAGCCACATAGGAGAGCAGAATGACGAAGGATGTTGCGCACGCGGCGCTGGCGGCGCAGAAAGCAAGGTTGATCGCCCAAGGGGACTCATATCGCGTCGGGCTGGTGCGATCGCGCGTGCACATGGCCCAAGGCTTACGCCCGGAAGCACTGCTCCATGGCGCGTTTGATCAGGCGCTCGGGTTTGCCACGGCCCGCTTCGAGCACTTACTCGCGCCCACCGGGCTGCGTTTGCAAACTGTCATGCCTTATCTCATCGCTGCCGTGTCGTTTATGGCGCGCAAAAAGCTGCTCAAGCCCGCCATTGGCATCGGCGTCGCCGCTGTGGGAGTGATGTGGTGGATACGGCGCAAACGCCGCTGAAGCGGCGCATGCGGGACTATTCGAGGGCTGCTGCAGCACTGGCTCGGAGCGGCCGCGCCCACCTCACAATCGGTAGCATAGACGCTTTGACATTAGGGGGTTTTTTTGACGACAGGTATGCATAAATTAAATCCCGCCGGATTGCGCGTTGTATTGGTTCTGCAAGGTGGAGGTGCACTGGGGGCCTATCAGGCCGGGGTCTACCAAGCGCTGCACGAGTGCGACTTGGTTCCCGACTGGATTGTCGGCACCTCGATTGGCGCCATCAACGCGGCGATTTTGGCCGGAAACGACAAGGCGAGTCGGCTTGATCGCCTTCGACAATTCTGGGACCGGGTTTCGCATCACGACAGTGTTGAAATGACAAATATCTCGGACCGCCAGCGGCGCTCCAATATTTGGCTGACGACGTTC
This sequence comes from Janthinobacterium sp., assembly GCA_003133225.1. Classification (GTDB taxonomy): domain Bacteria; phylum Pseudomonadota; class Gammaproteobacteria; order Burkholderiales; family Burkholderiaceae_D; genus Janthinobacterium. Next base: position 15,673 of record PKWL01000080.1, read on the forward strand.
GATGCGGTGATGCGCGGCATTCCCGGTTTTTTCACACCCCGCTTGTTCAGCCTGTTTTCGGCCGGATTGCCGGTGGCACCGGAGCAGGCCAGTCTTTACGATACCGGTGCCCTCGCGCAAACCTTGGAAGAACTGGTCGATTTTGATTACCTAAATGCGGCGGGCGGCATGCGCCTGACGGTCAATGCCTTGAAAGTGACGAGCGGGGAATTGGCGAGTTTTGACAGTACCCAACGCACCATCACGGCCGATCATATTCGCGCCAGCGGGGCGTTGCCGCCGGGCTTTCCGCCGGTGCGCGTTGATGGCGACCTGTATTGGGATGGCGGGCTCTATTCGAACACCCCGCTAGAAACGGTTCTCGACGATCTGCCGCACATCGACACCCTTTGTTTCATGGTCGATCTGTGGAGCGCGCAAGGGCCCGAGCCGACCACCCTAGATGAGGTGCAAACGAGGCAAAAGGACGTGACATTTGCCTCGCGCTCAAAACGCCACATCGAAGATTACGTCAATCTTCACAAGATGCAGCACAAGCTGCGCGAACTGTATGCGACGTTGCCGGGGCTTAAAAAAAACAAGCAATATGCCACGGAATTGGCGGCGCTTGGGTGCGACAGCACCATGCACATCGTGCGCCTGCCCTATGCGGGCCACGACTGGCACATGGCATCCAAGGATATTAATTTTGCCAAGGACTCAATCGATTGGCGTTGGGACCAGGGTTACCAAGATGCTCTCCGCGCCATTGCCGCCGCTGGCTGGCTCGCCTTTGTCACCCAAGATACGCCCCTCGTCGTGCACGAATTGCCGCGGCAGGAAAAACACGCCGCCTGACCCAGGCCGAAGACTGGCCCGGGTTCCCATTCTGGCGGCGGGTGGGGGGGCGTGTTTCTTGCCAGCTGGCGCCGGTTTGCTGGCAGCGCCCTTGGCTGGAGGCCAGCGGCGCCCAGCTTGACATCGGGCAACAAACTGCTGCGCCGGCAGCACGCCCATCATTGCTTACTGAACAGCGAGGCGCTCCGCGCCTTGAACAAATTACAGTCTGCCAGTGAGCAGCAAGATGATCAACACGAGGAGGATCAGACCGCCCACGCCGCTGGGGCCGTAACCCCAGCTGCGGCTATGCGGCCACGTTGGCAAGACGCCGATCACGGCGAGGACGAGAATAATCAAGAGAATGGTGCCCATGTAGTACTCCTTAACGTTGTTGAAAATATGCTGGGCCAATACATTTGGCTCACTAACGGCGCGGCCGTCAATCAATCAATTGAATCAATGGTTCCGTATGTGGCCGAAGCCGCTTGGGATGCCGACGGGGCCGCCTTTTGCGGCTGAAAAACCGTCTAGTGCGGATACTTGACGTCGCTCTGTTAGCAATGTGTGGAGCCAGATTAATCACGATACTAGGGCCGGTCTGTACGCTAACGCACCAACCGCATTTAACGATGCTGGCTGCCGTCCAGCTGTTGCAATAGCGCATCGTTTGCACAAATAAAGCGTCCTAATGCCTACTTATGTTCGATACCGTACAGAGCGGGCAGCCCAATCCACGTAAAACTGAATTCATGGCCAAGCGCTGACAACAAGCTCTAAGGCATTGCCGAATACAAGGTCGCACCAGAGAAATGCGATGCATTAGCCGGCTCAGCCAAAGACATTTGCGTCTCGGCTGTGAAAACCCCGTCTGGCTATGAACGCCGACTGATTCACTAACGCCAATCTCAGGCACATTAATTGACTATTATTAAGGAAAACACCATGAAAATCGCTCAAAAAATCGCTACTGGTCTGTTTCTCGCGTCCCTGTTTGCGGTGGCTGGTTGCGCTTCAACGGCCACCAAAGAAGGCACTGGTGAATTCGTCGACGATTCCGTTTTGACGACCAAAGTGAAAGCCGAAATTTTTAATGAACCTTCGTTGAAAACATTTGAAATCAAAGTTGATACCTTCAAGGGCGTGGTTCAGCTGAGCGGCTTTGTGGCGCGGCCCGAGTCAATCGCCAAAGCCGGTGAAATCGCGCGTAGAGTCAAAGGCGTGAAGGAAGTCAGGAACGATATCCTCGTGAAGTAATTTTTGCCACAAGGCTTGCGCTGTGTGGCATCCGGCGCAAGGCTGTGCGCCCTTCGGCCGAGCCAGGCATTCGCCTGCGGCTCCGGCAAAGACTTTTTTGGTGTGACAAAATGAATACCGAGGCGACCGACTTGCCGACCGACTTGCCGACTGAACCGTCGACTGAATCGCCGACGGCAGCGCCGCCCGATTCGCCCCTATCGTCGGCTTCTGCGACGGCCTTCGCATCGTTATCCGAGGCGCATGGCTTGCGTTTGCCACTACACGTTAATGCGCGCGGCCTCGCTCTTGGTATCATCGCAACGGTGAGTTTTTTATATGCCGTGCAATGGGCGCAAAGGTTTCTGATTCCCCTTTTTCTCGGCATCTTCATCGCCTATACGTTAAATCCCTTGGTGGCGTTTCTCGAACGCATAAAGATCAGGCGCGCGGTCGGCGCGACACTGGTTACCGTGATGATTTTTTGCGGCACGGCGGCCGTGCTCAACACGATGCAAGGCGAATTCCAGTCGATTGTCGAAGAGTTGCCCGCCGCCACGCACAAACTATCGCACTTGCTGGCCTCAACCATGGACGGCCAGTTCAGTACGTTTCAAAAAATGCAGGCGGTCGCCACCGAGATTCAGAAGGCCACCGCCGGCGGCGACACGCGCATGGCGGCACCTAGGGTGCCGCCGGCCGATCGGCCCGCGATCAACGTGATTGATTGGGTTTGGGTCGGATCGATGGGGCTGCTAGGGTTCGTCGGCCAAGCCACCATGGTGATTTTTTTGGTGTTCTTTTTGCTGCTTTCTGGTGACACGTTCAAACGCAAGCTGGTCAAGCTGACCGGACCGTCGCTGACCAAGAAAAGAATTACCGTCCACATCCTAGAAGATATCAACGTCTCGATCCAAAGCTACATGTTTATGCTGCTGGTGACAAACTCTCTGCTGGCGCTGCTGATGTGGATCGCTCTGCGGGCAATCGGGCTGGAAAACGCCGGAGCCTGGGCAATCGTGGCCGGCCTTTTGCACATCATGCCGTACTTTGGTCCGTTAATGATCACCGGAGCTACCGGCCTGGTCGCATTCCTGCAGTTCGAGTCCCTAGAAAAGGTGCTCTTGGTCACGGGCTCATCATTGGCGATCGCCACCTTGGTTGGCACCGTTGTCACCACCTGGATGACCGGTAAGATCGCTAGAATGAATCCGGCTGCCGTCTTCGTCAGCCTGCTGTTTTGGGGCTGGTTGTGGGGCGTTTGGGGCTTGCTGCTGGGTGTGCCCATCATCTTCATCGTAAAAGTCATCGCCGAGCGTGTTGAAGGGCTGGAGGTGATCGCCGAACTGCTGGCCGAATGAAAAGCCATTTGATGCGGCGGGGCGCGCGAACGCTTATCCAGGCCGGGTGGCGCGACGCGGCTGGCAACGCTCCGCCGATTCGGCTATTTCCTTGGGGATAATGCACAGTCTCGAGTGCACACGGTCGCGGTCGCGCAGGCAAACCCGGCGGCGTCTTGCACAAACAACACCACGCAAACACGCATCGCCTTGACCTGTAGCGACAATTCTTCCCATGCTAGGCCCGCTTCCGGTAACATTTCCGGCGGCGGCGTACAGCACGCGCCACCCGCAAAAACGGCCCCTTCAAGCAGGCCAAAGCTTAAGGCTCGGGTGCGTTGTCCCATAGATTGCGGGGCGGCACTGCTAGAATTTAACCAGGCACGCCTTGAGCATGACGAACACCCTAGTGGCACTCAACAGGTTGGTGGCCGCTTGCGGGCCCGATCCATATTGCTGGCCGGGCGCGCCCGACAGCGCCGGTCGGGCCGCTGCGGGCCACTCAGACCACGGCCCTTACTTCGGGCTATCGTTCGCTGCATCGCTAGCGGAGCGCAAAGAAGGGCCGCCATCAGGCCGGGCGAGACATGCCTTCTAAAGGTGTGCAACTCCAACTAGCGCTCCTGGTGGGGGCGCGAGTCGACCCAGTCGGAGACGGCCAAGGAACGATGCGCATGTGTTTGCTATAAGGGAGCCGGTCCTGGTTTCATCGATCTTTTGTGACATAGAAAAAGGGGCAAACTGCCCCCTTTTTCTATGTCACAAAGTGGCAAGCCACTTTGGTTGCCGCAGTTACTGCAGTTACTGCACTTGATGTTCGACCGTGATTTGCTCGATTTCAACGCGACGGTTTGGTTCGAGGCATTTGATCAGGGCAGGCCGCTTTTTATCGTGGCATTCCACGACCGGATTAGTTTCGCCTTTGCCAACCGCGTTCAGGCGGCTCGCATTGACGCCCTTGCTAACCAGGTAAGCCTTGACAGACTCGGCACGGCGTTCGGACAGCTTCTGGTTGTACTTGCGCGAACCGATACGGTCTGCATAACCCGTGATAACGACGTTATTGATTTCGGGAGTCGCGTTGAGCGCGTCAGCGATCCCGTCCAGTTTCGGTTGGGGAGCGTTCAGTTTGGCACTGTTGAAAGCAAACAATTCCGTTGCCGACATCGTTACTTTTTCAAAATGTGCTGGCGCTGGCGGTGCTGGCGGCGCTGGAGGTGGCGTGACTTCGGCGACCGGCGCTGGCATTGGGGCCGGTGCTGGCGGCGGCGTTGGCTTGTCAAACGAATAGTTCAGGGCCAAGGTCAGGTAGGTGTTGTTGGAGGACTTGGAGCCGAAGTCACTGCCATGCAGAAAGCCATGTACGTCGCGCAAATCGGCCTGGAATGCCCATTGGTCAGTGATTGAGGCTTGGAAGCCCATGCCAACGTTGGCGTATGGCGAGGTGCGTGCCTCGTAACCATTGATCGTCATGTTCGCGCGGTCGCGTTCGGCGCCCACACCAACTAGCACGAATGGACGGAAGGCCTTGCGGGAGAACATGTACAGGGCGTCCGCGCCCACCGTGTTTTGAAAGTAGGTATTGCCGTTGTCGCGGGCACGGGCGAAGGTGGTGCCCATTTGGATATCCCAGGCATCGGACACGGGCTTACCAAAACGCAGGCCAACGCCATAACCGCGCTCGTCGCTGGTGAAGGTCGAATCCGGCCTCACCGCGTCCACGCTAGGCTGGATGTACCACGAAGGGTTGTAATCTTGCGCCACCGTGGCAAAGGACGAACAGAGCATTGCAACAGCAATGGCGATTTTTTTTGTATTCACAAGTAACTCCAGGTTGTTGATAAAAAAACTTATGCAGCCAGTGTCACAATACAATTTGAAGAGCTCTGGGCGCTTCAGATTGCAGCGTTTGCACTGCTGTTGAGTTTGAGAATAGTGCCCGACGTACAGGCGGTCGGTGCGTTACCGCACAAAGTTAAATGGTTGTGCTATTTCGTTGCATAAATGGTACACGAAAACTTGCGATTTTATTCGGTTTTGTTTTATTTCAAGGTTTTTGCGCAACAAATTACATGGGAGCGGGCTGCGCGCAGCCGGCCTTGACAGTCCGAATTGGAGGCAAATTGGTCTCATCACGACAACCGAGTTTTTCGCGCTGACGACGCCAACCTTACGGCTGTTGCTATATGAATAATGTAGATTTTGCCGTTGCGCAAGCAGTGATTAAACGTTGCCAGTGGTGTAATTGAGGGTGCCGAGCACCGTAAGCGGCATGTTTGGCGCGTACCGCTGGGAGCGCGTGTCGCGACTGCCGGTCAAAGGCGCCGCATCGTTCATGTGCCCGTGCTGATGGCACGCATGAGTCGTATTGCACCACGGCGCAAGTGGATCCGACATAGGGGCCGCGTAGAGGCAAGTTTGGAGCTCGCGCGCGTGAGGCGGCGAAATGGTGACGGTGATAGGAAATGGAGGTTAGGCGCGTTACGCCCAGCGTGAACTTAGTTTGACACGGCAGGTCAAAAATGAAGTGGCGAGCCTGCGTGGTGGTCAATTACGCGACAACGCAGCGAAGGGTAGGCCTTCGCGCTGGCGTTGTTAAACCGGTTGCGTCGCTAAACCGGTTGGTGTTTATGCTTATTTGGAATTGGAATCTGGAACGACGATGACGGTATCGCCCGTTTTGCCGGTGTCGCCCTTGGTGCCTGGGGTTCCAGTATTGCCAGTATTGCCAGTATTGCCGGCTGCGCCGTCAGCGCCTGTAGCGCCTGTTTTGCCAGGTTCGCCAGCTGGACCTTGGACCGGGACTGGAACCGGCACTGCGATGGTGGTGGCAGCGACGACGGGAGTCGGAGTAGAGGCGGTCTTATCACATGCGCTCAGACTAAGAGCGGCCACAGAAGCTGCCAAGATGAGTGAGTATTTCATGGTATGTCCTTTAAATTAAAAAGGCTGCGCACAGTATGTGTACAGCGGCGCGGACCGTGTCGTAGAGGACCAGCCCGCGTTAGCCGAAGCCAGCATAAACAAATCGCGCCGCATTATCCGTACGCGAACGCACACAAGGCTGCTTGCGCTACATAGCTGCGTAGATATCGACACATAGGTGGGTATTTGTGTTCGTTGGCGCACAGACCGTTGCGCCGCGCACAGGCAATCTGTACTTACATGTAAAGTGGGTGCGAGACGAACACGTTCGGTGGTCTGAAACGTAATCCTAACTATTCGAGATCGTTTTTAAGGAGTATTCAAATGCATGCAACGAGATTTTCTCACGCTAGTTCGGGTGATTCGACAGCAGCGCACCAGGAACTTCTCGGTTCATCCGACAAGGCGGTGGCGGCGCTGACGCTGCCCGAGCGCCCCGCGCCAGTTCCTCCGGAGCGGAAAAATCCGATTTCCATGGCGCCCATCGAACGCGTGCGGTCGACCTCGGCCACGCTGCGCCGCATTGAAAACATGCAAAAGTTGATCGGCGAGCTGTCGGTGCATGAAATGCTGGCCGACGAAATTGCCTGGTTCCTCAAATTTTCGCCGTCAGGTGCCCGCAAATATATCCGTGACTTGCGCGATGCGGGTGTGATCGAACTGGCGCGTTATATAGAAGGCACGGCAACCTATTTGGGCAAGGCCGTCTATCAGCTCACGCCCGATCCTGAGCGCGTGCGCTCTTTTTTGGGAGCCATTGTTCAACCCAAACGCGACGGTGCGGCGCCCCGCAAGGACCGCCCAGGCCTGCGCGAGCAAAGCATGGCTGGCAGCGGCCGCCATTTTCATATCCTGGCCGATGACACCCATTACGCGATCCGCGTCAACCGTGGCCCGGTCATGCGCGACCCGCTAGTGGCAGCCTTGTTCGGTTCGGCGCCATCACAGCAGAAAGCGGAATAAACCCAACCGGCGTCGTCAAATGACGCCAGATCCTGTAGTCACGCTTGGTAGTTAAAGCGCCGCGCCACCACGTGGCGTGAGGGCTAAAGGCGATGGATGGACCTTATAATGTGGACTGGCCTGATCGCCTTGGTGATCGTGGCCTCGCATTATCCGCGCTGGCGTTTGAAGCGGGCATTGGCGCAGCCTTTGTCGGCCGCGGCGCTGGCCGTGTTGGAACGTGATATTCCAATTTATGCCCGCATGCCTGCTGAACTGAAAGCCCAGTTGCAGCGCTTGGTGATCCAGTTTTTGCACCAAAAAAGATTTGTTGCTTGCGCGGGCCTTGAGCTCAGTGACGAAATGCGCGTCACGATTGCGGGTCAGGCCTGTCTTTTGCTGTTGAACCGGCCCACGAAGGTGTATCCGGCGCTGCATACGATTTTGGTGTATCCAACGGCATTTGTGGTTGAGCGCAACGAAGTTGGCCCGGGCGGCGTGGTGACGCACAGCGCGCATGGATTGTTGGGCGAATCTTGGGGCGATGGGCGCGTGATCCTGGCCTGGGATCATGTACAGCGCGGCGCATTGGGCTGGGCCCAAGGGCATAATGTGGTGCTGCACGAGTTTGCTCACCAGCTAGACAGTGAGTCGGGAGTGCCGAATGGAGCTCCTTTTTTGGGCGACTTATCGAGCTATCGCAGTTGGGCCGCGGTGCTCTCGCGCGACTATGCCAACCTGCGCTACGATGCGACTTATCGTCAGCATACGGTACTAGACCATTACGGGGCCAACAGTCCCGCTGAATTTTTTGCCGTAGCTACGGAGACTTTCTTTGTACAACCGCAGCAGATGGCCCAGCACCATCCAGATTTGTTTGCCGAATTAAAGAAATACTATAAGGTTGATCCGGGCGCGTGGCTATCGGCGCCGGCGTTAGCAGTGCCGGATACGCACGGCGCTGCAGTGTGAGCCACAAGTGGGGCACCTGCCAGTCTTGACGCCGTCCATTTAGCTCGGCGCCTCAAGTTTCAGCCAATCGACCCTAGCCACCGGCGCCGCGCCCAACCCGTCAGCGCATCGGCGCCCCCCGTAAAAATCCGCGCGACCTGACCCTACTTGGCACAATGAACCTACACTGACGGCGGACGTCAAACGTTAGTTATCGTCAACTGAGGAGGACAGCGCGATGTCCCCGATCATTGCAGGTCATTTTCAGCTTCAAGAGCAAATCGAGCAGGCGCGCCGTGCGTTGATCGACGCCGGCTTTGGGGAAGACCAGATCAGCGCCTTTTATGTCAACCAGCCCGGCCAGCATGATTTGTATGAACTCGGCGGTGACCGGGAAAATTCTCCAGGTGCAAAGGAAACACCTGAGGGCGTGACCAAGGGCGCGGCCGCCGGCGGAGTGCTGGGGGCGGCCGTCGGCCTAGCTACCTCGGCTGCCATGGGTCCGGTCGGTCCCGTGATAGGAGCTCTGCTGGGCGCCCATGTGGGTTCCTTGTACAGTCTGACGAAGATGAAGGAGGCGGGTGAACCCGAGGTGGGCGATGAGAACTGCGCTGAGCCGCGCACGGCCGGCATGCTGATCGCCGTGGCGCTGGCCGGGGCGGCGGAGGAGAAATGCGCCCTTGGCGCTTTGCGCGGCTTGGGAGCTATTCACATTGAACGGGCGGACGGTACCATTATCGATGGCGATTGGATCGACTTCGATCCGCTCTCGGTACCAGTACTGCTCGACTAATGGCAAGCTGATCGGGCACATGTGGTTGCGGCCTGATTGACCCGCCCGTGCGTCAGGTAATGGATCGCCAAGCTCCAAATGGTTTTTTTTGTATGATCCTTGTTACAATCAGATCGAATTGGCGATCGCCGCTGTTTCGCGCGGCGGCAATTTGCTCTTTTGGCTGATCTGCGCCACTCTTATTCGGCCGACCGACGGTGAACCCGGCAGCGTGCATCCGAAGCCCTGCGGGAGAGGCAACGAGTATTGATTGGAGGACGGGTCAATGACACAAGCATGGGTTGTTCTTACCAAAGCGGACGGGCGCGATATTAGCGCGCCCACGCCAAACCAATTGGCCACGGCACTTGCCGAAGTCTACAAAGGCACGTTTGGCGATAGCGCTGCCGTCACGGCCGCGCTCCGCTTTGGCTACGACGACGGCTTGATGTACGAGGTCGAGGTGAGCAGTGGTGGCGTGGTCAAATTTGAGGAATGGTCGGATCGTGACTGCGAGATCGCCTTAGCCAGCCCAAAATCGATGACCGCGCTAAGTCAGAGCGATGCCCTGCAATTATGGACCTGGCTGGCGCAGAGACAGGTGGCGAAGATCCGCAGCCAGCCTTGGTCATCGGCCGATTGATTGCGCCACGCCGGGGGGCGGGCTTGCAGTTGACTGACGGCCACCACCATTGCGTAGTTTTCTTGCTAGCTTAGCCAAGTTCGGTGACCTTGTGCGCATGTTTTGCATGCCCGTTTATGGTGCCCTCACCAACAGACCAGTTTGCAAGGGGAGCGGCACTCCATGCGGGCGGTAGCGATGGAAGCGGCATTCACGGCCTATTTTCTGATCTTTTCCATTCTGGTCTGACAGGTGATGCACAAGCGGGCTTCCGGGCGGGCATTCAAGCGCGACAAGCCGATCGGATCGCCGCAGTTTTCGCAGCTGCCATAGTTGCCCCCGGCAAATTTGTCTAGGGCGTGCCTGACCAGGCGCAGTTGCGCCGTTTTATGTTCGGCCGCTTCAGCCACGAGTTCGTTCAAGGTGCGCGCACTGGCATTATCGGCGGGGGACGCTTCAAGTTCATGGACCGATGTGGCCAGTGTTTCGGCAGCTTCGGCATCGTTTTCCAACTGGTTTAGCAATGCTGCCTTGCGCTGTTCCAATGTTGCTTGCAAGCGCTGCAGTTGTACCCGGTCTAGTGCGTCCATTGCTGATCCGTCCGCAAAATAATGGTTCAATCATGAAAGAAGGCGCCGGCTCAAATTTTGCGCTAAGGCAACGCGCGCACTAAGGCGCACCTTTGGCCGGGGCAAAACGGATCCGCCAATGTTTGGTTTGGTCTGGAAATTTGGTGCCAACAGCGAACCTGAAACCCGTTGCCATTCCAACGGCGAATCACCCCACATTGACAACAGTAGAGTCCATGTGAATTTAGAGTAGGAAATGGCTTTTTCGTTCAACTGATCGGACTCTAAGATGGGGGCGGTATGGCGGGTGAAAAGGCCGCCCCCGCCGTGGGCCTGCGGGTAGTTGGGACGGTGCTGCGGAATTGATCAAGGAGCCTGACGAAATGGGTAGATGTTCATCAAGGAAACTCTCGCGGGGGCAGGCTCTAGTTTAGCAAGACTCGAGACGATTCCAGTCACGCCACGGAAACTTATCATCGCCGCGAATTGACATAGAGCTGGCTCGACCAATGCTCTCCCGGGAAATGGCCGGCATTGTCCACCAGGCAAACTGCCACGCGAGCCCCGCGCTTACGCGCGCGGCCAATACCGGCTTCCTCCGATTTCCGATCCGCCCGACCCTTAGAGCGTTGCTTCTATGGCCGCGCCACAATGATCCGTAACACCCTTGCGTGATAGGTCACCAGAGACCAGCCGGACAAGAATCGAGCGGTGGTTCCGTGCTGGCCGTGATCGCCTAGCTGTCGGACCAAGGAAGCGGGCGCGGCGCGGATAAGCTTAGCGGCTGCGGCCGCCTGAACGGTGGGCGCTGCTTGCGGGGCGCGAAGGGGACCGGTTGCCGTTGCCAGCGGGGCCGGAAGAAGCGCCGGCGCTGCGTGGTTTGGCCACGCTTGAGGTCTTAACCCGGATTACGCTGGCGCTCGAACGCGGCTGGTTGCGATGTTGGCCGCCACCGTTCCCGCTGCGCAGTTGCACAGGCTGGGCGCGGGCGCTTAGGTCGGGCTCGAAACCGGGAATCACCTGGCGTGACAGCGTTTGTTTGATCAACTTTTCGATATCCTTGAGCATTTCGTGCTCATCGACGCAAACCAGGGACACGGCTTCGCCGGTAAAACCGGCGCGGCCCGTGCGCCCAATCCGGTGCACATAGTCTTCTGGGATGTTCGGCAAATCATAGTTGACTACGTGCGGCAACTGGTCGATGTCGATCCCGCGGGCAGCGATGTCGGTCGCGACCAGCACCTGCAAATGGCCAACCTTGAACTCGGCCAAGGCGCGGGTACGCGCCGATTGACTTTTGTTGCCGTGGATTGCCAGTGCTTCGATGCCATCGGCGCCCAGTTGCTCGACTAGCTTGTTGGCACCATGCTTGGTGCGCGTAAATACCAACACCTGGGTCCATTTATTGGTCTTGATCAAGTGCGACAGCATTGGATGTTTCTTGTCGCGGTCGACCGGGTGCACCTTTTGCGCAATCATTTCGACCGTTGAATTGCGGCGCGCCACTTCAATCATGGCCGGCTTGTTGAGTAGGCCATCGGCCAAGGCCTTGATTTCTTCCGAAAAAGTGGCCGAGAACAGGAGGTTTTGCCGCTTCGCCGGCAGCACTGCCAGCACCTTGCGGATGTCGCGGATAAAACCCATGTCGAGCATGCGGTCGGCTTCATCGAGGATCAAGATTTCCACCTTAGACAGATCGACCGTTCTTTGTTCCATATGGTCGAGCAAACGGCCCGGCGTTGCCACCAGGATGTCGACACCCTGTTTCAGCTGCTTGATTTGGGGGTTGATGCCGACCCCCCCGAAAACCACGGTCGAATTGAGTTTGGTGTGTTTGCCGTAAGTGCGTACGCTTTCCTCGACTTGCGCGGCCAATTCGCGCGTGGGGGTCAAAATCAGGGCCCGGATCGGGCGCTGCATCGTGTTATTGATGATCGTGACACCGTTGGCGTCGGTCGACAGGCGTTGCAGGATCGGCAGAGTAAAGCCGGCGGTCTTGCCGGTGCCGGTTTGCGCCCCAGCTAGCAAATCGCCGCCAGCCAAAACAGCGGGAATCGCTTGCGCCTGGATCGGAGTTGGAACGGTGTAACCGTGTTCGGTAACGGCACGCACAATAGCATCGGACAGGCCGAGTTTGGAAAAGGACATGATAACTTTATGGTGAAGATCGGCCTGTCGCCATTGGTGGCGCCAGTCGCAGGCAATCAGATTAGGAGTCGGAAGAGAGCGGCAAGGGGACTGGCCATAGGTGCTGCTCGTGCGACAGTATAACAGTGTTGGCAAACTTGGTGTTTTTTGTTACGAAAAAGCAAGATTGTCCCCTCTTCGAACGCCATTCCGGCCGTACTGAGCTGCCAACGCCACGCTAGTTGCCCATGCGCGGACGCCTGTTTTGGCCGCGGCGCTCGAAGGCATTTGTCGGCACGAACGCTGCCGCTCGTGGGAATGGGGCGGAGAAGCTCGGCTGGCGTCGGCGCCAACCGGCTCGGATGAGGTTGTCAGGCGAAGGGAGCTAGCAGCGCGACCATTTGACCGAAGACTTTGGGGCTGGCGGCGATGACGTCGCCTTTGTACAAGTAGGCGGACTCGCCGCTAAATTCACCGACAATGCCGCCTGCTTCCGTAACCATCAAGGCGCCGGCGGCGATATCCCACGGCTTCAAGCCCTTTTCGTAGAACCCATCGAGGCGGCCGGCAGCCACGTACGCCAAGTCGAGCGCGGCTGACCCCGCACGGCGCACGCCTTGGCTGCGTTCGCCGATGATTTGGTACATGTTCAGATAGTCTTGCAGTGCACTGCTGCTGCCAGCGACGTAGCCGGTACCGAGCAGGGCGTTGGCGATGCGGTCGAGCTTGGTTACGCGGATGCGCTTATCGTTCAGGAAAGCGCCGGCACCCTTGGTGGCCGTAAATAAGTCATTGCGCACGGGGTCATAAACGACCGCTTGCGTGACGATGCCGCGCTGGGCCAGCGCAATCGAGACACAATATTGGGGAAAGCCATGGATGAAATTGGTGGTGCCGTCGAGTGGATCGATGATCCACAGAAATTCATTCTCGTCGTGAGTGTTGGCGGAAGCTCCTGATTCCTCGGCCAGGATCGCGTGCTCCGGGTACGCCTTGGAAAGAACCTCGATGATGGCCCGTTCGGCGGCTTGGTCGACGTCGGTAACGAAATCGTTATGTTGTTTTTCGGTCACAGTAACGCGATCGAGGTCGAATGAGGCGCGATTGATGACGGCGGCGCCGCGGCGGGCGGCCTTAATCGCCGTGTTGAGCATTGGGTGCATGAGGGTTCCGTTAAGAGAACGCTGGCGCCCAGCGGTACCGGTCGGCGCGCAGAGCAAATAGCGTACAAAAATGAATTAAAGAGCGGAGCGGCCCCGAACTGGTTAGAATTTCGGCCTGGCGATGCATTTTTGCCCCCCACCAGTCCGTTATAACCATATCGTTACCGCGCAATGGCGCTATTTTAAATGAATCTGCCCGACATCAGTACGTCCCTTTTCAAACGGCTGCGATTTATTCTGGTCCAGACTAGCCGCCCGGGCAACGTCGGCGCGGTCGCGCGTGCCATGAAAACTATGGGGTTTTCGGATTTGGTGCTGGTCAATCCGCGTTACCCGAACGTGCTTCAGGAGGCCGAAACGGTAGCGTTCGCCAGCGGCGCACAAGACATTTTGGCGCGCACGCGCATCGTCGCGAGCCTGGATCAGGCGCTTGAAGGCTGCAATTTCGCCGCCGCTGTGTCGGCCCGCCTGCGCGAATTTTCGCCGCCGATCCTCGCGCCGCGCGCGCTGGCAGGACAGCTGGCGGGCAATAGTGAGTTGCAAGGAGCGCTTATTTTTGGCAACGAACGCTTTGGCTTGCCCAACGAGATTGTCGAAAAATGTCACGTCTTGATCAACATTCCGGCCAATCCGGAGTATTCATCGCTGAACTTGTCGCAGGCCGCGCAGGTGCTCGCTTACGAATGCCGGGTCGCGGCGCTGGGGGACCGCGCGGATGCCGCCGATATCGGGTTTCACGGCGTTCCCGCAAGCCTGGCGCAAATTGAGGGCATGTACGGGCATCTAGAGCAGGCGCTGATCGCCATCGGCTATCTCGATGCCGAACAACCGAAAAAACTGATGCCGCGCCTCAAGCGCCTATTTTCGCGCACCCAGTTGGAAACGGAAGAGATCAATATCTTGCGCGGCATCGCCCGCCAAATCCTGCTGACTAAAGGGAAATCGCCCTAATTGGGTGGATCGGCGCGCCCGGCATACATAGTTTCCAATATCGCGCGCTCGCGGCTGACTAGCGTCGTGACGAACCGGCCCGGATTGTTCATCCGTTTGAAGGTGCCAAAGCCGCGTTCCAGGAACTGCTGCAATTGACTTAGTCCGGCGATGCGGGCGGGGCCGCGCATGACGCCAAGAGTAAGCGACAGCAATGGAATGTGCACCAGTTCGGTCAACGATTCGCCCAGCGCTTGTATCAAAGTTAGCTGGTTGTCGCGCTCTTCGCGCGCGGTGACCGTGCGGTACGCGGCGCCATATTCCTGCTCTTCAAACGAGGCGCCCAGAAATTTTGCCATGGCCGTGTCGAGGCGCTCGGACAGGGCGTCGAGCACGACGGCCTGCGTGATCGTTTGGAGCGGCTTCAACGGCAATACGCGCTGCATGGTTGGAATGATACGTTCCAAGTCGATTGTGCGCTGGCCCGCATCGCGCACACCATACAGCTCGTTGAGGAAGAACAGCGCCGCGTCCCGCGTATCGGGCGCTGCCAGCAAATCGGCGTGAGTGATTTTCAGTCGCGCCGACTGATATGTTTTCAGTGCGGTGCGCGCCGCCAGCAAGTTCGGGTCGCGCATGGACGCCTGACGTTCGGCCTTGACGGCACGCAGTTGCTGTTCCATGGTTCTAACGAGGTCTTCTTTTCTCATGCCGCTTTTGTACCAGAAGCGCGTCGATCGAGCACTCTATTTTTGATGCGCGAGCGCCGCCCGTCCTTGGTCGTACACTATCCCAAGCATAAAAAAGGTCGCCACGAATGTTAGGCGACCTTATGCGCGACGCGCAGTTTTTGCCTTTCACCAGCACGATCATGATAGATTGCCTTTGATTCATTGGCGTCGCCCACGGGTTCGACGGGCCACATCGCCATCGCGGAATAGGGGTTAAAATCGTGCGAGTGAGGGCTGGCGCCACAAGGGGGAAGGACTCGAGGATGGCGCTCCATCCCTTTGGCTGCGCCTGTATAGGGTGGCGCAATACGAGCATACAATCAAAATTCCCTTCGATTTAAGCGGCCCACCGTGAAAGGCGCGCCAGTGAAAGCTACTCGCACCCTTCAGTTTAGTGCCTGCAAACGCGATGCCGGGCTTATCGATGAGGGCATGATCCGCGGTGAAACGAATCGATACTCGGTTGATCGGTTCGCTTGGAGTTTTTATTGAGGACGGCGGTGACAATGTCTCAGGTGCCATTGACGGCGGGCATGGCGCGGGCGCCGCGCTTAGAGTGCGATGCAAGAGGGCGCGGCAGCGCAATGCCTGTCATCCGACGTAACCGGATAGGGCGGCGTAGCCGGGGGCGCACATGATGGCGCGCATCCTTCGCCTCGTCCTTGCGCTGCAATTGCTGGTGGTGGCCGCGCTGTGCTTGGTCTTTGCCAGGTTTTGGCACATCGGCCGTCTTGCTATGGCGCTCCCGCTGGCCTTGGCCATCGTGATCGTGGCGCGCGCGCTGATCACGGCCCACAATTTCTTCCTGAGTTGGCACTACCCGAGCGCCACTCCGGTGCAAGATTGGCCGCCCCTATGGGGCCGCTGCCGCATGTTTGCCGAAGAATTCACCGCCTCCATGCTGGGCTCATCCTGGACCATGGCCTGGCCCACAGTGCGGTCCTATATCGCGGCCGATGCGTGCGCTCCGTCGGTTTTGCTGATCCACGGTTATGGCTGCAACGGCGGGTATTGGCGGCAACTGAGCGCCGTGCTCAGGAAAGCGCGCATCAGTCATGATGTCATTGATCTAGAGCCGGTCGCCGCATCGATCGATGATTATGTGCCGCAGGTTCAATGCGCAGTGCAGCGCCTGTGTCAAGAAAGTGGCAGCAGCAAGATTATCATCGTCGGGCACAGCATGGGGGGCCTCGTTGCGCGCGCCTACTTGCGCGTGCATGGCAGCGCGCACGTCGCGCGCGTGATCACCTTGGGCACGCCGCATCACGGTACCGGCTTGGCCAGTTTCGGCATCGGCCTCAATGCGATGCAAATGAGGCGCGGCGCGCCCGACGCCGGCGGCGGCGCGTGGCTCACGACGCTTGCCGACGGCGAAGGCGCGGCGCAGCGGGCCCTATTCACCTCGATTTTTTCCCACCACGACAACATCATCGCGCCGCAAACATCCTGCTATTTGCCGGGAGCTAAAAACATCGAGTTCGGTGGCATCGGTCACGTCGCGCTGGGGCGCAACCGGCGCATTTTGCAGTGCGTGCTCGACGAAATACTGCTGGCAAGGGCAGGGGCCGCACAGCTTGACGGCACCCATGCGGTATCCTAGTTGGGCTTCCTCTATTGCAATTGCAGCGCTGTCTGCGAAGAACTGGGGCCTGTCTTCGCTCGTGCTGGTGGGCTAGCAATTGGCATCTGCCGTCCCAGATCTCCTGGCCCCAGAAGCGGCTCTTTGAACGTTTTGCCGCGGCAAGCGCGTGGGCTCGGGCGACAAATGGTTCAAAAAATGAACTTCCCATGCGACGCAGTTTTCTATTGAATTAGAAACCCGTCTCTAATTTTGCTGTCTAAAATAAGTCTTACACATCGATAGATTCGACGTTTCAAAGACACGGGAGCCGGCCATGGTTAAGAAACTGAAGGCGCAAGCAAAGAACGAAGATAAGCAGTTGGCTAGTGCCGTGCGCATCTCAGCACAACAAATCTGGAGGGCCGGCCTGGGCGCGTTTGCCAAAGCGCAGGAAGAGGGCGGTCGCGTATTTTCGACGCTCGTCAAAGAAGGTACAGAACTGCAAAAGCGCACCCAGAAATTAGCCGAAGACAAGATCTCCGACGTTACCGATACGGTGAGCAAGGTGGCCGACGGCGTCAGCAAGCAGGCGACCGGTTCCTGGGACAAGCTTGAACACGTATTCGAAGAGCGCGTGGTGCGCGCCCTAGGCGCAATTGGCGTGCCTTCTCAAAAAGATATTTCGGCCCTGAGCAAGCGTGTTGAACAATTGACTGAGGCCGTAGCGTACCTGACGGGGAAAAAAGCGGCGCCGAAAGCGGGGACCAAACCACTTTCGAAGGCATCTGCCAAGCCGGTGGCGCAAAAGCGTGGCGCGAAGGCGGCGGCCCAGAAGCGGCTGGCGCCAAAGCCGCCACCTCAAGTGCAAAATGAAAGGGTGGCGCCGGCAATGCCAAAGGGCCGGCCCAACGCCAACGTCAATTTCCCGACGGCCGCATCGGTCAGCCAAAGCGCGCCCAAGGCTGTCGCTAGGAAGACCGCCGTTAAAAAGTCAATGGTGAACGTGACGAAAGTGGGCGACACCGGCGCCACCTTGCCGAAATAAAAAAGCATAAAAAAGCGCTTTCCTCCCCGCCTCTCGCGTGGGGAGCATCATGAACTCAACTATGAATTCGCCACCCGCCAGATCTCGCAGACAGTTCGCCGCCGGTCGCGCGAAGAGAAGTTGACGGCGACGTGTGTGCCGTCCACGCAGTGTTAGCGCACCATTGCCTTCCTGGTGATAAATGAGCGCGAAACGCGGCGCCGACACGTTCGCAGATGGACTCGCAGATGGACTCGCAAATGGACTCTACCACCGGTGCTGGAAGGCGTGCGCCGGCGCTCAATTTTACCGCGCAAACGGGGATGTTCCTCAGGCCGAGCACAACGCTGCAGTGAACGTGCGGGGAAGACTCGATACCCCCGCTATCTCACGGTTCACGCCGTATGGGCAAGGACGTCGAATCCTGGTCGCGTTCTACGGCGCGACGAATGCCAGGATGAGTTGCACGAGCAAATGGCGTGGGCCCAGTACGGATAAACCCGACGAGCCGTTTTTGAACGGCATTTTCTAGTTTTGCTAGGGCCGCAGTTTGCGGATAAGAGGCAGTCCATTAGGATAATTTTCATGTTACTACCGCCCTCGGAGGGAAACTGCAGTGTTATGCTTGCTACAGAACAAAACAAAGATCGCCTGCCATGCTCCAAAAAGCGCCGCGCCGTACCCGTGAACGAATTCTCGAATTGTCCCTACGCTTGTTTAACGAGTTTGGCGAACCAAACATCACGACTACGGTGATCGCTGAAGAAATGAATATTTCGCCGGGGAATCTGTACTACCACTTCCGCAATAAAGACGACATCGTCAATTCCATTTTCGTCCAGTTTGAAGTGGAAATCGAACGCATCCTTACTGTTCCCGAGCACCGTCGTTCGAATATTGAAGACGTTTGGCTCTATTTGCATCTGATGTTCGAGCTGATCTGGCGCTTCCGTTTTTTTTATCGCGATCTGAACGATTTATTGTCGCGTAACCGCAAACTGGAGCTGCATTTCAAGCTGATCTTGGCGCACAAGATCAAGGTCGCCAAACAGTTATGCGAGGACTTGCGTAGCGAAAAAGCACTGGCCGCGTCGGACCTGGAAATCGACGCGATGGCCACTAATATGGCGGTGGTCGCGACCTATTGGCTATCGTATGAGTACGTGCGTAATCCCCGCAAATACAGCGAGCAGCAAGCCATGTCGGATGCGCTTGCGCGCGGATGTTATCAGGTACTGTCGCTGATCGCCCCCTACCTGCGCAACGAATCGCATTTGCTGTTCCAGAAGTTATCTGAAGAATATCTTAAGAACGTCAATTAGAGTTCGCGGGGAATAAATTTCCGATGCCCCGTATGCGCACGTTGGCAGCCGAGTCCAAGCGTGGCACACAACCATCAGGCTGTATATGGCGCGTTTTTTGGGGGGCTGTCGGTTTCATCGGCAGGCGCCAAGTCAAAAATTTGTGCGGGCTCGACTCGCTGCGCTGCTCATGCCGGTGTCTGCAGTGAGGGCGGCAAGGCGTTGTGCGGCGCTGACAAGTAAGCGGCGACTGGACGCGCAAAATATGGCGTCTGCTATGGCGTGACAATGTTAGGGGGCGACGCTGCGCCCCACAGGCGTGCGCCAGCCAAATCAGTATGGGTTAAGTAAAGTCGCAGGTCGAATTCGTATTGATGATAATTGGGCTCCATATAGGAACAAAGCTTATAAAATGCCTTGTCGTGTTCCTTCTCCCTTACATGCGCCAGCTCATGTATGGTGATCATGCGCAAAAATTCGAGCGGCACTTGCTTAAATAGCGTGGCTACGCGGATTTCACGCTTGGCCTTGAGCTTGCCGCCTTGCACTCGCGAAATCGTGGTGTGCAGCCCCAGTGCATGGTGTATTACGTGAATCTTGTTGTCAAACGTGACCTTGTTGATGGGCTCTGCATTGCGCAAAAACTCACTCTTCAAATCCTGCACGTACTGGTACAACGCCTTATCCGTGCGAATTTCGTGCGCCGCAGGGTAGCGTTTGTTCAGCACTTCGCCCAGTTTGTTTTGTTCGATCAATTGCGCGACCTGTTGCCGGGTCTGCTCGGAATATGCGCTGAGGTATTTCAAGGAGGGCATGGTGAACTTGCTGAAAAACGGACGCATGAAGAACGCGAATATAACATATCGGGCGCGCGGCGCAGTGCCGTTTTACTGCCAGCGCTGGAAGCGTTGCGTATTTTAGTGTGGCCATTCGATGGCGCGGTGGCTATCGTCGAGGAATTCTAGGGCTGGCGCCAAAGCCACGAAGTCGATGGCTGGTGTTATTTGGGCGCCATCGGTCCCGCGGGTGCGGCGGCCAAAGTATCATGCGGCGCCGCGATCCACGTGACGCGCGCTTTGATATTCGACGTGTATCCCATTTTAATCAAGCCCATGTTGCTTGGCAGCTTGACCACCGAATCGCTGGCGCCGCCAGGGCGGATCAAGCCTAGGGCCGTCGCGATGGCGCTTCCGCCGCGCTAGCGCGGCGGAAGCGCTCTAGCGTCTGCGCTTCATCACGTTGCCCGAACGCATAGTTTGCCTCCAGCCACATGGCGTTAATAATGGCCAACAACACGGCCACACCTATTCCTAAGATCCATGTGAAGTACCACATCAGTTGCTCCTGTTCTGTTAGTAGGCCGAATGTTCGTTATCGCGAATATGTTCAAGAGTGACCTTGCCGCGCACCACCCGGTAGACCCAACCCGTATACATGATGATAATCGGTAGCATGATGACCACCACCCAGAACATGATGGCCAGACTCTTTTGGCTGGCCACCGCATCCCACGCGGTCAAGCTACTGCCGGGCGCGAGCGATGAAGGCATCACGAAAGGAAACATGGCGCTGCCGGCCGTCAAAATGATCGACGCCACGCTCAAACCGCTGGCCAGGAAGGCGGCCACGGTATGACGCCTGGCGCTCAACAGCATGACAAGCAAGGCGCCGGCGAACGCGGTGACGGGGAAAATGAGGGTGGCCGGCCAACGCGCATAATTATCAAGCCAGGCGCCGCTAGAGCGCTCCACGGTTTTCGCCACCGGCATAAAGGCGGTATTGACGTCCGGCATGGAGGTGATGCGGTAGCCGTCCATACCAAACGCGACCCACACGCCGGCCGCGGCGAACGCGGCGATGGTAGCTAGGGCGGCCAGGATGGCGACCTTGCGCGCCCGTGCTGCGAGGACACCCTCCGTTTTTTGCTGCAAAAAGGTGGCGCCGTGCATGACCAGCATGGCGACGCTGAGCGTGCCCGCCAGCAGTCCGAAGGGATTGATGAGGGCCAGAAAATTTCCCGTATATTCCATGCGCATGGTGTTGTCGTAATGAAAGGGCACGCCCAGCAGCAGGTTGCCAAAAGCGATGCCGAAGATCAAGGGTGGCACAAAGCCGCCGATAAACAGGCCCCAGTCCCAGGCGCAGCGCCAGCGTGGATCGGCGATTTTGCTGCGATAATCGAAACCGACCGGGCGGAAAAACAGGGAGAACAGGAGCACCATCATGGCGATGTAAAATCCGGAAAACGCTGCGCCATAGACTAGCGGCCAGGCCGCGAACAGGGCGCCGCCGGCAGTGATGAACCAGGTCTGATTGCCCTCCCAGGTTGGGCCGATGGTATTAATGATGACGCGTCGCTCGGCATCGGTCTTGCCCAGAAAGGGCAGGCTGATGCCAACGCCGAAATCGAAGCCATCCGTCAGCGCAAAGCCGATCAACAGCAGACCGACGAAACACCACCAGATCACTTTTAAGGTCATATAGTCAAATAACATCGCGTATCCTTAGTGTGGTTGTTCCCAATGATATTTGCCGCTGTGCAGGCTGCTTGGTCCCTGGCGCGCGAACTTGATCATCAAGGTCAGTTCAATGATGAGCAGCACGGTGTAAAAGCCGAGGAAACCTGCCAGACTGAAGTACACACTGGAGACCGGCAGGGTCGAGGCTGACAGATGAGTCGGCAAGATGCCCGCGATGGTCCAAGGTTGGCGCCCATATTCGGCCACCACCCAGCCCAGCTCGGCTGCAACCCAAGGCAGGGGAATAGCGCATATTGCCAGTTTCAGCAGCCAGCGTTGGGACGCCAGGCGCTGGCGGATCAGGAAGTAAAACGAGGCGCTGAAAATGAAGAGGAACAGCAGGCCCAGCCCAACCATCACCCGAAACGACCAGAACATCGGCGCCACCTTGGGCACCGAGTCGGCCAAGGCCAGCTTGATCTGGGCTTCGGTCGCATCCGTTACGTTTGGTGCATATTTTTTCAGCAACAAGCCATAACCGAGGTCGGCCTTGAGGCGGGCGAATTCGGCACGCGCCTCAGGCGAGCTGTCACCTGACTTCAGGCGCGTCAAGGCAGCGTAGGCCAGTATGCCATTGCGGATGCGCGCTTCATGCGCGCGTTTTAACTCCTTGATGCCAATGACTTGCTTGTCGGCTGAACGGGTCGCAATCAGGCCCAGCATATAGGGAATTTTGAGCGCGTAATCGGTGCGTTCCATAGCATCGTTGGGCAGACCGACCAGGGTAATGCTCGCCGGCGCAGGTTCAGTCTCCCATTCCGCTTCGATGGCGGCCAGTTTCACCTTGTTGACTTCGCCCGCGGTGTAGCCGGACTCGTCGCCCAGCACGATCACCGACAGGCTCGACGCGAGGCCAAAGCCGGCCGCGATGGCAAACGAGCGCAGTGCGAACGGCACATCGCGCGCCTTGAGCAGGTAAAAGGCGGATATTCCAAGCACGAACATCGATGCCGTCACGTAACCGGCTGCCACCGTGTGCACGAACTTGACTTGCGCTACTGGATTAAAGATAACGTCGCTGATGCTGACCAATTCCATGCGCATGGTCTCGAAATTAAACTCGGCGCCGACCGGGTTGTTCATCCAGCCGTTCGCAATCAGGATCCACAATGCCGACAAGCTAGAGCCGAGCGCGACCAGAAAAGTCACCCCCAGATGTTGCACCTTCGACAGTTTGTCCCATCCGAAAAAAAACAGGCCGACAAACGTCGATTCGAGAAAAAACGCCATCATCCCTTCGATCGCCAGCGGCGTGCCGAAAATGTCTCCCACGTAATGTGAGTAATACGCCCAATTGGTGCCGAACTGGAATTCGAGGGTGATGCCGGTCGCCACGCCCATCGCAAAATTGATGCCGAATAGCTTGCCCCAGAACTTGGTCATATCGAGGTAGATTTCGCGCCCGGTCATCACGTAGACCGACTCCATGATGACCAGGATCCAGGACAGGCCGAGAGTCAATGGCACAAATAAGAAGTGATACAGGGCGGTGGCGGCAAATTGCAGCCGCGATAGACTAACAACATCATCAAGGGGGATCATCGTTCACCTTCGGGGAAGTGGGGGAGCGGGGCGGGTGTCGCCAGCAGGTGTTGTTCGACCTGGCTGGTGGGCAAACGCATTTTTTTGATTTGTGGCGTCGAGAAAAAGACTTTCCACAAGAGCGCCAAGAGGAGCAGCTTCAATATCAGCGCTAAAGTAATGGTCAACGCTAGGGACACGCTAGAGCGCCGGGGGCGCTTCATTTCGGGACTTTGGTCGCACGCCGCGGCAATTCGTCGGCAGCAGTCACCGGCGAATTGGATGGGCTTGGCGAAGAGTCGGCGCACCCCAGCAGCATTTTGACATTGGAGCCCATCTTCATTAACGAGGTCAGGATTTCCGGGGACAGATGCTGGACATCGTCCAACCACGAACTCGACAGTTCAATCAAGTCGTACATGGTGCGCAAACGCTGCTGGACGTTACGATCCGCTTCGGTGGCTGGGCTCTCTTCCAAGATGTCGCGCAGCATCGTCAAGGTGGGTTCGACTTCGCGCCGGCGGCGCTCGTCGAGAAGGGTCTTGAATATGGCCCAGATATCTTTAGGCGGCTCGAAATACTCGCGGCGGTCAGCCGGAAAATGGCGCAGTTTGACTAGGCGCCATGATTGCAATTCTTTGAGCCCGATTGAAACGTTGGAGCGCGAAAAAGATAAATATTCGGCGATCTCGTCGGCATTTAGGGGCGTTGCGACGATGTACAACAAGGCGTACATCTGGCCGACCGTGCGGTTGATGCCCCAACGGCGGCCCATTTCGCCGAAATGAAGAATGAATTTTTGCGCCAGGGGGCTCAATTTGGTCATTGTCGGAACGCGCTCTAATTTTCAGTAATTTTTGTAATTATAGAACGTTCAAAAATCATTGGCCACTGGCTTCTTTCTCCTCGGCCCTGTTGCGCAGGTGAATGCCGGCGACAAGGGGCAAGCGGACGGTTCAGTTTTTGCTGCCAGCTTGTGGGGATCTGCTGCGGTCCCTAGGGCGTCAACATAGGCGCGCACGGTCTCAAGCGTGGCACCGCCGACACCGGGCAACCAAAAATGGGTTCAGTGCCAAAACAAGGGTTTGCTGTACTATTTTGCCATGTGTGCGGCAAAGCGGCCTTCCTTTGATTTACATTCAGACGGAGGATGGCATAGAACAAGCATGGCCGGTATTTCACGAACGGTTCTGCCGGCAGTCAGTGAGCGGGACGTTCGGAGCTCGGCGCGCAGCGACACGTGGTGATAGGCGCCGTCAGCCGCACGCATCGGGACATCGCAAGCGGTTTTCTGGCCCGTGTCTTGGCTAATTTTTTTTGATGAATTTCCGCGCATTGCTGCGCATGAGCTTTAAAGAGTGGCTAAAGAGGGGGCTAAAAAACGGTCAACGGATGAAACGGCGGGTTCAGCTATGCATAAACAGCAAAGTTACACGCTGCCAGCGGCAAATTATCCTCTCAGCCTTCCATGGCAACGCCCAAGACCCCACGCCACGGCCCGCGGGAAAACTTGGCGTTTGGTTCGACAGTTCTGGACGGCCCGACGCCTGGCGCGAAACCACGGCATCGTTCCCGCAGTGGCCATACTCGCGCCGGTTCATCAGGTCATCCATCGGCGCGAAAGCTGGAAATTTTGCCGCTGAAACAGAAGGTTCAGAGAAAAATCAGAAAGCAAACGCCGAGATCCCGCGTGCTGCTATTTCTCGTTATTCTTGGGGCCTAGCTTGGCAGTCTTTGCGCTTTGTTCCGATGATCCGCTGCGGGACGATGCGCTATCGCTCTCGCGATTGGCCGCCTGGCGACTTTCTCCGCCCTTGCGGCCGATCTCGGCCATGTGGCTGCGGTCGCGGCTGACCGCTTCGCCACCTTTTTGTCCTGCCCGGCGCGCTTCTTCCGAATCGAATTCGTGCGCCGTGCCTTTTTGATGTGCGGCTTGGCCACCCTTGCTGGCAATTTCCCGTTGTGTTTGCTCATCCATTGCAGCGAAACCCCGTTTGCTGGGATGCCCTTCACTCTTTAGGTTGCTTTGTCCCCCAGCCTTTTGACTACTACCCGATCCGCTGCTGCTTTTGTTTCCTGGACTTGTTGCCATGTCGATCTCCTCAGACATAAAACCTCGTTTCCCAATCGTCGTCAACGGCGGCGGCGCTTGGGGGCGCAGAACTGATCCGGTATCCCTATTGGCGTGCTTAGCAATCCGGCCGCTCTTGGCTGTTAGAGAAATAGGATTGGCATTAGTTCCACATTTGTTTAAACGACTTCAGCCGGAGTTTTCTTCGCCATCTGTGCGAATTTCTTGTACAGGTTTGCCACTGGCATCCGTTTCGTTTCCTACACCGCATGCCATTTGCCGCGTGCCATTTGATTAGTCCTCGACGCCAACATTAAGACTTGCAGGCGCGCACCGCGCCATACAATAGCGCGACTTTTTCTAATGCTCGCCGCAGCGTGTCTGCCGTAACAGCCTATCAGCTTGGCAGCAGCGTCACTTGCACTTGATTGAGCCGTCCATTGCGTGACCCCAGTTGGCGCCCGCCCAATGGACAGCGGGCGACGATGTGGGCAACCGGCTTAGTGTGTCTGACCCTGTTGGCCTTGCTGACCGTCGGAAACCTTTTGGGTCGCGTTGGTTATTTTATCTAACAGGGCACGCTGGCGTTGGCTGGCTTTTTCAGTTTCCTCGGTCGCTTTGCTGGCTATTTCATCGGCGACAGCTGCTGCCGTGCGGGTTGCTTCAGGGATATGCGTTTCCGCCGTTTTGGTCAGCTCCACATGCGTGCCGGCGATCAGGCTGGATAAGTTCTGCTGGTAATCGCGCAGTTTTTCGGTGGTCGGATGAAATTGGTTTGCCGCCAGCGAAGCAAACTCGGTGGCGTCTTTGGCTTGCATTAGCTGGCGGCTGCTGTTGGTAAATTCCTCCATAAGTTCATGCGCCAGTTGAAGATTTAATTCCATTATTTTTTGCGTTGAATCAAACATTTTCTTGGACATGTCGGTGAAAAATGATAGTTGCGCTTCCAAATGCTGTTTCAGAACTGGGCTGATGGTTTGCGATAACATAGGACACCTCGGTAAAAATTCTTCAACAAAATGTCACCCGGACAGATGCTAGGTGATGCGGTGCTTTTCTCAAGCACATAGATAGACGCTTATTGAACATACAAGTTCCTGCTGAATCGGATTATTTTGCGAAAAATGAGGCATGGCAGATACGTGCTTTGCCCTCGACCATCCGCGCCAGCTCGAGTGACCTCGTCGCGGGCACCATTTCCCCTGCTTTTTGCCACCATCACCCTGCCATGCCGGCCGCGCGTAACGGGCGAAATTGCGGGCCCCCAATTTTCCCGCTTCATAAATCGTTTGTTGAAAGGGGTGGTGGCGAAATTTATTCCAAATAGAGGGTCAGTGCTAGTTTGAATAAGAAATAGTTTTCACTCAGCCGTGCGACAATACGGGCCTGGTAGACGACCCTTGGACACACTGATGCATCCGGAATACATTTTGACATTGTCCTGCTTGGACCAGCGCGGTATCGTGCATCGTGTGTCGGGTTTTCTGGCCGAGCATGGCTGTAACATTCTCGATTCGGCCCAGTTTGGCGACCAAGAGTCGCAGCTGTTTTTTATGCGAGTCCATTTTGCGTTGGAAGATGGGGGCGTCGATGATGGCGCTCTGCGCGCCGATTTCGCCGCGTTGTCGCAGGACATGCAGCTTAACGGTCAGTTGTACGATGCCCGTTACAAGCCGCGAGTCATGCTGATGGTGTCGAAAATCGGCCACTGCCTGAACGATTTGCTGTTCCGCTACAAGAGCGGGCTGCTGCCGGTCACTATTCCGATCATCATTTCTAACCACATGGATTTTTACCAACTGGCGGCCAGCTACAATATTCCGTTTCAGCATTTGCCATTACCCGACGGCGCCACGGAAACAACGAAGCTGGCGCAGGAAGCGCGCATCCTCGAGCTGATGGACATACACGGCATCGATCTGGTGGTACTGGCCCGATACATGCAGATCCTGTCGCCCGCCCTGTGCACTGCAATGCGGGGCAAGGCGATCAATATTCATCATTCCTTCCTACCTAGTTTCAAGGGCGCCAAACCCTACGCGCAGGCCCATCAGCGCGGTGTGAAGCTGATCGGCGCTACTGCCCATTTCGTCACCGCCAACCTTGATGAAGGTCCCATCATCGAGCAAGACGTGGAGCGGGTCGATCATGCGATGGATGCCGATACGCTGTCGGCCATTGGACGCGACGCCGAATGCGTGGTGTTAGCGCGCGCCGTGAAATGGTTCGTCGAGCACCGCATTTTGCAAAACGGCGACAAAACCGTCGTCTTCAAATAGCTTTCTTTAACTAGGCAGACCTTATTCGATGGCCCTCAAAGCAACAATATTCAAAGCCGATGTGCAGATTGCGGACATGGACCGCAACTATTATCAAGACCACGTACTGACCCTGGCGCGTCATCCTTCCGAGACCGACGAGCGCCTGATGGTGCGTCTGCTGGCTTTCGCGATTCATGCCAGCGATACGCTCACTTTCACCAAGGGCCTGTTCGACACGGATGAACCGGACCTGTGGTCGAAGGACCTGACCGGCGCAATCAAGCTTTGGGTTGAGATCGGCCAACCGGATGAAAAACGTATCCTGAAAGCTTGCGGCCGTTCGGAACGCGTAGTCGTCTATTCCTACGGCGCGACTAGCCATATCTGGTGGAAGCAGATGGCCAATAAACTGGAGCGGGCCAGGAATCTGACTGTGATCAACTTGCCCGCGACCGCGGCGGCCGATTTAGCGACGCTGGCGCAGCGCACCATGCACCTGCAATGCACCATACAGGATGGCCAGATCTGGCTAACCGATGGCACCACAACGGTGGAGATCGCTCGCGAAACCGTCAAGTCCGGGCGTTAGACGGCTGAGGGTCGCGACGACGTGCGATCAAGGTGTGCTACTTTGCGCGCTGTCGCAGGCCGCCACGTCAGCCCGGTAAACCACTCGGCGCGATGGCGACAGACGGCTGCCGCCGCCAGCCACGGATGAGCCCCGCAGCGTTTTTCGGATCGGCGGCGCGAAAGGCTGCACAGACCTTAACTGGCATGTTCAAACCCGCCAAAACCAACCGTCAGACGGTCGCTTGCGCCAAGACTAGGATCTTGATCTGACGCCGTCCAATTTCATTAAATTTGCTCCGAGGAACCTCTGTCTTTAGTCCCGGTCGCAAAAGAAGCGGCCCTTCCTGCGTTATCGCGGCAGGTGCAAAGCGCGGGGATGGGTGCCGTTCAAGCCTGCGTCTGTTGCGGTGCGGCGACAACGCCGCCGGACACGCCAAAACCAGCATGGCGAACTTTATTCTTGATGCGATCTGGTCCTCCTGCCGGGAGGATGTCAATCATCAGTGAAATGCTCGCGCTTGAATTTAAGCCGCCGCCACGAACTCTTCCAACACTAGGCGTTGATTGTGCAGATCAGGCTTTTGCGTTGCGCGAGATCAGGACCATAGGCACTCCTTGTTGCCACTTAAACCGGGCGCCAATGCGCAGGATGGCCCGGCGCAGCTGCCAATGGCTAGGCAGCGAAGGCTAGGCTTATTTTCCTTGCAAGCAGTGCCCGGAATGTGTAACCTAAAAGCAACTTTTTTAATCAAGCTGGGCCGATCTTCTGGCGCTTAACCGAATCATGCGTATGGCAAATGAGCACGAAATAGCATCCAAACCGTATTTGACGTTTGAGGCGGAAGTGGAGCTGGACGCGATCCCACCGGCCGACGCATCGACCTTATCCGCGCAAGAATTGTTGCAAGAACTCCATGTGTGCCAGGAAAAACTGGAGATGCAAGACGAGGCTTTGCGCGCGGCCAAGGTGGCTCTCAAGCTATCCCGTGACCGTCATGCGGATCTGTACGAATGGGCGCCGGTCGGCTATCTGACGCTCACTGATTCCGGCTTGATCGCGAAAATCAACGTGAGCGGCGCTAAGTTGCTGGGAGACGAGCGCTGGAAACTGAGCGATTGTCGTTTCCTAGATTTTATTGCGTCCGCAGACCGGGATAAGTGGCACGGGTTTTTGCAGGCCTTACAGCAGGGCCAGAATCAAAGCTGCGAACTAAGTGTCCAGCGTAACGACGGCACAGTTTGCATTACCTTTCTCGATTGCCTGCGAACTACGGCCGCCGATGGCGCGCCACGGCTGCGCATGACGCTAACGGACATCACGGCGCGCAAACATGTGGAGGAGACGCTGCGCCAGCTTTCCGTTGCGGTCGAGCACAGCCCAGCCTCGGTCATCATTACCGATCAGGACGCTTGCATCCAGTATGTCAACCCGCGGTTCACCGAAGTCACGGGCTTTAGTGCGGCCGAAGCCATTGGACAAACGCCGCGCATTCTTGGTTCCGGTCAGATGGGCAAAGAAATTTATTCGGAAATGTGGGGAAAACTTACCCGCGGTCTGCCTTGGAACGGCGAACTTCTTAACCGCCGCAATAATGGTGAGCTGTATTGGGAGGAATCCCACATCGCTCCCGTTAAGAACCCGGCGGGAGCGATTACCCACTACGTTGCCGTAAAAATCGATGTGACCAAGCGCAAGCGAGCCGAAGAAGCACTGCGCGAAAGCGAGACCCGGAACCAAGCGCTGATCAGCGCCATACCCGACATCATTTTTACGAATGGAAGAGATGGCGAGTATCTTACCGTCCACGCCTCTGATCCAAGTGTGCTGTTTGCGCCGGCGGAGACCTTTCTCCATCGGAAGGTCGGGGAAGTACTACCCAAGCCGATCGCGGATCTGTTTATGAAAGCCATTACGGCTGCCATGGAGACGAACGCGATGCAAGAGGTGCGCTACTCGCTATCGGTGGGTCGTGACATGGAAAGATACTTCGAGGCCAGAGTAGTGCCCTGCACTGCGGAAACGGTCATATCCATCGTGCGCGACATTACCGAGCGCGAATGCGAACGCCGCAGCCGCGAATTGCGTACCGCGCAGCTGTCTGACCGTTTAGAGGTCAGCCAAGCCGATTTGCTCGAGAGTGAACAAAGGCTTAGCCTCGCGGCCGATGCGGCCAGTCTTGGGATCTGGATTCGGGACCCCGTACGGGACGACTTTTGGGCGTCCGACCATTGGCGCACCTTGTTTGGTTTCACCCGCTCGCAGCAGCTAGATGCGACTTGCGTGCTGCAACGGGTGTGCCCTGAAGATCGGCCGGCGGTCAGCCGCACGCTTGGCCTCTCGCCAGATGGCGCCGGCGGGCGCGAGACGGTATTTCGCATCGACCTGCCGGACGGGCAGCTGCGGTGGATTTCCTCTCACGGGCGTGTCGAGTTCGACGCCAACAGCAAGCCCATCCTCATTCGCGGCGTGTCGCTCGACATCACGGCGCGCAAGCAAGCTGAGCTCGAAGTGGAACAGAAGCGAAAAGAGGTGATGCATCTGTCCCGCGTTGCGATGCTGGGCGAACTGTCTGGGGCGCTGGCGCACGAACTAAACCAGCCACTCACAGCCATTCTCAGCAACGCGCAAGCTGCGCAGCGTTTCCTGATGCAAGACAGCGTCGATTTCAACGAGCTACGCGACATCTTGCAAGATATTGTTGATGAGGACAAACGCGCGGGTGAAGTCATTAGGCGCCTGCGTCTGCTTTTCGCGAAAGGCGAGACGCTGTTGCAGTGCGTCGATGTAAACGAACTCGTGTTGGAAGGTTTGGGTATTTTGCGCAACGACTTGATCAATCATGGCATCGCGCTGCAGACGGATCTCGCGCCCGAATTTCCGGCTGTTAGCGCCGACCGCGTGCAGCTCCAACAAGTGGTGATCAACTTGGTGATGAACGCCTGCGATGCGATGGAGTTTTCGGCGGCACCGGAGCGCCTAATTGTCGTGCGCAGCGCGCTCGCCAGTGATGGAAGTGTCCGTGTCTCCGTCATCGACCAAGGCCCTGGCATCCCGGCCGGGGGTTTGGAGAAGATGTTCGAGCCCTTTTACACGACCAAAGAGCGAGGAATGGGGCTGGGACTGTCCATATGCCGGAACATCGTCAGTGCCTGCGGCGGCCGCCTTTGGGGCGAGAACAATGCGGAGCGGGGCGCGAGCTTCCACTTTAGCGTGCCGCGCCAGACCAGCGAGGCGGCATGAACCTGACGCCTTGCGTGTTCCTAGTCGATGACCAACCCGCCGTGCTGAAAGCACTGTCACGCCTGCTGATCTCGGCAGGTATCAACGTGGCCGCCTTCGCATCAGCGCAAGACTTCCTCGATAGTGATAGCGACAATGCACTGGGCTGCCTGGTGCTGGACTTGGCCATGCCCGGCATGAACGGCATGGCGCTTCAGCAAGCCCTGGCGGCACGCAAAAGCGTCTTGCCTGTCATTTTTCTCACCGGCCATGGTGACATCGACACGGGCGTGCAGGCGATGAAACTCGGCGCCGCGGATTTCCTGACCAAGCCGGTCGATGGCGACAAGCTGCTGCGCGCGGTGCGGGTCGCAATCGACAGTAACCGCCAAACCCGCTTGGACCGAGCCGAACTCGACGACATCGTGAAACGCTTAGCTAGCCTCACTCCCCGCGAGCGCGAGGTCTTGGCCCTGGTCGTGCAAGGTAAGTTGAACAAACAAGCGGCCGCCGAACTGGGTACGGTGGAAAAGACCATCAAGGTTCACCGCGCCCGGGTCATGACGAAGATGCAGGTCCGCTCGCTGGCCGAATTAGTGCGCCTGGTCGACCGGGTCGGCATTCGGGGTGCCGGCCAAGATAGGTAGAGGCGGGGCGCTCCCTCTTGCGCGTATTGGACCAAGGTCTAATATCGCCGCCGAAGCCGCTACCTTACCATTACAGCGATGGGAGCGGCCAAACTGACAGGAAACGGACAGGTTGGCATCCGGCGTCCAGATGCGTGACTTTTCTTATGCCCGTTCCCATGCAAAGAGAGTTTTCCAAGCTGCTGGCCCGTCGGCCCATCGCGACCGGCGCGTGTTTCCGAGCGTGTCGGTCAGCGCCCTCAACACGCTCCTCTAGACCCAAGCGTTATCCACGAATGAAGGAAAAATCATGAAAAAAATGGCATTAACATTGACGATGATCGGCTTTGGTTTTCTCGCAAATGACGCGCTGGCGCAGGAAAGCCCGTGGCTGGTGCGCGCGCGCGCCGTCAACCTCGAGCCGATCAACCATTCCGATCCGATCGGCGGCGTCGGCCCATCCGATACCTTGCACGTCAATGACAAGACCATCCCGGACGTCGATATTTCGTATTTCTTTACGCCGAACTGGGCAACCGAACTGGTCCTGACCTATCCGCAAAAACAGGAGGTCTCACTGAATGGCCAAAATATCGGCAGCTTCAAGCATTTACCGCCGACCTTGACCTTGCAATATCATTTTTTGCCGCAAGGGCAGTTCAGCCCCTACTTGGGCGGCGGGCTTAACTACACCCGCATTTCCGACGTCGACTTGCTAAATGGCGCGGCCACCCTGGATAACCACAGCTGGGGTCTTGCATTGCAGGCCGGTGTCGACTACCGGCTCAATAAAAACTGGTCGCTGAATTTCGACGTGAAAAAACTGCAGATTCGCAGTAACGTCTACGCTGGCGGGCAACAAATTAGCGAAGTCAGAATCGATCCGTGGCTGCTGGGTGCCGGGGTCGGCTACCGGTTTTAAGCAGGTGCCGTCGTATTTTTCTGTGCAAGGCAAATTGCGCTTTTCCGCCGGGCCGATTTATCTCGCCAACGCGAAGACAGGGCCGGGGAAATAGCGATCGGGCGCGCTCGCAAGAGACGGCGCCCGAATCG
Source organism: Janthinobacterium sp. (assembly GCA_003133225.1). Lineage (GTDB taxonomy): Bacteria > Pseudomonadota > Gammaproteobacteria > Burkholderiales > Burkholderiaceae_D > Janthinobacterium. The sequence goes on from PKWL01000080.1 coordinate 48,524, forward strand.
TGACGGGAAGTCATGACCGCTTGCCGCAAGGTGGCTATTGTCGCACTCCGCAAAGGTCAACTGATCTTATGATAATTAAAAAATGAGCATCCTTTTTTTAACATACGCAGGGCTCCCCCGTGAGCGCCGCGCGAGTAGCGGCGAATGAAGCAACATCCTCTCAAGGAGTATTAAAGTGATTTCAGAGCAATTGGTCGATCTGTCACGGCTGCAATTTGCAGCCACCGCGTTGTACCATTTTCTTTTCGTGCCCCTAACTCTTGGCATGGTGTGGCTGCTGCTCATCATGGAAAGCGTGTATGTGATGACCGGGAAGCTGGTCTGGAAGGACATGACCCGCTTCTGGGGCAAGCTGTTTGGGATTAATTTCGCGCTCGGCGTAACGACGGGAATTACGCTGGAATTTCAATTCGGCACTAACTGGGCCTACTACTCGCATTACGTGGGCGATATCTTCGGTGCTCCGCTGGCCATCGAGGGTTTGATGGCCTTCTTTCTCGAATCCACATTCATCGGCTTGTTCTTTTTCGGATGGGATCGCTTGAGCAAGTCTCGCCATTTGCTAGTAACGACGTTGATGGCCGTAGGTACCAACCTGTCGGCGCTGTGGATACTGATCGCCAACGGCTGGATGCAAAATCCTGTGGGCGCCGAATTTAGCTATCAGACCATGCGCATGGAAATGGTGGATTTTTGGGCCGTGATATTCAACCCGGATGCGCAAGCAAAATTTGTCCATACCGTGTCGGCAGGCTATTTGACTGGCGCCATGTTCGTGCTTTCGATTTCCAGTTGGTACTTGCTGAAACAACGCGATGTGGAGTTTGCCAAACGCAGCTTCGGCGTGGCGGCCGCCTTCGGGTTGGCTGCGGCCCTCAGCGTGATCGTGTTGGGTGACGAGTCCGGCTACACGGTGGGGGAAGCCCAGCAGACAAAACTGGCGGCCATTGAGGCAATGTGGGAAACCAAGCCCGCGCCTGCTGGGTTGACGCTCGTAGCTGGCATCAACGAAGCGCAGGCGAAGAACGACTGGGAAGTGGATATCCCCTGGGTCATGGGTCTGATCGGCACGCGCTCGGTGAGTAGGCAGATCCCCGGCATCAACGACATCAAGGCGAAAAACCGCGCGCGCATCGTGCGCGGCATCGTGGCCGTCGGCGCTCTGGAGGCACTGCGCAAAAATCGGCATGACGGAGTCGCTTTGAAGGTATTTATGGAAACCAAGGCCGACCTGGGTTTTGGCCTCCTGCTCAGGAAGTACGTCGTCAACGTCAAGCAAGCTACGCCCGAAATCATTGAGCGCGCGGTAAACGACACCATTCCGCGTGTTACTCCGCTGTTCTGGGGCTTTCGCCTCATGGTCGCTCTTGGCTTTGCGATGTTGGCGCTGTTTGGCGTCGCCTTTTGGAGCTCGTTGAAGACCGCTTGCACCAAAAAGCCATGGCTGCTCAGGTGGGCACTGTGGATGCTGCCCGCGCCCTGGATCGCCTGCGAGCTGGGGTGGTTCGTGGCTGAATACGGGCGCCAACCGTGGACCATTTATGGCGTGCTGCCCACGCATTTAAGCGTATCGACGCTCACCGTAAATAGTCTTTATGGCTCGTTGGCGGGATTCGTCGGCTTCTACACGCTGCTACTGATCGTTGAGATGTATTTGATGGTCAAGTTCGCCCGGCAAGGCCCCGGCAGCCTCGGGACCGGTCGCTATGAGCGCGATGTTGCGCACCACGCCACGCCAAACGCTTGAAAGGAGAACGACTATGCTTGACTATCCAACTCTCAAAATCATCTGGTGGCTCCTGGTGGGCGTGCTGCTTGTCGGCTTCGCCATCATGGACGGACATGACATGGGTGTCGGCACTTTGCTGCCATTCGTGGGCAAGAGCGACATCGAGCGGCGGGTTATCATCAATACGGTGGGCCCGCACTGGGACGGTAATCAGGTCTGGTTCATCACCGGCGGCGGCGCCATCTTCGCGGCCTGGCCCTTGGTCTACGCCACGGCATTTAGCGGCTTCTACTGGGCCATGCTGGCCGTGCTGTGGGCGCTTTTCTTGCGCCCGGTCGGCTTTGATTATCGCAGCAAGATCGCAAATCCGACTTGGCGCAGTCTTTGGGACTGGGGGTTGTTCGTCGGCGGCGCCGTCCCCCCTTTGATCTTCGGCGTGGCGTTCGGTAATTTGTTGCAGGGTGTTCCATTCCAATTTGACGATTATATGGTTTCCACTTATTCGGGCAGCTTCTGGCAGTTGCTCAACCCCTTTGCACTTCTTGCAGGGGTAGTGAGCAGTGCCATGATCACGATGCAAGGCGCAAGCTACCTTGCGCACCGCACCGAAGGCGTGATTCAAGAGCGCGCCGTCAAAGGCACAGTCGGTGCCGCCCTGGTCATGGTGCTCGCATTCGTCGGCGCCGGCATGTGGATGCAAAGGATTCCCGGCTACCATATCACATCGATCATCGACCCCGCAGGACTCTCTGACCCGATGGGCAAGACCGTCGTGCGTGAAGCGGGCGCCTGGATGGCCAACTACGCCCGGCAGCCCCTTCTCTGGCTGCTGCCGGCCTTGGGCGTGGCAGGTGCCGCGCTGGCGGCGGCGCTGTCATTGGCACGTTTCACGCTGAGCGGGTTTATTGCCTCTTCACTGGCCCTGGTGGGCGTGATAGGTACGGCCGGGGCCTCGATGTTCCCCTTCATCATGCCCTCGTCGAGCAGGCCCGATGCCAGCCTGACGGTCTGGGATAGCGTATCGAGCCACCTGACGCTGGGCATCATGTTCTGGGTCACGATGATATTCGTGCCGCTGATTTTGTTTTATACGTCTTGGGCTTATAGCGTGATGCGCGGCAAGGTCACAGTGGAACAGATCCGGGCCAACGAGCACAGTGCCTATTAAATTTGAAGCATGCATGCCGAATGCTTTCCTATTACATGCAAAAGGAGTAACGATATGTGGTATTTCGCTTGGATATTGGGGGTGGGGTTTGCTCTGCTTTTTGCCATTCTTAACGCCATGTGGGGAGAAAATGAGGCGGCGCGGCTGGGGGCCGATATCGACCAGGCCCAACCATGATGGCACCTTCCAAAGGCGAGCGGGTCCCAACTTGCCTGCACCTGCCGTGCCTGGCGGCGGCGCTGGTCATCATGTTGATTGGCACCGTGTTTCCGCCCCTCATGGCAAACGCGGCGGGCGATGCTGACCATGGCCTTGCCTTGGCCCTGTTGTGCGCCATGAGCACCGGTTTCGTCCGCGGCGTCGGCTTTTTTCCCCGGACTTTGGTGTGGCGCTGGCTGTTCTCGGGGTGGGCCTGCGCTCTCGCGCTCGCGGCGGCCATGTTGATCAAATTTTTACAGTGACATCACCGCCGGCGTCGCCTACGACAACGGGCATGCGTGTCCGCCGTCTCGGCGCGGCGCCGGGCGCCGCTAATTGATTGCGCGCGCTGTAGGATAAATCACTGCGTTTGCAAAGTCCAAGCCGCCAACTTACGCTTCAGTTCGCCTGATGGTTGGCGGGCAATGGGCGGGCGCGGCAATACGCCTGTCGCCTTGGCGGCAGTTGCGCATTCTGGTGCTGTTGCCGACGTGCATACGCACCCAGACCCTAAGCATCCCTTGCGAATCATGAAGGCTCGATGCCGCTCATGGCCGGCAGCTTGGCCGGCCATGAGCGCGTCATGCCGACTTATTTGCCATTGTCGAGGTTGGCGTCAACAGGCGAATCGAATCGACGGTAAGGCGGATATGCTGTTCCAGAGCGCGGCAGGCATGTTCGGCGTCGCGCTTGAGCGCAGCTTCCATGATCGCTGTATGTTCGGCGTGAACATCGCGTGTCATTGATTTGCTGGTAATTGCCAAATGGCGGTAGCGCTCCGACTGGCGATACAGCAGGCCAATCAGATAGCGTTGCCAGCGCGAATCGCAGGCAGCGGTCAGTGCTTCGTGGAAGCTGCAGTTGCGATCCTCCCATTCGCGCACGCCATTGGCGGCGTTGCCGAGCCTTTCTTCGCTGTTGCTTAATTTGTGGAAGCGCGCCACCAAGCCGGCCTCCCATTCATCGTCGCCATTTTTGATGGATTGCCTCAGGGCATTCGTTTCCAGTAATACCCTCGTGTTTGTCAGGTCTTCCAGGTCCGCCAGCGAGATCGGGGCGACGTGAAAGCCGCGCTGTCCTTCCGCCACCACCAGTACATCTGACAGCAACAATGCCAAGGCCTCGCGCATGGTGCCGGCGCCAATGCCATAACGGTCCTTCAAATGTTCAACGCGAAGTTTTTCGCCCGGCGCCAAGCGGCCTTCGATGATGTCGCGCCGCACCTGAAGGTAGGCGCCCTCGACCAGCGTGCGCGGATGTGAGTCCGTCTCGGTACTGCGTTTCAAATTATTCTTTCTCATGAATGGCGTCCTGATTACGCTTCAGACGGTAAATCAGTTGGGGCCGGGTCAGCCCCAGCAAACGGGCGGCACCGGCAAGATTGCCGGTACTGCGTTCCACCGCTTCACCCAATAGCATCGATTCGACCTCGTTGAGAGACAAACCCGTGGCCAGGAAAGCATCGCACAGGCGCACCTGCTCGGGCGAGCGCTTCGCTTCCAGAGCACCGCTCTCGCTCAGATGGATGTCGGACTCGGTATTGCTGTCGAGACAAAGCGAAAACTGCTCGAGTTCGATCCAGTCGTCGTGAGGGGTCAAGATAATGCCGCGTTCGATTAAGTTTTCCAGTTCGCGCACGTTGCCCGGCCATCGGTACCGCTTGAGCGCCTGCATCGCCCTGTCCGTAATACCGGCCACCCGCTTGCTATGCAGCGCGCAAAATTTTTTGATCATCGCCTCCACCATGGGAGCGATATCTAGCGCGCGCTCGCGCAGCGGGGGAATCGCGATTGGATAAACGTTGAGTCGGTAAAACAGATCAGCGCGAAACCTTCCTTCTTTGACTGCTTTTTGTAAGTCGACATTGGTGGCGGTGACGATGCGCACATTGACCTTGCGCGTTTGATCGTCCCCCAGGCGCTCGATTTCGCCCTCTTGCAGCACGCGCAGGATTTTAGATTGGGCAATCAGAGGCAATTCCCCGATCTCGTCGAGGAACAGGGTACCACCGTTGGCACGCTCGAACTTGCCGATGCGGGTCGTGTGGGCGCCGGTGAACGCGCCTTTTTCGGCGCCGAACAGTTCGGACTCGATCAAGTCGTGCGGCAGCGCGGCGCAATTGACGGCGATGAACGGCCCGCTGGCGCGGTCGCTGGTCTGATGCAGCGCGCGTGCAAAGCACTCTTTGCCGACCCCCGTTTCACCGCTTAGCAATACGGTGACATTCGTTTCGGCCGCCTTGCTAACCAGATGGTAGGCGCGCAGGAAAGACGGCGAGCTGCCGATCATATTTTCGATCTGGCGCGGCTCCTTGAAGGACGAGCGCAGCACATCAACCTGGGTGGTCAGTTCCAAGAGGCGCGACACGATGGCGTCTTCTTCATAATAGGCAGCGTGCGCGGCGCCGTCCGGCCATTCCTCCAGTGGTTTACCGACAATGCGGCAATGATCGGGCCCGCAGGCCGAACACTCAACTTCCTTGAAAAGCACAAAGCGATCCATGAACGCGGAAGTGTAGCCCGACGCATAGCCCACTAGCATCCAGCAGACCGGATCGGCCTGGGGGCCAAACTCCTCGACATGGGCTTGCCCTTCCCATGAATTGTTCCAGATGAATTCGCCGTAGAACGTGCCCGCGCCAATATCCATCTCAATTTTTACCGGCGTCACTTTCACGCTGCCTTCTAGCATGTGCAACTGTGGACCCACGACGAAGGCGTCGATGGGGTCCTGGCCGCCGCGAATCTTGCGCGCCAGCTCGGCGTCGCGCGTGCCGCAGGCATACCCCATGCGGGTCAGGATGCGGCGCGCCTGCTCCGGCCCTGCGAGCTGGAACAACTCCTTACGCAACGCCGACAGCGCCGCCACATGCACCAGCACCATGCGATGCTCGCCTAGCCAGATGGTGCCATCCTCGGCAGAGAAATGCACCAAGCGGCGCAAGTCGACGTTTTTCGGATACTTGATCATCGGGTCTCCTGCCGGTCTTGACGGCTATTTTAATTTGGACACTGCCGCCATCATACGAATCTCGAGATTTTTTTGCAAGCGCGAATGTGTGCGCATGCGTTTGCAGACGCCGCCGTGGCGCGCATGCGGCACGGTGCAGCTCAGCCGCGGCGGGCCTGAAGTCACGAAAACCACTCATTTGATCACTCGCAAAGTGCCGGATAGATCATTTCAGAGCTTTTTCTGAAGCAATTTTTTTTCGCTGTTGTGCAGCAAATACGTGCCTGCCGGGATTCCTTTTGCGGCCCATTCGTGCCCGCAAGTGGGCCACCCTGAAGGGGACCGACGCACGCGCGAGCGGGCGCCGAAAGTGCATGCCGCGTTGCAGCAATATTCATTAATCTCGATATAAATTGATTGTATCGAGATTCTGGCACGGCCCTTGCTGATACAGGTAGCACGGGGCAACGAAAGGAGGGCAACAATGTTTGATATCACGCGCAAGTTCGTACGCATCACCGATACCCTGCACGACGGCATGGTCGGGTTCGAGTTTGCCATCGGTGAACCGGCGCTGTTCGTCGAACTGATGATGCCGGAGGCCGCGTTCCAGCAGTTTTGCGCGGTCAATCAAGTCACGGTGCTCGAGCCCGCAGCAGAGCACAAACTGTTGGCACCAGACAGCGCTTCGAGCGACTGGGACTGGCGCTTGCGTCAGGCGACCCATCAGCGTTTCAAATCATAGTCCGGCTTGCAAGCCGGCAGTTCGGACACCTAGAGGAGGAGAGAGCACATGCATATTGATCTTCGTACCGTCAGCATCAAGCCCCTGCGGCAGACGTTTGACCATGTCGCCGCGCGTATTGGCGCCGGCAAGGCCGCTACGCGCTATCAGGAAGGGACGCTTGACGTGCAAGCGGTCGCCAATTTCCATTACCGTCCGCTGTGGGATGCGGAGCACGAGATATTCGATGTCACCCGCACCGCCATCAAGATGGTCGATTGGTATGCGTTTAAGGATCCGCGCCAGTTTTACTACGGCACTTACACGCTGGCGCGGGCGCGGATGCAGGAAAAAGTGGAAGGCTATTTCGATTTCGTTGAAGAACGCGATCTGGCCGGCAGTTGTCCGCCGGCGGCCATAAAATTGGCGCTGGAAGTCCTGTTGCCTTTGCGGCACGCTGAATGGGGCGCCAATATGAACAATGCCTCGATGTGCGCTTATGGTTACGGCACTGCCATCACGCAGCCGTGCATTTTCCAGGCGATGGATCACCTCGGCATGGCGCAATACCTGACCCGCGCCGGCCTGCTGCTGGGCGACGAAAGCGGACTCGACATTGCTAAGGAAGCTTGGCTAAATGCCCCCATGTGGCAAGGCTTACGGCGTTACATCGAAGACAGCCTGGTCATCAAAGATTGGTTCGAGCTGTTCGTGGCGCAGAACCTGGTGCTAGGCGGCTTGCTGTATCCACTCATTTACGAGCATGTCGACCAGGCTCTGGCGGCGCAGGCTGGACCACTGATGTCGATGCTGACCCATTTCCAAGCCGCGTGGTATGCCGAATCGAGCAAGTGGGTCACTGCCACCATCAAGACCGCCGCTGCCGAATCGAACGAGAACCAGGCGCTGCTCTCGAACTGGGCCGGTACTTACCTTGAACGCGCGCTGGCGGCGCTGGCACCACTGGCCAACCATGCACTCGGGGAGCGCGCCGGCGCCGTGATGAGCGAGCTGACCGAGCAATTCAATTTCCGCGCAGCCAAATCGGGCTTGACGCTCTAAGGGGAAATGATGTCCAACGTATTTATCGCGCTACAGATGAATGAAGAGACTCGCAGCATCATCGCCGCGATCGCAGAAGATAACCCGCACGCGATCGTCAACGAACAGCCGGCGATGGTGAAAATCGATGCGCCGCACAGCTTGACCATCAAACGGCAAACGGTGGAGGACAAGATGGGGCGCGAGTTCGATCTGCAGGAGTTGCATGTGCACCTGATTACCTTGTCCGGCCATATCGACCAAACCGATGATGAATTTACCTTGAGCTGGGCGCACTGAGCGCCAGCCACCACAAAGGAGACAAAACATGGACATGAAAGCAAAAAAGAAGCTCGGCCTGAAGGAGCGCTACGCGGCAATGACCCGCGGCCTGGATTGGGAGACGACCTATCAATCGATGGATGACGTGTATCCGTACGACAAGTTTGAGGGCATCAAGATTCACGACTGGGACAAGTGGGAGGATCCGTTCCGTCTGACCATGGACGCCTACTGGAAATACCAGTCCGAAAAAGAGCGCAAGTTGTATGCGATTTTGGATGCCTTCAATCAGAACAACGGCCACCTCGGCGTGACGGATGCCCGTTACATCAATGCCTTGAAGCTATTCATGACGGCCGTGTCACCGCTCGAATACATGGCGCATCGCGGCTTCGCCCACGTTGGTCGGCAATTTCGGGGCGCCGGCGCGCGCGTCGCGTGCCAGATGCAGTCGCTCGACGAGTTGCGCCATGCCCAGACGCAAATCCATTCGCTGTCCAATTACAACAAGCATTACAACGGCTTTCACGACTGGCGCCACATGCATGACCGGGTCTGGTATCTGTCGGTGCCGAAGTCGTTTTTTGACGACGCCATCACGGCCGGCCCCTTCGAATACATGGTCGCCATTGGCTTCTCGTTCGAATATGTCCTGACCAACTTGCTGTTCGTGCCCTTCATATCGGGCGCCGCCTATAACGGCGACATGGGGGCGATGGCGTTCGGCTTCTCGGCCCAGTCAGATGAGGCGCGTCACATGACGTTGGGTTTGGAAATGATCAAGTTCATGCTTGAGCAAGATCCAGCCAACCTGCCCATCGTGCAAGGCTGGATCGACAAATGGACGTGGCGCGGCGTGCGCGCCTTGACCCTGGTTGGCATGATGATGGATTACATGCTGCCTAAGCGCGTGATGAGCTGGAAAGAAGCATGGGAAGTGTATTTCGAGGAAAGCGGCGGGGCCCTGTTCAAGGATCTGGCCCGTTACGGTATCACCATACCGAAGTGCGTGGCGCAGGCGACCATCGAAAAGGAACACCTGACCCATCAAGCTTGGGCCACGTTCTATCAGTACGGCGCCGCCGCGGGGTTTCAGACCTGGATTCCGGAAAAGGAAGAGCTCGACTGGCTTTCGGAAAAATATCCGAACACCTTCGACAAATATTATCGCCCGCGCCTCGAATATTGGGGCGAGCAAGCCAAGCAGGGCAAGCGTTTCTATAATGCGACGCTGCCCATGCTGTGCCAATGTTGCCAGATTCCGATGCTGTTTACAGAGCCGGACGATCCGACCAAGATCTGCTATCGGGAGTCCGATTACAAGGACGAGAAATACCATTTCTGCTCCGACCATTGCAAGCACATCTTCGACAACGAGCCGGAAAAATACATCCAGGCCTGGATGCCGGTGCACCAGATTTACCAGGGCAATTGTTTCGAGCCCGGCGTCGACCCGAGCGCTGAAGGTTTCGATCCGCTGGCGGCGGTTCTCGACTGGTACCACATCGAATGTGGCCGCGACAATCTCGATTTCGAAGGCTCGGAAGACCAAAAGAATTTCGACGCATGGCGCCAGATGGCCAAGAGCAATACCTAAATGCACGGCGGGCGGGCACGCGCTGCCCGCACCGCGACCTATCAAGGAGATCAGCATGTCAGTCGTAGCAATCAAGCCCTACATTGGTGAAGTCAAGGATGGCGCCGAAAAATTTCACGGCAATCAGCTGTTGTACATCGGCTGGGAAGACCACTTGTTTTTCTGCGCCCCGTTCGCCTTTCCATTTCCGCCGGCGATGCGCTTCGGCGACGTCATAGAAAAAGTGCTGCCCGGTTCCTTCGGCATGCACCCCGACTGGGCAAAAATTGAGTGGAGCGAGGCCGAATGGTTTAAATCAAGCCGGCCTTGGGCGCCCGATTTCGAGCGCTCGCTGGCCGAAAACGGGCTCAAGCACAAGGACGTGATCCGTTTCCGTACCCCCGGTCTGACCGGCATCAAGGGCTCGTGCAGCTAAGCTAACCTTCCTAAGGAAAAGACGCCATGAGTTTCCAGCTCACCATTGAAGCGCTCGGCCAGACGATCGAAGTCGAGGACGGGCAAACCATCCTCGACGCCAGTCTGCGCGCCGGCATCTATCTGCCGCATGCCTGCTGCCACGGCTTGTGCGCAACCTGCAAGATCGAAGTTGTCGATGGCGAGATCGATCATGGCGCAGCGTCCGACTTCGCGCTGATGGACTATGAACGCGAGGAAGGCATGTGCCTGGCCTGTTGCGCCACGCTGCAATCGGATGTGACCATCGCGGCCGACATTGAAGTTGAAGCCGATGCGCAAAATCTGCCGGTGCGGGATTTTTCCGGCACCGTCAGCCGGATCGAGAACCTGTCGCCCACCATCAAGGGAGTGTGGATCCGCCTCGATGAGACAAGCCGCATCCGTTTCCAGGCCGGCCAGTACATCAACTTGCATCTGCCGGGCGATACCGCGAGCCGCGCCTTTTCGCTGGCCAACCCGCCATCGCAGGGCGGCGAGGTGGAACTGAACATCCGCCGCGTCGCCGGCGGGCAGGTAACGGGCTGGATCCATGATGAGCTGCATGCCGGCGATCAAGTCCGGCTGTCCGGTCCGTACGGTCGATTTTTTGTGCGCAAGTCGGCCGCATTGCCGCACCTGTTCTTGGCCGGCGGTTCGGGATTGTCGAGTCCGCGTTCGATGATCCTAGATCTGCTGGACGAGGGCTGCACCCGGCCGATCACGCTCGTGTATGGCGCCCGCAGCCGCGACGAACTGTATTACCACGAGGATTTCGTGGCCTTAGCGGCGGCGCATGCGAACTTCACTTACGTGCCGGCGCTGTCGAATGCGGCGGAGGCCGACGGCTGGAGCGGCTTTCGCGGTTTCGTGCATGAGGCAGCCAAAGCCCATTTCGACAATGATTTTCGCGGCCATAAGGCGTATCTGTGCGGGCCGCCGGTGATGATCGACGCCTGCATCACCACGCTGATGCAGGGGCGGCTGTTCGAGCGCGACACCTACACGGAGAAATTCTTTTCGGCAGCCGATGCGCAGCAGGTCAGAAGTCCCTTGTTCAAGAAGATATGACATGGGTCCCGCAGATGAAACAGGCAATTTGCCGGACGCCACCGGCACCAGACATGCGATTCGCCTGCTGCAAACGGGTGAAACTTATATGTGCAGCAGCAGCGAAACCTTGTTGCAGGGCATGGTAAAGATCGGCAAAAAAGGCATTCCGAGCGGCTGCCTGAATGGTGGTTGCGGGGTGTGCAAGGTGGCCATCCGCCGCGGCAGCGTGAAAAAAAACGGCGCCATGAGCCGCGCGCACATTTCCGAACAGGATGAAGCGCAAGGAGTGGTTCTCGCTTGCCGGGTCAGCCCGGTCGGCGATGTCGAGCTCGATGTGATGGGGTGCATGAAAAAAATGATGTTGCGCACGCAATGCGGTGTGATGCCGCCTTGATTTCACAGGCGCGGGCCCGGGGCCCGCAAGTTAAGCAATTTTTATAACAGAAGGAGACAGAAATGAGCGTCATGAGAATCGGCCACATCAGCATCAAGGTGATGGACATCGCCGCGGCAGTCAAACACTACGAAAACGTGGTCGGGATGAGAACCACGCACATCGATGCACAAGGCAACGTGTATCTGAAATGCTGGGATGAATGGGATAAGTTTTCACTGATCTTGACGCCGTCGGACCAGGCCGGCTTAAATCATGTCGCCTACAAGGTGGAACATGATGCCGATCTGGATGCACTGA
>PKWL01000133.1 GCA_003133225.1 Janthinobacterium sp.
GCTTCCTTGGTTTTTTCAGGGTCGTTCCAGTAACGCGACATCACCGAATAGCCACGCGTTAATAATTCGCCCTTCTCGCCCCGCGCCACCGTCTCCCCTGCCGCATCGATGATTTTTACTTCCACATGCGGATGAATCCGTCCCACCGTCGACACCCGCAGCTCGATCGGGTCGTCCACGGAACTTTGAAAGCTGACCGGGGACGTCTCTGTCATGCCATACGCGATCGTCACCTCGCGCATGCTCATGTCATCTAACACGCGCCGCATCACTTCGACCGGGCAGGGCGAGCCGGCCATGATCCCCGTACGCAGGCTCGACAAATCATAACGGGCGAATTCAGGGTGCTCGAGGACGGCGATAAACATGGTCGGCACGCCATGCAGGCCGCTGCAGCGCTCCTGTTGGACGGCCTCCAAGACGGCCTTCGGATCGAAGCCTTCGCCGGGGTAGACCATCGCCGCGCCGTGCGTGACGCAAGCCAAATTGCCCAGCACCATCCCGAAACAGTGATACAAGGGCACGGGAATACACAATTTGTCGGCCGCCGTCAAGCGCATCGCTTCGCCGACAAAAAAGCCGTTGTTCAAAATGTTGCGATGGGTCAGCGTCGCTCCCTTCGGCGCTCCCGTCGTGCCGGAAGTAAATTGGATGTTGACCGGATCGTCGCAGCGTACGCTGGCCTGAATGGCGGCCATGCGCTGCAAGGCCGCGGCGCTGGGCGCATCTAACAGGCGGTCAAAGTTGAGCATGCCGGGTGTGGGCTCGACGCCCATCCTGACGACGATCTTTAATTCAGGCAGCAAGGACAAATTCAAGGCGCCCGGCACAGCGGTCGCGAGGTCGGGAACGACGCTTTGCAAAATGGCAAGATAGTCGCTCGTTTTAAATCGGGGCGCCAAAATGAGCGCGCGGCATTGCGCTTTCTTCAACGCGTATTCCAACTCGGAGCGCCGGTAAGCGGGATTGATCGTCACCAGAATCAAGCCGAGCTTGGCCGTGGCAAATTGGGTCAAGACCCATTCGCTGCAGTTTTGGGCCCAGATGCCGACCCGGTCCCCCGGGCACAATCCGGCCTCGAGAAGATTACCTGCTAACGCCTCCACCTTTTCCTTGAACTGACGATAGCTCCAGCGGATGTTTTGATGCACCACGACGAGCGCCTCGCGCTCGGGATACCTTGCCGCCACACCATCAAAATACACGCCGATCGATTCCTCGATCAGCGCCACCTGTTTATCTCCGGTCACATAGCTCAATTCGAGAGGCATATAAAGTTCCGATAAAGATCGGGCGCCGTCCAAGGCGCCCGCATTAGCTGCAAAATCTACTTGGCGCGCCTTACACCGACATGATCACCGACTTCGACTCCGTATACGCGTCGAGGCAGGCCTTGCCCATTTCGCGCCCGAAGCCCGATTGTTTGAAGCCGCCGAATGGCATCGCGCTGTCGAGGATGCTATGACAGTTGACCCATATGGTGCCAGCTTTGATTTTCGGGATCAGGCGATGCACGCGCGACAGATCGTTCGACCAGATGCTAGCGCCCAACCCGTAGGGTGTCTCGTTGGCCCAGGCTGCCACTTGATCGAGATCGTCGTACGGCATCGCGACCAACACGGGGCCAAAGATTTCTTCGGCCACCACGCGCATTTTCGGATTCACGTCGACCAAGACCGTCGGCTTGACGAAGAAGCCGGTGCTGCCCGAACGGGCCCCGCCGGTGGCCACGGTGGCCCCTTGTTCGATGCCCGAGCCGATGTAGGAGACCACCCGCTCCATCTGCACGCGCGAGACCAAAGGCCCCAGCTCGTTGGCAGGATCGAGGCCATGGCCCACTTTCATCTTGCCGGCGATGTCGGACAGGTCGCTAACGACACGGTCAAAGTTCTTCTTGTCGACATACAGGCGGGAGCCGGCGCAGCAGACCTGCCCCGCATTAAAGAAGATGGCTTGCGCGGCGCCGGCGGCGGCGACCGCCGGATCACAGTCATCTAGCACGATGATGGGCGACTTGCCGCCCAGTTCGAGCGAGATGCGCGTCATGTTGGCGATCGCGGCCGTGCCCACCATTTTTCCCACCACCGTGGAGCCCGTGAAGGTGATTTTGTTGATGCCGGGATGGCTAGAGAGGGCCGCACCGGCGGAATGGCCGAAGCCGGTCACGATATTGACCACGCCGGCCGGATAGCCCGCCTCTTCGATCAATTCGCCCAGGCGCAGCGCCGACATCGGTGTTTGCTCGGCCGGCTTGAGGACAACGGTGCAACCGGTCGCTAACGCCGGGCCCAGTTTCCAGGCCGCCAGCAGGAGCGGAAAGTTCCAGGCCACGATGGCTCCGACTACGCCCACTGGCTCCTTGCGCGTGAATGACACGAAAGTTGCGGCCGGCGCAAATGGGGCCGACAAGTCGTTGGTCGAGCCCTCGATCTTGGTCGCCCAGCCCGCCATGTAGCGGAAAAAATCCACGGTCAGGGCGACATCGACGTAGCGCGCCACCATCACGGATTTGCCATTATCGATCGATTCGATTTCCGCGATGCTCTGGGCGTTCGCTTCCACCAGATCGGCCAGCTTGAGTAATAACCGCTCGCGCTGGGCCGGCCGCATGTCATGCCAATCGCCCGACTCAAACGCTCGGCGCGCCGCCGCGACCGCCAGGTCGATGTCCTTCTGGTCGCCGGCCGGCACCGTCCCGATGTGCTTTTCATCGGCCGGGTCATGCACGTCCAAGCGCGCGCCGCCGACGGCATCGACCCATTTCCCGTCAATGAACATCGAGTGCTGTTTCTTAAAAAACGCCACCGTCTCGGCAGATACCAGATTGCTGTGTGCAGTAAAGTCCATTTGATTGTCTCCTGATTTAGTTGGTCAAGTTTTAACAACGTTTCGCCAATTCTATGTACTATATTACACGGGCACGGTATTCATGCAACGCCTTTTTTTAACCCTGCCTTCCCAGTAATCGCCCGCCGCTATTGATGTATTTATTTGCCTGCCTCCCAAGCGGCCTCAGGTAAAAAAAGCGCCGGCCATGGCACAAGCACTGGAAAGCATGTCATCGCGCCGTGATGGATGGGCGCTTCCTCCTGCACCGAAATGCGAATACGGTCATAACGATTTCCTACCCGCGCCGCCCCAAATCAAATGGCGATCAGTTCACGGGATGGCCCAAGGCGCGCAACTCGTCGGTAATTTTCCGCCTGAGCGCCGTGATGTTTTCCGGCCGGTGGTTGCGCAAGGCGTGAACTTCCGTTTCGGAATAGGGCTGGAAGTCCGGCGGCATGGATTGCTCGGCCATGGTGCGGATAATCCAGTTCAGTTCGCTCGCCAACTGCGCGTCGTCGAGCGCGGATTGGGACGAACCGGGAACCTGGACCAAAAAATCCCGTCCGGCTGGAAGACGCAGGAAGTTGCCGATGACCCCTTTCATGGGGGGCACGCCAATTTCCGTGGCGCCGCTGCCGTCTAATTGATGGCAACCGGCGCAATGCAAGGTGAAACGGCTGCGTCCGGCATCGGCATGCGCTGCGCCCGCCATGACGACAAGAGCGGCCATCAGCATCCGCCGCAGCATGCTCGAGGGTGCCATATTCACTCCTTGAGCAAACTGCGCCTCAGGGCGCGAATCTGGGCCGGTGTCATGTTCTTGGCGCGCGCCTCTTGCACGTCGGTGGCCGTTAGCACGGGAGTGGCGACCTCGTTTAGCGCCAGCAGATAATTGGCCACGGCCGCGATGTCGCCCGCCTCCAGGTGGGCAAACGAGGGCATGGCGCCATTGAAGAGTTCGCCCTTGACCGTGATTTTCCCGGTGAGGCCGGTTGCCAATACCTGCAAGATGTAGTGTTCCTTTGGATCTTGCAAGCTAGCCCAATGAGGCCCCGTCAAGGGCGGCGCGACACCGGGGGCGCCGCCCGCATTGGCCTGATGGCAGGCGGCGCAATTGTCGCGAAAGACGGCCCCCCCTTCGCCGGCGTGGGAAAAAGCGGCCGGCGCCAGCGCCGCGCACAACACAGAGAGACGAAAGAGACGAAAGGCCATATCCTTTTTACTCCGCCACGCCGACGATGGTGCCGGTCGTGCAATGGAACATGGTGCTGTTGGAATTGCCCATGCACCAGTTGATGTCGTTATGCACGCCCATGCGATAGCCGGGACGTTCCCGTTCATTGGTGTTGCATAGACAACGCCCGCACGAAGTCTTGCCGCAGCAATCGTT
>PKWL01000078.1 GCA_003133225.1 Janthinobacterium sp.
CAGGATAGTTGACATCGACCAGAACTGACAAAGGAGGCGATCAGGATATACCAGATGTGAACTGTGCCTGTCCAGGTCATGATGGCCAGTATGAGCGCTGTTAACATTGTGCCGGTCTGGGTGACGTACAGCAATTTGACCCGGTCTATTCGGTCGACGACAGCCCCGCCGACTAGTGGCAGCACGATCATTGGAACAGCAAAGCTCAGACCGAGTATTCCCAGCCAGAACGGGGAGTTGGTCAATTGCAGAACCAGCCAGCCCTGGGCTACATTCTGCATCCATGTGCCGGTGTTGGAAACGATTAAGCCTGCCCAAAGCAGTTTGAAATTGCGATGTTGTAATGCTGCAAAGCGCGGAGCTGGGGATGAAGCGACGGTCATGTGAATGCTCCTGTTTTCCGGCAGAATTTCCTTCATATGCACCTAATTAAATGGTAACGGCATAGGGGGCCCCCTGCAATAGGAGGCGCCCCTGCCACACCACCGTGCATGCGGGTCCGCACCCGGCGGTTCGAGAGTTTGAGGTCATGAGAGTCGGGGTACACCCATCCGGTCGAAGTAAGCAACGCACGGCACACTGTTGAGCAGCATGGCACTGTTGCACCACCAGCGCCGACTGTACGCCGCCACCCGTTTGGCAACATCTTCGTGCGCACCAAGTGCTTTGAGCTCTCGGTAGATCGTCTTGGGCCGTTTCCAATGTTTAAGCTGGATCGCACGCAGTCGGTGGCGCAGCCATTTGTCCAGCTCTCGCCAGACTCTTGGTGTTTGCACTAGTCCGAAATATGCTTTCCAGCCCAGCACATATGGCCTGAGCTTTCCCACCAATTGCTCCATGCTGCGCCCGCCCGAGCGGCCCGTGAGCTTTCGGATCCGAGCCTTGAAGTCGCGCAGCGGCTTCGGAGCCACTTTAAGTTTGACCTCTTTGCCCTTAGCCACCCACAGCGCGTAGCCCAGAAACTTGCGCCCGAAGACGCTGCCCACCGCACTCTTGGCCTCGTTGATTTGAAGCTTGAGCCCGGCGTACAACTTCCTGAGCAGTTCCATCACCCGCTGCCCCGCCTTCACGCTGCCCACATAGACGTTGCAGTCATCAGCGTAGCGCGCAAAGCTATAGCCCCGCGCCTCCAACACCTTGTCTACTTCGTCGAGCAGCACGTTGGCCAGCAGCGGTGACAGTGGCCCACCCTGCGGCGTACCCTGTTGACGATCCATCACCACCCCGCCATCCATGATCCCAGCGTTCAGGTACGCTCGAATCAACCGGATCACTCCGGCATCGTCGATGCGCCTTCTGAGTCTGTCGATCAGAATGTCGTGGTTTATCCGGTCGAAAAACTTCGCCAGATCCACGTCCACCACCTCACGTCTGCCAGGACGAAACCCGTGGCTGTGCTCGCTAAATGTAGGATCAATCAGGGGTTGCAGCACTTGTAGCAATGCCTGCTGGATCAACCGATCCAGCACCGTCGGAATGCCAAGCTCACGCTGGCTTGCATCGGGTTTTGGAATCATCACCCTTCGCACCGGGCTTGGCCGGTACGTGCCAGCCAGCAGCTCTTGGCGGATTTGGGGCCAATGCGTGCGCACCATCTGGGCAGTCTGTTCGATGTGGAGTCTATCTACCCCGGCTGCACCTTTGTTGGCCTTGACCCGCTTCCACGCTGCTTGCAGGTTCTCTCTTGTCAGCGCCGCTTCCAGCAGGTCACCTGTGGCACTACCTGTCCTACCTCGCCATCCGTACATATTTCGTTCTCTTTTAAATAATGATGGTTAAAAATATTCAGCGGAACCCGCATTTTCCCGCAACGGATTCGAACTAATATAGTCATCGCAAAAAAGTTATGTAAAGTGATATTTTTTAAGTTTACATATAATTACTCGTTATGAATCATCCCGAAATTTACAGGCGAATCAAATTTCGCCATTTACAGTGTTTTCTAGCAGTTGCCCAGCACGCCACGCTACAGAAAGCGGCCGTAGCCTTGTCGATCTCCCAACCCGCCGTTTCAAAAACCATCAAAGAACTCGAAGAAATATTAAACGTCCGCTTATTCGATCGGGGCCGCCGCGGCGCGAAAATGACGCAGCAGGCAGAGGTTTTTTCCACTTATGCCGAAGCGGCGGTACAGGCCTTGCAGCAGGCCAGCAATTTCATGGGGCCGGCCAAAAAGGCGATCAATCCCGTAATAAAAATCGGCGCCACGCCCGCCATGACCGCTTCTTTCGTGCCGCAAACCTTGATGGCGTTTCGTCAACGCATGCCGAGTATTCAGGTCAGCATACTGACCGGTACTACAAGCTATCTGATGGATCAACTGCACGAAGGCGCGTTCGACTTGGTGTTATGCCGACACCTGGACCAGGAGCAAATGGCGGGCCTGTCGTTCGAGTATCTCTATGCAGATCCACTGGTCGTCGTGGTTCGTCCCGGCCATCCGCTGCTGACCCAGCCTGCCGGCGGCCAGACCGAATCGCCGCGTCGCTTCACTTCCATTTTGCCGCCGAAAACGTCGATCAATCGTCGTGCAGCCACGCCCCTAGCCACGGCGCTCGATCTGGGGCCGATCACGGATTTTATCGAAAGCCTCTCGATCTCTTTCGGCCGGATTTACACCATCCATAGCGATGCCATCTGGTTCGCCCCGTGGAGCGCGGTGAAACTCGATGTGGAAACCGGCGCGATGGTCAAATTGATGCCATTCACCAGAAACGGCAGCGACGAATTGATTGGACTCATCGCACGCTCCACAGGCCTGATGATGCGATCGAATTACACGCCGAGTCCGGACATGCAGATATTGATCGGAGCCATCCGCGAGTGCGCATCGGAGCGCCGCACGGAAGTCTTTTAACTAAGGGATGGTCTGAATAACCCGCCGCCAATGAGAGTAGCGGTTGGTTAGTTTTCAAGTAGTGGCATTTCACAAACAAGCTCCTGAGATTTCGTCGTTTTTGTTGGCCTGCTGGGCCGGTTTCGCTCTTTGTAGAGCCTTTGCCCTGTTTTGGGGTGCACTCATGCCCCGACTCCCATCAATTTCTTGCGCACCATCCACAAATTCGACAGTGCGAATAGCGTGAAGAGTTGCGCGGTGTTCTTTTTGAGTCCGCGATAGCGCACCTTAATAAATCCAAACTGGCGCTTGATCACCCGAAACGGATGTTCCACTTTGGCACGCACACCGGCTTTGAGTGTCTCTGCCTCGTTCGTCATGGCATCAGCCGTGTTGTCTTTGTCGAGCGCTTTGCGTGGTTGACGCCAATTACCTTGGCCGGCGGTCAGGATAGTTGACATCGACCACTTAGCGCTTGCCTGGGCGCATGGTTATATGCCAGGTGACATCGGCTTGGGCATCCGGACGCTTTTCAATTCCTTGGTAGCCGGCATCACCAAAGGCCATTGTCTCTTCTCCGTGCAGCAAGATGTTTCCTTCTGCGATAAACGTAAAGAACCGATCGTGCTGAGTAAGGCCGAAGGCCGTATCAAAGGGCCTGAGCAGAAGCGCAGCTTCGTGTCGAAGAATGCCAGCCCATCCCGATTTATTGATAACCTGTGATTATCAATAAGGGTACAAAATGTCACTTTGTATGACTTTTAAAGCGCATATACTAAAAACATGTATCCGCAGACCAAAGCAATGGAGATAACAGAGGTGAGCATCCATGGTAATTGATCAGATTACGTACCAGGTATTACAAAGCCGCCTGTCGGGCATCGTGCAGGAAATGCAGGACAATATATTCCGTACTGGTTATTCGACCATCATCCGCGAGTCGCAGGATGCGAGTTGCATGATTCTTAGCGCTGCTGGCGATGTGGTCGGCGAGAACGTGGTGCTGCCACTGCATGTCTCGGCACTGCCCGAAGTGGTGCGCGCGATTATCCGCGACTACGGCAGCGATATCTGCCCGCAAGACGCCTTCATTACCAACCATCCATATCTGGCCGGGGTGACGCACTCGATCGACATGGCGGTGGTTACGCCGGTGTTTTACCAGGACAAGGTGATCGCGTTTTGCGCCAGCATTGCGCACAAGAGCGATCTGGGCGGCATGGTGC
The DNA here is from genome assembly GCA_003133225.1 of Janthinobacterium sp. Taxonomy (GTDB): domain Bacteria; phylum Pseudomonadota; class Gammaproteobacteria; order Burkholderiales; family Burkholderiaceae_D; genus Janthinobacterium. Next base: position 4,063 of record PKWL01000078.1, read on the forward strand.
CGGGCACCGGTTCGAGCAGCGCGCGCGAGATATTCCAGGAAGGCATTCAATATCCACCGGTCAAATATATGCACCGCGGCGTGGTGGTCAAGGAAGTCGATGCGATCCTGCGCGCCAACAGCCGCACGCCGGACCTGATCATGGGCGATATCCGCGGCCAGGTCGGTACGGCCCGGCTGGGCGAGCAGCGCCTCGTTGCGCTGGCCGATCGCTATGGCGTGGACGCGGTCACCGATACCTTTGCCGAAGCCGAAAATAGAACCGAGGAAAGAGTGCGCCAGACCATCGCCACCTGGCAGGACGGCGTAGTCGAAGGCGAAATGTTCATCGACAACGACGGCATCGTGCTGGATCGTCCGATTCGGTACCACGTCAAAATTACTAAAACGGGGAGCCGTATCCTGTTCGATTTCGGCGGATCGGGCGATCAGACGCTCGGGCCGTTGAACATCTTGCCGCCGGTGGTGCGGGGTTGCTGCTTTTTCGCGATGACGGCCATGATCGATCCGGCCCTGCCGAAGAACGGCGGGCTGGCGCGGGTGGTTGAAATGCAATTTCGTGACGGTTCGGTGCTGCATCCGAAATTTCCGGCGCCGACCAATACATATATGGCATCGGCCACGGCGGTGACCGAAGCGTTGCTGCAAGCGCTCAGCAAGCTGGTGCCAAACCGCCAAACCGCTGGCACCGGCGGCGTCGGCGGCATGATGATCGGCGGCAAGGACGATCACGGCAAGGCTTTCGTGCAGTATGAAATCGTCGGTTCCGCCTATGGCGCGCGCGCCGGCAAGGACGGCGTGTCCGGCACCAGCGTGCTGCTTGACAACGCCCGCACCGCGCCGATCGAAGTGCTGGAATCGGAATTCCCGACCCGGGTGCGGCGCTTCGAATTGATTCGCGACTCGGGCGGGCCGGGACAATTCCGCGGCGGACTCGGCATCCGGCGCGAATACGAAATCCTGGCGCCGGAGGTGCAGTTCTCGCTGCGCGGCGGCAAACACACCCATCCGGCCCATGGCCTTGACGGCGGCAGTCCCGGCGGCGTCGGGGCCTGCATTATCAATCCCGGCGGCGCCACGGAAAAACACATGCCGGGCCGTTTCGGTGGCTTGTACCTGCGGCGCGGCGATGTCATCCGGCTGGAGAAATCCGGCGGCGGCGGCATCGGCGACGTGGCGCAACGGCCGTTCGAACTGATCGTCGGCGATGTGCTTGACGGCTATGTAAGCGCCGCTGCGGCGGTGCGCGACTATGGCGTCGATGCAGTCCGGCTGCAGGCCGCGCTCGAAGAATGGCGCAGTGCCGGCAAAAATAGTGCCGCGGCGTCGAAGTTAGAGAAACAGAAAGGTGCCAAATAATGGGTTATCGGGTAGCAGTCGATACCGGCGGAACATTTACCGATTTCGTTTTCCTGGACGCCGATAGCGGCCATATCGAAATCATGAAAGTGCCATCCACGCGCGGCAACGAATCGGTCGGCATCGTCGATGGATTCAGCCGCTGGCTCAAAGGCAAGGGGCTGAGCGCGGACAATATTGCCTTCTTCGCGCACAGCACGACTGTGGGTACCAACGCGATGCTGGAAGAGAACGGAGCCAAAACCGGGCTGCTGGTGACCGAGGGATTTCGCGGTGTGTATGAAGTGGGCGAACAATCGCGCGGTCACGGCAGCGTCATTTACGATCTATTTTTCGAAAAGCCGCGGCTGCTGGTGCCGCCGCGGCTGACCGAAGAAATGCCTGAACGGGTATTGTTCGACGGCACCGTACATGCGGCGCTGGACGAAGCGGCAGCCCGCAAAGGTATCGAAAAGCTGCTCGCGCAGGGGGTGGAATCGATCGCCGTCTGTCTGCTGTTTTCGTTCAGGAATCCGCAGCACGAAGCCCGCATCGGCGCACTGATCCGCGAATTGGCGCCGCAGGTGAATATTTCCATCTCGAGCGAAGTCGTACCGCAGATACGAGAGTATTACCGGCTGTCGACCACCGTGGTCAATGCCTACCTGAACCCATTGCTGGAGTCGTATATCCATTGTCTCGATACGCGGCTGGCGGAGCTGGGACTGGCCACCGAGCAGCGCTACATCATGCGTTCCAATGGCGGGCTTGCCACCTTCGACGCGGCCGCCAAACGCAGTGTGCAAACGGTATTGAGCGGACCGGCGGCGGGTGTGGTGGCGGCGCAGCAATTCGCCAAGGCCAGCGGCTTCCACGAGATGGTGACATTCGATATGGGAGGCACGAGTACCGACGTGGCCCTGATTAACGACGGCCAGGCCATGCGGCGCATGGCAGGCAAGGTCAACCAGCGTGATTTGCTGGTGCCGATGCTGGATATTCATACGGTGGCCGCCGGCGGCGGCACCGTGGCCTGGATCGATGAGCTGGGCATGCTGCAGGTCGGGCCGCGCAGCGCGGGTTCGGTGCCGGGTCCGGTCTGTTACGGCCGGGGCGGCACCGAAGCGACGATCACCGACGCCAATCTGGTGCTGGGTTATCTGAATGCCGAATTCCCGCTGGCGGGCGGTTCGCTGACGCTGGACCGGAAAGCGGCGGAACAGGCCATCGAACAACATATTGCCAAACCGCTGGGGCTGTCGGTGACTGCAGCGGCGCGCGGCATCATTGAAATCGTCAATGTGAAAATGCAGGAAGCGATCAAGGTGGTGTCGTCGAATCGGGGCTACGATCTGCGCGACTTCTATCTGTATTCGTTCGGCGGCGCGGGGTCGCTGCACGCCGGACAGATTGCCGAAGAACTCGGCATGCGCGGCGTCATCATCCCGACTTATCCCGGCGTCACGGCTGCGCTCGGTTTGTTGCTATCCGACGTGCGTCACGATTATGTGCAATCGGAACTGACCGATCTGCGCGAATTGACCGCCGAACAAATCAATGCCCGCTTCGCGCAACTGGCGCGGCAGGGCAAAAGCGAATTGCTGGAAGAAGGATTCGCCGAGCGCGAAATCCAGTTCGAATTCCATCTGGATATGCGGTACGCCGGACAGGGGTATGAATTGACCATCGCGGTGCCGGGTGTCCCGTTGCAGGCGGACGATCCGGCGCAATTGCGCCACAGTTTCGACAACGAACACGCGCGGCTGACCGGCCATTCGGCGCCGACGGAAGCGGTTGAAATCGTCAATTACCGGGTGAGCGGCGTGGTGGCGGTACCGCAGGCGCCGCTGACCAATCCGTTTGTCGAGCAACAAATGGCAACGGTGGAGCAGGCGCTACTCGGCAGAACCCATGTCTATTTCGGGGAAGCGCCGACGGACACGCCGGTCTACGACCGCACCAAACTGCCGGCGGGCGGCACGGTGCTGGGGCCGGCGATTCTGTTGCAGGCGGATACGACGATTATTTTGCACGACGGCGAAAAGGCGGTGGTCGATCCAGCGCTGGGCCATATCGAAATTATTCTGGCCTAACTTGCCAAGCCATTCGGAACACAACTTTTAAGGGATGAACGCAATGAATTTCACGCTCAATACTGCACCGGCAAACCGTTTGAAGGATCGAGTCGCCATCATCACGGGCGGTGCGCACGGCATCGGCAAGGCTTATGCGCAACGCTTTGTCGCCGAGGGCGCTAAAGTTGTGGTGGCCGATATCGACGGCGCCGCCGCCGAGCAGGTGGCGAAGGATATTACCGACGACGGCGGTTCGGCGATCGGTTTGAAAGTAGATATTTCGGACCTGACTCTATGTCAGCAGATGGCGAAAACCACGATCGACAAATTCGGCCGGATCGATGCGCTGGTCAATAACGCGGCGCTGTTTTCGCGGATTCCAATGACGCGCGGGCGTTTCGACGAAATCCCGGAAGCTGAATGGGACCGTATGTTTCAGGTCAACGTCAAAGGCATCTGGTACACCTGCCGTTCGGTAGTGCCATTCATGGAAAAGCAGCAGTATGGCCGTATTGTGAATGTGTCATCGTCCACGGTATTCCAGAACCCCGGCACGCGGATTCATTACATCGCGTCGAAGGCGGCGGTGATCGGTTTCACCCGTACGCTGGCGCGCGAAATCGGACCGAGCAATATCACGGTCAACACCATCAGCCCGGGCAGCACTCTGAGCGAAGAAGATCCGACCGAGGAAATGAAGGCCTATCGCGCACGCCGCGTAGCCGATCGCTCAATCCAGCGCGTCCAGTATCCGGATGACCTGGCCGGTGCGGCGGTGTTTTTCTGTTCCGACGAGAGTTCGTTTATTACTGGGCAAAACCTGATCATCGATGGCGGTCAGGTGATGATTTAACTGGGTGTTTTTTTAACGATGATGTTCTTAGGAGAAAAAATGAGGATGACGATAATATCGAAACGCATGCATTTACTACAATGCGCCCTGCTGTTTCTGGTGGCGATTGTGACGGCCCCGCTGTATGCGCAGGTCTCTATCCCCATGTATAAAGGCGCGGATCGCACGCAGCGCCTGATTGACGGGGCGAAGAAAGAGGGTACGCTGATTCTGTATTCGTCGATGACGGCACGCGACACCTCCGCCGTGATCCGGGGCTTCGAAGAGAAATACGGCATCAAGATCAACGTCTGGCGTTCCGGCAAGGAAGAGGTCTTGCAGCGCGTGATTTCGGAAGAACGGGCCGGTCGCGAAGCGGTCGATCTGGTCTGGAATGTCAGCCCGGAAATGGAGGCGCTGCATCGCGAAAAATTGTTGCAGCCGTCCTGGTCGCCGTTTCAAAAAAACCTGATTCCCCAGGCGCTGCCTAAGCATGGAGAGTGGACCGGATCGATGCTCTACGTGTTAGTGCAGGCGTACAACCCCAAGCGCGTCAGCAAGGAAGAATTGCCACATACGTTTGAAGATCTGCTCGATCCGCGCTGGAAAGGCCGCCTCGGCATCGAGTTCAAACAGCAGGAGTGGTTTTACCAGCTATTGAACGTCATGGGCGAAAAGAAGGGGCTGGATCTGTTCCATAAGCTGGTTGCGACCAACGGTTTGTCGGTGCGCATGGGCAGCTCGGTACTGGCCAATTCGGTCATGAGGGGCGAGACCGATTTCGCCGTGACGATGTATAGCTTCCTGGTCGATCAGGGCAAGGCCAACGGCGGCGACATTGAATACTCGCCGCTGGTGCCGACGATTGCATTGACCGACGGCATCGGCATTCCAAAGCGGGTCAAGCACCCGTATGCGGCAACGCTGTTTTTCGATTTCATGCTCAGCGACGGCCAGAAAATCCTGGCCAACAATCTGGTTGCTACCACCGAGAAGGGCAATCAGAACATGGCTCGTTTCGATCCGGTGTATATCGATCCAGCCAAGGTGCTGGACGACTATGCCAAGTGGCTCAAGCTATATACCGACACAATTCGCGGAACGAGTCCGGCCAAGCCGTAGCAATCTCTCTTTATCTGGCAATACTAATTAAATTTAAAAGGCGGCAATCATGAACGATCGTACTAAATTGCAAATCGGCCTGATGCTGATCGGCGGCGAACTGGTGGAAAGCGAATCCGGCGCATGGTTGGACTCAGTCAATCCGGCCACCGAAGAACTGATCGGCCGCGTGCCGGCTGGCACCAAGGCGGATGTGGAACGCGCCTATCAGGCAGCCGCTGCCGCGCAGCCGGCCTGGGCTGCACTGACACCGGTCGCGCGCGGCATCTATCTGCTGAAAGTCGCGCACGCGATGCGCGAGCGCGCCGATGAAATCCTGCGCCTCGAAGTCATGGACACCGGCAACACCATCACCAAAATGAAGGGCGACGTGCAGCAGGCGGCCAAGGCGCTGGAATGGTTTGCCGGCCTCGGTAGTGAAATCAAGGGCGAGTCGGTGCCGGCAAGTGCCGAAAACATGCATATCAGCATCCGCGAGCCGTATGGCGTGGTGGGACGTATCGTGCCGTTCAATCATCCAATCAAATTCGCCTCGAACGCGATCGCCGGGCCGCTGATGGCCGGCAATACCGTGATCGTCAAACCGCCGGAGCAAAGTTCACTGTCGGCCGGCATCCTGGCCGAAATCTGCCGTGAACTGCTACCGCCGGGCGTGGTCAACATTGTCACCGGCAATGGCATGCCGGTCGGCGACGCGATCGTGCGGCATCCAAAAATCAAGCGTATCGCGTTCACCGGCTCGGTATCGACTGGGATGGCGATCCAGCGCGCGGCGGCCGAAGTCTGCGTCAAGAACATCACGCTGGAATTGGGCGGCAAGAATCCGCTGATCGTGTTCCCGGATATGGACCCGGTCAAGATTGCCGATGTCGCTATCGGCGCGATGAATTTCGCCTGGTCGGGACAATCCTGCGGTTCGGCCAGCCGTTTGCTGGTGCATGAGTCGCTGTACGACGCGGTGTTGAAACTAGTGGTCGAAAAGGCCGCCGCGCTGCGCGTTGGCGATCCGCTGGACGGCAATTCACAGATGGGTCCGCTGAATTCGAAGAAGCACTACGACCGCGTCTGCGAAATGATCCAGAAGGGCAAGGACGAAAAAGCGCGCCTGATGACCGGCGGCGGACGTCCCGAAGGCAAGCAGTATGAAAAGGGCTACTGGCTGCAACCGACGGTATTTGCAGAAGTCACGCCGCAGATGACCATCGGCCACGAAGAAATTTTCGGGCCGGTACTGTCGGTGTTCAAATGGAAAGATGAAAAAGAAGCCATCGAGCTCGCCAACTCGACCGAATACGGTCTGACTGCATCGATCTGGACCAACGATCTGAAGACCTCTTTCAGGATGGCCAAGGCGGTGCAATCCGGCTACATCTGGATCAACGGCGCGTCCGGCCATTTTTACGGAACTCAGTTCGGCGGCATGAAGAACAGCGGCCTGGGCCGTGAAGAAGGCCTCGACGAATTGTTGAGTTATACCGAAGTGAAAAGCATCCATATCCGGCTGACCTAAACCGCCTGCCGGCGCAGTAAGCAATCGAGTAATTGATATTAACTTAAACAAGGAATGAAAATGACACACCATTTTTCTGTAAACCGTTCGTCCATGGGGGCGATGATACGCAAGAGCGCAAACAGGATAGCTGCTGGTGGCGCGATTGCATTGACAGCGCTGATGGCAAGTTCGTCCTATGCACAAACTGCCGTTACCGTTTACGGCCTGATTGATGCAGCTATTGTGTACAACAACAAAGCTGCAACCAGCGCTACGACCACCGGCAGCAGCTTGAGCCTCGCTTCCGGCACCCTGCAAGGTTCGCGCCTCGGTTTCAAAGGCACGGAAGACTTGGGCGACGGATTGAAAGCGCTATTCGTCCTCGAGAACGGTTTCAGCGTTGACACCGGCCAATTGGGCCAGGGTGGTTTGATGTTCGGCCGCAAGGCAGTTGTCGGACTTTCAGGTAATTTCGGACAAGTCGCGGTCGGTCGCCAACCTGACTTCGCGTATACCGATCAGGCTATATACACGTCGTCCAGCCCGTTCGGATTCTCGACCCTGGTGAACAGCGCTCATGCGATGAATCTCGACCGCACGGAAGGTTCGCGCGTCAACAACTCGATTCGTTACGACACGCCGACCGGCTTGGGCGGCTTCAAGGCTAGCGCGATTTATGGTTTCGGCGAACAGGCAGGCAATAATTCTGCCGGCCAGTCCGCCGGCATCGCCGGCCAGTATGCGAACGGCCCGTTCAATGTCGGCTTAAGCTACTTCCAGGCGAAAGCGGCATCTGCGGCTGGCGTCGCCGCCACGATACCGTCGAGCGACACCGGCACGGTTTGCGCTAACGTCACCGGCAGCGCTGGCGATACCTGCCTGAAAACGCTGAACCTGGTTGGCGCATACCAATCCGGCCCGGTACTGGTCTATGTTTCATGGTCGCAAGTGAAGCAGCCGCTGGCTGGCGGCGCCGGTGCGCGGACTCTCGGTGGAGCGTCCAACGAAAAAATCAACGTGTATGATATCGGCACGACATACCGGATCACTAGCGCAGTGAAACTGATGGCTGGCATCGTTCAAGATCGTGCGTCGTTCGTTGGCGGAGCTACGGGCCGCGTAATGCAGTACAACCTGGGCGTCGATTATGATTTGTCGAAGCGTACCGACATTTATTCGCTGCTAGGAAGTCAGCGTACCTCCGACATGGTTGCTCCAGGCATTTACGGTGCGCCGGGCACGGACAAGTCGCAAAATGTTTTACTGGTTGGCATTCGCCACACGTTCTAAACGATTGCAGGCAGATGCCTGCAATCTGCGG
>PKWL01000152.1 GCA_003133225.1 Janthinobacterium sp.
TGTCTAATCGGGAAATATTTGCTGAAAATCCGCTGGGAACTTCAGGCTAGCGCTCTCCCATGCGGCAGGGATTGCACGACCGGCAGTTCGCCTTACGCGCCGGAACTTGAGATGCAAGATTGTTGCCAGCGCTGCTGGCCTTGCATAAATTCTTTTTCCCGCCGCCCTGCCCACGAAATGAGGCACATCCGATTTCGACTTCAACTCCCTCCCCCAGCTGTGGACGGTTGTCCTGCCGACGTTTGGCTTTTCCCTTCTTCATGGGCTCGATCGATACGGCTGGCAGCGCCGATATCACCTCAATCACGCGTGAAAGCCAAAGTCGGCACATCAACGATGCTCGAGCCGCCATCGGCTACCAGTACGGCGCCGCTGACGATGGATGCCTGCGACGATATCAGGAAACGACATACCGACGCGATCTCATCGGGACTGGCTGCACGCCGCAATGGCACATCGACCGTGACGCGCGCATAGGCCTGTTCAAGCGTCTCGCCGTACTTGTCCATGAGCACGCGCATTTCATCGTCGGCCATCGGCGTGCGTACCCAGCCAGGACAGACGGTATTAACGCGCACCCCATATGGACCGTAATCGCGTGCCAGCGAGCGCGCCAAACCGATCAAGGCGTGCTTGGTGGTGGTGTAAGAACATGCGTCGGGACCGGCCGCGAGTCCGGCGATCGACGACACCAGCACCATCGCGCCGCGGCGCTCGATCAGGGCCGGCAGGCACTCGCGCGCGACGACAAAGGCGGACGTCAGATTGGCCTGCAAGCTGGCCTGCCAGGCAACATCGTCAGTCTCGGTGGCGCGGCCCATGCCGAAGGCGCCGGCGCTACTGATAACGGCATCCAAGCCACCGTACTGCGCACGTGCCAGTTGCACCGCGCGGCCGACATCGTTGGCCTGCGACGCATCGCCGACGAGCGCGACACCGCCGACCGCCGCGGCAACGCGCTCTAGCAAGTCGGCGCGGCGACCCATCACGATCACGTGTGCGTTTTCGGCGCCGAGACGCCGCGCGCAAGCTTCGCCAATGCCGGTGCCACCGCCCGTGATCAGGACTGATTTACCTGTCATGCTCATCCTGCCTCCCATCGATCAAGCACGCAAATCGCAAATTACTTGCGCATAAGCGCCCACCGCGAAGTTGCTAGCCGCGCCAAAATCATTCGCCGCATAGCCGAAAATCTTGCCGGTCGTTTTCAGATTAAGCAGATCGACCATCACCACGCCCAGCGTTGGCACGATTTTTTCGCGCCAAACGAACCAGTACAAGCTATCGTCGATTTTGTAGTAATGACACAGGTCGGTATCGCCTAAGCCCTGTTCGCAACCCGTCAGGCACTGCCAACTGTACAAATTCTGGTTCAGGTAGATATGTTCGTATTTCTCGGTTGGACTATAAGTGTAATAAATACGCTTGCCAAGAAGTTCATCTGTCAAGGCGTGACGCGCTGTTGCAGCAGCGAAGGGCCGGTCAATCGCCCCGCTCAAAAATTGCCCCGACACGCCGGTCAAGGTCTTGTTGGCGGCAATCTTCTTTAGGAATGACTCGTTCGCCTGTTCAAACGTTGGTAACTGGCCGATGAGTGCGGTGAATATGCCCCGGTTCAGATCGAACACCATGCTAACCGAGGTCGCGCGCTCGGCCGCTTTGATAAAATCGACGAAATAAATACCTGGGCGAGGACGCGTGACAGTGTAGGTTTCCTGCCCATTGGAGCCAAGCATCTCACCGGCGGTGCCGCGCCAGTTCAACTTGCCGCCATCTCGAAACCCATATTCGATCGACCAGCCATTTTGAAAATTCAAGGTCAGGGTCTTGCCTGCCAGATCGGAGACCATGGGCAAAGCATTGTTGTCGGGGGCAAAGGCATCGCCCAGTGCGCCAACCGAAATCCAAGGGGATATTTCGCTCATTTTCTCTTCTGAAATTAAATGGAAATCAACAGCACGATCGGTCGGGCGGCAAAACCCAAGACCCTAGTGTTTACTTTTGCAGCAACGCGCGCAATGCGATCAGCGCGCCTAGCAAGGCGCCGGACTGCGGCTGCGTAAGGCGGATATAGCGACGCAGCGCGGGCATGCGCGACACCACTTCGCTGGCAGCGTAATGTTCGATGCAAATGCTGTAACCGCGTGCATCCGCATGCACCTGGCAGCTCTGAAAATCAAGCGCCATCAAGGCCTCAGAGAGCGCGCTACTAGCGCTCAATGTGACCAGCAGCGGCTGAAAATCACCATGTGCGCCTCGTTTTACCTTGAATTCCAGTGCCCGGCGCCGCAGCATACCGGTGTGGCTGATGTTAACCATGCCGGTACCGGCAGGCGCGCCGGGAACCCGCAACGCAAACTCTAGCGTGACGACGTGCATCATGAATTGCGAGTGGACCTTCTCGCGCACATGAAAGCTGAGCGCGCCATCGGTGGTGACAAGGTCGGCCTGGGCGCCATCGCGTTCGCCGAAGCAGCGACCACCTAGATCGAGTAGAGCGCGCGCCAGCGTCTCGCCCTTACGGTACCCGGCGACCGAGCGTTCGCGGCTCCGGCCGATGAGAGGAATCCAGCTCATGGTTCAACCTTTCATGTTTTCCCGCATCCACCCTGCCGAATTCTTCCTCCAGAATCAACTCGACCGGTACTGGCTCAAACGGGCGGATTTTTTGTACGACCGTAGTCCAGAACAGCGCATACGCTGCCGTCAACGCAAGCATGATGCCGAACGGCAGATAAATGTCGCGCGGATGCATGCCGGGCGGGGTGATGTAGACGATGGCGATCATGATGCCAAGCGACGAGACGATTTGCGGCAACGGAAACAATGGCGATCGATAGGCCCGCGGCAAGTCCGGGCGCCGGATGCGCAGCATCACCACGGAGAGCGTGACGAGAAGATAGGCGCAGCCCCAAGAGCATACTGCTGCCAGCACCAAAGGCATGATGCGATCAAGGTCTCCCTTGATGAACCAAGCATTGATGCACGGCACCGCCACCGACACCGCGATCCCCACCACCGGCGTCTTGAACCGTGGATGCAGATAGGCAAACACCTTTGGTAGTGCGCCGTCAAGCGCCATGCCGTAGAGAATGCGCGGCAAACCGGCCATCAACGCATTGATCATCGCCGACCCGGCGCACAGAAAGCCGATACCGATGATCGTCGGCCCGAGCGGCCCCATCACGTGCGCGGCGAACTGGGGAATCGCCGCCGGCGTGTCAAGCAGGTGCAAGGTGCCTTCCGCGTTCAAGGCAACGTTGACGATCTGGCGCTTGATTGCCGCGCCATAGATAAACATGCAACTGGCTACGCCGACCAGGCCGAGCGCCATCGCCCGCGGTATGGTGCGCGCCGAATTCTTTAATTCCGGCGCCAGCGGCGTGACGAATTCGCAGCCGACGAACATGAACATCGCCATCCCCAACATCGAACACACAGCGTTAAAGCTAGTGCCGATCGTCGAGGCACCGAACCAGCCCTGCAACGGGACCGCGGGCGCCATCAGCAAACCGGACACGCCGAAGAACATGAGGATGCTCCACATTCCGAACGTGAGGACCACCTCGGTCTTGCCGAAAATCGTGACGCCGAACGCATTTAACGTGCCAAACACGATGAACAAGCCGACGCCGACCATCCAGGAACTCCCGCTATGCTCAAGAAACTGATTAAGATGAGGAAAGTTGACCGTCACCATAATTCCGCTTAGCACCGCCTCGGTAGTACCGGCAAATATATGCACCAGGAAATAGGCCGCGATGGTGCCGGTAATAGCAAAGAAACGCCCCATGCCGCACGAGATGTAATCGTAGACCGAGCCGGACGTCGGCAAGATGGCTGCCGCTTCAGCGAAGGTAGTCGATTGCGCCAGCATCATCAGGAAAGCAACCACCATTGCGACAGCGAACATGCTGCCGCCCATGCCAAAACCGGTGGTCGCAGTCAAGATAACGGGACTGGCCATGATCAGTCCCACGGCACTGGCCAGAGCGGTGGGAAAACCCAGCACCCCTTGTCCCAGGTGCGTCGTTAGTCGTTCATTTAAGGTCATGCTGCGGCCCCTCCCCCCGTAATTGCGGCTACAAAGCCACTTTGCTAAAACCTAGCTCGAGCGCGTTGACGATCGCATCGGCATGCTCTTCCCGCAGCACCAGCGGCGGCGACAAGATGATCTTGGTGCCGACCGGGCGTACAATGACGCCGGCCGATCGCGCGGCCTCGGCCACGCGGTCGGCATAACCTCCCATCGGATCAATCGGTTCACGGGTCGTCTTGTCGCTCACCAGATCGAGGGCGATCATCAGACCTTTGCCGCGCACTTCACCGACGGCCGCGAAGCGTTCCTCAAAGGGCTTTAGGCGCCCAAGCAGATAATCACCCATCAATCTAGCATTGGCCGGCAAGTTTTCCTCTTCGACAATCTTCAAGCACGCCAGAGCGGCAGCGCAGGCGACCGGATGACCCGAGTAAGTGTAGCCGTGCATGAACGCACCGGTGAAATCCTGGTTGGCCATAAAGGCGGCCTCGATTCTGGCGTTGAAGGTGGTCGCTCCAAGCGGAATATAGCCCGCCGTGATGCCCTTGGCCAGGCACATGATGTCCGGCTTGACGCCCCACAGGCGGCTGCCGAACATGCTCCCGGAACGACCGAAGCCAGTGACGATTTCGTCGGCGATCAGCAGCACGCCGTAGCGATCGCAGACTTCCCGTATCAGCGGCCAATAGCTAGCCGGCGGCACGATCACGCCGCCCGCGCCCTGGATAGGCTCGGCAATGAAAGCGGCTACCGTATCCGGGCTCTGGAACTGGATTTCGCGCTCAAGCAAGCCGGCACAGATACGTGCCAGCTCGTCCGGATCTTCCGTATACGCATTGCGGTACAACCAAGGCGTATCAACATGAAAACAACCTGGAAGCAGCGGCTCATAGTTACTCCGAAATACCGTGTTGCCATTGATGGACGCAGCACCGAAATGGGTGCCGTGATAGCCCTGGCGCAAGGAAATAAACTTGGTCCGGTCCGATTTGCCGAGCACTTTCCAGTATTGGCGGGCCAGCTTGAGGGCCGATTCGACCGCATCGGATCCACCGGAACTGTAGAGTACGCGCGTCATGCCTTCAGGTTCGAGCATGCCGATCAGCTTGCTTGACAATTCCTCGGCACGCGGATGGCTGACGCCGTCGAATATTTGAAAATATTCGAGCTCGTCGAGTTGGTTGATGATGGCGTCCTTCACTTCGCGCCGGTTATGACCGACATTGACGTTCCACAGACCGGCCACACCATCAACTAACTTATGCCCCTGGTCGTCGAACACGAAACAGCCATCCCCACGAACAATGCGAATCGGCTTGCGCGTTTGCATCGCAGCCGGATGCAGCATCGGATGCCAAAACCTGGCGCCGCCATAACCGACTTCTTCTTTCTTGTTGATTGATTGGACATAGGCGCTTGGCGCGCCCTCAAAACTTGGATCTTTTTGCATGATGGTTATCTCCAGTATGACGATTGGGGGCTCGCGTAGGCTCGTGCCGGTTCTTGGACAGGCAGCAAGTCCGCCTCGGCAAAGCCGTCAGCGCAGTCGACGACGGCAAGCGGTCGGGGCGTTGTGTTACAACAAAATTTGCCATGGTTGAACTTGGCAAAGCGTCTTGATCTATTCGCGACCCAGAAATTAATCAGCGGCGCCGCCTCGATTTTTTTAGCATGACGGTCGATCCGCACGAGTGGTGAGTCTTGGTTGAAACCTAGCAAGGGGGAGATCCGTAGTCATACCTCCCCCTTGGCGCCTTAGAAATTGCGCGAAGCGTAGATGCCGACGAAGTTCCGGTCCGCCAACGGCTGGTCGAACACGGCGCCGCCGCCCCAGAACATGGCGTAGTTGATGCCGAACTGCCAGGTCGTGGGGTTTTGCGCAAAGGTCACGGTGAAGTTGGCCGACTGCGCCCCTTGCATGAACGGCGCCATCAAGTTGGGCGTGCGCCCCTTGACCGCGTTGAAGTAATACACTTCCGGCGTCACCTGCCAGCCAGGCAGGACCGTGCCATCGTAGACCCAGCTAAAGTCGAAGTTGATGCCGGCCGAGGTGGCGGTGCCAACCGCCTGCGGAGTGCCATTCGGATTGTTCTGCAAGCCCCAGCCCCACGCGCCGGCCCCGATCGGGTCGCCGTTGTACGACTGCTGCAAGCCCGGATAGCGGATCATCACGGCTTCGGCCAGCAAGGTCGCCGTCTGCGCCCCGCCCAGCACCTTCAAGATGGTGGGGTAGTCGCCCGGCGTCATGCTCAAAATCCCCGTCAACGCGGCCTGGTATTTTTTCGAGTCGACAAAGCAATTGCCGCCATTGCCAAGACAGCCCGAATCCGGGTTCAACGACACCGCGTCCTTCGGACGGTAGGACAGCTCAGCCCCGACGGCCCAGTCCCCCACGGGCATGTTGCCGCTGATGCCATACATTCTGCGGTCCTCCGCGTACACCCAGCCCAGCTGACCGGGCTGCGCATTGAAGGAAAAGTTGGGCGACTTGTCGGTGTACGCCATGGCGTAGAGGCCGATATTGACCTGAGTGCCTTGCGGTTGCCAGCGCAGCGCGGCGCCATACTGGCCAAGCGACTTCGGCCTTTGCGTGATCAGCCCGTACGCGCTATCGCCGGCGCCAAGGCCATTGACGACGGACCAGTAACTGCCCGTGGGCGGGAAATAATCCGCATTCCAATTGGTTTGGACATAGGTTTCAAAATTGAAGCCATGGCCTAGTCCGCTCGCAAAACTGACGATGGGCGCGGGCAGGAACACTTCCTTCAACTGGGTACCGGGCTGCGACAGGCGCATGAAGTCCATGGCATTCGTCTGATTGATGCCGCCCGGAATAAACAAGCTCTCGCCCCAGCTGATCACTTGATTGCCGACCCGGATGCGCGCGCTCTGGTCGCCGATGGCCAAGTCCTTACTGACCCAGAAATCGAGCAATCTAGCCTTGAACGACAGCTGGTCGCTGGCCGCAGGCGTCAAGCCTCCCACCCCGGGGCCATTGGCGACACTGGTGAAGCCGCTCGTATCGGTGGCCTGAAAATCCTTCAACCAGCTCACGCGCGCCATGAACTTGACGTCTTCGGGAAACTTCAAGAGCATTTCGTGGGTGCCCTTCAGGTAGGACGTGAAGGCATCGCCTCTCTTGTAGTTGAGGTCGCCCTGGTCGCCCAAACTGGACAGGACCTCGGTGCAGCCGAGGGGCGCGCCCACGCCACCCGGCTCTGCCACCCCACTGTCCGTCGTTGATTTTAAAATGAGACCGCAGGCCGGACTCTTCGTGCGAAAGCCGGCCCCGGCGGTCACGGTGGAATCAAAACTGCCATCGACATTGTCCGTCTTAAACGTAAATGCTTGGACTTGCGTTGCCGCCAGCGTCATGATGATCGC
>PKWL01000097.1 GCA_003133225.1 Janthinobacterium sp.
CGGCTTTGGTGGCCAATCCGCTGGTGGCAGAGGCGGCCGTGGTCGGCAAGCCGGACCCGACGACGGGCGAATCGATCTGCGCCTTCGTCGTGCTCAAGCAGGCGCGGCCGACCGGCGAAGACGCCAAGAAGCTGGCGCTGGAATTGCGCAACTGGGTCGCCAAGGAAATCGGGCCGATCGCCAAACCGAAGGAAATCCGTTTTGGAGATAACCTGCCGAAGACGCGATCAGGTAAAATCATGCGGCGCCTGCTGCGCGTGCTGGCAAAGGGCGAGACCATCACGCAGGACATTTCCACGCTGGAAAATCCCGCGATCCTGGAGCAACTCAAAGAAGCGTCCTGATTCGATAGTCAGGCAGCGTGGCGGCTCAGGTACTATGTGGTTTGCATCCATGTATTCCTGAGGCGCATGGCAGACTGCAAGTGAACGGCAAATTTTTTTGGTACTCTCCAGAATCTTTGCTATAATCTGCCGCTTCGTGAAAGCGAAGAAGCAGGAGAGATGGATGAGCGGTTGAAGTCGCACGCCTGGAAAGCGTGTATAGGTTCATAGCCTATCCGGGGTTCGAATCCCCGTCTCTCCGCCAAGGATAAGTAGCTGATTCAAAAGACAAAAAAGCCGGCCTTAGGGTCGGCTTTTTCACATCGGTTGCGCTATTGGCGGGAATTTGTGCAATGGAATAGCGCAATATCGTTCTGCAAGCGCTTGTTTTTATTGAGTAAAGCGCATTCCATGTTTATGGGCGCGGTCTATACATGGCTTCAATTTTTGAATTTTCTCGGCGTCAAGTAGCGTTATCGTGACTCATAGCATCAGCAAACATCAGTGGATGACGAATAGCAGTCACGGATAGTTCTGCAATTCACGCCCCATTGCGCCTGGATGCAGAGCATCGCGCCAGAATACGCTTCCAGCCATTTCGTGCAGCGACAGCCTCGCCGAGTATGTCGAGATATTCGATGGTGTCGAGCTCGCTTGGCGCCGGCATCGTCCCCTGCGCATAGGTCGATAGCAAAGTCTTGCGCGCTGCTAGGTCGCCGCCGCACGCGATGATGCGGCTGTAGGTTTCACAGGCGTAAGCAAACGTCTCGCGCTTGCGAAAGTTGATATCGAGCAGGTACTCCCGTCCCCGCATTGCAGGCAAACCGATGGTCTCGCGTTTGCAATTATGAAATATGTGCGCCGCCTCGTGCACGACAAAGTCGTCGAAGGGGTTTTGTTTCTCAAAGTAGGCCATGGACACATAGCAGGTGGTTTCCTCGCTCAGGCCGAAGATTTGCGGCGCGTTGTCGGAGAGGAGGTCTACATTGACACTGCCGAGATATAGGTTCGCCAAATCCCAGGCCGTGTTCAGCCATGGCGTCCCGGCCAGCACCGATTCAATATTGCCACGAGTCAGAAAGACGATCGATCTGGCGAGAACGTCAAGCACGGCTTCCTGTTCATTCGGTGGAAATAATCCCCTTACCATGGGCGCAAGCCGTGTGCGCCCGAAGGCAATAAGCTCCAATGCGCCGAGCTCCTGCGGCGCCACGACATGGGCGCTACGCTTCCGGACGGTCGCGATGAGTGCTTCGATCAAGGCGGCAGTGCCGATCCGGCCGCACTCCATGAAATTATCGCCGTCCCATGCAAAATGCATCGCGTCATATTCGCCGCTGGCAAGATAGCGCTCTATCGCTTCTTCCTCGGATGGTCGTATGCGGTTCATCTGTGCTTTCCTGTCTATGGTGCTTGCCTATTTCAACGCTGGTGGTGGAGGCATCCCCCAACAGCGCGGACACCTGTTGTAATAATGGCCGGGCAAGCGTTGGGCGCGCCATGCGTCATTGCGCCACGTCGAGGCGCGCGAGTGCGGCAAGATCATCTTTCCGTTGGACGACGCGACGCTCATAGCTGGCCTGGTTTTTCGTCGCGATCAGGCTATGGGGGCTTCCCGTTTTTCGCGTCGTCAGATCCAGATCGCAGCCACCCTGCCTAACCGATGCCTCGACATGCCGGCGGTGTGGCTCGGCCGCCCTGAACGCCCACTCCCGGCGCACCGAATCGGCAAGGAAGCGGCCCAGTTCGGCGCAATAGTCGCAGCGGCAGGCCAGTTGGCAGGGGCGCGCAAAATCGGCGGGTGGCGCCAGCGGTTCGTTGATGCGCGCGCGCAAGTAGTACAGGCATGCCACACGCAATCGTTCGGCGGAAACATCATGCCGCGTTTGCACACGTTCCATGAGCTTTAACGCGGCGGGCAGCAGGATGGCATCGAGGCCGAACTTGGTAGGATTCGCCAGCGCGTGTTCCACAACACGAGCGGCCATTGTCGCCGCATCGATCCGTGCCAGAGCGGAGAGGAGGTCGTCGACAAGTCCCGGATCAATCGGGACAGGATGGTGCCATGGTTCCGCCGGATGGGCATTGACGCGTGCGCCCAGAAGCGTCTCGGTGAGCGCCTTTGCAGCCGGGTGAAGCAGCGTTGGCGTTGCCCAAAATGGGGCCTGATCCGCTATGCGCGACAGCAGATTGGCGCACGCACCGGGCATCATGTGTGCATTCCGGGTGACGATTTGTTCGATAAGCTCAGCGGCACGTTGCGCCGGCAGCAGGACCGCCGCCCCGACCAGCGCAGCGTTCTCTCCCCCGGCGTATATCCCCATAGCAGGCACTGTTGATAAAAAACCATCGATGCGCTCGGCGTCATCGAGCCGCGTCAGACTAGACAATATACTTGTTTCCCTGTCTGCCTTCTCGGTCCCCGGGTAGCGTTGCGTTGCAGGCCATTTCGCCAGCATATGACCGGACAGCGCATGGGCGTCGCGCCACAGTGGTGATTTCTTGCCTTCGCCGCTTTGCAGCCAGCGGCTTGCCAGGTCGGCCAGATAGGGCAATGTCACGGCAAGACCGGCCTGGTTGAGCACGGCCAGCTTGCGGGCGCGCGGCCATAGCACCAAGGCCGCCCTTTGATAACTGCGCTCGAACGAAGCCCCTTCGTTTCCCGTCGCTTCATGGAAATACTGTTCGTCTGGCTCCATGTCCTCGAAGGCGTCGGGCGGGCACAGCTCCTCTTCAAGGAAAGGCAGGGCGCCGATCGCGGCGTGGGCGCCATCGGGCGTTCGCCAGTCCGATACGGTCAGGCTGCGGTCAAACACTTCTCCAATCTCGAAATCCTCGTCTCGGTCGCCATTGTCATCGCTTCGGTACCAGCGGCCCCGTCTGCGCGGCGCATAGTCGTGCTCGGCGCTACCGCTTTCCTCAATTGACACCAGCGCCAGGTGCAGGTCGCAGTCGGCGGCTAAGGCGGCGGGAACGAGAATGGCCGCGGCGGCCGCGTCGGCGTTCTTCAAGGTGTCAAACGCCAGCTCGGCTGGCGTGTACGCATGTTCGAGTGGATAAATGAGCTTTTCCGGCGTATCGTCCTTCGCTGAGTTTTTATTCTGGACCCAGTGGCCGAGCAGGGCGGTGATGGCCGCCGACTGTTCCGTATACTCGGGAAAAGTGGGAGCCGGTCCGTCGTCCCTGCGCAGCAGATTGTAGACCAGGGTCAGCCGGTAGCCCTTTGTCACCGGTCGCACCTCATGCACGCAGTCGGCAAAGAAGGCGGCGAAGGAGGCGTCGGACGGTTCGGGGCTGTTGAGGTCCAAGCACACTTCATACCCTTTATGGCGCACGATCAGCTCGCCCCCGCTGCACACCGACGGCAGCACGAGCACGAGGGTGGCGAACATTCCTCTACTTTTTTCCGTGTCGCGATGCTCGACGAAAAAGCTGCCCGCATCATAGACGAGCAGCTTGTACAGTTCAGCCGACACCGGATCGGTTACGCCAAGCCCTGCTGCGGCTCTTGCAACGATGGTATCGAGCGTGCCGGGCCAGTTGCGGCCCGAGAGCCGCAGGTGTTCGGCCTGGATCTGCCACGTCCTGCGCACGTCGGTATCAACCAGCGTTTCCTCCCCTAGGCCGTAGGGCGAGCGTGTCGCGACCGCAATGAGCTGTTCGGCCTGCACCGGCAGCAGCGGCAGGGAAATGCGTCCGACACCATCCACTTCCAGAGCCGGCATGGCGATTTCGGAGGTGCCGGTGGCATAATAGTTGCCATGGCAACGAATCGTTGAAAGAATCTTGGCGAGGTCATGTGTGATTGCAGTCATCCTGTGCAGCCTTTCTGTCCGGGGGGATGAGGAGTTGATTTATTGTGTTGCTTTCAATGCGGTAGCGCATCGCCTTGTAGCCGCGCTACCGCTTGTCCCACATTCGCAGTAGTGGCGGGTGGTCGTGTCGACGAAATCAATGATCGCACATCGGCCCTGCACTGCATGAAGATGATCGGTTGCTGGCCATCGCGGCGGATTGGCGTGGCAGTTAGTCCAGGCACCTCGCCTAGACTCGCCTCAAGATTCCATCGAACGATACGGCGCCCCGGGATGGCATTCGTCGACGATGACGTGACCATAAATTTTCGACCAACGGGTTGATTATGCCTTGTCGCGACAACGACTGCATCACCCGATATCGATCTGGCCGGTCGGCCGTTGCCTTGCCGCCACCGAGGGTGCCGACCACGCCCTTGCCGACGCCAAGACAAGATTGCAGGCGTTTCTGCCATTGTTTAAGTAACTAGTTGCGATGCACCAGCAGGAGCGTGTTGACGCCACGCCGGACGATCATCGCAGCGGCGATCACGGGCTTGCCGAAGGCCGTTGGCGCGCATAACACGCCTCATCGTGATGCAACATAACGGCCACGGCCATTTCCTGATCCAATCGCAACATGCCGTCGAACATGACGTCGAGCGCTTCGCCCGCAAATCGCACATCAAGCACTTTGCAAGCGATATCGTTTTCCCGAAGCAGTTCCCTCACAGCATCGAGGCAACCGCGTCGCAGCGCAATGTGGTCTGGGTAATTCTCGCTCCAGCTGATCACGCGGGGCTCACCCCACACCGAGAAGCGCATCGCCTGTTTTTTTTGTCGACCAGAATGCGCGGATTTGCGCCTCGCATAGTGTCGGTTAATAGACCACGACCGCATTCGGTGCGGCTATCTTGTTGCGTGAAGCGCAACAGGATGGCCGTGGAGGGTTTCGGCGCACCTGTCCGCCGTCATGTCGGCATCCAGTGGTCGTACCATTTTGGTACTCTAATTCGTTTAGGGTACGGTCAATGCTGATTTGCGGGCATTGATTGCGGCCGAGTCGAGGTAGTGGCGACCTTGTTCAGTGTTGGGCCGTCAGATGCGAATGAGCTAACAATCGTAATCCGGCATCCCTTGGCCGGCTCAACAGGGTTTGCCGGTTGTAAGGTTTGAGGCGATTTAAGCAAATTTTCGCCTCGAAAAGTGAGTTGATTTAAGGATAAATTGCCTGTGGGTTGATTATTCGCTAGTATCGCATCAAAATATGAGTCGATTGTGTGCTATATTCGCCTCACGAATTGCTCAAACAACGTTCATGCAAGCACAACACTTCATCTGGCAAGACCCAGGCTGGCCCAAGATGCACTACAACCTTGCATTGGTTAGCGTCGAAGTTGCCCTCGCCAGACGCGCCCAAGGTGTGGTCGAGGGAAAGTTGGCCGCGCTCGGATTTGTGCAGCGCACGGCCCTTGCGGCGGAGGCTTGGAGCCAGGAAGCAGTTGCAACTGCGGCGATTGAAGGCGAGCGATTGGACCTCTTGGCGGTTCGGTCCTCAGTCGCCCGCAGACTAGGCTTAGGTACTCAGAGGGGGCCCGACATCCCAAGACACGTCGACGGTCTGTTGGACATCATGGATGATGCTGTTAACAAATCGGCCGACCCGCTGACCCATGAACGCCTACAAAACTGGCAAGCTGCCCTCTTTCCAACTGGATATTCTGGGATGACGAGGATACGCGTTGGCGCTTACCGCGAGCACGCCGAGCCGATGCAGATCGTCAGCGGTCGAATTGGCGGCGAGAAGATCCATTACGAAGCTCCTCCCTCCGCCCAGGTAGAGGCTGCAATGGCAGGGCTGCTCGATTGGTTCAATACGAGGCAGGAGCGGGATGGTCTTGTCCAGGCGGCGCTTTCCCACCTGTGGTTTGAGACTATACATCCGTTCGAGGATGGCAATGGCCGCGTTGGCCGTGTCATCGTTGACCTGGTTCTGGCGCGCGACAGTGGTGAGGCTAGCCGACTAATGCGAATATCTCAACGGCTGCTTGAAAGGCGTGAGGACTACTACGGAGAATTAGAACGCGCGCAGCATGGCGCGCTGGATGTGACGGCTTGGGTCGTCTGGTTTGTCGCACAAGTTCGCATAGCGTGCGAACAGGCCTCAGCCATCATCGATCACTCCCTGGAGAGGGGGCGGTTCTGGCACACCCACGGCGACAAGGAGCTCTCGCCTCGGCAACGTAAAATGCTCAATGCGCTGCTTGACGCTGGTCCCTGCGGATTTGAGGGCGGTATGAGCACGAAGAAATACGAGAACCTGACAGGCGCCTCACGGGCGACATCATCGCGTGACCTCACCTTGCTTGAGGACATGGGCTTGTTGCTCCGCGCGGGCAATGGCCGTTCCACCAGGTACTATCTAAACATTCCAGGCTGGGGACAGCAGGAGGAAGGCAAATAGCCCTCCGCTCGGATTCACACGACGCAAAACGAGGAGGAAGCGGGTGGCAATTGCGGCAGAGTTTTGCATCCGTAGTGGGTTGGAAATAGGTAAAAATCCGCGCTATTCAATTTGCAGGAATCCAATGGAATCAACGACTTATCATATGTCAAAATGAAAACTAATAGCGCAGCAATAGATCGATAAGTGATTGTTTTTATTGATGAAAATTGGCTCTCTGCAACAGGTTCATAGCTTATCCGGGGTTCGAATCCCCCGTCTCTCCGCCAAGGATAAGTAGTTGATTTTAAATAAAAAAAGCCGACTGTTCAGTCGGCTTTTTTGTTGACCTGCACTATAGAATTCAATTGCACTATTCAATTCGGTGTCATCGCAGCGGTTTGACCCGTTCCGGCTTGCGCCGGTAGACTCGCTCGGTGATCTTGCTGTCCGCATGTGAGAGTAATGAACGGGCGTGTTCAAGCGTCGATGCGTCACTCGCGCACTTCGAACGGAGATCATGTTCGGTGAACTTTGCTTCAACTTTCGTCTCCTTCAGCACGCGTGCGGAGAATCCCCGCCACATCGAGTCCCAGCCGCCTGCGCGGCTGGTTTCTTCATTGTAATAGGACTCGCCACGCCGGTTGCAAAACAAGAATAGCGTCAGTTTCACCGGCCTGGCGGCCTTCGCCATCGAGACGGCTTCGCGTAATTCATCTGACCATTCAATGATCAGCCTCTTGCCGGTGGTGTTTGCGGTCTCGTGGGGTGCAACGTGAATTTCGTCCTCCCGCAGATCGGACATCGTCAGGCGAAGCAAGTCGCCACGCCGCATGCCTGTCAGCAATTTGATCCGGATATAGGCCTGCACGGCCAGCACGCTGCCAGCCTTACGCTTCGATGTCAGCGCCAAACATTCGACGACTTCCCAATCTTCGATATATCTAGTGCGCGGGCGCTCGCCTGTAGGCGGACCTCTCCCTTGAAGGATGGCGGTCAATGAGGCCCCATTCGACCGCCTTGGTGAATGCGTGCGACAGGATTTCGATCTCGCGGTGTGCAGCAGTCTTTGCGGCACGCTTGTCGACATATAAATAAACATGGCGCGGCTTCAGTTCCAACCAACATAAGTGCGGCGCGACTTTACCTTTCGAGTACCGGTAAAGCATCGGATATGAAAGTCGTCCGATGGGGGCGTGCAAATCTGCGGATAGGGCGAGGCCAGAACTTCACGTCTAAATCGCGATGTGCTATCAGACTCGACATTATCGCAAGTAATGTCGAGTATGATAAAAAGCATCCGGTTTCCAATGATGCCGCGTCCATGAGATCCGAACACAGTCCAAATATTGAGGTCGCTCGAAATCGAATTGGTCTCCCGGTCAATTCGGCGGCAGCAGTTGCGCAAGTGAAGATTGACGCAACCTTCAAGCCTGGACCATTATCATTGGGAAAGGGAACGACAGTAAAAATCCCAATGAAGGGGTTCCCCTGCACCTCAGAACCCGTGAACGCTTTGAAGATACCACTTTGCTACTCCTGAGAGACGCGGACGCGGGCGCCAGCATCACCTCAGCCTCGCTCTCATCGGTTTTGCACTTAGTCTGCGGCATTCGATCGCAGCCAACTAAATTTAATGGCCTTGTTCACTTAAGAACAGGTTGACAATGCCCATAATGGGTACCACAATACCCGTTATGGGTACATATGCAGATGCTTTATTTACGAAGACGCAACAGCGGGTACTAGCGGTGTTGTTTGGTCAGTCGCATCGTTCATTTTATGCCAATGAACTGATTGGTTTGGCGGCGTCAGGTTCAGGAGCCGTCCAGCGGGAGCTGGCGCGGCTGGAGGCGTCTGCCTTGGTCACTGTGCGGCGGATAGGAAATCAGAAGCATTACCAGGCCAACCACGACGCCCCGATATTTAATGAGCTTCGGGGTATTGTCGTGAAAACATTTGGCGTGGCCGATGTACTTCATGCGGCACTGCAGAACCTGATTCCGCTTGTGGATGTGGCATTTATTTACGGTTCGCTGGCCAAGGGCACTGAGCATGCCGGTAGTGACATCGATTTGATGGTAATCGGTAGAGTGCCATCGAATGCGGAATTGCTTGAAGCATTACTGCCAGCTCGCGAGCAGCTGGGACGCGCGGTGAATCCAACACTTTATACACGAGACGAATTTGCGCAACGCCTGAGTGACGGAAAATCGTTCATTATGCGCGTGCTGGAGCAGCCCAAAATCTTTGTGATAGGAGCAGAACATGACATCGCCCGACTCGGCAGCGCTGGCGAATCTGGCGCGCATTGGCAAACTGAAGGCGGAGCCGCCTGACGCGAGGGAACGGGCTGGTTTATTACGCTCGGCATCCGTCCGTTTACAAGATGCCAGGCACGCGACTCTCGCATTGGAAAGTCGTTTCGACCTCGCCTACAATGCTGCCCATGCGGCTGCATTGTCCGCTCTTCGTGCCTATGGCTACCGCAGTGAAAATCGTTATCTTGTTTTTCAGTGCCTGGAGCATACGCTGGGATACAAGCCGTCCCAGTGGCTATTGCTTGACCAAGCGCATAAAAAACGTAACTTGGCTGAATATGAGGGTGATCTCGATGTTACGACAAGTTTCGTTGAAGAGTTGATCGAGCAGACGTCGAACCTCATTGTTGCCGCCCAGGCACTTTAACCATTAGCAAGCTCAAAAATGCCGCAACAGACTTTGCGCTTGCCAGGGGGTGGATGCAGTGGGACCATCGCGTCGTTGGGCGCAAAATCATCCGCTGTGCAGCCCACAGACTGGCGGGGCTGAAGTTCGCATCGAATGCAACCTCAATAGCCGATTCTTTCAAGATGCCGTGCCACCTTTATTACGATATGAGTTTAACCCTCGTTCCGGCAGCTGAAGGGTTGCTGTTGGCTGCAAGATTCGTCAATCATTGCAGACTACCCCACCGCTCCACTGCCGGTTCCGCCACCGCCCACTTCCACGCATCGTTGCTCCGACAAGCGCTGCCGGTATACCAAGCACGCTTGAACAGCTCGCCCTCACCCGTATCGACCGACAACATCACTTCCTTGCACAAGGCCAACGGGGTGTCGATCAGGCCCGTGACGCGCACTTCTCCATGTTCGTTGCCGTAGGATATGCGATGGACGATTGCCCAGCGGTGGGACTGGCCTACATCTAGCTTGCCGATGACTGCCGCGATTTCATCCTGCTCGGCTTTCTGCCAATTGCGCAACACATATTTGAGCGTGGCATCGGTTGCAGATTGAACACCTACGCCAATAGCGTAGCCGACTACCGGATTGGAGGTGACTGCGCCGCTGGCGACTCCTGCAGCAGCGCCGGCAAAGCCGCCGATGCTGCTGCAGCTGCTAAGTGTTGCCGCTGCTGAAAGCAATAAAGGGCAGCCAATGGCGCTGATGCACCCCCGCCGCATCACTGCAATGCTCCCCAGCGCTCGGTTGCTGGCTCTGCCGATGCCCATTTCCAGGTTGCCCCGGAACGGCAGATGGTCGCTACGTAAAATTGACTGTCCGGCTTGTCGAACTGAGCGACTAGGCCATCGACGGAAAACACAATTTCTTTGCAACTCATGTCCTCGCTGCCAATCACGCGACTCACGGTTACCCGGCCGCGCTCATTGTCCTCAATTGGCAGTGCGTGCAGGATTTGCCAGTTTGCCACAGCTCCAACAGCCAGCTCGCCGGCGACATTGGCAATGACGTCCTGCTCCTCGCCATGAACCTTGCGCTGACCATATTGCACACCAGCGCGCACCGCAGCTTGCACACCAAAACCAATTCCGGTGGCGATCGCATCGTTTTTGGTAACCTTGCCCGCCAACGCGGTACCGGCAACCCCAGCCGCAGCAGAACCACCCTGTGTCAATACGGAACTACAGCCACTCAATCCGAACACCACGCACAACACCACCAAGCCACTTAGGACATTGGATATCTTTAACTGTTTTAAATGCATAGCAGAATCCAATATGTTTGCATCGATCGCATTGATTGTAGTGGATCTTGATTTTCCGATAATGGTTTAGTGTTACCAGATTGATGGAGAACAGGCAATGACCGAAGTGAAGAAGAAGCGAGAGATACCGACCCAGGATAACAAGGCGAAAATTGCGCTTGAAGCCATCCGGGGAGTCAAGACGATTAATCAGATTTCGCAGGAATATGGCATGCATGGGGAAGTGAAATTTGTTTTTGGGTTCGCGTGACGGCATATGGCTTCATGATATTTGCGCATCCGATTTGACATTTGAATCACTACTAACGGGAGGTGGCTTCGGCCGCTCAGGGGCGACAGCTGCCCCGTCTGGCACATATCCCGAGTGGCTCCTTTCAGTCTTAAGCAGCCGGTGAATCGTCGCACACCCCCTATCGCGAATTGGCTGTTATCAGACCGTCAATGCCATCGCCACCGCCACCAGGCAGGACTCCATGCGCCAGTCGTACCGCAACGGGCTATGGATTCCCTTCTACGCGGGTGCTTATTTGGCGTTGTCGTGTGCTGCCAGTCCGACCGCTTTGTAGTCGTAAGTGGGGTAGAACTCGGTCCTGTAACTGCCCAGGCAGTATCTTCCAAGATGCGGTTGACCTCGCGGATACGCGATGCCGGTAGGCGCAGGGTAATCACCTGTCCAATGCCCATGGTGACGTACCAGCTGAGCACTTCTATGCCAGCCGGCGGAAATGCCTTATAGAAACCTTGTTTCGTCAGCTGAGCGTTAAGCTCGCTCAATGGACGCGATTGATCATGCTTGAGAAAGATCGTCAGCAGAATCGCATTATCCGGCGTGGCGCTGGTGGCGGGTGGCGGTGTCACAGTCACCGACTGCGCATTTGCGCTGCATACGGCAAAACAGGCGAACAACAGCGCAGTAATTACTGAACGAAATACGTGACCCATTGCCTGCTCCTTCAAATGTTATATTGTAGGTTGTCATTGGCGCAGCCTTCCGAATGGCAGATAGGTGCTGCGCTGGTGTGCCAGTCGGGTTTGCGTGCATATATTCATAGCCTATCCGGGGTTCGAATCCCCGTCTCTCCGCCAAGGATAAGTAGTTGATTCAAAAGACAAAAAAGCCGGCCTTTGCGTCGGCTTTTTCACATCGGTTGCGCTATTTGGCGGGAATTTGTGCATTGGAATAGCCCAATATCGTTCTGCAAGCGCTTGGTTTTATTGAGTAAAGCGTATTCCATGTGCAGGTGCGCGCCCTATACATGGCTTTAATTTTTAAATTCTCTCGGCGTCGAGTAGCGTTGCCGTGACGCATAGCCACAGCAAATGTCAGCTAGGGAGTCGAATAGCAGTCACAGCACAGTTCTGCAATTCACGCCCCATCGCGTTCCTGTCTACGGTGCTTGCCCATTCAGACGCTGGTGGTGTAGGCATCCCCCAAACAGCGCGGGATACCTGTTGTAATAATGGCCCGGCCTGGCGCTGCAGGCGCATGTACAAGGCAAAAAATTCAGCAGTTCAGCACATGGGCTCCCCGGCCTGACCGAGCTAATCTGTCGCCTTCTCAGACAGCAGCAGCCAATGTTGGTACGCGGCAACTGCGACTTCGGCAATGAGCGCGTCATGCGCCAGCTTGAAGATATCGAGCGACCCTTAAGCAATCAAGCAATGTCAAACGGTTGATCGAGCGCCATTGGCACCGGCGTGAATGGTGCGATGCCGGCCAAGGCTGGCAGGCATGCGATCTGACGCTGACTGGGTGGACCCAAGAGCGCCGCGTCATTGTGATGCGGCATTCGATCAGGGATAGCCTGGTGGCGGAGGCGACAAAACCCAAAGGCACCAGCAAAAAATCGACCCAAAAAGGTGCGCAGAAATTCGATGAGAATGGTCCCGTCAAGGTTTGGGAGTACGCCGTGCTCGTTACGAATTCGCGTTACCTCATTGAACGTATGGAGCAACTTTACCGTGGCCGTGCCGACCGAGAGAACGGTTTCGACGAATTAAGAATCAGTGGGGATGGGGTGGCTACAGCACCCAGGACATTGAGATGCAACTTGAGCGCGAGAGCTGTTGCCCTCGTGTATAACTGGTGGAGTGGGTACGCGACTAGTGCATCCGAAAGCCAGATTAGAGGCAATCACGAGTAGACCACTGCTGCTCGCTGCCGTTGGACGAATCACGGAAAGTGGCGGGCAGCGCCGCATATTGCTCTCGATAACACATGCTGCGTCAGCACATGTCAAAGCGTTAGTGGCCAATGTCCGTGCAGGTTTGCAGCACATCCTGGCAACTGCGCCTCAGTTACCGTCTACGCAGCGCTGGCAGAAATCAGTGCGCTATATCGTCGAAAAAATCCTTGGCGCCACAGCCGAAAATCCCGCGCAATGACTGCGCCGCCCCTCCTTATGACGAGCTAACAGAGAAATCTAGGTTGATGGGCGGCGCTGGCCGCTGCGCGGCTATCGAAGGACCGCGATGGCACGACACGCGTCGAGCAGCGTCAATTTGGCGCGTTCAAGCGGGACCGGTGCGCACTGGCCGAATGGGCGGTGGCGCTTGTCCCGGACCCGGTGGTCATGGAAAACACGGGCATTTACTGGAAAAGCCGTACGCGGCGCTGGCGGCGGCGGGCATCCGCACTCCAGTCGTCAATGCCCGGCACGTCAAGAACGTCCCAGGGCGCAAGACCGATGCAGCCAGCAACGCGCTACCCGAGTTCGCTCCTCACGCCTAAGTCCGCACCGATCTTTAGGTTGAGCTTCATGTGAACCTGATCGGCACGCGCGTTACAGAGATCGCCATAGGCGAGCATCTCGACGCTCGCCTTTATTTCGCAATGCCATGCGCGTTGGCGGACCCGCACGCAGCCTGCGTCCCAGCGATGTCCTTCTGCACGGGACGGGATAGCCCACGACCCAGGAGACGTTTGTCGGGGGCCCCGACCGATGTGCTGGCCAAGCTTGAACTGTAGCGTACCCGTATTAATAGTCCATTTGAGTAACGTGGGCATTGTTGAGAGAGGAGCTCTAACATTCATTAAAAAATCGTAGCGACTAAACTTACGAAACATATGAAAGCCCACCTGCATGGCGCCAGCGCACGGTCCACAGATGCAAACGGTAAAAAGGCCGCATCTACGTAACTTGGCACCTGGCGGGGCAACAGCGCACTAAAATTTTTAGGCAAATAACTGGAAATGGTAGAGCCTCAGCAAACTCGCATAAAAACAACGGTGCCGTCGCCAAACAGATCAGGAACTGCTGGATGAACGCAAAAAGGTAAGGTAGAATTAAATTTCCGCAGGCGCGTGATGCGTGATTACCTCTGAGAATTGGTGATATTGACCGATGGAAATTAAATGGGAATTTAAATTAAAGGAAGGGTGGCGACCGTAAGAAAGTAGGCTGGCCGATTGATGGTTTTATGATTGATGGTTTATATCTCCAAATTGAATGAGCACCAATGTATTGCAAATTTCCGGGTTCCATTCGGAATTCTAGATGGTATTCAAATACTATGAAAAGAGGAGAGCCATCAAGATGGACTCGTTCATGTCGCGCTGCTTGGGATTTAATTATTTACGCCTCCTGGCCCTGATTCTTGCCATGCAAGGCCTTTTGAGCCCGCTTGTAGCCCAGGCGTTGCCAGCTTTCGCAAGGCAGACCGGGCAAAATTGCGTGGCTTGTCACGCTGGCGGTCAATTCCCGGAGCTCACTCCCTACGGGCGCTTGTTCAAGCTAACGGGCTACACGATTGGCACCCGCAGCAACGTCCCCTTGTCCGTGATGGGAGTAGCAAGCTTCAACAAGAGTTCGACTCCAACCAATGACCCGACATTTTCCAAAGATGGGTCTGTCATTTTTCAAACCGGCAGCGTCTTCCTGGCTGGCAAAATCACTGATAATGTGGGCATGTTCGCACAAGCGACCTACAATAATTACGACAGCCAAAATCCTGACTCCGGTAACTGGCAAGGCAAGTGGGCGTCCGACAACTTCGATTTACGTTACGCGGACCGCTTCATCGATGGGGGCCAAGACTTCATCTTCGGCCTTAGCCTAAACAATAATCCTTCCCTCGCCGACCCATGGAATACGGCTCCGGCGTGGATTCAATATGTTCCGACCCAATTTGGGGTTACCGGCCCTGATGCGACCCCCATCATTAGCCAACTCGGAACTCAGGCTGCCGGCATAAGCGGCTATGCCTTCTTGAACAAGACATTGTATGTGGAGGTGGCGGGGTACCAGACCGCTAATGGGGCTTTGTCGTTCTTAAGCCAGGGTACGGCGAATGCGGATCAGACCAAACTCAAAGGTGTTAATCCTTATTTACGGGTGGCACTAAGTCATGACTGGGGACCCCATAGCGCGATGGTCGGCATGTTGGCCATGAATGCTGCCATTTACCCGGATAACTTGAATCCGGGAGGGCCGACGACAGATTATCGCGACCGCGGCATTGATGCCCAATATCAATATCTGCTCGATCCAAATACCATCACCGCGCAGCTGAGCTATATCAGAGAAACTATCAGCAATGGTGATGTAACCGGCGTCGCCACGAATGCGACCAATACCTTGAATCAGCTCAGACTGAAGGGCAGCTACATTTATCATGCGAAGTACGGCGCGAGCCTCAGCTACTTTAGTACAACGGGAACGTCGGATGCCACCTTGTACCCGGATGTCGCCACAAACCCCGATACCCGCGGTTGGGTTCCAGAATTGTTCTGGACGCCAGTCCAGAACATTAGGATTGGTGCTCAATATTTTGCATTCAACCGTTTCCACGGCGCGTCAAATAACTACGATGGGGCCGGCCGCGACGCAAAAGACAACAACACACTGTTTCTTTATGTCTGGGGAGCATACTAAATGGAAAACTACAGCGCACACGGACGCTTCGCTACGCCAACGCGCCCCAGAAATTTGGGGGGCTCAACAGCGATTTCATGCTTGAACCTGAACTTCCCTATTGGGCGGTCGCGTTCGCTGCGCAATCGCGCGTGGCTCAATCTTCTAGGCCGCCTATTGGTCCCCGGATGCAATGAGCGCGGGGATCACATGCTCATGGGGATCAAAGGAGAATCCAGATGACCAGAAATTTTTTTCCGATCGCACTCCTGACGGCCTTTCTTGCATCCGGTTGCAGTAATCTCGAGCGCTCGCGAGCCCTTGGCAATCCGGATGTGTCGCCGGCTGTTACCGCGGTTCAGGTTTGCTCTAACTGCCACGGTGTCGACGGCAATTCGGTTTCGCCCAATTTCCCGAAATTGGCTGGCCAGCAGCAGGAGTACATCGTCAATCAACTGAAGGGATTTCGCAGCCATAACCGCTCCGATCCCGCTGGCTTCGAATACATGTGGGGGATCGCGCGCCACCTGACCGATGAGCAAATTACTGGGCTGGCCGAGTTCTATTCGAAGCAGACGTCGCGGCCGGAAATGGCTGGCGCCGACCCTGCGCTGCTAGCTGCCGGCAAAACAATCTTCGACAAAGGCGTGCCGGAAATGAACGTAATTGCCTGCACATCTTGTCACGGACCCAAGGCCCAAGGGATCGGGGCCTTCCCCAAGCTGGCCCACCAGCACGCTAACTATGTCGTGAAGCAACTAGATATCTTCCAGAATACCCAGGGGCGACCGGGCACTCCTATGGAATTCGTCACGCATCCGCTTACCGGCGGAAACAAAGACGCCGTCGCCGCTTACCTGCAGGCATTTCCGGATTGATTCGAAGCACTATCAGTCCGTCAATTGGAGCCATTAATGAAAAAATATTTTGTATCTTGTGGATTGACCATGCTATTGGCGGCGCCAGCTTTTTCCGCGGAAACCTACACTTTCGACCCGGAGTATACGATTCCGGTATTCGAAGTGGGTCACTTGGGATTTACGACCCAACGGGGGCGGTTTGACAAGGCGGAGGGTAAGGCCGTATTGGACTTTGGAGCAAAAAAAGGCAGTGTCGAGTTCACGGTATTTACCAGTTCACTTGACATGGGATCACGGGCTTGGACTGTGCATGTGAGTTCCGAAGGTTTGTTCAATATCGAAAAATATCCGACCATCACGTTCAAGTCAGATCGGCTTCTTTTCGATAACGACAAGGTCGTCGCTGCGGAGGGGCAATTCACCCTTCTTGGGGTAACTAAGC
Organism: Janthinobacterium sp.; assembly: GCA_003133225.1. Classification (GTDB taxonomy): domain Bacteria; phylum Pseudomonadota; class Gammaproteobacteria; order Burkholderiales; family Burkholderiaceae_D; genus Janthinobacterium. The sequence continues at coordinate 16,703 of PKWL01000097.1, forward strand.
CGCTTAAGGTGACAGTCAATCGTTTCGCGTGCACGACCAACCCTCTCAATAAGAAATTCATGTGCGCGGGAGATATTACTGCAACCATCAAACGCTCCGATTTTGGCATGACCAAGTACATTCCGACGGTTAGTGACGACATCAAAATTAACGTTCCCGTTGAGGCTTACAGGAACTGATGGTGGGTTTTTGGATGCTCTGTCGGCGGGCGATTCTTGTCGGGCGGCTATTCGGTGTGGCCGCGCTATCGACGATGCTCGCGGGACCCGCGTTGGCAGCAGACCGCTACACTATGGACTCGCTACACAGCATCCCCGTATTCGAATTCTCCCATTTGGGTGTTACCACCCAAAGCGGACGTTTCGACAAGGCGAAGGGAACTGTTGTCCTCGATCTAGTTGCACATAACGGCAGCGTTAACTACGAGGTGGAAACCGCGACGCTGAACATGGGTTATGGTACGGAAACGCCCGATTCTCCGGGATACCGTTTGTTTGATGTGGCGAGATTTCCAAAGATCATATTCAGGTCGACCAAGCTGATCTTTGACCAGAACAATGCAATCGTTGCCGCGAAAGGCGAGCTGTCCTTGCTGGGCGTGACCAAACCTCTGACGGTGCAGGTCAATCGCTTCAAATGTTCAGTAAATCCGATGAACAAGAAGAAGATGTGCGCTTGCGAAGTCACGGCCACCATCAAACGTTCGGAATTCGGGATGGTCCGGTATCTACCGGGTATCAGTGACGAGGTTACGATCAGCGTCCCGGTCGAAGCCTACAAAGAATAAAGCTGGGGCAAGAAGCATGATGTGTTTTCACGTCTCCTTGCCATGATCGGCATGATGTAGGTCATTTCTGCCCATTCTGGCGGGCGCGAAATCCACGCGATTTTTTTGCGATCATTTCCGTATCAGCCCCGACCATCAGCGCTCAGAGCAGTGCGGAAATAACCTGATCCGCGCGCCGACGCACGGCTCTACTGCATATGCCAGCCATGACTGACAACGATAGACTGGCCGCTGAGCGCCGTCGATGGGAAGGCCGCTAGCCAGAGGGCCGTTTGCGCCACATCTTGCGTCGTTGTGAATTCACCGTCGATGGTTTCCTTGAGCATCACGTTTTTGATGACGTCGGCTTCGCTGATGTGTAGTTGCGCCGCTTGCTCAGGAATTTGTTTGTCAACTAGGGGCGTGCGCACAAAACCCGGACAGATGACGTTGGCACGAATATGGTCTTTAGCCCCTTCTTTCGCCACCACTTTTGCCAGCCCGAGCAAACCGTGCTTGGCCGCTACGTATGCGCTCTTGAAGGGCGAGCCCTCGTGTGAGTGGACCGATCCCATATAAATAATGGCGCCGCCTTTGCCGGCCTTGACCATCTCGCGCATGCAGGCGCGGGTTGTCAGGAACGCGCCATCTAAATGTATGGCGAGCATTTTTTTCCAATTTTCGAAACTGAAGTCGACGATCGGACTGATAATTTGAATGCCGGCATTGCTGATGAGAATATCAACGCCGCCAAACGCGGCAACGGCCGCTGCTACGCCTTGATCCACTTGCGCCTCATTGGTCACATCCATTGCTATTCCCATCGCCTTGCCACCAGCCTGGATGATTTCGTTGGCCGCCGCACTCGCCGCGTCCAGCGCGAGATCGGCAATTACGACCTTGGCACCTTGGCGCGCGTATTCGAAGGCGATTTCTTTGCCGATGCCGCTGGCCGCGCCGGTGATAATGGCGACTTTATCGTTGAGTTGCATGTTATTTCCTTTGTTTTGCAGGGTTGAGATAATCGAGCACGACCACGCCCAAAGGCAGCAAAATCTGCCAGGATGTGGCTTGGCAAAATAATTTCCGGCGTTGCTAGCCGGTGCCACATGCGCTTTCAGTTCAAGGGCGCCCGGAACCGTCCATGCACCTTTGATGGTAATTTCGCTGAAACTGAATTGTACAAGTTCGCGGACACGCGCGCTGCCGTTCACACGGGAAATTAAGGCCGAAGTCGACTTCAGATCGCTGGCAACCGTTTGCGGAGCCAAACCATTCGCTGCGCTCATTTCGAACGATGGATCGTGTACCGTTTGGGAGTGGCGGTGCATGAATTTGGATTGTAAAGCCCGGTTGTCATGGATGGCAAAATTGCCTGGGAAAAATTGCGCCGCCATGGCATTTGAGTGGCTCTATTTGTCTCCTGATGGCATATTCATGACCTCGGGCGTTGACGTTCAGCTTGTGCGGTTCAAGCGCGCGTGCATATCGCGCCACATGCGGCAGGAACGTTTTGCGTCGCGGAACTTGGCACGACCGGGGGCGCGATGTCCACACCGCGCGTACAATAAAGGACATTTTTGCAGCGCGCCATGGTCGCATCAATGATAGGAGCTTGATAAAATGCGAGACGGCCCAAGTTATTGGCTATAATTTATTTGCTCCAAATCAAATCATTTGTTCGATATCCTAAAGGGAGTAAACGTCATGTCAGGAAAAAGAGCCTTGTCAGGAAATTCCGTGATTTCCTCCGTGCTGTTGACGGTAGCGATCCTTTTCGCCGCACCTGTTTATGCGGCGGAAGATGCCACGATGCACCAAGTCTATGTGGCAGCAGAAGCTGGAAATTTTGATGAAGCCCAGGCTATGATGGATAAGGTCCTGCGCGACCATCCAAAAAGCGCGAAGGCTCATTTTGTCGAAGCCGAGCTACTGGTAAAACAAGCACGTTTTGCCAGAGCGGAAGGCGAGCTAAATACCGCCGAGCAACTGGCCCCCGGGCTGCCCTTCGCCAAGCCGAAGGCGTTGCAAAATCTTCGGTCCCGCATTGCGGCATCGCACGCCACGGCACGGTCGGCAGTGGTGCCGCATCAGGTGCAAGCGCCCGCCCCCAACGAAATGCCATGGGGTCTGTTGTTCATTGGAGTGGGCTTGGTCGCCTTTATCGTTTTTGCCGTGCGTTTCATGAATCGCCGCAATGTCCCCACTTACGCGCCGAGCGGCATGGCTCCTTATAGGGCTGGCCCGATGGGGCAGCCTTACGCTTCAGGTGCAACCGGACCGATGATGGGGCCGGCCGCTGGTGGCGGCGGCATGGGCTCCGGAATTATGGGTGGCTTGGCCACAGGCGCTGCGATGGGCGCCGGTCTGGTAGCGGGGGAAGCGCTCATGCACCACTTTACCGACGGAAATCGGAGTAGCCCTCTTTCCGAGCCGCCGCCAGCGCGCAACGACGGCAATGTGCCCGATGATATGGGCGGAAGCGATTTTGGCATCGCCGATAATTCCTCTTGGGACGATGGGTCAAGCAGCGACGACGGTGCAAGCGGCGGCGGCGACGACTGGGGTTGATGCGATTTGATTTGCTCGTCAAGTTTTGCGCGCTTCAAGGCGGCAGCCTAGCCAAAGGACATGTCCCTAGCGCGGCTCAAGGACGAGCGCACGCATCCGCAGCCGCGACGCTCGATTGATCCCGTCAAGCGTAAGAGCCGGGACCTTAATCGGGGCCTGCTCGCGCGCTAAGCTGCGCCATCGAGTCGCACGAACTGATGTGACGTGGATAAACGTTGTTGATGCGCTTGCAGGGCGCCTATTTTTTGACTATAAATATAAGTGCGTGTAGGTCGCCAATTGAAACCCGGGCCGTCAAATTGACACGAGGAGGTTGCCATGTCTCGTAAATATATCGATTGTCGTGAATTCCCAAGCGAAACCAATTGTTCGGTCGCCATCAGTGCTGATTCGGAATCGGAATTGCTGGACGCCGCTGTCCAGCATGCGGTGGCAGTGCATCAGCATGAGGACAGCGCCGCGTTCCGCTCCCAGCTGAAGCAATTGTTCAAAGAAGGCACGCCGCCCATTAATGCTCCAAAACATCAAACCGCCTGATTTGTGCTGGCATCGGGCGGCAACGGGATGGCGCCGCAATTGTCGTCCGTCGTTCGGGTAAAGGGTCGTCGCCTTAGCGGGTCGCGGCGTTTGCCTTGTTCCCTTGGGCTTGGTTGTGAAACCGGCCAACCCGGCCAGTGGTGTAGTGGCGCAGCCATTTAAATTTATGGCTAGCTATGGTTGTTGTCGGTTTTCTACGAGCGGAGGGGGCTTGGCCTTGGCTTAGTCCAGTTCGTTGCGGAAGGCTGATACGGCATGTTGAGCATTCCTATCTTCACTTACGGCAGCACTTACGGCAGGCAGGTCGACATGCTTAACTGCGCGCTGCTCCAGTTCGATGAACGCTTCCAACACCTTAAATAGGTCAACGAAGATCTGTTTGCCAAAAGTTTGCTCAATGTAATGGTATTGCAAGTCGATCAGTGGCGCGATCTCGCCCATAAGGATGCGTCCTTGGGGCGATAAATTTACATTCACACGCCGCTGGTCGCCCGGCATGCGGTTGCGTTCGATCGAGCCAACGTCCTCCATGCGTGACAGTACGCCGGCCATGCTGGGACTGGAAATCTGACACAGGTCGCCAATTTCGCGTGGTTCAAGCTGGCCGTGCTCATCTAAGACACGCAAGATTCGCCATTGCTGTTCGGTCAAGCCGAAACGGTGCAAGATGGGCCGGAAATGGCCCATCAAGCTGTCGCGCGCCTTCAGCATGCGCTGGGGCAGATTCGGATAAGTGATTAGGTGCTTCAAGCCGTCCTCCGTAGCCAGCCCGCAAGGGCTATTCAATGATCAATTCAACTGAGGGGATTATACCTCTTGACTCGCTAACATATTAGTGATGTAATCACTCACATATTAGTAAAGTATATGAGTGATATGCGTTCGGCGCGTTGACCGTAAGTTGCTAAATGATTGTGCAGGATCGGCCTACCGGCCGCAGATGGTCCCTTTTGCTGTTCAGTTCAGTTGCCATTGGATATCGCCGGCGCTGATACTCGATGCCTTGGTCACAAACCACGGGCCGACATGAACAATTGCTGTGGGGCCGATCGCCTTTTGCATAATCGGATCGCTGTCGTTCTCGCGGTTCCACAAAGCGTTGCAGTGATCGCGACTCTTGTGGACGTCATCTGCGCCGTTGTTGGGCGCCGCCAGCCGTCGTCGCATATCCGAAAATTGTTGCCTGACCTAACCTACCCACTTTGAAACGGAATTCACCATGCCTGACAACTACGAACGATGCATTGGCCTGCCGGCGTTGATGGAGGAAGCTGACGCTGCCATGCAGGCGAACTACGAACAGCGCATTCGTCTGCCGGCTTTGCGGGAAAAAATAACGAGTGCGGCGACAGCGGCATTATGGATCAAGAATGGCATGACGGTCGGCATGAGCGGCTTCACGCGCGCCGGCGACGCCAAGGTCGTGCCGCTGGCGCTGGCCGAACGAGCACGCCTCGAACCGTTAAAAATCACGCTGCTGACCGGCGCTTCGCTCGGCAACGACGTCGACAAGACCTTGACCGAGGCGGGCGTGCTGGCGCGCCGCATGCCATTCCAAAGTGATCCCGTGTTACGCGCAGCCATCAATCGCGGCGAAGTGATGTTTGTCGACCAGCACTTGTCCGAAACCGTTGAAATGCTGCGGACCCGGCAGATTGCGCCGATCGACATCGCAGTGATCGAAGCCGTCGCCATCACGGAGACGGGCGCCATCGTGCCCACCACCTCGGTCGGTAACAGCGCCAGTTTTGCGATCCTGGCCGACAAAGTCATCGTCGAGATCAACCTGTCGCAACCGCTTGCCCTGGAAGGTCTGCACGACATTCACATCCCGAAACACCGCCCCCGGCGCGAGCCAATTCCCATCATGACGCCGGACGACCGCATTGGCACATTCGCGATCGAAATTCCGCCGGAAAAAATTGTCGCAATTGTCATCACACAAAAGGCAGATAGTGCGTCGACGATTTTGCCGCCCGATGCGGACACGGCCGCCATCGCTGCCCACTTAGTCGATTTTTTCAAGGATGAAGTCAAGGCCGGGCGGCTGACCAACAGTCTGCTGCCTTTGCAAGCGGGCATTGGCACCATCGCGAATGCCGTGATGATGGGCTTTATTGACAGCCCCTTCGAACACATGACCATGTACTCCGAAGTGTTGCAAGACTCGACCTTCGACCTGTTCGATGCGGGCAAGCTTGACTTCGCATCCTGCTCGTCGATCACCTTGTCGGCGCAAAAAAGCAAAGAGTTCATCGGCAATATCGACAAGTACAAGAGCCGACTCATTTTACGTCCGCAGGAAATGAGCAATCATCCGGAAGTGATCCGCCGTCTTGGCATCATCGCCATCAACACGGCACTGGAAGCGGATATTTATGGCAACGTCAATTCGACTCATGTGATGGGAACGGACATGATGAACGGCATTGGCGGATCCGGTGATTTTGCGCGCAACGCGTATCTGGCGGTATTCGCCACCAAATCGATCGCCAAAGGGGGCAAGATTTCCAGTATCGTGCCGATGGTATCTCATGTTGATCATACCGAGCACGACGTCGATATTTTGGTCACCGAAGTCGGGTTGGCCGACTTGCGCGGTCTCGCCCCGCGCGAGCGTGCAGCGCTCATTATTGAACGCTGTGTGGCGGAACCGTACCGACAGATGCTAAGGGACTATGTCGATGCGGCGAACCGGCGCGGCGGGCATACGCCGCACCTGTTAGAGGAGGCGCTGTCATGGCATAGTTGTTACCGTGAAGCGGGCTCGATGTTGCCGCAAATGGACAATAATTGATGGTGTAGGATAACCCCGGCGCGACCGGGGTTTGTCATTGCGCCTCGACGGCGCCTTAAACCCCAGTCGCCCGAGGGCGTCTGCTGCCCCACTTCGCGGTCCTCCGCTTATCCCGTGAACCTGTTCCATCTGATGCGGATTCCTATCGGCATCTTGTTGGAATCTAGCCGCCCTTACCGAAAAATTCAAAAAACGTCAAGCAAGGCAGGCCCGCAAATGGCAAAGTGGCGCCAAACGGCGGGGGCGAAGGAGGGCGTTCGCTTGCATCATTTGCAAGGGAACGAAGGGCGATGCAAACCGCGACCGGGCTGGGCCGCTACGCCTAGCAGCCAACCAGATCAAAAATCAGAGTGAAAAATCAAGGTGATTTGTGATAATTCGCCTAGGCCGCCGATAGCGGCAAGCTGTGATGTATTTGCCATCCTTGAAGCCGCGGCGGGCAGATGGGGCGTGTTGCGCAGCGATGCGGGGGCCGTCATGAGGTGGGATGAGGATGGAAATCTAAATCCGGCCGGATAGACGGCAAATTCAAAACGGCAGCTGTTGTCACTCGAACACCTGCTGCGTGGCCGCTACGCCCCAGCCGCCAAAAAAATAATATGCTTGCGGCAAAGATTAGCGATTGACGAAATAGAGCCGTTGCACGCAACGCGATGACCTTGGGGGGATGTGCTGGTAAAAAAACGCCTTAAAGAGGGCGCACGGTCGGCGTTTGCCCCAGGATCGCGTATAGCTGCGCCAGCTGAACGGGTTTCACGATATGGTGGTCAAAGCCGGCCGCACGGGAGCGGTGCAAGTCTTTTTCCTGGCCCCAGCCGGTGACGGCGATCAGCACGCAATCGCGGGTCTGTGGCTGGGCCCGCAAACGTTGTGCCAGCTTATAGCCGTCGAGACCTGGCATGCCAATGTCGAGGAAGGCAAATTCTGGCAGGAAGATTTCTGCGGCCAGCAGCGCATCCACGCCGTCGTAACTGACGTGCACCTTCACGCCGGATGCGCCGAGCAGCGTTTTGAGGGTGTTGACATGGTCGGCGTTGTCATCGGCCAGCAAGACCCGGTGCGGCGGCAAGGCAAGGTGGTCGGGCTGCGACAGGACTGAGGCAAGCGTGTGTTCGGCAAAGGAAAGCGGCAGCTCGACGTTGAAGGTACTGCCCTGGCCGTCGCCGTCACTGCTCACCGTGATGCGGCCGCCGTGCAATTCAACCAGGCGCTGGGCCAGAGGAAGGCCAATGCCCAGGCCGGACAAAGGACGGCCCAACGAGCGATCGGCCTGGAAAAATGTGTCAAACACATGGGGTAGGATGGAAGCCGCAATGCCAATGCCGTTATCGCTGATGGAAATAATGACGAACGGCCCACGCACTGCGGCCGTCAAAGTGATGGCGCCGCCCGGCGCCGTATATTTGGCGGCGTTGTTGAGTAGGTTCGAGAACACTTGAGCCAAGCGCGTCCGGTCGCCTCGCAAATTGACGGGTTCGGGTGGCAGGCTTATATGTAGACGATGCCCGCGTTTGTCGATAAAGACGCCCACCGTCTCTTGCGCAAACGCGATCACCTCTTGCAGCGTCACCGCCTCGGATTTGATGCTAAGCCGATTTGTGTTGATGCGGGAGACGTCGAGCAGGTCGTCAATTAAGCGCACCATTTGTTTAAGTTGGCGCTCTATGATGTCGAGCACGTTTTGCGGTGGGGGATGGCGGGCATCGCCCAAGCGCATGATTTCCAGGGCATTGACCAAGGGCGCCATCGGATTGCGCAATTCGTGTGCCAGCGTAGCTAGGAACTCATCTTTGCGCAGGTCAGCGGCAATCAGCGCTGCTTGCGCGGCTTGCCGCTCGACCAGTTCATTAGCGGCCTCGCCCTTGGCTTGTTGCAAGATGCAGGCGGCATGCAGCAGAGATTTGGCGACCTGCTCGGCCTCCATAAAATCGAGCTGGGCGATCTCGACCGGCATTCCGGTGCCTAGCGCGACGGCCGGCGTGATCAGACTTTGCACCGAGTGGGCAATGCGCCCGGCCACCCACCATGCTAGGGCAAGACCGCCGGCCAGCAGCAGCACGGTAAAGAAAATCAATGATTTGAGCGCGCTCAGCAAGCCCGCGCTCAAGATTTTTTCCGGCACGCCCAAGGCCACCGTCCAGCCCGATTTAAGCGAGCGGCTATATACGGTGATGACTTCGGCGCCGTCCAAGGTCTTCGTTGTAAAGTGACCTTCGGCGCGGACCTTGAACTGTTGCAGCAGCTCCGGGCTAACCTTTTTGCCCAGATAGTGCTCGATCTCGGCGTTGCGTGCCACCACTAACCCCTTGCTATCGATAATGGTGGCGCGCCAGTTTCCCGACAATTTTTGATCCGCTAATGCGGTTAACAATGTTTGCACCGGCAGGCGCGCGGTGAGCGCGTAAGTGCTGACACCGTGCCGAAACACGGGCACGCCGATGGTCACTGCCGCCTGCGGCGCCAGATGCAAGTCCGAAATGACGGTTTGACCGCTTTCCACAACGCGCCTGACCAGGTCGGGATCCTCCGTCGGCGCCAGAGGCTGGCCATATGGCACTTGGGTGTTGATCAGTTGGTTGGCGCCTGCCGGCGCCGCAAGGCTGATGTAGGTGACCGGAAAAATCGCGTGCACGCCCTTGGCTTGTTCGTTGAACATGGCCAGTTTGTCCGGCTCGATACTAGGCGAGGTGGCCAAGGTGCTCAAGGCCGTGGCGACAGTATCAAAGTCATGATCGACGCCGTCGACCATCGAGCGCGCGAGCGTTAGCGTCTCGCCGAGCATCAGCGCCCGTTCAGCCCAGTAGTGCTCATAAATTAAGTAAGCCGACACCAGACCGGCCGGCAGCACACAAGCAAATACCAGTGTCATCAACTTCTGGCGAATAGTCGGCAGCCGCTTTTGAGGCGCGCTGAACGGGCGGACATCAGCTCCCGGGGTGCGAGCTTGGTTACACAATCGTTCCATCCGGGGTCATTTCGCTTTTTTGGTCGCTGTGCAAGCACACTGCCAAAAAGCGGGCAGACTTCCAGGGGTCAAGGGGGGGGCGCAGTCGATGATTAAATTCTAGCGTTTTAATAGCTTTTACTAACCGGTCACTATACCACACCTGCCTCAATAGTCAGCTTGGCCGGCCGTACTGTCGCCTCGACCAATTTGAATGGCAGCAGCACCCCAACATGCCATACAGACATCGATATGGGCCATTTGGTCAGGCGCTCTAAAGCGGTGCGTGCAGCGCTTTAGAGCAGCACAGCCGTATCGCTGCTTTTGAAATTGAGGCGTCATCAAAAAGAGGGATGCGAAGAGGATACGCATAGCGCGACTGTGACAAAACGAAACTCAACCATAGCATACGGTGTCAGCCCTTTTATTAAGTTACATCAGCACAAAAAAAGCCCGCCGGGGAGGGCGGACTAAAAACCCAAATGGGCCAGGAGATTAGGGTATGCTGCAGGGCCGTCGCCTCTGGCGAGACCATCGAATGCGCACAAGCGCCCCACGTCAAGGGCTAGAGGTCTAATTCTAAGGCCAGGATGTGACGCTGATATGACATGGCCATCCATTGCGGCAATTAAAGACCTACGGGCTGGAGCGCGATTTTCGTGAATCATTTGCAAGGCAATACCCGAGCGCCAAACCATCAGCGCCATTATCGAACCGGTTAATTGCGCTGAGGCGCTCAAATAGTCCGTCGATCAACGCAGAGCGGACTAACAATTTTTTGAGTGGGCGAAATGGTGAAATCGTTGGGCCAAGGGATTCAAATGGCGGAAACGCTATTTATTTGCCCAGGCTGCTCGTCGTCTTGTGCCCGCCACAGCCAGGAAAAGTGAAAGCGAGACGGCACGGAACCCGGTAAAAAAAAGCCCGCCATGAAAGCGGGCTTAAAACTATTTTCTTGGAGGAGAATAGTGGAGACGGGTACATGATGCTGCATCGCCATATTTATGTCTAATTACCATTTCAAATACCGGACATATATTTTTGACATACCTTCAATACTTTTTATTCTTTTACAGGCACGGTGTAATTGAGCGCCAGGCGCCCGCCGTCGACATACAGCGTTTGTCCCGTCATATACGTGGCGTCATCGCTGGCTAGGAACGCGGCAATTGAGGCTACTTCTTCCGGTTCGCCGCATCGTCCCAACGGCGTACGCGACAAAATGGTGTGGCGCGCTTCCGGGCTGGACAAGACGGTTTTTTTGGCCATTTCCGTCAAAATAGTGCCGGGGCCTATGCCGTTGACGCGTACCCCGTATGGCGCTAGGTTTAAAGCCATCACTTTAGTTAGCTGGTTAATCGCGCCCTTCGAGACAACATACGGCACCTGGTTCGGGATCGCCAGTTCCGCGTTAACGCTCGACATATTGATGATACAGCCGCTTTGCTGCTTTACCATTTCGCGCGCGACGGCTTGACCGCACAGGAACATCGACTTCAGATTGATGCGCAGAACACGATCGAAATCGTCTTCACTAAGGTCAAGGAAATCGGCGGCGTGCGTGACTCCGGCGTTATTGATCAGGATATCGACGCGGCCAAAAGTGCTCAGGGTGGCGACCAGAAGAGCGTCGACATCGGCTTTTTGACTGACATCGGCAGCAAAAAAGCGTGCATTCTGGCCAAGCGAGGCGGCCGCGGCAGCGCCCTCTGGCTTGATGTCAACTAGCATCACGCTGGCGCCATCTTGTACCATTCGGTGCGCGCAGGCCAAGCCGATGCCTTGTGTCGCACCAGTTACGATTGCAACTTTTTTGAATAATTTCATCAGATGTTGCTCCGGGATACCCTGTCGCTCAGGGCGGCGAGGAAAGGAGCCAACCGCACGGCGGTCGCAGCCTTTGACGTGTGTGCGGACTTTGATGCTGTCTTTGGTGCGGGCTTGGCCATTGGCTTTGCTTTCTGCTGTTGAAGTTGAGCTGTTGCCCAGGCATAGCCATACCCGTCGGCGCGCTGAACAATACACCAATGCTTGTGAGAAATTTGCAGAACGGTCGCTGCGTCTTCGACAAGGTTAAAGTAAGTGCACTTGGCGCGCAGGGTCGGGATATGCGTGCCACGCGCGTCGCGCACCACGCCCACGCAAGCCGCGTCCAGCGCATGTGTCTTGATAATTTGCGGCCGACTACGGTTCCATTTTGTTTGCCCCCGGTGCCAGATCGGCTCTGGTGCCTTTTCCCGTGCCAGGGAGATTACTTTTCAGTTTCCCGCGAATCGCCGTCACGCCGAGACTCTCTCCCGATTGTGAGCGCTTTCCTCACATGTTGTCATAGGCCTTCGATTGATGACTGTGACAGAGCGCAAGCTATCCGTCGCTTAGTTCATCAGATGTTGCTCCGAGATACCCCGTCGTTGACGGCGGGGAGGACAGGAGCCGACCGCGAAGCGGTCGGAGCTCTTGAATTTGGTAGTTGAATTGCTTTTTGCCAGACATAGCCATAACCATCAGCACGCTGAATGATGCGGCAATGCTTTTGTGAGATACCCTGCACCGTCTGCGCATCAGCGATGCCGGTGTGGATCTTGAAATTGCCCGGGGCGGGGTAATTGATTATTTCTGCATCGCTTTGAAATTTAGGTGACAACTCTGTATCCACTATTTTTTTATAAACTATTTTTAACGTGCAAGGCAAGTCCGGGCGAAAACTTCCCACGCCCGGCGCTACAATGCTGCCAGTGCAACTAAATCGAAAGTCCGCTGTGAATTTCATCAACAAGTTGTCTGCCGCGTGGCTAGCTAACGATTCTCTGCTGTGCGTCGGCCTCGATCCCGACCTGTCCAAGCTGCCGCCGCATCTGCGCGGCGAACCAGACGGGATATTTACGTTCTGCGCGGAAATCATCGATGCCACGGCCGACCTGGCCTGTTGCTTCAAGCCCCAAATCGCGTACTTTGCCGCATTGGGCGCCGAACGGCAACTTGAGGATATTTGTCGTTATCTGCGCGCACACTATCCGCACCTTCCAATCATTCTCGATGCCAAGCGCGGCGATATCGGCGCCACGGCACGCCAGTACGCGTGCGAGGCGTTTGACCGTTATGGCGCCGATGCGGTGACCGTCAATCCCTACATGGGCGCCGACTCGGTCGCGCCTTACATGGACTGGCCAGAGCGTGGTGTCATCGTCTTGTGTCGCACTTCAAACCCCGGCGGCTCCGATTTGCAGCTCCTGAATGTGGACGGTACGCCTTTGTATCAGTATGTGGCGCGCCTGGTGGCCGAAAAATGGAATGACAACGGGCAATGCGCGCTGGTCGTGGGCGCTACCTTCCCGGAGGAGCTGGCGCAGGTGCGCGCCATCGTGGGCGACATGCCTCTTCTCGTGCCCGGCATCGGGGCCCAGGGTGGCGATATTGTAGCGACTGTCCGCGCGGGCAGAACCGTAAACGGCGCGGGCATGATGATCAATTCCTCGCGCGCTATTTTGTACGCCACCCCGGCGGCGGGCGAGAACTTTGCCGCGGCGGCACGGCGTGTGGCGCTGGAAACGCGCGATACCATCAATCTCAATCGGGCTTGAGTCCGATCAGCTGCGCGCCGGCGCGATGCTCGCCGCGTAATCGTAGAGGGCGCCTAGAATCGCTTCAGCGCGCTCATCGGCCGACTCGAACAACTGGTCGATTTCGCCAAACAGCTGTTCGATCGTGCGGGCGCCGGCACCATCAAACAAACGGGTGACGCGGTGCTGTTCCCAACGCTCGATTTCACCTTGATTTAAGGTGGCCGGAAAATTGCGGGCACGGTAGCGAAACAGCAATTCCGGCAAGCGTTCATCTTCGAAGACAGGCTGGGCGCTCGCTAGGCGTTGCGGCGTTTCCTGACGCAGCGACGCGAGCAGGCGGCGGTCGTTGTTGCCGATGAACCCGCCATATAAATCCTCGTCCACGTCGACGCTTTCCGCTGCGCCAGGGCGCTGAAAAACTTCGGCCCAGATGGCCGCCATGTCGGGACCGGCGCTCGCCTTTAAGGCGTTGGTGCGGCCGGCTTCCAAGTCGATGCCCCAGACTTTGGCCTGTGGCAGCGACAAGGTTTTGACATTGCCCACCAGCATGGGCGACTTGTTTAGGTGGATGCTGTTGATCGGCAGCCGAGTCACCCCTTGGGGCAGGGCGTCGGCGCGAGTAAACATGCGGGTGCGGATAGTGGCCGCGTCCAGCGTGAACAGTTCGGCCGGATCAAAATTGCAATCCCATACGATCACTTCATTTTTATTCTTCGGATGCATGGCCAGTGGCCACACCAGGGCGATGCAGCCGCGCTCAGGAGGATACATTCCGGAGATGTGCAGGAAAGGCTGGCGTAACGGTGGTGCCAGGTTCATGCCCATCTCGGAGGCAACCCTTTCCTTCTTGTGCAGCGCGAAGCAAAAATCGAATAATTTGGGCTGCTTTCGCTTGATGAGGCGCGCTAGGGCGATGGTGGCGCGGACGTCGGACAAGGCATCGTGCGCCGCTTCGTGCATCAAGCCGTTGGCGGCGCACAGATGTTCCAAGCGGAAGCTGGGGCGACCGTCCTCGTGCGTCGGCCATGTGATGCCTTCCGGGCGCAGAGCATAAGTGGTGCGGACCACGTCGAGGATATCCCAGCGGCCGCACTGATTTTGCCATTCGCGCGCGTAAGGGTCAATCAGGTTGCGCCAAAATAAAAAACGCGTGATCTCATCGTCGAAACGGAGCGTGTTGTAACCCACCCCGATGGTGCCGGGCCGGGCAAATACTTCTTCGATCGCTGCCGCAAATTTGTGCTCCGGCACGCCCCATTCCAGGCATTGTTGGGGCGTGATGCCAGTGATTAGGCAGGCCTGCGGGTCCGGCAAGAAATCCGGCGCCGGTTGGCAATACAGCATGACCGGGTCGCCGATTTCATTCATGTCGGCATCGGTGCGGATGGCTGCGAATTGGGCTGGACGGTCGCGCCTGGGCTGGACGCCAAAAGTTTCGTAGTCATGCCAAAGGAAAGTTTGGGTTGTCATAGAGTTCGCTTGAAAAATATCATGGCTGCAGCAACATTCGCGGAAACGGTGCCAACGCCCGCCCCGAGTGCCAATGCTGACCTAACGAAACAGCCCCTTTCATTAGCATAGCCGCAAGCGCTGGCGCGATTTGTCGGGTGCGCCTAAAGCGAGACCCGATTGCGCCCGCCATTCTTGGCACGGTAGAGGGCGCTATCAGCGGCGGCCATCAAGCCTTGGTCGTCAAGACCATCGGTCAGGCAGGCCACGCCAAACGAGGCGGTGATGTGGGGCAAGGGATGACACTTGCCGTCCAAGACATTGGTTTGGCGCAGGCGTTCACATAAGCGCTTAGCCACCACCATCGCCACTTTATCTTTGGTGTCGGGCAAGAGCACGATCAGTTCTTCACCGCCGTAACGGGCGGCAAAGTCGGTCGGTCGCAACGCCGCATTCAAGACCTTGGCCGCGGCGCACAAGGCTTTGTCGCCCGCCTGGTGTCCATGGCTATCGTTGAATCGCTTGAAATGATCGAGGTCAATCATGATGATAGACATGGGCGTCGTGCCCGCATGGGCTGTCGCGACCATGCTCGGCAACGCATCGTTCAGCCAGGCTCGGTTAAACAGTCCCGTCAAGCCGTCGATCATCGACAACTGGCGGTAAAACTCGCCGACCTTTTCGCGCCGGCGCAACTGCGCGCTGGCGGCGCGGATGCGAAATGACAGCAAGCGCAGCAGGTTGCGGGCGAGCACATTCGACTGATCAATTAATTGCCAGACGATGTCGGGCTCGATCACGAGCAAATCGGTTTCTTCCAAAGCGGAAATGGCAGCGAAATTGGTTTGTTCATCCAATACGGATTGCTCACCCACGCTTTCGCCTGGCAGCACTTTGCTGACCGTGCCGTCGGCCATGCCGGTACGGGTGTCGGCGGCCACTGCGAGCGCGCCGCGCAGCACGATGTAAAGGCGCGCTTTGTGGGCGTCGGTTACGTACTGTCCGGGCCGCATGCGGACGATCGGGCACGCTGCCAAGGAACTGGCGAGGTTGTTGTCATCCAAACCGAAAAATAGCTGAATATCGGCGGTCTTGTAAGGCGATGCGCCAAAGGTACTGATTTGTTCCAAAATAAACTTTCAAGAAACGGCGCGGCTCATCCGATTGCATTGTCACATGATAGCGCAAACGGCATGGCGCTGAGCAACGCGGGATCGAAAGGTCTAGCGTTGGCGCACTGCGTCGTGCTTCAATAGTGGCCTCAGCAGATTTTGGAGGACAACATGACGCTCATCGATGCGCTAGGGATTGAACATGTTGCCTGTCACGGCGCGCGCATCGTCTCGCTCGTGCCGTCCATCACCGAACTGTTGTGCGATCTGGGACTAGCACCGCAAATCGTGGGGCGGACCGGCTTTTGCATTCACCCGGCCGGTGTTGTGTCGTCGATTGCCAAAATCGGGGGCACGAAAGACATTAACGTCCAAAAAATTCAAGTCTTGGCGGCGACTCATCTGGTGGTCAACATCGACGAGAATGAGAAGCCCACCGTCGATGCGCTGGCCGCATTCATTCCCACCGTCGTGGTCACGCATCCGCTGCAAGCGCGCGACAATTTGGACCTGGCCCGCTTGATGGGGAGTATTTTTTGTGTGGAGGAACAGGCCGAGGCTTGGTGCAAGGAATTCGAAACTGAATACGCGGCCTTGCAAGCGGCCCCCAAAGGGCCGCCGCAGACCATGCTGTATTGCATTTGGCAAGATCCGTGGATGAGCATTTCGCGCGGCACTTACATTGCAAGTATGCTGGCGGAAATTGGCTGGCAGGTCCCCGATCTGGGCAGCGAAGAGCGTTATCCCTGCTTCGATTGGAGCGCCCAATTGCTCGACCGCATCGATGGCGTGCTTTTGTCGAGCGAACCTTACCGTTTTACGGAAGAGCACGCCAATGCGCTGAAAAAGCGCATCGGTAAGCGGGTCCAGCTGGTCGATGGGGAAATGATGTCATGGTATGGCAGTCGCTCATTGGCCGGCTTGCGCTATTTGCGGCAGCTAGCGCAAGAGTCGCTGCCGTCTTGACTGGCAGCTCTGCTGCCAGACCCAACATACCGAATTTGGCTTATTCGCCAGCGTCATCCACATTAACATCGGCCGCAACCTTGGTGCTAGCGTGCCGTTGAGTATCTTGCAGTCGTGCTAAGGCGCTGTCGATGGCGCGCTTTAGTTTGTCGGCAGCGCCTGCGATTGCCTGGTGCAGCGTGGCGGCATGGTCGCTGACGGCGATTGGCTGGTAGCCAGTCACACGCGCTTCCATCAGGCAGCGAATGCCGCCGTCATCTGATTTTTGGCTATTGTTGTCGCTAAGATGAACCTCGACGCGCGTAATTTGCTCGCGAAAGCGAAGGGTCGCGTTTTCGACGACCGATTCCACGTGTTCATTTAGGCCTGTGTGACGTTCGATCGTGCTGTCGGTATTGATATTGATTTGCATAAGCCTACTCCCGGTTATTCGTGAATAATCTCCCACCCCGAATCCAAAGCTGTCTTGCTTCGAAGCGCCCAACCTGCGTGCGGCGCTTGACCGCGTCAAGCGCCAGTTAAACCAACTTTTGCACACGAATCAATCTTACTCCAATTCTCATTTTTTGCCCGCCACGGTACACCAGAACTTGTTGCCAATGCGAGCTCATCCATTGATCAGCCCGGCCGCGATATTGATTGAAAGACCCAGGATAACGAGGTTGAAAAAGAAGTTTAAGACGGATTGGGCCAGCACTATCTTGCGCATCGGGCGCGTATGCACGGCCACGTCAGATGTTTGCACTGCGACCGCGATGGTGAAAGAGAAATAAAGGAAGTCCCAATAGTCCGGGTCCAGCTCCTTATCGGGGAACTGCAGGGGCCGCGCCCTCGGGTCGGCATGGTAGTACAGGTGGGCGTAATGGAAGCAAAACAAGGTGCCCACCAGAAACCAGGAACCGAGCAAGGTCAGCACCGTAAACGCATAATGCGGGGCACGCTGATGCAGCGGCACCTCGCGTAGCGCAGGCATCTGGGAAATGATTGCCGCCAGGCTCATGAACGCTGCTAATGATAAGCTCGCCAGGACGAGCGCAGCGCGCTCATCCTGCCGGGCCGACAGCGCTTTGACCTTGACGTGGTCGGCCCGCATCATCATCCACGCCATCGAGATCAGATAGGCCCAGACGGCGACATCCCAGGCGGCAAGCAGACGCGTCACTATGCGCCACGAGTTTGGCAGACAGGGCGCCACGACAAATCCCAGCAAGATTGCAAGGCTGAGGTGGGGACGGCTGCGGAAAAAACTGTGAAGCGGTAGCGGGATCTGCATGGGAATCGGAAGAGTCGGCCTGCATGTATCTTACCGCGAGGCGGTCGGTCGCCGGCGCCGCGAGTGTAAAAAAAAGCGAGGGCGGCGCAGGCTGGCCGGCTAGGCGGCACCGATCCCAGTCTCGGCAGCGGCTGCCACTTCCTTTTGATGTTGGGGGAAACGGTCCATGCGCGAGAGCACGGGAAAGCCCAAAGCCCAGGTGGCAGTTACGGCTACCGTCGCGACGCCGCCGAACAAGATCGCGCGCACCAGTCCGAACCAGCCGGCCGTTACGCCCGATTCGAATTCGCCCAGTTCGTTGGAGGCGCCGATGAAGACGGCGTTGACGGCGCTGACACGACCGCGGATGGCGTCCGGCGTCTCGAACTGGACCAGCAGGTGGCGGATATACACACTCACCATATCGCCCATTCCCATCAGGAACAGCGCGCCAAGTGCGACGCGAAGACTGGTAGTCGCTCCAAGGACGATGGTGGCCGCGCCGAACAGGGCGACACCGCCAAACATCCACAAGCCGACTCGGCGCGTTATTGGAAAAAACGCCAGTCCGATTGAACACAATGCGGCACCCATACCGGGCGCGGTGCGTAGCAAGCCGAGCCCGATCGGGCCGCTATTTAGTACGTCATGCGCCAACGCCGGCAGCAAGGCGGTGGCGCCGCCAAAAAGCACGGCGAACAGGTCCAGCGAAATGGCGCCCAGCACGATCGGGCGCGACCAGACGAAGCGCAAGCCTTCGAGCACGGTATGCCAACTGGCCGCCGCGCGGTTGATGGCCTGCGCCGTGGCGCGTGTCATGCCCATCAGCAGCACCGACGCTAACAGCAGCAGCGACGAAAGCAGGTACACTGCCTTCGGCCCGGACAGGTATAACAAGCCGCCCAGCGTGGGCCCGAGGATGACGGCGACATGGAAGCTTGACGAGCTAAGGGCAACGGCCTTGCCGAAGCTTTCGGCCGGCACGAGATTGACCAGCACGGCCTGGGTCGCCGGCATCATGAAGGCGCGCGCGCTGCCGAACAGGACCAGTACCGCAAATACGGGCCACACCATGGCCAGCCCGCTCAAGGTCAGCGCCAGCAGCATCAGAGCGCACAATAACTGGATGCCCAGGCACAGGCCGATGATGTTGCGCCGGTTGAAGCGGTCGGCGACGTGACCGGCGATTAGGATCAGCAGCAGGAAGGGCGCAAACTGTGCCAGACCGATCAGGCCAAGGTCAAACAGGTTGCCGGTCAGCTGGTACACCTGCCAGCCGATAGCCACGCTTTGCATTTGTACGGCCAGCGTGCCGAGTATACGGGCCGACAAGTAAAACGCAAAATTTCGGTTCCGTAAAATGCCAAAAGCGGTCGATGGGGAAGGGGACATGGCGCCTTTCGGTAGCGCAGGGCGTGGTTAAAGTAAATTACAAGCGAGCGCGGGTATCGTTGCCAGCGCCTCGAGCGCCGCCCGACTGGCATGCGCTTCGGAAATTAGGAGGCAGGCGTGCCTTTGATGCGCCAGCCCAGCGACGATCTGCGGCACTTTTCTTCGACCTGTTGCGCCGGCTGGGTTGGCCGGATGAAAAAGCGCGGCCCAGCGGCCCCGGTTGCCGCGCACCTAGCAGTTCTCCTACGATGAAAGCTTGGGGCGCCCGATTTTCCTTCTACGGCCGCCGGCATCGAGCGCGCGCCCACCGGCTGTGACAGAGCCTGCGGGCGCCAGTTTAATGGCGGCCACGATTTGGTTAATTCGTGATCAATTGACCAGATCGGCCTCAGTGGTGAAAGCGTCCGCATAAAATTCGTCGGCCGGCAACTGGCACAACTGCACCAAATCGCGCTTGGCCGAATCGATCATGACGGGCGCGCCGCAGGCATATACCTGGTAGCCGGACAGGTCGGGTAGATCGTCGATCAAGGCGCGATGCACGAAGCCGGTGCGGCCCTGCCATTGATCGGCCGGCTGCGGCTCCGACACCACCGGCACGTAACGGAAATGGGGCAGGCTTTTTTGCCACTCAACGCACAGGGTATCCATGTATAAATCCTGCGGGCGCCGCCCGCCCCAGTACAATGCCATCGGGCGCGGTGATTGCAGATGAATCATGTGCTCGACGATGGCCTTGATCGGTGCAAAACCGGTGCCAGAGGCCAGAAATACGATTGGTTTGTCGGAATCCTCGCGCAGGAAAAAAGTGCCGAGCGGACCTTCAAAACGTAAAATGTCGCGCTCTTTCATCGAGCCGAACACTTGCTCGGTGAACAGGCCGCCCGCCATGCGGCGGATATGCAAGGTGATGGGACCGTCCAGGTCGGGCGCACCGGCCATGCTGTAGCTGCGCCTCTTGCCGTCGCCGAGCAGAAATTCAATATATTGCCCGGCCCGGTATTCCAGTTTCTCGCCCGCGGGGAGTTGCAAGGAAATCACGGCCACGTCTGGCGTCAGCATTTCAATTGCGATGACGCGCGAAGGCATTTTTTTGATCGGGTAGTCGCTGCTACCGGCCACTTCCCGTGCCTCGATCACCAGGTCGCTGTGCGCGATGGTGCAGCAAAACAGGGCCGCGCCAGCTGCTTTCTCAACCGGGGGCAGGGCTCGCTCCTGGTGCGCCAAGTGTGTCACGCTACCCGCGATGACCGTGCCCTTGCAAGAGCCGCAAGCGCCGTTTTTGCAGCCGTATGTCAAGCCAACACCGGCCCGTATCGCGGCGGCCAGGACAGTTTCGTCGTCCGCGCAGCTAAATTGGTGGCCGCTAGGCAGGACAGTTATTTGGAAAGTCATACAATCCTTCAATGATGCGTAAAATTACTAAAAAAATCGAGCTGCCACGCTTGCTCATTCTCGGTTGCGGCGATGTCGGCATGCGCCTCTTGCCCTTGTTGCGCACACGCTATCGCGTATTCGCCGTCACCAGGGACGCCACGCGCCGCGCCGAGCTGCGCGCGGCCGGCGCCATCCCGATCGTTGCCGACCTCGATAGTCGGGCGAGTCTAGCCCGTCTGTCGGGCCTGGCTCATTACATCGTGCACTTGGCGCCGCCCCCGTCAGATGGCTTGCTGGACCGCCGCAGCCGCAATCTGAGCTCCATTTTACCCGAGCGGGCGCACCTAGTTTATGTCAGCACCAGCGGCGTGTACGGCGATTGTGGCGGCGACCTGATCGACGAGACGCGCCGCTTGGCGCCACAACATGCGCGCGCCAAGCGGCGCGTCGATGCCGAGCAGGTTTTGCGCCGCTGGGCCAGAGGCAGCCATAGCGTGCTGGCGATCCTGCGCGTACCCGGCATTTACGCCAGCGACCGCTTGCCATTGAAGCGTCTGCAGCAGGGCACGCCGGCCCTGGCCGATTGCGACGATGTGTATACCAACCACATTCACGCGGACGATCTGGCCCACATCATTTTGTGCGCCTTGGCGCGCGGTCGGCCGGGGCGCGTGTATCACGCGGCGGACGATACCGACATGAAAATGGCGCAATATTTCGACGCTGTGGCTGACGCCCGCGCCTTGCCGAGGCCGCCGCGTCTGGCACGCGCCGCCCTGCAGGAACTCGTCTCACCGATGCTGCTGTCGTTCATGTCGGAATCGCGCCGCATGGCGAACCAGCGCATCAAATCCGAGCTCGGCGTGCGCCTGCGTTACGCCTGCGTGGCCGACGGCCTAGCAGCCGAGCCATTGGCGCCGGCGCCAAAATAACGCTGCCTGGCATTGTCCTTGCCTAAATGTAGCACGCCCCGCCAATTTCCCGTATCAAAAATGGCATTTCTCTTCACCTGGCGTGATGGTAGCCGGATGGCAAATGAAATAAGTCTTTCAGATGAGTAAAATCTTGAGCGCGAAACGACCTTTGCTAGGCGACACGTCAAGTCAGAGTTTTTTGCTGCGCAACGCCCGGTTGCGAACGCCAGCGATTCGCTCGTGGCGCAGCCAGGATTGATTGCCAATTACAATACAAAAAGCTAGGCGGTGGCGCCCCTTTGGCGCTGGCGCGACCTGCCCAAGGCAATCTGAGCCAACCGGTCGCCGTTTTATTTTTTTTGTTGTACCCGCTGCTGCTGTTTTTTCTGGGTTTGCTGTTTGTTCTGTTTATTCTCGCTCAGCGTTATCGCGTCTTTCCTCGCTTGGTCAACGGTGCGCAGCTCGGGACGGTCGTCATGGAGGCAAAAAAAATCGGCTTCCTGTGCGTCGACAACGAGCTTGATGGCGGCAGCATCATCTAGGTCGTAAAGTTCAGTGAGGATGGTCGTCACTTCGTCAAGAAATTCTTCATAAGTCATAGGAAACGCTTTCTCGTGTTTTGCAGGGCTGCATGGTCATGGCTGATCGCAGTTTCTGGCATTTAAATAACCTAGCCCGCTTCGGAGCGTCGACCACTATCGGCTGAGGGTACCTGCGCAAGCTGCCCCGGTGCCTGCTAACAGTGAGTCACTGTAGTGTTAAGGGGCCGGCAGTGTCAAGGCAAGCGCACTCGGAAACGGGCGGGCGCAAAGGGCTCAGAATCGCGCGGCCGGGCGCGATCTGCCCGGGGCCCGGACCGCTTCCGCTGGCGGCCCATTTGGGCGGCGCGGAAGTCCGTCGAGTTGGGCCGCGCCTGGCCGCGCGCCTGAAGATTTATTTGGCCCAGCTGTCTTTTAAGGTGGTGATCCGGTTAAACACCAGTTTTCCAGCGGCCGAGTCGACGCGATCGACGACGAAATAGCCGTGTCTTTCAAATTGGAAGCGCTGGTCGGGCAAGGCTGCTGCCATGCCCGGTTCCAGATAGGCCATCACCACTTGCTTGGCATTTTGGTTCAGCGCCATCTTGAAATCCTTGCCGCCGGCGTCGGGCTGAGGGTCAGTAAACAGACGGTCGTACAGGCGCACTTCCGCTTCCAGGGCCGTGGCCACACTGATCCAATGAATATTGCCTTTGACTTTGTAGTTGGCGCTGCCTTCGGTGCCCGATTTGCTGTCGGCGAAATAATTGCAGTGGACTGCGACTGGCGTACCGTCATCATCCTTGTCGTACCCCGTGCATTCAATCACGTAACCGTAGCGCAAGCGAACCTTGCTGCCGGGCGCGTCGCCGAGCGGAGGAAACAAGCGGAAATACCCCTTGCTCGGCACTTCCATGAAGTCGTCCGCTTCGATCCACAGGTGTTTGGTGATCGGGAAGGTGCGCATGCCGCGCTCGGGGAAACGCGGGTGCAGCGGCGAGTTGCATTCGGCGCTGTCGTGTTCGCCAAAATTGTCGATGATCAACTTTAACGGGCGCAGCACGGCGGTGGCGCGGGGCGCCTTCGGGTCCAGATCTTCTCGCAGGCATCCTTCAAGCGTACTCATGTCGATCCAGCCGTCTGACTTAGTCACGCCAATGCGCTCGCAAAACAACTGGATCGATTCGGGCGTGAAACCGCGGCGCCGCATGCCAACGATGGTGGGCATGCGCGGATCGTCCCAGCCATCGACGATGCCGTCGTCAACTAGCTCACGCAGCTTGCGTTTGCTGGTAACGACATAAGTCAAGTTCAGGCGCGCGAATTCGTACTGGTGCGGCACCGGTTGCTGGAAAAAACCGCCGGCGGCGAGAGTAGCTAGCAGCCAATCGTAGAACGGGCGATGGTCCTGGAATTCCAAGGTGCACACTGAATGAGTGACTTTTTCCAGCGCGTCCGAGATCGGGTGCGTGTAATCGTACATCGGATAAATGCACCAGGCGTCACCGGTGCGGTGATGTTGGGCGTGGCGGATGCGGTAGATTGCCGGATCGCGCAGGTTCATGTTTGGTGAGGCCATCGCGTCCTCGCTGGTTTTTGCGCGCAAGATGTGTTCGCCGTCCTGAAACTGGCCCGCCTTCATGGCGCGCAACAGGGCGAGCGATTCCGCGCCCGGGCGGTCGCGGAATGGTGAGTTCGTGCCGGGTTGGCCGAAATTGCCGCGGTTGGCCGCCATGTCGTCGGCGCTTTGGCTATCGACATAGGCGAAGCCGGCACTTACCAGGTATTCGGCCATCGCGTACAGCTGGTCGAAATAGTCGCTGGCATAATGCAGATGGCTTTCCAGGCCATGCGGCCCTTCGTGCTCCCAGCTAAAGCCGAGCCACTTGACGCTGTCGATGATGGTGTCGACATATTCTTGTTCTTCCTTGGCCGGATTGGTATCGTCGAAGCGCAGATGACAGCGGCCACCGTAGTCGCGCGCCAGTCCGAAGTTCAAGCAGATCGACTTGGCATGCCCGATGTGCAGGTAGCCGTTCGGTTCGGGCGGGAAACGGGTGATCACGGGCGGCAGGCCGGCGCGCGAGTACGTTCCAGAAGCCAGATCGGATTCGACAATTGCGCGCAGAAAATTGGACGAAAGTGCCGGGGCGATACTGTTTTTATCGTTGATCATGATGAAATTGCTTCGAAAAGGTCAGGTTGCCGGCATTTTACCGTAGACCGCGCCAATTGCCGCCTATCCCCGTTCCGGTCAACGCTATTTGCAAAAAATCGCAGGCTGGACTAGTCTGGTCGGAGGTGAGCGGGCGCTCTGAAGGGGGGGGGGGCGTGCGAAGCGTTGTGGATATCCGATTTCCACGATTTTGCGCGCCATCGCTGTTCTATAGGATAATTCGTCATCAATCGTATTGGTCCGTTTTTGGCCGGGAGTTTCGTTAATGGAAAATTTATATCATGTGCTTGGTGTTGCACCCAATGCCAGCGATGAGGAAATCAAGAAGATATATCGCGCGCTGGCGATGCGGTTTCATCCTGACCGCAATCCGGCCCCTGGCGCCGAGGCACGCTTCAAGAGCATTACCAAGGCCTACGAGATTTTGTCCGATCCCGTCAAACGCGACGACTACAATCAAAGCATCAACCACCGCATCGTGCTTGACCCGGAAGCGGAAGCGTACGCGCTGTGGCGGGCCATTTTTAAGCTGCACGGCAGCAGCCTGCCAACCTTGGCCGGCAGAGCTTGACGCGGCCACCAACGTCGAAGGTGTCGCGCTAGTGGCCGCGCCGCGATCCACACAGAAAGAAAAAAATGAGAAAAGTACATCCCGAATTTGCCTATCAGTCGCGCGAACTGGGCGGCCAGATCGATGGCATTCTGGGCGATCCGCCCAATCGCAAGAACTATGACAATATGGTCAACGCTCTGGTCGGAGAATACGCCAGTGGCGGCGGTATTGAAGACGTCAACATGCTCAGTTTTGCGCTGGTCGATCATATTGAATTTAGCAATCCGAAAGGCTTGCTGGCCGAAAGCGAAGAGTACGAGCAAGGCGACCCTGCGCTCGTGTTTGGCATGGCCTCTTGCGTGGGCGCGGAGGCCATGCGTATGTACGCCGCCATCGAGAACAGTTTTCCCAATCTGGCGCGGCAGGCTATTATCACCGCCTTCCTGTACAAACACCCGCGCCTGTGGGATGACGAAGATCAGTCGCTCGAGCAGCTCGCTGCCCATGACGATGGTGACGATGTGCGCGAGGAAGACGATGTGGCGGACGAATTTTCGCAGATGTTTGACCAAGATAGAGGCGGCCATGGTCAATAACAGCAATCTGCCGGCGCTTAGCCAGCAAATTACCGAACTGGTGCTAGCTGGCTCGCTTGGCCACGCCGAGCAGGCCTTTGCCGATGCGGCCGATATTTACGGCGATCTGGCCGTCGTCGAAGTGCTGGCCAGCATCCCGGCGCAAGTGACGGCGCTGCACTTGGCCGGTTTCGATGGCGGCAAAATGTCGCTGGCGACTTTACTGGTGCCGCCCAAGGCCTGGGCCGCCAGTCTGGCTTTTTTCGCCGCCACTTGGGCCGATGACCTGATCGAGGACGACCCGGAGCGTGTTGCCGAATCGCTGTTTGCCCATATTCACGGCGTGGTGTTTTCAACGGATGACCCGGAGCGCCGCCGCGCGCTGCTGTCGGAGGCGTCGGCCACCGACTGGGGTGCGACCGTGTTTGCCATTCTGTTTTCGATGGCGCCCAAGGAAATCATGGAAGTGGCGGGCGAAATCCTGATCAAGGGCCCCTACATCACTGGCCAGACCTCATCGGACAATGACGTTGTGCCGCTGGCAATTGAACTTGCGCAAGCGAACGAGGACGGCTGGGACCGCGCCTTGTTTGAACTGTTCCCCGACTTCCGCCATAGCGGCGATTTGGTCGATGCCGAGTTCAGCGACGACCCCGACGAGGAGCCACAATTTTTGCAGCGCACTACCAAGGAGTTGTTGTACCGCCTGCGCAAGCAAGTGCCCACTTCGCGCAGCAGCATGGCCAAGCCAGGCGCTCGCCGCAGCCTAGGCACTGGAATTTTCAATTGACGCCGTTGCTGGTGGAACCGATGCTGCCGGCCATCATTGTCGAGAATCTGCCGCGCCTGGTGCGGGCGATCCGGTTGTTGGCGGCCGATGCGCGGCCGGACGCCGCCGTCAATCTGGCCGACGAACTGGCGGGCATCACGGCCATGGTGGCGGAAAAATTTACCAACGACCGGACCGCCGAAGGAATCCAGAAGGCGCTGTACCTGACAGTGGGCGGTGTTTCGTTGGGCCTGGACGAGGCACTTAAACATGAAGGTGACTCGGCCGCCCTCGATTTTCTCGTTGAGCACGGCGCTGAACATGCCTTTCAGGCCGGTTATCGCCTGATCCGCGAGCTGTCCCAGCTGCCAGAGGATGCCCTGGTCGGCGAATATGATCAAGACCCCGTCTACCTGCAGCGCCGTCTGCGCGACCTGTTTGTCGATATATGCAGCGCCGATCCGAACCAGAACTGGAATGGGCCGGAAAAATACGCGCTTCAGCTCAAGCAGCGCAAGGATGTGCAAGCTATCGTGCGCCTGGCTAACTGGCTGCGTCGCCACAACGAGCGCGGGCCGGTCATCGACACCGACCTAAATGCGGAAGGGGTGATCGCGCTGGCCGTCATATTTGCCATCGAGGGCGGCGGCAAGATCGTTGCGCGCACCGGGCAAAAGGAGTTCGAGCGCTTCGTCAGAGCCGTGCGCGCAAACAAGCCCGACTTTGAGGAGGGCTGGGCGGCGCTGCGCGCCAGGGTGCCGGCGCAGCACCAGGCCGTGCTGCTTGAACGCATCGAGGCTTACCGCGCGAGCTGCAGCGTGATTCACAAGGTCCTGACCCGAGCTAGCATGAAGAGCCTGTTTGAGGAGCTGGAAAATTACGCCGGTTTCGAGCTCGACGCCGACTACTCTTAATGTCCCGTTCAATACGGGCCCCGCGCCGTAACTGCGATCTGTTCGTGGAATTTCATGTGGCCCTATCCTAAAATTATTGCCCATCGCGGTGGCGGCACGCTGGCGCCGGAAAACACGCTTGCCGCGTTGCGCTGTGGCCTTGCCTACGGGTTTCGGGCGGTCGAGTTCGATGTGATGTTGTCGAAGGACGGTATTGGCATGGTGCTGCACGATCCTGAGCTGGGGCGCACGGTCAGGGGTATGGGCCATGTGTCCGACCATAGCGCCAGCGAGTTGGCGGCGATGGATGCCGGCAGCTGGTTCAGCGCGCAATTTAAGGATGAGACAGTGCCCACCTTCGAGCAATTTATCGGCTATTGCAAGTCGCAGCACATTTGGATGAATGTCGAAATCAAGCCGGCGCCCGGGTTCGAAGCGCAAACGGGGCGCGTGGTGGCAGCGCTAACACGCGCGCATTTCGCCAATGAAATTGCGGCCGGCGATCCGGCGCGATTGCCATTGCTGGCCTCGTTTAGTGCCGATGCCTTGATGGCGGCGCGGGCGGTGGCGCCGCAGCTGCCGCGTGCCTGGCTGGCTGAGCGCATCCCCGTCGACTGGCAGGTGCAAGTCGATGCGCTCGGCGCCGTCGCTTTGCACACCAATCACGAACACTTGACGCCGGCTGCAACGCAGGCGCTCAATCGAGCGGGCGTCGGTTTATTTTGTTACACCGTCAACGACCCGGATCGGGCCCGCGACATCCTGGCCTGGGGTGTTGATGGCTTTTGCACCGACCGCATCGATTTGATCGGGCCGGTTTGACGTCGTCCCGCGCCAGCGGCATCAGGTCTAACTTTCACGCCAATTTGGTGCGGATAAATCCTTTGCGCAATTGGCGCTGCGGCGTTGCCGCCGTCGTCCAACGGTCCAATGCCGCCTCTATTTGGAGCATACTTATCACGTATAATCAACTGCCTGCTACTTTTGCCAAAAAAAACATGAAATCATCTGAAATCCGCGACAAATTCCTCAAATTTTTCGAATCGAAAGGTCATTCTATTGTCCGTTCCAGTCCGCTGGTACCCGGCAATGACCCGACCATGTTGTTGACCAATAGCGGGATGGTGCAGTTTAAGGACGTCTTCCTCGGCCTCGATACGCGGCCGTATTCGCGCGCCACTTCGGTGCAGCGCTGCGTGCGCGCTGGCGGCAAGCACAATGATCTGGAAAACGTTGGTTATACCGCACGTCACCATACGTTCTTTGAAATGCTGGGCAATTTCAGCTTCGGCGATTATTTCAAGCGTGCAGCAATCGAGTACGCGTGGGAATTGCTAACCGAGGTCTACAAACTGTCGCCCGCAAAATTATGGGTCACGGTGTACTACGAAGATGACGAAGCGTACGACGTCTGGAACAAGGAAATCGGCGTGCCGGCCGATCGCATCATCCGTATTGGGGACAACAAGGGTGCCCGTTATGCATCAGACAATTTCTGGCAAATGGCCGACACCGGCCCTTGCGGGCCATGCAGCGAGATTTTTTACGACCATGGCCCGGAAATCTGGGGCGGCCCCCCTGGCAGCCCGGAAGAAGACGGTGACCGTTATATCGAAATCTGGAATCTGGTGTTCATGCAGTTCAATCGCGACGAGCACGGCAATATGTCGCGCTTGCCGAAGCCGTGCGTCGATACGGGCATGGGCCTCGAGCGCTTGGCGGCGGTGCTGCAACATGTGCACAGCAATTACGAAATCGACCTGTTCCAGCACCTGATCGCGGCTGCCGCGCGCGAAACCGGCGCTACTGACCTGACCAACAATTCACTTAAGGTGATGGCCGACCACATCCGTGCGTCCGCGTTCCTAATCGTCGATGGCATCATCCCCGGCAGCGAAGGCCACGGCTACGTGCTGCGCCGCATTATCCGCCGCGCGTTGCGCCACGGCCACAAGCTGGGACAGAACAAACCATTTTTCTACAAACTGGTGGCCGATCTGGTCAGCGAAATGGGTGCCGCTTATCCGGAGTTGGTTGAAGCCCAGTCGCGCGTCGAGCACGTGCTCAAACAGGAAGAGGAGCGTTTCGGCGAGACGCTCGAACATGGCATGAAGCTGCTGGAAGCGCAACTGGCAAATGATGGCAAGCACCTCGATGGCGCGACCGCGTTTACCCTGTACGACACCTACGGTTTCCCGCTCGACCTGACCGCCGATATTTGCCGGGAACGCCATGTGACGCTCGATGAAGCCGGCTTCACGGCGGCCATGGAACAGCAAAGGAAGACGGCGCGTGCCGCCGGCAAGTTCAAGATGGCGGCCGGGGTAGAATATTCGGGCCGAAAAACCGCGTTCGTCGGCTATGACCAGCTGGGCCATGCGAGCGAGGTCATCGCGATGTATGTCAATGGCGTTCCGGTGCAGCAACTCCAAGCCGGGCAGTCAGGCATCGTTGTCCTCGATACCACCCCGTTTTACGCTGAGTCCGGCGGTCAAGTGGGTGATCGAGGTACGGTCAAGGGGGCGGGCGGCGCGTTCGAGGTGGAAGATACCTTGAAGATCCAAGCCGACGTGTTCGGTCACCATGGCGTGCTAACGCAAGGAGTGCTGAAAGTGGGCGATCAGGTCGCCGCGCAAGTAGACCAAGAACTGCGCGCGCGCACTATCCGAAATCATTCGGCGACACACTTGATGCACAAGGCGCTACGCGAAGTGCTGGGCGGCCATGTGGCGCAAAAAGGCTCACTCGTCGACGGCGAAAAGACCCGTTTCGACTTCAGCCACAATGCGCCGTTGACGGCCGACGAGATCGTGCAGGTGGAAACCATCGTCAACCGCGAGATCCTTGAAAACCACGCCACGCGCGTGCAGATTATGTCATTTGACGATGCCGTCAAGCATGGCGCGATGGCCTTGTTTGGCGAAAAATATGGCGATGAAGTGCGGGTGATGGACATCGGCAGCTCGCGTGAGCTGTGCGGCGGCGTCCACGTCAGCCGCAGCGGTGACATTGGCCTGTTTAAAATCATTGCCGAGAGCGGTGTTGCGGCCGGCATCCGTCGCGTGGAAGCGGTGACGGGCGAAGGCGCATTGGCGCTTGTGCAAACCATGTATCGCCGCATGAGCGAGGCCGCAAGCGCTTTGAAGACCCATCCTGACGAGCTGATCCAGCGCATCTTGCAAGGGCAAGATCAGGTCAAGACGCTGGAAAAGGAGCTGGCGGCCCTGAAGTCCAAAATGGCGGCAGGGCAAGGCGACGACCTGCTGACCCAGGCCGTCGATGTCAATGGCATCAAGGTGCTGGCAGCGATCCTGGACGGCGCCGACGTGGCCCGCTTGCGCGAGA
Organism: Janthinobacterium sp.; assembly: GCA_003133225.1. GTDB lineage: Bacteria > Pseudomonadota > Gammaproteobacteria > Burkholderiales > Burkholderiaceae_D > Janthinobacterium. The sequence goes on from PKWL01000097.1 coordinate 47,172, forward strand.
CTGTCGATAGGTTGAAAGACAAGCTGAAATCGGCGGCGATCGTATTGGCCAGTGTGGCCGACGGCAAGGTGAACCTAATTGCCGGCGTTACTGCCAATGCCACGTCGAGGGTGAAAGCAGGCGAACTGGTTAACTTTGTGGCCCAACAAGTGGGCGGCAAAGGCGGCGGGCGGGCCGATATGGCGCAGGCGGGCGGTACTGATCCGAGCGCTTTGGCGCACGCTTTGGGTGGCGTTGCAGCATGGGTGGGCCAACGCCCATAGGAAAGGGGGGCAGCTTCGGCTTGCCCCTGTGTAAGCTTGTCAGAAGGGAATTGCCGTTGTGATGTAACAACAGAAAAAGATGAATTTTGGTGCAGCGCGTCAATTATCCATAAATGGAGTAGTATGGCAAAAATCAGTACACCATAATTACAGCGAGATATTGATGAGCGAGACATTACTTGGCACCGAGATCATGGAAATCCACAAAGAAGTCGACGCCCGGGGCTTGAACTGCCCGTTGCCGATCCTGAAGGCAAAGAAAGCGCTGTCGGAATTGCAAAGCGGAGAAGTGTTGCGCATCATCGCCACCGACCCGGGCTCGGTGCGTGACTTCCAAGCCTTTGCGAAACAAACGGGCAATGTCTTATTGTCCCAGGTGCAAGATGGCAGGGAATTTACCTTTTTAATGCGCCGCAAATAATTACCTGCCCGCTCCAAGAGCACGGCGCATGTTCCCCCAAAGGTGTCTTTTCCAAGCGCTCAGACATCTTTTTTTCGATAAAGAAATCGCACGGTCGTGCTTTAATTCTGTGGGTCGTTTGATTTTCTCTTATAATCTAGCCCACATTCGGTCCCTCATCTTTATTTTTTCCCAAAGGCATAGCTATGAAAGTCTTGGTACCCGTCAAACGCGTGATCGACTACAACGTCAAGGTTCGCGTCAAAAGCGACGGCTCGGGCGTCGATAGCGCCAACGTCAAAATGTCGATGAACCCTTTCGATGAGATTGCACTGGAAGAAGCCATGCGTTTGAAGGAAGCGGGCAAAGTCACGGAAGTGATCGCCGTTTCATGCGGCGTGGCCCAGTGCCAGGAAACGCTGCGCACGGCTCTAGCCATCGGCGCCGACCGCGCCATTCTCGTTGAAGCCGGGGCCGATCTGGAGCCGCTCGCGGTAGCCAAGCTGATTCGGGCCTTGGCCGACAAGGAACAGCCGCACTTGATCATTTTGGGCAAGCAGGCGATCGACGACGACAGCAACCAGACCGGTCAGATGCTTGCGGCCCTGTTGGGCTGGCCGCAAGCGACGTTCGCATCCAAAGTGGTGCTCGACAACGACAAGATCACCGTCACCCGCGAAGTCGATGGCGGTCTGGAAACGCTGGCGCTGACCTTGCCGGCCATTGTGACCACCGACTTGCGTCTCAATGAGCCGCGCTATGTGACTTTGCCCAACATCATGAAAGCGAAGAAGAAGCCGCTCGACATCGTTACGCCGGAATCCCTGGGGGTTGACTGCACGGCGCGCCTGTTGACCTTGAAAGTGGTCGAGCCGGCCAAGCGCAGCGCCGGCATCATGGTGCCCGATGTGGCGACCCTGGTGGCCAAACTGCGCGACGAAGCCAAAGTCATCTAGGCACCATTCTTTTCAACGTGAGGGTGGCGGGCCGGTCCTGCTGCCGAAAAATTAGGAACCACCATGGTCGCATTAGTTATTGCTGAACACGACAACGTAGCGTTAAAAGGAAGCACCCATCACACCATCAGCGCTGCGCTGCAATGCGCAGGCGAGGTGCATGTCCTGGTGGCCGGCAGCAATTGCGCCGCCGTGGCGGCGCAAGCGGCGCAGATTGCCGGCGTTGCCAAAGTGCTGGTGGCGGACGGCGCGCCGTTTGCCGATGGCTTGGCCGAAAACGTGGCCGAGCAAATTATCGCCATAGCCGAAGGCTATAGCCACATTCTGGCGCCCGCTACGGCCTACGGCAAGAACATCTTGCCGCGCGTCGCCGCCAGACTGGACGTGGCGCAGATCTCGGAAATCACCAAGGTGGATGGGCCCGACACCTTTGAGCGCCCGATCTACGCGGGAAACGCCATCGCCACCGTACAATCGCGCGACAAAATCAAGGTGATCACCGTTCGCGCCACCGGTTTCGAGGCGGCGAGCGCCACTGGCGGCGCTGCCGCGACGCAAACTTTAAGCGCCGTTGCCGATTCCGGCAAATCGGTTTTCGTGAGTCGCGAAGTGGCCAAGTTGGATCGTCCGGAACTGACGGCCGCCAAAGTCATCGTGTCGGGCGGGCGCGGCCTCGGCTCGGCCGAGAACTTCAAGGTGCTCGAACCGCTGGCCGACCGCCTCGGCGCGGCGATGGGCGCCTCGCGCGCCGCGGTCGATGCCGGCTACGTGCCAAATGACTGGCAGGTGGGTCAGACCGGCAAGATCGTCGCGCCCACCCTCTACATCGCGGTCGGCATTTCGGGTGCGATCCAGCATCTGGCCGGGATGAAGGACTCGAAGACGATCGTCGCCATCAACAAGGATCCCGAAGCGCCCATCTTCGCGGTGGCCGATTACGGCATCGTCGGCGATCTGTTTGACATCGTGCCCGAGTTGGTCAAAGCATTGGGTTAAGTCAAGCGCACACATACACTCTTCACGAGCCACGCCCTTGCCGGGCGTGGCTCATTTTCTTGGAAAATCAAATGAGCTATCTGCCGCCCCTAAAAGAAATGTTGTTCG
>PKWL01000032.1 GCA_003133225.1 Janthinobacterium sp.
CGTCGATGACGCGCGGGATGATATCGAACGGGATCAGCCGTTCCTTTCCTTTGTCGTCGCCGTAGACGGCGAAAGTGATGCCCACGCGCCGGAAAATGAGCTCGGCTTCGGCCCTTTTCATTTCAATCATGTGTGCCGGCTGGTGCGACAGCCAACTCCCAAACTCTCGGTAATGGGGCCGCACTGTGGTGGCGTCCAAGTACATTTCATCGAAAAAGTTTGGCATCGTTTCGGCTTCTCCCCACACCAAAATAGGCAGTTGGGCCCAACCGTGAACCAGCCACCGCGAGGATATTAAATGGGCCGTCGCCCGCGCATGCGGCGAGGGAGCGTATGCCGGTCATTAAATGGTCCGCCTGTCGGACAACAGTCGTGCATGAGCACGCGGCCAGCCGAGTGCGCTCTGCAAGAGAAAGGCCATGAGAATCATGGTCGTCAACAAAATGGCCAATTGGGGTTCCATGTCTGAAGTGATGTTTGAGGTGGCCGCCCTCGGTCTGCAAGGTCACCTCGTTCTCGATTTGCCGAAAAATACGTCGCCCAATGGCCAACATTGACCTCGCGTGGCAAATGCCTTGGCCAAGGCAGCCTGGCACCGGAGGCAGAACCAGACCCCCAGTTAGATAAAAAATGCTTCCAGAATGAAATTTCGTGTAAGTCGACAACCGACCAAATTCTGGCTTGACAAATCCAAGGACCAAGTGGCCTTAATCGTACGAGTTTCTGCGGTTCATCAATTGATATAAATCAACATTTTCTGCAAAAAACGTTGGTGGTTCTTAACCTTACGCAACATCACATTCTTTGTACGCGCCACACTTAAGCGGGCGCGACCAGTTGTTTCGTGGCGCCAAGGATGAACCTGGGCCAGGGCCTGGCTAAGATTGGAAACACGCATGCCGTAAGGCTTGGAAAAAAAATCGTGGAGCTCATTATCGAACCAGAGAAACAGTTGGTCAGCGCTATGACCGGCGCCAAGATCCTCGTTGCTCTGAAAAACGAAGCGCTAAAGGGCGATGTCAGCGCGCAATTATCCCTTGGGCGCATGTATTTCAGGGGCGATGGCGTGGCGCAAGATACCACCGAGGCGGTGACGTGGTATCGCAAGGCCGCCGCGACGGGATACGGTGCAGTACAGGAATTTCTTGGAACTCTATACGACAATGGGGATGGCGTGCCACAGAACTACGCCGAGGCGGTGACGTGGTATCGCCAGGCTGCCAACCAAGGCTATATCGGTGCCCAGTATGGCTTGGCAGTCATGTACGAAAAAGGCAATGGCGTGCCGCCTGACGACGTCGCAGCATACAAATGGCTGATACTGGCCACATCCAAACCGAAAACAAAATTTTACGCCGTGGCGCTTCATGCGATGGCGATCCTTGCCAAGCGGATGACGCTTGACGACATCGCACGCGCAGGGCGCGAAGCGTCAGTCTGGACCGCCAGGTCTTAAATTTGCATCGAACATTTTCAATAGACACCCACCTGGCGCGAGCGCTCGCTTTTATTGCGACTGTTCGCGTAACGGATGTTCTTCTCCTGCCATCCGTCGCCCGTTGGCGTAAGTGCCAAAATCACATTTCTGTGCTCGCGCCAACGGAAACCACCCAGCACTAATTGTTGCGCGAAGACCAGCGCCTCACGGCGAAGGCATATCACTAAAGAGCGCGGCGGGCCCACCCTGCGTTGGCGCTCGCACCGCGCGAGACGAGTTCGGCAAGTGGCATGGCGTCAAACGCGTCGATGCACAGGTACCTTGGTAAGGTTCAAGGTGAGCTACGCGGTCGGCCGGTTTGCCTCAGCATCTTAACACTGCAAGCGCGGCCCCTGCCCTCGGGGTGCATGTGTCCTCATCAATGGCAGGTGGAGCGCCCGCCGTAGCCCCAGCAAAAGTTCAGCGGTGCGCATTTGCAGTCGTCGCCGAGCGATATCGCCCGGCGACCCACATCCTTCAATTTCGCCCCGCCGTACCAGCCCCATCTTAAGCTTTTCCGCACGGGCGCATTGGCCGGAGAGAACGTCATTTCGGCCGTGCAGACGATACTAAGAAGTTCTATGAGGAACCAGTGAAATGATGTTGCCGGTATCGCGCTGACCTTGGATATGTTCGATTTCCGAGAGTAAGTTCAACAACCGTTCCAGCCATGGATAGCGCATGAAGCGCTTGGCTTTGTTTAGGATCTCCAATTTGGAGATCAAAATGGGCGTAAAAATTCGCGGTTCTTTACTGCAGACCCCACCATAATACTGGGCATGCTTGCCAAGATAGGCCAATGCGCATTGACGCTGATAAGCTATGGCACTGCCGTAACGAGCATTGATCATCTCTTCGTTGTCATGGTACCGCGCGCATTGCTTTAAATACGCTTGCCAGTCGCCTTGAAAGTCTTTCACCGCCGCTGGGCTAGAAAAGATTTTTTGTTCAAACAAATCGAGTCTCTTTACCATATAGTCTCCATTGCGTTACGAGCCTTATGGAACAGTAGGACAGCACCGGGATTCGAGATTGATTTAACGCAAGTATTTTAAAAATTTACGAGCCTCAACTATGGCTTGGGATGGGCAACTGCCGAAAAGCACGACTGGCGCAAAAAGGAGCTCAAAAGGAAGTGCGGCAACTGCCTATGCGATGTCATCTTGCCACCTTCCCGTGCAAGCTATGGTCGGAAAACCATCGACGGCGATGATTTCGGCCAGGACACCTTCACCGCAGGCGAAGACCCGCAGCGTCCAATCGCCGGCGCATCCCGGAGTCGCAGCTAATCTGAATCGGTTTCAGAAAGCGCGGGCCGGCCGCCGGACAAAAACGAAGAGCGCCGGGGTGACCGACGAGTTCGCTCGAGCCAGGCTTGGTCGAGTTGGAAGGCTTGCCCCCGCCAGCGCACGCCGCCAGTCCGCAATGGAAAAATCGCTGAGCGCTATGGTGCGCCGCCGGAACGGCGGGGAGCAGCGTCGATCTAATCGATCCTTGTGTCGCGCGGATGAAACCTTGCCGCCATCGGGGGCGAGCAAAGGGCGCGGGTGTCCCCGTGAAAGCTCACCGTCTCCCCGTAGAGGCTCACCATCCATTGGTATGACGCTGCCTTGACAGCCACCGCGCCGCACGCACCTCGGCGCTGCCATGCCGGCGTCAAACAGGGCCAGCATTGGCGCATCCGGCGTTTAGAGCGCGCGGTGGCGGCCTTCTTGAGTTTGCGAAATTCGCCCATGACAAAACGTGCAGATAAGACGGCGGACAAGATGGTCACCACTGAAGGCGACCATCCGACCGTCATGTCGACGACGTATCTATCACGTTTAAGTAACCCAACTGATCGGCCAACCAGAGCAATTAAATCGACCTTTTCCCAATGTAAGAATGCTGTAATCAAATCCGTTCATCCTTACGCCAAGTTTCAGAGGTACCAAGTTGAAAATGGAACCTGTGCGCCGTTTTTTTAATCTTGAATTAAGAGTCGCAATTGAAAAATTATGCCGCATAAACTCCTTCCTACCGTCCTGTCAGGCATTCTTGCCATGGCAGTTAGCACGTCGCTGGCGGCGCTGGGCCACGGGTTGGCCGGTGCCGCCCTCGGCCCGGTTCTGCTAGCTGCTCTGGCGTCGGCGGGTGGCCTGCTAATCCTGTTGCTGATCAGAAAGCCCCATGACCTTGGCGAAGCCCGCCTCGCAGACATCGTCAGCCAGGAACTAGATCACATCATGATCGGCTCTGCCGAGACTTCTTACTTCGTCGACTCGATAAAGAAAAAGATTGATCAAGATGTGCAAACGACCAAAGCGATCGCGCTCAGTTCCAAACATAATGCGAGCATGACGGCACAAATCGCCACCAACGCAGAACAGGCATCCAAAGTCGCCTCCGAAGTGCGCAACCAAAGCGTGACAGGCCGTGCCGAAGTCGACCAAGGGCTGAGCCAAATCAACAATGCCCGTCTGGATGCGCAGGCCGCAGTGGCAATGATGACGGTTCTGCAGGAAAGATCACGCCGCATCCAAGGAATTACCGAAGTCATCAACCAGATTTCCGCCCAAACCAATCTGCTGGCCCTAAACGCTGCGATTGAAGCTGCCCGCGCCGGCGAACACGGGCGCGGGTTTGCTATCGTGCCAGGGGAAGTTAGGCAGTTGGCGCAACGCACCAAGTCCTCTACTGACGATATCGGCGCCATGGTGCGCGAGATCAGCGAACAGGCCGAGCGGGCCGCCGTCGGCATGAAAGGCCTGACCGGCAAAGTGACCGAGGCGGCGCGCAATGTAGAGCGCGTCCATACCATACTGAGCGATATCGAGCGCAGCGCCGTAGAATCCCAGGCCGAAATCCAGCAAATTGCTACGCTATCGCGTGAACATGTGCAAACGACCCAGCTAATTGCCGACGGTATCGCGGACATTCGCGATGGCATGCTGTTGACTGAGGCAGAATTGCCGCTCGCTGCCCGCTCCGCGATGGCGCTCACTGAATTGGCCGAGGCACTGTTTGATACAACCGCCGAATTTAATGCCACCTCTTCGCACGACGCGAACCGAGCCGCGGCCATCGCTGCGGCGGCAGCGGTTGGCCAATTGTTTGCCAGAGCAATTGCAAACGGGCAAATCACCGAGGTGGCCTTGTTCGACCGAACTTACAAGCCGATCGCGCATACCGATCCGCTCAAGCATACGACCCGATTCGATGCATTCACCGACCTGATCTTGCCCGCTCTTCAAGAAAAAATCCTAACCGACATGCCGCAGCTTACCTACGCCGGTGCGGTCGACGACAATGGTTATTTTCCAACCCATAACAAGAAATTTTCCCAACCCTTGACCGGGGACCACGACACCGACCTCGTCAACAACCGTACCAAGCGCATCTTCAATGATCGCACGGGTGCCCGTTGCGGTTCGAATACCAAACCATTTTTGCTGCAAACCTACAAGCGCGATACCGGCGAAGTGATGCATGACTTGTCGGTGCCAATTTATGTATCAGGCAAACACTGGGGTGCATTTCGCGTCGGTTATTGTTCGGGCGCAGCGAAGAGTTAGCTCATGATCCTGGGCGTGGACAAGGCGCCAGTCTGTTCAGGCAGCGCGGTCTTGAACGACTCGTGCACAGCGACTGCGCGCGCCCAGCCTTGGGCAAGTGGCTCCCCAACCAGCTTTTTCCGCCGCGAGCTTGAGGCCCTGCCCTGCTGGCAGCGGCTCGCCCCATCCCGACTTCTCCGCGGCGATCTATAAAACAATCTTCGCACGCGGGTTCTTGTTGAGCAAAGCGACGCGGTAGGCCAATGGATCCTGCTTCGCGTTGGCCGCGCGCTCGTCGACGAAGCTCTCGACGGCGAAGGTTTCGCACGTGACGCCCACACCGCGCCGTGCGCCGAACCCAATTTCGACCTCATCATTCGACCGGCCCAGGCCGGCGCACATCGAGGCGTGGCCCGTCGACCTTTTGGCGGTTGCCGATGCTCGCGATGGCTCGGTATCGATATGTCAAAAGGGCAAGATCTTCGCATCATTGGGCAGCGAGCGCCGTTGGATCAAGACAATGTTTGAGGTTGCGCGACAACTACGTTGATGAACGCCCCAAGTTCATCGTCACAAGTACGCTCAAGTGGTACATTATTTACATGCGGTCCTTACGCCATTCGTCCAATTTTTAGGAAATTATGATGTTTTCTTATCTTCCGGACCGAGTTTCAATAAGTGCCAAGACATCCGTTAAGGTTCACAGGACGCTCTTGACCGTCCAGGCTCGGATCTAACCATCCTAACAATGGCACCTACCATCACGCCGCCTCGCGTAGAACGGGTAATCGATCCCGATGGCTCGATCCGGATTGAAGTTGGCGGCACATGGCTGCTACGCGCGATTTTGCCGCATCTGGCTGCATTGCGGCCTCAGCTAGCGAACTATGCCAAGGAAAGCGACGCGCAATGGGATCTGCGCGCCATCCAACAACTAGACGCAGCCGGGGCACTTCTCCTTTGGCACATATGGGGCAGCCGCCGGCCGAATATGGTGCTCAGGCCCGAGTACGAAGAAGTGTTCACTAATTTAGCCAACGAACAGTTTCCCGTTCCCCCGATAGTGCGGCGAGACCCCTTGAAACTGCTGCTTAACCTTGGTCAGGGATTGTTTTCGTTTGGTGATAATTTTCTCAAAATCACTATTTTGGCAGGAAATCTTCTGATCGATGGTTGGGATCTGGTTCGTCACCCATCCAACATTCCATGGCGTGAGATTTCTGCAAATATTCATCGCACCGGCAGTCAAGCACTCAGCATTACTGCGCTCTTGGGGTTTCTGGTTGGAGTGGTGCTAAGCTATTTATCGTCCATCCAGTTGAAGAACTACGGTGCTGACGTTTTCATCATCAATATTCTCGGCCTCGGAATCGTGCGGGAACTGGGACCGATACTAGCGGCCATTTTGGTGGCCGGACGCTCCGGTTCGTCCATGACGGCACAACTTGGGGTGATGCGCGTAACACGCGAACTAGATGCGTTGTCGGTGATGGGAATTTCACATACACAAAGGTTAGTGCTGCCCAAAATAATGGCTCTCGCGATCACACTTCCCCTTTTGGTAGTCTGGTGCGATATGGCAGGCCTGATTGGCGGAATGCTGTCGGCAAATTTGCAGCTCGGCATCGACTTTCACCAGTTTCTGCATGGCCTGCCTGCAGCCGTCCCAATTTCGAACCTATGGCTTGGTGTGGGCAAGGGAGCGGTGTTTGGATATCTCGTTGCATTAATTGCTTGTCATTATGGTCTGCAAATCAAGCCTAACACCGAGAGTTTGGGCGCTAGCACCACTAGTTCGGTGGTGACTGCCATCACCATTGTCATCGTTGTGGACGCGATGTTCGCGGTGGTTTTCTCCAACGTGGGATTTTAACTTGACTACGGACAGCGTTATTGAAGTTTGCGGCGTTTGGACCCAGTATGGTGAGACCGTCATTCATCGCGACCTCACCTTACAGGTGAATTACGGCGAAGTGATAGCCATTATTGGTGGATCGGGCAGCGGCAAGACCACGTTATTGCGCCTCATGTTAGGACTAGAGGCGCCTAGTCGTGGCACGATCAGGGTCTTTGGCTTTCCGTTGCAAGGCTGTGCGGTGGCCGACCTGCGACAAGTGCGTAATCGCTGGGGTGTCTTGTTTCAGGAGGGGGCATTGTTTTCCGCGTTAAGCGTCTATGACAACGTGGCCCTGCCGCTGCGGGAGTTAAAGTCGCTTCCAGAGGATGGTATTCGCGAACTGGTTATGATGAAGCTAGATAGCGTTGAGATCGACATAACGAGTATGAACAAAATGCCTGCCGAACTTTCCGGCGGCATGGTAAAACGGGTCGCCCTCGCTCGTGCCTTGGCGCTCAATCCAGAACTCTTGTTCCTCGACGAACCCACGGCCGGGCTCGATCCAGAACGTGGCCATGGCTTTGTGAAGCTCATCGAATCTCTGCGCCGCGCGCTGAACCTGACTGTCGTGATGGCGACGCACGATGTGGATACATTGGTGGCCCTCTCCGACAGGGTTGCCGTACTGGCAAATCAGCAACTTCTGACGGTGGGACCATTGTGGGAGATTGTGCAAAATCCGGATTCTTTTGTGCAAAATTTTTTTCTCGGGCATCGAAAACGCTGCGAACAGGAAAACGTCAAAGAGTTTCGCGACAAGTTAGCAATTGATCGGCATACCAGGTGAGACGGAGGCGATGCGATGGAAAACCGTGCCCATGCCCTCTCGGCAGGATTATTTCTGGTGTTGCTATGCATTGGACTTTTAATGATGGCTATCAAACTAACGGGCGATACCAGCGAGCAGCGGGACTATTTGGTCGTATCAAAAACATCTGTATCCGGTCTGAGTCTGAACGCCCCTGTGCGTCTGCGTGGCGTGGACGTAGGTAAGGTCAAAAGCATACAATTTTCCGCAATCGACCCCCATGTGATTTTGATCAGGATCGGGGTCGATAAGGGGACACCGATCAACCGGGGAATCTATGCACAGCTCGGTTTCGCCGGCATCACCGGGCGCTCGTTCGTGCAACTCGACGATGATGGTAACCATCGAGAAAAGCTACCGACGAGTGGCGATGAGCCGGGACGCATCGAATTGCGCCCGTCATTTTTCGATCAGCTGGGCGATTCGGGGCAAGAATTGCTGCGTGATGCGGGCCAGGCGGCAAAACGTGTGAATACACTTCTAAATGACCAAAACCTGAATAACTTGTCACTCATGATATCCAATTTAAAGACCGCCGCGGGCCGGGTCGCCGACCTTGCGGCCGAGCTTAAACCGACGCTTAAGGCGCTTCCTGCGATCACAGCCCAGACCGACAAGGCCTTGTCACGAGCCACTCCACTATTTGCCAATCTCAACGATCTTACGCAGGAAATACGGGCACGTGTCGATACTTTAGATCGCATAGGCCGAAGTGCAGACGATTTAGGACAGCTGAGCCAAGGTATTAACGATTCGCTTCCTCACTTACATGAAATGATTAGCGATTTTTCTCGAAGCTCTCACGTACTAGACAGCGTCTTGTCGGACATCAAAGAGCAACCACAAAGTTTGTTGTTTGGACGAACACCGGCACCACCCGGACCAGGTGAACATGGTTATTCCACACGGCATGATACGCACTGATTCATTGCGGATCTACGCATTCCGGGCGTAACAAAAAGTTCGCGAATGCAAGCGCCGGCGCGTCGTGCTCTCGGCTTTCCCTCCGTATCACATAGAGCTTTTTTCTGGGGGGAATTTCATCGATTTGAATTGCGCACAGCTCGCCATTGCGGCTTTCGTGTTCTACCGAGCTGGCCATCACCAGCGAAATTCCGAGACCTGCCCGAACCGCATTCTTTACCGCCTCGGTGCTGCCGAGCTGCATCGACACGCCGACGCTGCGAGCAGCGCCTCCCAGATATTCCTGCAGTATGCGGCCGGTCCCGGTCCCCGCTTCACCTCCCAGCAAATCGTGGCCCCAAAGCGATGTACGCGGAATACTGCGCAGATGGGCCCATGGATGATTCTTAGGAACGATGACGACCAGCTCCTCTTGGCGCCATACGGTGGCGGCAAATCCCGGTCGATGGTCCCACCATTCCATGATGGCGACGTCGATTTCAAATCGTTCGAGTTTGTCAGCGACGGCCGGATTATCCGTGATGATCAGTTCAACCTTGCAAGTCGAAATCTCCTTGTATGCCTTCAGGTACGGTTGCAGCAGGTAAATGCCGATATTGGAACTGGCGCCGACTGCAACCGAGCATTTTTCAAACAGCGCTTTGGCACGGTCAAAGGTTTTTATCAAGTTTTCTGCATACGGCAAAAATGTCTGGCCCGCAAGAGTCAGCGTGCTGCCAACGTTGCTGCGGTTGATCAGATTGACGTTCAGCGCTCGCTCGAGGCGCTTAACGTGTTGCGTGACGGCCGACTGCGACAGGCCGGTTTGCTTGGCGGCCTCGCGGAATCCGCCGCAAGCGGCCACTGCCAAAAACGTCGCGACGCGGTTAAGATGAATCACGCAGCCCCGTACTTGCCACCGGGGTATTAATTGCGCCTGCCGGTCTCTCTCCTGACAGCGCCTGCAGAATGTTGCATGCTGCCTGCCGTTCGATTTCAATTCGCACTTCTGTTACTGCCGATCCGAGATGCGGCGTGAAAAAAGTTTGTGCTGTATTTTCCAACAGTTCGCGCGGAATGCCATCAGGCCGCTCGGCCCTTGTCCATTCCTCCATTTCAAATACGTCGGCGGCGTATCCGGCCAGCTGTCCTTCGCGCAATGCGGCCAGCACCGACTGTTCATCAACGACCGAGCCGCGACAGGCATTGATCAGATAGCAGCCGCGCTTCATCTGCTTGATGGTGTTGCCATTGATCAAATGAAAAGTCTGCGCTGTCATCGGCAACATCGGCACCACGAAATCGCTGTTGGCCAGCAGCTCGCTCAATGTAACGCGTCGCAGGTCCCAGGCCCGTTCTTGTTCTTCACCCAATGCAACCGTGTCGCAATAAACCAGCCGCATATCGAACCCGGCCAGGCGCTTTGCCATCGCGCGCCCGACGGCACCCATACCGATGATACCCAATGTACGCCCGGTCAACCCGGTCCCATACAGTTCAGGTCGCCAGCCTTGAAAGCCACCGCTGCGGATACGGCGGTCGCCTTCCATCATGTGGCGCGTCAAACCCAGCAGCAAGCCGATCGTCAACTCGGCGGTCGGGATCGTCAGCAGGTCAGGCACGATGCTAAACCAGATACCGCGGCGGGTACATGCATCGACATCGAAATTGTCATAACCCTTGAGCGCGGCACCGACGATCCTCAGCCTTGGGCAAGCGGCAAGAAAATGGTCGTCGATACTGTCCGGCATGAATGCCATCAGCGCGTCGGCATCTTTTGCCCGCGCCAGTATTTCCGGTCGCGGCAGCGTCTCGTGCGTCATATTGGGGATGACTTCGGCGCCGCTTTGCAGCAGCTCGACGATTTCCGGATGAACCCAATGGGTAAGAACGACTTTAGGCTTCATAAATATCATTAGTTGCGTGGACAAGTTACTTGAATTTGCTTCTTAAATGGGAGCTGAATGCGTCTACCAGCGTCACCATTGCCAGAATCACGATCAGGATTGCCGACACTTCCCGGTATTGCATGAGGCGCAGCGAACCCATCAATTCGAAGCCGATGCCTCCGGCTCCAACCATGCCCATCACTGTCGATGCGCGGAAATTGTATTCCCACCGGTAGATTGCGGTGTCCGCCATTTGCGGCAGCACCTGCGGCACAATGCCATGGAAGATCACCTGCAAGGGACTGCATCCGGCGGCGCGCGCCGCTTCAACCGGCGCTTGGTCCGCATGCTCGATTGCCTCTGCGAAAAACTTGGCAATCATGCCGATCGAGTGCAAACCCAGCGCCAATACACCCGGCAGTGCCCCGAATCCGACTGCGGCGACGAACACGATGCCCATGATCAGTTCAGGTATCGAACGCAAACCGTTCAGTACCGCACGCGCCGCGTGATAGACGACCGGATGCGGGCTGGTGTTACGAGCGGCCAATATCCCTAGCGGTATCGACAGCAGTACCGCAACTGCGGTACCGGCGATGCTCATTGCCAGCGTGTCGAACAACGGCTTGACCCACGTCTTGGCCTGGCTGAAGTTGGGGGGAAACATGTCACCCACCATGCTTGCCAGGCTCGGAATACCTTCGCCAAGGCGCTTGACATCGAACAGTCCGACGTAGAAACAGCATCCGCCGACGATCACCAGCAGCACCAGCCCACGCACCAGCGAGCGGTTCCAGCCGCGTCGCTGCTGTGCCAGCACCAGATTGAATTCGCCTTGCATAGGAATCGTTCCTAAAATCAGAGTTTCGACAAATCGAGATGCAGCAGACCTCCGAGGTTGCGCACCACATCGTAGTCCTTATCCGAGACTGGACCGAATCCATCTGCCTTGAACGCTTTCAGCACTTCCGGGTCTTTGATGTTGAGGAAGACGGTGCGAATTTTCTCCTTCAGCTCAGGTTTGAGGTTCGAGCGCATGGTCCATGGGTATTGTGGAAAAGGCTTGGATTCGGCGAGTACCTTGACCTTGCTGCCATCGATCACACCGCTTTGCACAAGGGATTCGAAGATCGGCTTGCTCAAGCCGCCGGCTTGCGCATGGCCGTTTTGCACGGCGATCGCAACCGCGTCATGCGCGCCGACAAAATGCTCCCGGTATTGATTGCCAGCCATCAATCCTTTCTCGGCCAGCATCGATTTTGGAATCAGATGGCTGGAGGTGGAAGCCACGTCACCATAGGCGACGTCCTTGTTGGCGATGTCGGAGATGCTGTTGATGCCGGCGCCAGCATTGACGATTAGAACGGACTGGTAAGTTGTGCTGCCTTTTTGTCTAAGCGCCGCGAACGGTTCGATCTCGCTTTTTTGTCTGGCCAGCACGTAGGACAACGGGCCGAAATAGGCCAGATCAAGACGGCCGTGACGCATGGCTTCGATCATCGAGGAATAATCGGTGGTAACGACCAGTTCGATTTTTTTACCCAATTTCTTTTCCAGATAGGCTTGCAAAGGGCGGTTGTTTTTAATCACGGTCGATGCGTTCTCGTCCGGCAGCAGCGCCACCTTCAGCGTATCCGGATCGGGATTAGGTTCAGCCTGCGAAGTACTCGATAACAGCGTCAAGACTGTTACAGCCAGTGCGGCGAAAATTTTCTTCATGGTTAATCCTCTACGTTTGCAAGGTTGAGCGAAAAAAATGGAACTCGAGTCGAACGTTCCGATGGCTTTCCAGTCGCCAGTGTTTTTGGTTCATATAGTTCCGTGATGTGGGTTGGCGTCAATGCGGCAGGCGCCCCGTCGAAAACCACGCGGCCATGCGCTAGCCCTATAATGCGGTCAGCGTAACGTTTGGCCAGCTCCACCTGATGCAGGCTGACAACCGCCGAAATCCCATCCTCCTTGCAGATCCGGTGCAGCAACGCCAGTATCTTGTCCGCAGTTGCCGGGTCCAGGCTGGCCACCGGTTCGTCGGCCAGAATCAGATGAGGCTGTTGCGCCAAAGCGCGTGCTATGCCGACCCTTTGCTGCTGTCCTCCACTTAACTGATCGACTCGGGACAGCGCTTTGTGCAGCAGGCCGACGCGTTCAAGGCTATGCAGGGCAATCGCCTGCTCTTGCCCCGACAATGGAAACAAAGTGCGCAAGGTCGAGTGGTAACCGAGACGGCCCATCAACACGTTCTGCAGAGCCGAGTGCCTGCGAATCAGTTGATGCTGCTGAAAAATCATGCCGGTTTGCCGCCTGTGCTGCTGCAGCACTTTGCGGTTGCACAGCGCCCCAAGGCCGGCAAGCTCGATACTTCCTGTATCCGGTTCGCGCAGCAAGTTTAGGCAACGCAGCAACGTCGACTTGCCTGCGCCAGACGCGCCGAGCAAAACCACGAATTGTCCTTGCTGGAAGGTGAGCGAAGTCGGCTGCAGCGCAGTCACATTTTTGAACTGAACCGATACATCGTTCAACTGAATCATGGTTTTCCCGTTTGATCTGTTGTAATCAAGATGCGTTCGTGATTACAAAACCAAATCACGCTCCCATGTTAATTACTCTTTGTTACGGGGATATGACCGGGCCGATGCCGTCGCCTGGCCAGAAGCCCCCATACAGAAGCATCGCGCCTTAGCGCATCGAAATGGTCATCGGCTATTCCTACACGCCTTGGTTGGCGGTCGAATGCCAGACGCGTGCTCGCCGCCGAGTCCCGGCCGGGTTCAGCAGGACGATCAGCAAAGCGCTAGAGTGATATCTCACCTGCATACTGGGGGCATCCATGTATGGGAAAAATCCCCTCCACCAGTACACGAAAATGTTTGCGGTAATTAGATAAATAATTTATATTATTTATCCATTCAATAAAAAAGAGAAAAGCCGATATGAACAACCTTAGTCTCACCAAGCACATAGTGAAACCAGCGAAATCTTCAGATGAAGCCCAAAGCCCTTCAGCGGCGCCTGCGCCCCGAACCGCCCCAAAGTCCTTAGCCCAGAGCCAGCCGGCCAAAAAATCCGTGTCTGCAAGCGCACCAACGCCAACGAAAAAAACGGCAGCTGGGCGTCCCGTTGCCAAAGTGCTTACAACAACCGAGGTGGCCAAAGTCGTTCAGCCGGCGCCCCAACCGTCGGCGCCTAAAAAAGCCGCTAAACAAGGTCATGCCGTGGCCAAAGCGGAGCACAATATCAAACTCAAAAAAGAAAAGCTGGTGCGCGACAGTTTCACCATGCCCGAGTCCGAATATCAGGTGCTGGCCGATGCAAAAAAAGAATGTCTGAAGGTGGGCGTTGCGATAAAGAAGAGCGAGTTACTGCGTGTGTCTGTAGCAGGCCTAAAACTATTGTCCGTCGCTCAACTCACCGCGGCGCGTGATGGCCTGACCAAATTGCAAACGGGCCGGCCAAAAAAGTGACTCAATAATTTGTTGATGAAGAAGCGCGCATTCGCTGAGGAAACGCGCGTGTGCCAAGGTAGTGATCGTTGCATCGGTTATCGGGCAAAAAGGGGGCGTGGGCAAAAGCGCGCCGGCCTGAGTTTGGCGGTGCCGCGCGCACGGCTGGGCGACGATGACAGCGAAATCATCCTTACTTGGTCCGAAATCGTCCGCTCACAGCGTATGGTGAAGCATGCACAAGCCTATATCGCCGACGCCGGTTTCAAATTCCTCGGCGCCATTTGGCCGCAGCGCGATGGTGTTCAAGCCGAGTTCGACCGTGCCGGCAGCGAAGCCCATAAGCCCTACCTTAAGCCGTTCGCTGAGCACTATTATTCTAAGCACTGTTTGCGACAAACTGATTTGTCGGCGGCGATCGCTACCCGATCCCACCGAGGCCGGCTTGGTACGGGATTTTTTCCAGAGTGGCATCTCATCCGTCGCGCACCCTTGGAACACCTTGGCGAGACCTAAGCGGAAAGGAACCTCCGCTCTCCGCCACCGCGCCCATGACTGCGGTGGCGACCCACCCCAGGATGATGAGTAACGGCGCGCGGTGAAAGCGCCCATCACAGACGTTTCCGACACGTTCACGATGATCACCACATTGTCAATACGGGTCCGTGTGTCGCATGACACACAACAAATGCCGATGTCGGCTACGGACGGGTTTTTAAACAAAATGCCGCCTCATGCTATCTGTCCTTGAGGAAAAAAACGAATTCCGACCTCTTTCTCGATCGCGAATTATCTCAGTTGCTAGTTAACCGGCGTGTCATGGCGCATGCCGTGGATTCATCTCTGCCCTGCAGCGTCCGCGCCATCCATGCATCGTCGGCAGCAACCTGGACGAGTTTTTCGTGGTGCGGGTGGCCAGCCTGCTGGCCACCGCTCGCAGAGGATCCGCTCGCTCACGTTCAGGCACACGATCTCGCTCCAGCTGGCATTGCGCGTCAGCAGCGGGACCAGTAGCGCCGGTTCCGCACGAAGCGGTGCTGCACGGCCGGGGTCGGCCATTTACCCTATTGCACCCAGTGCGCAATAGCGGGCAGCAGTGCGTGCCAGGGCGGCGTCAGGCTGGCACGATGGATGTCGCGCAGAGCTTGCAGGCGCTCTTCCAGCGCCAGCAGCAACGGTCATCCCGGTCAGGCTGTCGTGCAGCCCGCCCACCGTGCCTCCACCGGAGCCATGCCCTCTTTGCGCATTAGTTGGCATCGAGTCGAGCATTCGCATGGCCTTCATGGCAGCCAGAATTCCTCATTTTTTAATTTGGCGGCAGGTAAAGCACGTCGCGCGATGCGCGCATGATTTTTTTGAATGTCATGGCCGCCGACCTCGCTTGCCGCGACCGCCGCGCGGCCCGGCAAAACGCCGGCGGCGGACATGACCGGGGACAAATTCGTGGCGGCGGGGCGCGATATGCGAATTATTTTGAGGAAATTATACAAAATTATTCATGAAATGTATAATTATTTATATGTGAATAATTTAGCATAATTCAAAATGAACTTGATCGAAATTTGGCACTACCACCGACCTTCGCTCGCCAAGATCTACCTTGATACACTCAACGCGGGTTTGGTGACAACCACGACAATTTTTGCACCTCGCCGTGCCGGAAAAACGTCCTTTTTACTCAAAGACTTGACGCCGGCCGCCGAATTGGCAGGCTACACCGTCGTGTATGCTGATCTTTGGCAAACCAAGCTGTCGCCGGGAGTTTCGATAGTTCGCGCTCTGGAGCGGGCGTTGGAACCAAAAACAACCATTGAAAGCCTGATGGCCAAGCTTAACACCCCCATCAAAAAGCTCAAGGCAAACGCAGAAATTGGCGGAGTCAAGATTGAGGGCGAAGTGGAACTGGGGGATATCGGCAAAAAGGTGCAGACCGAAATTGCCTTGCAAATCGATGTCTTGATCGAGGCGCTCTGCAAAAAAAAACCTGTGCTCCTGCTCGTCGACGAAGCACAAGAACTGGCGAAAACCAAAGAGCATGAAGCGGTCGCCACGGCCCTTCGAACCGCCATTACAAAGAACCAGACCCGCTTGCGCGTAGTTTTTACTGGCTCATCAAGAACACAGCTAGCGCACGTTTTTTCCAATTCAAACGCACCGCTGTACTCAACTGGTGCAGCCATCGCCGACTTCCCCCGCTTAGACCGGGATTTTGTCGAGTACATTGCCGAGCGATTTGAAGCATCGACCAGACGCACTTTGCCGGTTGTGCTGGCTTGGCAAGCGTTTGTTCGATTGGGCCAGCAGCCTGAACCATTTTTGGTCGGAATTGTCGACATGGTTCTCAATCCGTCATTGCGATTGGATGGCGCCATGATGGCAATAGAGGAAAAACTCGCCCGCACCGAAAACCATGAGGGCGCCT
The DNA here is from genome assembly GCA_003133225.1 of Janthinobacterium sp. Taxonomy (GTDB): domain Bacteria; phylum Pseudomonadota; class Gammaproteobacteria; order Burkholderiales; family Burkholderiaceae_D; genus Janthinobacterium. The sequence goes on from PKWL01000032.1 coordinate 16,370, forward strand.
GGGCCGCACTTGACCAAACACAAAAAGCTCTTGTGCGCATGATTGCCGAAAACCCGTCGTTGAAGCCTTTCAGCAAAGCTGTCGTTGTGAAACTTCGAAAGATAATTGGTATTGAATCACTAGAAGCAACGCATATCCAGCGCGCGATGACTAAACTATCTAGTATCGTAGTCAAGTCGCCACGGGATACCTACGAATTCGAAAACGAAGCGTTTGGGCAGTGGGTTCGAACGCTCGCCGAATAACAAATTTAGCGGGATATCAGCAATAATCCTCTGAGTTTCTTGCCGCGCCTAACTACGTTACATACCCGAGCACATCAAGGGCGCCGGCGGCTGGTTTTATTTTAGTCGTGGCTATCATCCGATTACGCCTTTTGGATTTCTTTTGCATACTTACTTCGCCTATGCCGCGAGGCGCCATTACGGACTTTACAGTCGCGCCAATAATTCTGTTTTCTTGGTCATGAATTCGTCCTCGCTGATCAGAGCCCTGCGGCGCAGATCGGCAAGCTTCTCGATCATGACGAAGATATCTGTGCCCGCCGCAATGGCGCTGTCAGATTGCGGTGCCGTCGCCAATGGCGCCGAGGCGGCCTCATTTGCCA
>PKWL01000004.1 GCA_003133225.1 Janthinobacterium sp.
TTGATGGCGCCGTTCATGCAAGGGGCGCAGTCGGCCAACTTCACCGTGACCTTTGCGCAAAACCCCACGACCTGGCAGTTCGGCATCAACTACGCCATGTTCTGGGGCGGCGGCGCCGTGTTCGACCAGCCGTTGGCGGACCGGAACTTCGTCGGCATCTACGCTTCGCGCAATTTCTAAGGCGCCAAGGGGGCGGTTCGTGACTACGGATCTCTCCCTTGCTAGGTTTCACCAAAGACTTACCATCCCTGCGGATCGAACACATCATGTTAAAAAAATTTAGAGGCGACGCTGCCAATCAATTTCTGACGCGGATGCTTAAAAACCTGGAATCGTTTTGCTTCCGGTTTCGCACTCCCTTTTTGATTTGGTTAGCCATTTTCACCGTTTTTATGGGGTATTTTGCCGTCCAATTGCGGATGGAGGCGGGCTTCGAGAAGCAAATGCCTACTGGGCACGAATATGTCAAGACGTTTCAAAAATATCGCAGCGACGTCCTGGGCGCTAACCGCTTGAACTTTGTCGTTAAGGCGAGAAAGGGCAGTATTTGGACTGAGGCCGGCTTAAAGCGCCTCTATGACGTGACTCAAGCCGTCATTTATTTGCCGAGTATCGACCGCCTCGGCGTGCAGTCACTGTGGACACCCAACAGTTACGTCAACGAGATCACGGAAGATGGTTTCCGGGCCGATCCGATCATTCCGGGCACAGTGACCCCCGAGCATCTTAGCCCGGAGATCATTGCCGGTATTCAACGCTCGACCAACCAGGGTGGCTTTGTCGGCACCTTGGTCGCGCGCGATCAAACGAGCGCGATGATCACAGCCGAATTGGCCGAGGTCGACAAGGATGGCAACAAGATTGATTACGTGGCCTATAACCACATTCTCGAAAAGCAGATACGCCAGAAGTTCGAAGACGGCAACTTTGAGATCGAGATTATCGGTTTTGCCAAACAGATCGGCGATATTGCCGACGGTGCCAACTCGGTGCTGGTATTTTGCGCAGTAGCTTTGATACTGACGGCACTGGCTGTGTTTTGGTATTGCCGTTCCTTGCGCTTTACGATACTGCCTATCGTCTGTTCCTTGACTTCGCTGGTGTGGCAGTTCGGCGCCTTGCGCCTGCTCGGTTTCGGCCTCGATCCGCTGGCCGTTCTGGTGCCGTTCCTGGTTTTCGCCATCGGCGTCTCGCACGGTATTCAGCAGATCAACTTCATTGTGCGCGAGATTTCCTTAGGCAAGACGACGATGGAGGCGGCGCGCGCCAGCTTCTCGGGATTGTTGATTCCCGGCGTGCTGGCTTTGACCACGGCCTTCGTCTCGTTTGCCACCCTGGTCCTCATCCCCATCCCCATGGTGCGTGAACTGGCGATTACCGCCTCCCTGGGTGTGTTTTTCAAAATCACGACGAATCTGGCGATGCTGCCTATCGCCGCTTCCTATTTCCATTTCACCAAGGAATTCGCCGAAAAGGCCGTCCTCAAGCGCGAGGAACGCGCTCACTGGCTGCGCATTCTGGCTCGCGTGGCCGAGCCGAGAAATGCCTTGATCGTGATTGCGGTGACCGTGGCCGTGTTTGGCGTGGCTGTCTGGCAAAGTAATGGCCGAGTGATTGGGACGCTCCAGCCCGGTGCGCCTGAATTGCGCCCGGAGGCGCGTTTTAACCGCGATGCCGTGGCGATTGCCGGCGGTTATGACACAGGACTCGATTGGCTCACCGTTATTTTCGAGGCGCCGCCCGAATCCTGTCAGAACGTCGCCCTCGGCACCTTCCAAGATAAGTTCGTCTGGGATGTGGAGCACACGGAAGGCGTGCTGTCGGCCGACTCCTTTTCGGTGCAGTTGAAAAATTACAACCTGGGCTACAACGAAGGCAACCCGAAGATGGGCGTGATCCCCATTGACCCGGGCAACTATGCGGCCCTCAATACGGAAATTGGGCGCATGCGCGGCTACATGCGCAAAGATTGCAGCATGACGGCGGTCAATTTGTTCTTGACCGACCACAAGGCGACCACCATCAATCGCGTGATCGACAAGGTCAAGGCCTTCAGGACAGCGAATACCATGCCCGGCGTGACCATTCGCTTGGCTGCCGGCAACGCCGGCATCCTGGCCGCCATCAATGACGAGGTCGAGAAAAGCGAATTGCCGATGATGCTCTACGTGTATGGCGTGATCATCTTCCTCGTTGCCGTCGTGTACCGCGACTTCCGTGCCGTGCTGGCCTGCTGCCTGCCGCTCACGGTTGGCACCTTCATCGGCTACTGGTTCATGAAGGAGCTCAATATCGGGCTGACTGTGGCGACGCTGCCAGTCATGGTGCTAGCCGTTGGCATCGGCGTGGACTATGCGTTCTATATTTACAACCGGCTGCAGATGCATTTGGCGCTCGGAGAAGACATTGTCAAGGCGCTCGAACATTCCATCCTCGAAGTGGGCATGGCGACCATCTTCACGGCGATTACGCTGGCCATCGGTGTCGCGACCTGGTCCTTCTCTGACCTTAAGTTCCAGGCTGATATGGGCAAGCTGCTCGCCTTCATGTTCATGGTCAACATGATCATGGCGATGACCGCACTGCCTGCGTTCGCGGTCTGGCTTGAGAGGCTGTTCCCGCGCCGCGGTCCGATTCGCGCGTCGAGCTTCCTTAATCATTAAAGGAAAGAATTATGCGATATCAACATACCTTGCTTGGCCGGCGCTTTGCCACCAGCGCTTTAGCCGTGCTGCTTTTATTTACGCATGAAGTAAACGCTCAGATGGCGGCGCCGGCGGCCCCCGCGCTGAAGGCTTCGCCTGCCGAAAAATCGGCGGCCGCCTCTCTGGCCCCGATTTTGGGAGCGACCAGGGCCGGCAAGCGCATTGTCGCCGTTGGTTCCTACGGCATTATCTTGCTCTCGGACGACGACGGAAAGAGTTTTCGCCAAGCGGCCTCGGTGCCGATTTCTTCGACCTTGACGGCGGTCTCTTTCGCCGACGCAAAAAACGGTTGGGCCGTCGGTCACTGGGGCGTCATTCTCCATACCACTGACGGCGGCGAACACTGGGCCACCCAGCGCATGGATACGCAGGCCGATCGGCCCTTATTTTCGGTGCATGTATTCGACGCACAGCAAGGCGTCGCCGTCGGACTTTGGTCTTTGATGTTGACCACGCACGATGGTGGCAAGACTTGGGGCGCCGTCACCTTGCCGCCGCCGCCGGATGGTGGTAAGGCCGATTGCAACCTGTTTACGGCGTTCGCCTCAGCCAAGGGCACGCTTTTCGTCGCGGCCGAGAGGGGGCTCATCTTGCGCAGTGACGACCGCGGCCAGACCTGGCAATACGTCGTCACCGGCTACAAGGGATCTTTCTGGTCTGGCCTTGCCCTAAAGGGGGGCTCGCTCCTGGTGGCCGGTCTGCGCGGCACGATTTACCGCAGCAGCGACGATGGGCATACTTGGCAGGCGGTCGATAGCGGCGTCAAGAGTTCCATCACCGATATTGTCCAGGTGGGCAACAAGGTGGTTGCCGTAGGGCTCGACGGCGTTCAGACCGAGAGCACGGACGAAGGCGCCACTTTTACCTCGAGGCAACGCGCCGACCGTCTTTCGATGACCGCCGCAGCGGTCGGCAGCGGTCCTAATGCACTTGTTCTCTTCTCGGAGAAAGGCGTCGTTCCTGCCATGTTACCGGTCAGCACCGGCAAACAATAACGGTCGTCATGAGCAATGTATATATCAACAGATAAGAGGAAACGTAGACATGTCAGAGCTAAATAACTTCATTGATGCACGTGACTTTCTTTTGCAACATCGGAACGACTACGCGACGGCCGTGCGCGATTTTGTCTGGCCCAAGCTGACCCGGTTCAACTGGGCTCTCGACTATTTCGATGCGATGGCGCACAACAATACGACGACCGCCTTGTGGATCGCGAACGAAG
>PKWL01000058.1 GCA_003133225.1 Janthinobacterium sp.
CGGAGTCAGTTACATAATCAGGTATTTTTTTATGACCAAGCACTGGCGCCATGTGGGCGGGCGCATGGGCAAATAAACGGTCAGGCAAATATCAATTTTTGACACCTCTTTGAAATGTCCGCTCCGGTTGATGACCAGGACAGATAACGTGCCATCTAGTGGCAATTTTAATGCGGAGATCGTTGCCAAGTATTAACGAGCCTAAACGGTCAACTTAATCGACACGAGCTAGATCCTTTTCGACTACGCTGTTTGGGTTGATTCGGGCGCATGGGTATGGCCCGCTATAAGCGAGCCGCTGGCGCGTCCCCAAGTTGCTCGCCTCCCGCTGAGTAATTCCGTGATAAACTTCTCGAGTATCAAAATCGCGACCAAGGTCGCATACATGTCTAAGTGCAATTAGATTTCATGACTTACTTAACGGAAATTTTCACATTCCCTTGAGAGACTTTCTCAATAAATTGCACTAAGCCAAGCGAAACAGCGTGGAGCGGAACACGTCTCACGGCCCGGCTTCGCTCAGCACGGCCGGCCAGCGACGTCCAATGAGATGAAAGGGGGCGAATCAATGGCGCTAGCCTACTGGAAGCGCATGTTGCAAAACACGGAAACGATTCTACAAGCAAATGAGTGTGCAAGTACGTTTGTATTCTATTTAGCTTAAATGCCCATTATGACCGGAAACGATCGAGCTAGCCTGACGGCACAAAAAAAAGCGCTGGCCGCGTTGGAAGCCGTACGCGCCATTCGGACGATCGATGAGATCGCGCGCGAGTGCGGCGTTGATTCAACCGAGGTCAGGCAATGGGAACATGAGCTGATCCAGAACGGCGCCCGCCTCTTTAGCGACACCGGCGAGCCCACGTCACTTACCGGTGACGACGCGCGAGCGGAAAAAAAATTATCTTTCCCATCGCCTAAGAGCATAACGTGTGTATCGCAACTAACTTCGGAACAAACGCAAATCAGGCAGAAACAGGTTAATGAAGCGCTCGTTTTGAAGATCTTCGAGTGCCAGCGCATTGAGGAAGCACTCCAGCAATCGGAATGCCGCCTGCATCAACTGTTAGCGCATCAGGAACAAATCAAGGAGGAAGAACGCAAACGCATCGCTCGGGAAATTCATGATGACTTGGGACAAACTTTACTGGCCTTGCGCATTGACATCTCGATGCTGCATGCGCGAACTCATGGGCATCAACGCCTGCATGAGAAGGTTAGTGTGACACTAGATAATATCGACGTTGCCATTAAATCGGTCAGATCCATTATCAACGATATGCGGCCTTTTGAATTGGAATTGGGCCTGCAGGCGGCAGTCGACTGGCAACTCAAAAGGTTCGAGCGGATAAGCGGGCTGGTCTGCCAACTGTCGGTCGATCAGACCACGTCGGCTTGTTCGCTAAGTGATGAACAGACGCTGGCAATTTTTCGAATCCTGCAGGAATCATTGAGCAATATTGCTCGTCATTCACATGCAACCAAAGTCGAGGTCACGCTCGCCTGGAACGACCGGACTTTTTTAATGATAATAAAAGACAATGGCGTCGGCATAAATTCGGATGACAGGAGAAAAGCGAAATCGTTTGGGATAGTCGGGATCAAGGAGCGCGTGAGTTCGCTCAATGGCGAACTCGTCATCAATAGCGGCAGTGGCCAGGGAACGGCCTTGTCGATTATCATTCCGATCGAAAATGAGGAATGAAATCCCCCGAAACGCTTTGCCCGTCACGATACGATCTACAAACGTTCTCTTTTGCAAAAGGCAAGGCTACGTCGGCCCCCTCGAAATATTTTGGAGATGCTTAGTGAAAAAAATCGCAAAAAAACAGAGCAGTACGTCCCAGCAGTCCGCTTTTGCCTGGGATGAGGGCACACTCGTTCTCAACATTCTTGGATTTCCGAACGCAAAACAGGATGCTATAGGCAAGATACAAGGAAATCAGCTCAATGTCAGCGTCACCGCGGTGCCCCGCGCCGGTCGGGCAACCGATCATATGGTGCGCTTCCTGGCGGAAGAGTTCGATGTTCCGGCATCGAGCATCTCGGTCGTGTTTGGTCGCATGAATGTGAATAAACAATTGCGAATCACGGCACCTAAAAGGCTGCCTGCCGTTATTGGAAAATTGGCACCGGCTTGAGATTTTGGCGGTCAGCTGCCCCCGATAGCCAGATGCAATATAATTCCTGCTTTTTCAGGCATGCCCAAGCTGATAATGGGTGGGGATTTTCTGTGCCGGCCCATCATGTCCGGCAGCAAGTATTTTTTAAAATATTCATCACAGCAGTCACATTGCGATCATGCGTACAACACGAACAAGTCCAGTTTTTTATTCCAAGCTCTATGATGCCTTTCGGGTTCGAATTGGGCAAGGCGGCGCCCTCTCAACCGACTTGGCAGGTTCCCCTTCCGTTCACCACTTCTTTGTAGCGAGCTCTTGTCAGCCTCAAGGCCCCGATTTCTCGGAGCATGGCTGATGAAAAATTCACGTCTTGACGAAATAAACCTTCCCAGCTGCTTTAAAGATGCGCTGCATGCAAATAAGGGCAAGGCTTTTGCTTTCGACCATGGCGATATACGCACTTTGCACTTTGATGAAAAATTCATTCAAAGCGCGATGCGCATTTCCGCCCCGGACGAACTTTTGCTTAGTTACACGCGCACCATGATGGCTTTCCTCCTGTTTAATCCTGAGCCGCGCCATATCCTGATGATCGGATTGGGTGGAGGTTCCCTTGCCAAGTGCTGCCATCGGATGCTACCGGCAACGCGCATTACCGTACTTGAACTTGACGCCGAGGTCATAGCGCTCCGGCACAAATTTCGTATTCCTGATAACGATGAGCTCTTTCAGGTCATCCATATTGATGCCGTTGCCTACCTTGCCACCATGACCGATAAGGTGGACATCATTTTGCATGATGGCTTTACTGCCGACTGCCTGGCACCGACGCTTAGTACTGAGGCATTCTATGAACTGTGCCACTCGGTGCTGGAACGCGATGGCGTTCTCGTATCGAACTTGTGGGGAGATGCTGCTGATCTTGCTTCCGTAATGCATCGCCTCTATGCCGTCTTTGATGGAAGATTGTGGTGGAGCGGTGCCGACAAAAGTTTCAACCGTATCGTTTTTTCGGCCAAGAGCATCGATGTCGCCATGTCCCGATCGACGCATTTAAAACAGGCGATACAGCTTGACTTGCGTTATGATTTTGCTTTCTGCGAACTCATTGATCGCTTCCAGTGCGCCTGTGGTAAAAACCAAGCCGAATTCGAGGCAATTGCCGGAAATGACATGTGGGCTGCCTTCATGCAAACATGCTAACGCGTTTGCCCCCGTAACCGTCCTCTACCGTATAACGCTGGCCCATCGATCACTGCCATTGCGTAAATATCAACTTTAAGCAGGCAGCGCCCGCTGATGACGGACCGATCCGCCGAGTTGGCCTCGACACCGTTCGACGGCAGTCGCTCCATTTGCCGCCCTTCCGAGTGAAACGGGCCGCGCTCAATGCTCGGCGTCGTTTCCAAGTCCGAATCCGCTGCGCCCCGGCCGGGAACACGAGCACGCCTTGGCAATTCAAATGGACAGTTTTCTTTTGACGAGAATCGCGTCCACTTTTTCCCGCACTGTTGCAATGCTAAGCTCGACGATATAACCATCCGCGCCAGCCTGCGCGGCGGCGATGATATTTGCCTTCTTGGCATCAACCGTGACCATCAGCACCGGCAAATGGCAAAGGTTGGCATCTTGCCGGATGGCCTTCAGCAATTCCAGCCCATCCATCAGCGGCATTTCCGAGTCGGTGATGACAAAATCAATTCGTAGCGCCGGCTCATGGCTCGAGCGTAGCAGGCGCAATGCCTGTTCGCCGTCTTCCGCTTCACAAATTTTGGCGTAGCCAAGTTCCTTGAGTAGGCCAGAGACTAGGCGGCGCATGTTGGAAACGTTGTCAACAACAAGAAATTGCAATTCAGCCCTCATATCATTACCTTAACAAAAGGTTCCCCTCCCCCCTTAGATGCCGGCCGCGCGCTTCTTCGCCGGGCCAACCGGAGCGAAGCATCACCTCGTTGATCGGTTCGATGCCACGGCGTTCAGCGCCGCGGCCAAAAGCTCAGGCAGTGTTGTCAATTGGCCTGATATTTGCCGCGCCACAGCGCCCTTCAATGGCGCAGCAAAAGGTCCCTGCCGGGACGCCAGCGCGCCGCTTGCGCCGGTCCGTTTGGCATGGAATCTGGCATCGGTCGGCAAATAGTGCCCATCAAAGGTCAATGATTATGATGATGCAACAAATAGTTAGTCTATTGCAACAAAAAAATCCGCCTATCGCAGCGCAGGCGTGGCGGGCCATCGCGCATCGCACCATGCCAACCTGTTGACCCCAGGGTAAACGCGGATTAGGAAAAGGAGCGCAGTACGGTAATTAGTCGATGGGCCTGTGCCCTCATGGAATATTTTTCTAACACCGACTGTCTGGCCAGCGCGCCGACCATCTGGCGCCGTTCCGGGTCGCGTAATGCCTCCAGACTGCGCATGCAATCTCGTGTAGAGCGCGCTAAAAAACCGTTCACTCCATGTTCTATTATGCTTTCGTAAGCGGGTATCGGAGTCGCAATCACCGGCAAGCCCATGCACATTTTCATGGTTAATCGATTTTCCGACTTAACTTTCCAACTTGGGGCAGGCCGCCCTGGCAAGTGCTGCGGAGACGATTCGACCACAATAATTCCAATATCTGCCTGGCGCATGCACTCGTACACGCCAACCGGGTCCCAAGCGAGACACCGAATGTTGCGGTTTGTTAGAAACCTGACGTAAGACCATCGGTCATGCAAGTTCTTTTGGCCGGCCAGCGTCCAGTAAGCTTCACGAAGGCGCTGGACAATCTGTCCGTTGGCTGGGTAGCGACCCACTATCGTCACTTCTAGCCACTCCGGTGGCGCGCCGAGCAGCGGCAAGTGGTCGAGTCCGGCCGATGTCACTAAAACCGCGCGCAGCGGCCGGCGCTGCGAACCATGTTGTTCACCCCAATTTGTCTTTCGCGCACTTTGATTTTCAATGCCATCATGCACTACGTGAATCTTCGACTGAAGCTCCCTCGGGTACAGACTTTTAAGATAGTCGGTCACCACGGTCGTCGCATCCGTGGCCGCCGCCATCGCGACGTTCACCAAATCGCATACGCCATAGACGGTTCTTATGCCAGCAGCCGACAGCTGGCGCGCCAGCTCCTCGACACTGGGTCCGTGCACTTTCTGAAAAAATATGATTTCAAATCCTTCAGTGATCAAGCGGGGTGCCAGACCCGACAGGTTCGGCGTCTCCGTTTCTTTTGCCGGTTCAAAGACGATGTGCGGATCGAAATTGGCCGCGCGTAAGAATGGAAACATGTTTAACACGGCAATGCGGGTGCTGGGCATCGGATATTTTGAGTTCGACAGCAGGACAAATCCGATCTTGACCGGCGTCATTTTGCGATCTCTGCACGCAGGCAAAACTGGTACGTCAAAAATTCCCGTATCAAGAAAAAATTCAGAATAGTCCCATATTTGTTCGCCAAGCGATTCATCATTCCGCCACCACGATCGCCCATGCGCAGGTTAAAGGTCGTATGCACGACACTCATCCCAAGCTCGGCAATGAGCGACTTTGCATCATTAATAGTGAACCAACGCAAATGCGTTTTATCAAAAATTCCGCGGTCGCGTAAAGGGAATGTCCCCTTGATAAATATCGAGTAGAAAGAAGATATATGCCTGATATTTGGGAGGCTGACCACAATACAACCGCCTGGCCGAAGATAGCGTTTCGCTTCCAAAAGGTGCTTTCTCGGGTCCATCAGGTGCTCCAACACATCGGCGAAGATGATGCAATCAAATTGCATGCCGTTCGTCAATACCGGCCATTCCAATTCGTTCAAATCCGCGCAAATGACTTGGTCAAGAATAGCTTGTGCTTCTACGGCGAATGCTGGATCGATCTCCACACCAAAAACTCTGCGCCCCCGACAGGCGTGGCGCAGGCTGGCTCCTAGGGCGCCGTTGCTGCAGCCAATGTCAAGAACACTCAGGGCGGTCGTTGGAACCATCGCAAAGACGTCGGGGCGAGGGCTCGTGTACGCTATTTCGCGTTGCTCTTTTGTATTCTCTAGCATCGTCATGTCCAACCTTATGTGTATTATTGCGCGCTCTGGAATCCATTAGGCAGCCGGTCCGCGATTTGCCTATTAGCCATGGGGCGCGGACGGCTCAAATTAGTATGCCCGTTACGGGCGCGCAGCGCCTGCGGGAACTCAAAGGAAGGCGCCGCCCGCTGCCGCCTGCGTCAACCCTCTGCGCAACATTTTCTTCCGTTGCTTCCCATGACTAATGCCCGCATACCGTCGTCCCACATGAGTTCTCATACAAAAGCCACGCGGCGGCCACCCAGGTCGCCTTAACGCGACGCGCGAATTTTATGCCGCTCATGCGCACCCGTCCCGCGCCGCGACATACCGCGACAAGGAGCCCGCGCCCGACAGTCGAGTTCCCATCGGTAAAACTTCAATCATGTCTCGGTAAACGATTGCCGCTCCGGCGCCATCCGCGGCAGCCCCGTCCTCCCACTCGCCGTCCCGTCCCCTACCCAACCAAAAACACCAAACCAGCAAGCCACCGACTCCGCGACGGCAACCCAGCACCCACACAGGTCAGCCGCGCCCAATTCAAGACGTTTTTCCCGTCCGGACTCGGGTAGTCTCCTGATAAAAAAACGAGCCTGAACACAATAAACCATTTCCTCCGCACCTATCTGCCATGCAAAAAAGATAAGTCTTGGAGGTGGATGGCATCACACATATATGGCGCTTTTTGTCCCGTAAATGTCTATAAATGCACTGTCACCAATATATTTTTTCATTTAATATGCAATATCCGCATCTTAGAGTGAACATAAAATGTCCCATACAACACCACCGAAATCCGCACTCATCATCATCGACGTGCAGTCGTCGTTTGCCCAGATGCCGTTCTGGACGCTAGACGACATGCCCATGTTCCAAAGCGCGTTGCTACGGCTGGATGCAGGATGCCGCGCCCGTGGAACTCCGGTGGTGCATATCTTCCATGCGGGGACGGCGGGCGCATTCGCGCCAGAGTCGGGCTTTGTCAAAGCGCTGCCTTGGCTGACCAACGTGCCCGATGCGCGCTTTGACAAGCATACGCACAACGCGTTTACCGACACCGGGCTAGACCTGTGGCTCCGTCGTCGCGGCATCGGCAAGCTCATCATTAGCGGCATCCGCACCGAGCAGTGCTGCGAGACGACCACCCGCGTTGGCGCCGACATTGGCTACGCTGTTGACTTTGTGACCGAGGCCACGCTGACCTTCCCCATGACGCATGCAGCAAGCGGCGTCACTTTCTCGGCTCAGGATATCAAGACCCGTACCGAACTCGTGCTGGCCGACCGCTTTGCCCGCATCGTGGATGTGGACGCGTGCCTGGCCGGCATCGAGGGTATGGCATGAACACTGGCGCCATGCGCCCGCGCGACCTCGCCTTAGCGCTACTTGTTATCGTGGTGTGGGGTGTGAACTTTGCCGTCATCAAGGTGGGGCTAGTAGGAGTGCCCCCGCTGCTCTTGGCAGCGCTGCGCTTCCTACTGGCGGCATTTCCGGCACTGTTGTTTTTGCGTCCACCCAAAGTGCCGCTCCGTCTTTACCTGGCGTATGGCTTGACAATGTCGGTCGGGCAGTTTGCCTTCTTGTTTACTGCTATTCATGTTGGCATGCCTTCGGGGCTGGCTTCGTTGGTGCTGCAATCACAATCGTTCTTCACGCTGGTACTCACGGCTCTATGGCTAAAGGAAAAGTGGCACGTCAATCAGTTGGCCGGATTGATGCTAGCTGCTGGTGGCCTCACGCTAATTGGCAGCGCGCACGGTGCGTCCATGCCCTTGACCGGCTTTGTGCTCACCATGGCGGCCGCCGCCATGTGGGCATGCGGCAATATCGTCAGCCGCGCGGTCGGCCGTCACGGCCCCATGAACCAGCTGGCTTTTGTGGTGTGGGCCAGTCTCGTTCCGCCGCTGCCACTTCTGGCTTTGTCCTACTCGATTGAAGGCTCTAGCGCCATGACTGCCACGCTACAGAACTTCAGCCTCCAAACATTTGCCGCCGTCGCCTATATTGCTTGGGCTTCGACGCTGTTCGGCTACGCGGTGTGGAACTTCCTGTTGTCACGTTACCCCGTCAACCGCGTGGCTCCCTTCACCTTGCTGGTACCTTTGGTGGGATTGACCACCGGCAGTCTAGCATTCGGTGAAACACTCAAACCCGTTCACTTTGTTGGTGGTGCCTTGCTCATGGCAGGGCTGCTGGTCAATCTGTTTGGATCCGCCTTGTTCGCGCGTCGCCAATGGAGCAAGACTTGACACTATCCGTCTGGTTGGTGCTTACGCCCAATGTGTTGATGCTCGACTATGCGGCTCCAGCGGAGGCGCTGCGCATGGCGCGTGACATGGGGGCCAAGATGGTGCTGCACACCTGTGCGCCGCAGCCGTCCATCACCACCACACTGGACGTGGGGCTCACCGGCCTGGAACCCTTACCAACCGTGCTGCCGCTAAACAGCCTGGTGTTGGTAGTGGGTACCGGCAACGAGGAGGAAGACCTCGCCACTCCAGCCGCGCGCGCAGTGGTGCGCTGGTTGCAGAGCGCGCCACTGGCCGATACGCGATTGGCCAGCATTTGTTCGGGTGCACTGCTGCTCGCGCAATCGGGCTGTCTGGCGGGGCACCGCTGCACCACACACCATAATTTGCTGGACGCCCTGCAAGCTACCGAGCCCACGGCGCAGGTCGAAGCTGACCGCTTATTTGTGGACGATGGCCGGGTACTTACCAGCGCTGGCATCACCACTGGCGTCGATCTGGCGCTATACATTGTGGAGCAATACGCCGGGCCGGAGCTGGCCGCCCGCGTGGCGCGCCGCCTTGTGATGTACCAGCGCCGTGCGCCGCAGGACCCGCAAGTGTCACCCTGGCTGGCTTGGCGCAACCACATGCATCCGGCGGTTCATCGCGCGCAGGACGCCCTGTCGCGCGACCCTGCCCGGCTGTGGTCGCTGCCCGACTTGGCCGCTGAGGCCCATGTCAGCCCGCGGCACTTGAGCCGCTTATTTGCTTATCATGCCGGCATTGGCGTAGTGGCCTACCAGCAACAACTTCGCATCGCTCGCGCCAAGGAATTGCTCGCGGCAGTGCCGACCTTATCGGTAGAGAGGTGAGCGCGATCGAGATGTTCGATGTCTTGATTCGCACGTTAACTGATGGTCGACGGGTGACTGAGTGAATGTCAATTTCGCCGGTTGGTGATGGGTGGTGAATAACAGCCAGGGAGATCGCGTTGATTCGAAGGACTGTGGACGGAGGGCATCGTCGCTGCGGGGGACGGCCCCGCAAAACGCTCCTACATGCCCCCGTGAAACGCCGGGGTACGCCCTTCGGGCGACCTCGCCGTCGCTCGGCTCAAATCGCCCCGGCCCTAAGGCTCATTAGCCAAATCAAGTCTGGCACACGAGAGCAGTCAGAAATGAGGGCTGTTGGTGTTCAGAATAGCTCAGGACTCTCCTCCTGATCGTTACGGCCGGAGCCAGGGACTTTGATCGCGAATGCCTGATCGGCGTGATGACTCAATATCTGGGCGTAGTAGGTGGCCTCGAAGCGGTGATACAACTGAACCAGCACGTCAGCCACCGCAGCTGCGGCCTCGTCGGATAGCGCCGGAAGCTCGATTTCTAGCATGACAGTGGGACGCTTGGCGCGGCGCGGGGTTACGGTCATTTTTTTCTTGATCATGGTTCGGCTCCTTTCAGCGGGCGCGGGCGTTATTACGTCGCACCGGGTTTGTGGTGGAACTGGGCGGGGCGAACACGTCCAGGTACAGTTTTTCATCCAATGTCGGGAGTTGGCGTTGTGCCGCTACCGCGAGAAGTTGAGCAGCCATGTTCGTCATGACGCGATAGTTGCCGCCGGCGCGCTCGCATAATGTGTGTTTCAGGGGCGCGCTCATCAAGGCGGAGGCGCCGGCGGTGTTGAGCAGGTGATCCAGGCAAGCAGCCAGTTCCTCCCGGGAGGCATAGTCCAGCGGCAGACGGACCCGGATGCGCGTGCCCAACGGCAGAAGTTCGTCGCGCGCCAGGGCATCGGTCAGGCGCCCATCACCGGCCAGCACCACGGCCAATAAGGGTTGCGAGTCAAAGCGCGCCGATGCCAACAGGCGCAACTCAAGCAAGGTCTTAGGACTCATCTCCTGAGCCTCGTCGATCAATAGGCAACAGCGTGACCGGGTCGCTTCGAGGTGACCGACCCAGCGTTCACGCAATGTCTTGAATCCACCCCAGCGGTTGCTGGGCTTGAGCGAGACGCCAAAGACTTCAGCGAGTTCGCGATAGAAGTCGCCCAGGTTGCTCTGCGGGTGATTGAGCACCCCGACGGTGAGATCGGCCTGACGTTCAAGCCGGTCGGCCAAGGCGCGCAACACGACGCTTTTACCGGTGCCCGGGTCGCCGGAAATAAGGGCGAAGCCGCCCTCGCGCACATGAACATTCTCGATACGCCAGAAGAAATCGTTGATCTTCGGCGATAAATAGAGGGCCTCGCCGGGGAGCTCTGTGCTGAAGGGATTCCACTTCAGGCCATACTGGGTCAATAGGATGCGGTTCATGGGTTGTGCTCCGGGTTGGTGGAAGAGTCGTCGAGTTCAAGATAAGCAGGCGGCAGCCCGGTGGCGGCAAACTGGGCCTGCAGGTGGCGCATGAGCGGGGCCTGCGGATCAATCTGTGAGGCGGTGGTGCCGGCGCTTTCCTTGAGCGTTGCCACGGGTCGTGACGACAGTCCGGTCGGCGTGGCGACCCGGCGTCTTCGGCCATCGGCATGGCCGGCCTTGTTTAGCGGATAGATCGTGGCCTGGATGGTCCCGGTGCGTGGATCCACAATGTCGGCGCAGCTGCGGTCCCAGCGGGCGTAGCGCAGGTTCAGTTCGCGCAGGTGGCCGAAGGCTTGTGGAATCTCGAAGCGGACGCCGTCCAGGGACACCGTGCCGTCGCTGCGGCGCTGGGTGCGCTTGACCTCGACGCGAAAGTCGCGGCGCAAGGTCTCCGAATCCGGACAGTCACGTAGCACACTGGGGCCGCCAATGAAGCGCTCTAGTGGTGTGGTGCCGTTCAGCTCGCGGTGCTTGGTCTGGTGATACTCGTGCTCGGTCCAGACGAACGAGGCTTCGTTGAGTTGTTTGATGGTCAGATTTGGAACCGCATCGAGCATCGCCACGAGCCGACCCTCCACGCGGTTCCAAAGCGTTTCTTGCTTACCGTTCATCCAGGCCGACCGTGGGCGGGTTGTGAGCGCCAGGATGCCGAGGTGGTGCAGGCCGGCGCTAAACTCTCCCGAGATCATGGCCGAGCCGTTATCGCTGTAAATAACCCTGGGTAACCCCCGGCGCTGCAGGGCCTGCGAGACGCAGTGCACCAGGCACTCCGTGTTCTCGTGGGCGTACCACTGAAGATGAGCGATCAGGCGCGAGTAGTCGTCGATCACGCACAGCGCAATCGGCGTGATCCATTCGCCACGTTGGTTCAGGACCTTCAGCGAACCCTGATGCCCATCAAGATGAAACAGTGCGCCGACGTGAGTTGCCTCGAAGCTGCGCACTTCCCGTGTGCCGTCCGGAACCGCCGAGCGCTGCGGCCCGGATATAGGTTCACGTTGCCGCCACAGCCCCTTGGCGCGGAAGAAGCGAAGAACCGTGGCGTAGGATGGAACCTCACCTTCTTTCAATGCGAGCTTGAGGTTGTCGTAATGCAGCTGGATGTTCCATTTTGGATGCGCTGCGTACTGCGCCCGGATCGCGTCCGCCAGTTCGGCGCTGACCGCGCGCAAGCAACCCGCATCGGCCCGCGGCACGATGGCGAGCAGCTTGGCGGGATCGGGGCTGCGCCGTGCCAAGGCGAGCCAGCGTTCGAGTGTGGACACGCCGAAACGCACATCGCGACCATGAATGGGATGGCGCCAGATCTGCCTACTCAAATCGGTAAGGCGTGGCTTCAATTCTCCCCTCCCTGGAGGGGCGGCGAGCAGTTGGCCGATGATCAACAGGCGAAGCCGGGCCCATCGTTCCCGGGCACTGGGATCGTTTTTTGAGGACATAAGATGATTGACTTTCGAATGGGGGCGTAACGCCCGACGTCTACCAGACTAGGCGACGTGAATCTCCTTGGTTAGGACCATCTTGTGCGTATCGGTGCCCTGCATTTACCGTCTCTGGGTGACCGTGCTTAGCGGTGCAAACCATCGCAGAACTTTCGCCACTACAACGCGCTTGTCATCGCCCATCGCACGAGCCAACAAGCCGCCCGGTACGGTACCGGCGGCCACCGGTGGCATGAACCGTCCGCACAGATCGCGCCAGACTGCGGTTGCCGTAAAATCAGTCAACCACCATTGGCGCCAGCGCAGGATTGTCCTGACCGGAACTCCAATTTGCTGCGACAATAGCTGGCCGCGCCGAAGGTTCAGGCCGGAACAAAGGGCAGTGGCCAGGAGCACCACCGCCCCCCAGTAAACACGTCTCCCCAGAAAGCGAACAGACTCGGGTGTGCATCGTTGACGGCAATCGGCGCAACAGAAACTGAAACGGGTTTTATCGTCCGCGGCACCGCAGTCCCCCCTCGGTTTACGCTCGTAATTGGCTTGATGAAGGCGGCCGCCACAGGAGCAACCCTGCAGACGAACCGTAGTGGCGTGGTCCTGGTCAATGAGGCGCAGGAACGAAAAAAACGCTGGATCTTGAAGAACAAATTGGCACATAATTGAAAAGTCTCATCGGTCTTAGGAAACCAGAGACTCGCCCTCAAAGAGCTTGCCAGTCAAGCTCTTTGAGGGCACCCCGCCTGAACAATCTCAGTTATCTCGCATAAAACTTGCCCCGCGCACATCGAACATCTCGATCGCGCTGAAGAGGGTGGCCGAGCGTTGCGGCTTTGGCTCGACCCGCGACTTCCGCCGTGTCTGGCAGCGCTACGCTCAAGGAACGCCGGGCGAGGGGCGCAAGCTAGCATCAGGCAAACAGGACATAAAACTAGTGGGGTGAACAGGCACCTCCCGGTATTTTTATCCCTGCGCCAATTGAACCCGACCTGCCTTCGCATTCGCTACAGGCTTAGCGGTGGGGCGGTCATCGCAAACCCCAATGAAATTGAGGACATTCACGACAATGACCCGATTTGGACAACCGGATGCCCGCGCTCAATTAGGGTGCATCGGAAACGACCGAAGACACCGTTCTGGTGTCGTGACCGTCGATTCTGGCATCCGGGAGCCGCAACGGGGTCTCGATGCTCAGGGCCTCCACCGAACAGCAAAATTCCCGCAAATTAGGAACTGATCTTTTTTACGAGCACATCGCATCGCTTGAGCGGTAAGACGCGATCGGATGCTTGGCCGAGAGAGAGCTAGCTGATGTTCTGATGGTAGCGACGGGTTCTGCTAAGAACGGTAACAGCCATGGCGTGGCGCTGGCCAGTCGGCCACACTCCCATCGTCCACTTACAGGTGACACACTGTAAGCGCGGCCACGCGAGACGCTACGATGCTATACTCATCAGCAACATGAAGCGTGCACTCAAGACATTATTGTTATGGCTGTTGATCGTCGTGCTCCCTAGTCAGGGGTTTGCCGCTGCTATGCTGCCGTCTTGTTGCTTGATGCACCATGACTCGTTAGCAATTGCGGTGATAAAAAATGCGCAACATCATGATTGCGGAGTAAGCCAAGACCATGTTGGAGCAATTGCTTATCATCTCGCACCCGACTCTCCGGGAATGGCAGACCATTGGTCCGGCACTCCCCATAAGCATCAAAGCTCTTCTTGCAGCGCCTGCGCCGCTTGCTGTGTCGGAGCAACAGCACCGCCTTCGCCCGTCAGCTTGACTGCAGCCTATAGCAGCCCAGAATCTTATGTTATTTTCCTGGCCCCTTGGGTCGCCGGTTTTGTCCCGGCTGGCTTGAAACGCCCTCCCAGACATATTTTCGCTTAATCGACGTCGAGTTAAGAACTCCGAACGGGCATCCGTTCGCCTACCTTATCGTTGATCCCGCGTCCATTTACACGCCCGGCATCGTGCCATCAGCCGGCCCTCACTCGGACCCTGCCGCTCGCGAAATGCTCACGTCGCTTAAAAAATCCAATGCGTCCCCGCCGGGAGCCGGTGAGTGCCGCTATAAACTCCTAGCGCCCGGGCATTCCAATACCAGCATACTTGGCAAAATTGCCGTCATTAAAGGATGAACATATGAACCGCCGCACACTCTTAAAAACAATTCTGGCAAGCGCCTTTAGCGCCCCTTTGTTTGCCCGCGCTGCTGTAGCGCCAGTCGTCGAAGTCTACAAGAGCGAAAGTTGCAGCTGTTGTGAAGGCTGGATTGATCACCTGAAGGCCAACGGCTTCGCGGTCAATGCCCACAACGTGCCCAACCCGTCCGATTACCGCGAAAAATTTGGCATCCCCCAAGAACTGGGCTCCTGTCACACAGGACTGGTTCAGGGTTACGCGCTCGAAGGCCACGTGCCGGCCCGCGAAATCAAGCGCCTGCTGGCCGAGCGGCCAAAGGCCAAAGGCTTGGCCGTGCCTTCAATGCCACTTGGCAGCCCCGGCATGGAATCTCGTCGCAAGGCCGCATATGACGTCTTTCTGGTTCAGGCTGATGGGCATCATTCGATTTACCAACATTACAACGCAAATTAAGTGAAAGAACACATCATGATGAACTCAATATCGACGCTCCTTTTAGCAGTCGCCGTCACACTATGGGCGGCCGCTGTGGCAGATGCAACACAATATTCACCCGAATCCCCTCAGGCTTCAGGCGCCGCAGAATCCGCCGGTGAAAGCCTGGCAAAAGCCAAGCAGAAAAGCATTGCAGCTTCCGTTTCCGAAGGCGAAATCAAAAAAATCGACATGGAAGGCGGCAAGCTCACCATTAAAAGTGGTCCGCTAAAAAATCTAGACATGCCAGCGATGACCATGAGTTTCCGGGTGAGCGAACCGGCCGTTCTGGGGCGCCTCAAGGCTGGCGATAAGATTAACTTTGTAGCTGAGATGGTTGGCGGCCAGCTTACGGCCACTCAGCTCAAGGTAAAGAAATAAAGCCATGCTGCCGTCGTCAACTCTGATTGAGGCTGGCGCCGCTGTTTGACGTTGAACCGGCAGTAGCCGCCAGGCTCTCGCATTCCCAATGCGGCGTCCTCAAGTCTTGCTTCGGTGTATGGTTCAAGAAAGCAACTAGGAGTAACGCATGGATATTCACTCCCACCACAACCACCATGACGACGTAGTCGCCATCCAAGGAAATGGCGAGGCGGCCAACTCGGACGAACCATTTACCGACCCCGTCTGCAAAATGAAAGTAACGGCCAGCCCTGACAAAAAATTCGACTTCGCCGGGCGAGCTTATTATTTTTGCAGCGCCGTCTGTCTGAGCAAATTTCGCGCCAATCCACAATCGTATCTGAGCACGGCGAAGGCGGAACCAACACCGCTTGCGGAGGAAGGCACGCTATTCACCTGTCCGATGCATCCGGAAATTCGGCAACCTGCCCCTGGCGATTGCCCGATATGCGGCATGGCGCTGGAACCAGTGTTGCCGTCGCTTGAGGAAGGGGAAAATCCGGAACTTGTCAATTTCCGGCGCCGATTCTGGTGCACATTGCCGCTTTCCTTCGCCGTGTTCATGCTGGCCATGTTCGGCCACATTCTGTTGCCCGAAGGACTTCCCTACCAGGACTGGATTGAACTCGCCCTCAGTACACCTGTGGTCCTATGGGCAGGCTGGCCTTTCTTGGTCCGCTATGCGCAATCGATACGCAATCGCAGTCCCAATATGTGGACATTGATTGGGTCCGGTGTCGCAGCTGCCTACGGCTACAGCCTTGTGGCCACGTTCGCTCCAGGTCTTTTTCCTGCCACGTTCGTGGCGCACGGCGGCCATGTCGGCGTCTATTATGAAGCCGCTGCGGTCATCATCTCCCTGACCCTACTAGGGCAAATCCTGGAGCTAAAAGCGCGTTCCCAAACTTCGGCGGCAATCAAGTCCCTATTGGGGTTGGCCCCGAAGACAGCGCGGCGTATCCGGGATGACGGCACCGAAGAGGACGTGCAATTGACGCATGTCCATGTGGGCGACGCCCTCCGGGTGCGTCCTGGAGAAAAGGTGCCAGTCGACGGTACGGTCACGGAAGGTGAAAGCGCGGTGGACGAATCCATGCTGACGGGCGAACCGATTCCCGTCACCAAGCGGCCAGGCGACAAAATCATTGGGGCAACGCTCAACAGCAGTGGCAGCCTGGTGATTCGCGCCGAAAAAATTGGCTCCCAGACCATGCTGTCACAAATCGTCAAAATGGTTGCCCAAGCCCAGCGTTCACGGGCGCCGATGCAGCGTCTGGCTGACGTTGTAGCCGGGTATTTCGTCGTTATTGTCATCGGCATCGCGCTTCTCACGCTGCTTGGGTGGGGTTTCTTTGGTCCCGAGCCGAGTTGGGCATTCGGTTTCGTCAACGCCGTCGCGGTCCTCATCATTGCCTGTCCTTGTGCCTTGGGCTTGGCGACGCCGATGTCGATCATGGCTGCAACGGGACGTGCGGCAACTCAAGGCATGTTGTTCCGCGATGCGGCGGCGATTGAGGCAATGCGCAAGGTCGACACGCTCATTGTGGACAAGACCGGCACCTTAACGGAAGGCAAGCCCGCATTCGACGCGGTGGTCGCCGCGCCAGGCTTTAGTGACGTGGATGTGCTACAAATTGCTGCAAGCATCGACCAGGGAAGTGAGCACCCTCTCGCGCACGCTATCGTTGCGGAAGCCCGCAAACGCAGCTTGGTCCTAGCTAAGCCGGAGAGCTTCGAATCGTCGAGCGGCATAGGCGTGCAAGGTGTGCTGATGGGCAAGCGCATCGCGTTCGGGAACACCGCTCTCATGGATGCCGAAAAGGTTGATTGGCACCTCTTATCGGACCAGGCCGAAAAGCGGCGAGGCGAAGGCGCAAGCGTCATGTACCTTGCTGTGGACGGGCGCTTGGCCGGCCTCATTTCGGTCTCCGACCCGGTGAAGGCAACCACTCTTGAAGCCCTCCAGACGCTGCGGGCAGCAGGCCTGACGGTCATCATGGCCACCGGCGACGGACTCACGACCGCGAGGGCAGTTGCCAAGAGGCTAGGCATAAGCGAGGTGTATGGCGAAGTGAAACCACAGGACAAGCTTTCTCTAGTTGAGCGCCTGCAGAAGGCGGGCAAGGTGGTGGCGATGGCCGGCGACGGCATCAATGACTCTCCGGCATTGGCGAAGGCCGACGTGGGAATTGCCATGGGCACGGGGACGGACGTGGCAATTAACAGCGCCCATCTCACGTTGGTAAAAGGGGACTTGCGCGCCATCGCGCGGGCACGGATTCTTTCATTGGACACGGTGAGGAACATGCGTCAGAACCTGGGTTTTGCGTTTGTCTACAATGCGCTAGGAATTCCGTTGGCGGCGGGACTTCTGTATCCGTTTACCGGACAACTGCTGTCGCCGATGATTGCCGCACTGGCGATGAGTCTGAGCTCGGTTTCCGTGATTACCAATGCACTGCGTTTGCGGGGAGCCGCGAAGTGAGCCACCCACCGAGCAACGAGCTCTGCCAATTTTTTAATATGGCGTTGCGACCAATATACGTGCCGCCAAGCGCCGTCAGTTCGATGCAGCATCAACGTTTGAGAAAAAAATCCGTGAACAGGAACATCTCTGAAAAAACTGCCCCCCAACATACCGCAATGGCCAGCAAGCGGCTAAATGGCGGGGGCTTCGCGCCGGCGTACAGCTTGCCCAATGCGGACCTTACGTGCGAAATGGAAGTAATGCTAAATACAAATACGCCTGGCGATAAAGTGTCTTGTGGCTTGAAAAATTGTACCTGGCGCCAAAATGGACAGCACCGGCCGGGCCCCGACTCAAAATCGCGAGCAGACTCTAGGCTCCGGGGGCGCTTTCTTGTTCTGAACCGATCAGGCAGTCATCGCGTTCGGTTGGTGGCGATGGTGCATGGCTGGAGCCTCCAGTCTAAAACCACAACCGCGTGGGATTTACCGTCACCATGCAAAAAGCCAACCATATGAGTACGATCGTCCTTACCTCCGTTCTAACTTGTCCACAATGCGGCTTTGCGAAGACCGAAGCCATGCCGACCGACGCATGCCAGTTTTTTTACCAGTGCGAGCGCTGCAAGACGGTTCTCAGGCCAAAATCCGGCGACTGCTGCGTGTTTTGTTCCTACGGCTCGGTGAAATGTCCGCCAATTCAAGAGCAAAAAAGCTGTTGCGACTAAACCCGGCCGAGACTCAACCGATATCTTGGCCGACCTAAAGTCATGCCCCCGTCTCTCCTGTGTGAACATTAAGCGAACACCGCGTTACCCTCGAAATGGACAACGTCAACAAGCTGGTGCCGTCGTCGTATGCTCGCCACCACGAAAGGTCTCGGTGCGGGAACTCCTTCCCTCGATGACGCCGTTGCGCCGACGAAGAGCTAGGCGTGATAGCAGAACTACGTGCCCACGGGCTTGGCATCGGGCACGGCGGCTTTTTTTTATTAGAGTACTAAGAGAGAGGCCGCTGTTCGTTCAACTGCTTCCCCGCGCCTCAGCGTGGGCTGTTCAACGCGTTTCGAGGACTTCCAAGTTAGGAATTCAAAAACAAAATCTTCACGCTTTCACGCTGACCAAACGGCAAGATGTAAAAATGGAGAAAGCCTCGATAGGCATCGACTAAGAACGGACCCGCGGCGGCTTCCCCAGCAGGCCAGAAATCACCGGCCGGCTAAGTTAGTGCCTCAGGCAACCTTTCGCAGGCCGAGATGGCCTGCAACTGGGAGTCGTCGCAGAAGTTCAAAGCATCGGACTGTGCCGAAAGATGCCACTGGTTACCTCCGGCTCTTTTCGCCAAATAGAGGGATAAGTCGGCCATTTCGAGGAGTTCGGAAGGCCGTCCAGCGTCCGCCGGGAAAATGCTGATGCCCACGCTGGCCCCTATGACGGCTTCCCGCAGTCCACTCAGGACGAAAGGATGGGCAAGTTGGGCAATCAAGGTGGCGGCGACCGCGGTGGCCTCTTCCGAGGAAAAAATACCCTCGAGAACCACCACAAGTTCATCACCGCCCACGCGCGCCAAGGTGTCTACGTCCCGCAACCGCAATTTGATGCGTTCGGCGACCTGCCGCAGCAACTCGTCCCCCGCCGCGTGCCCCAGCGTGTCATTGATTGCCTTGAAGCGGTCCAAATCCAGACACAGAACGGCGCACAGGGCACCATCGCGGCGAGCTCGTTCCAGACTATGTTCCAGGCGGGAGGCGAGCAAGAGGCGATTCGGCAGGCCGGTTAGCGCATCGTGGTGCGCCAGATGCTCTAGGTCGGTCATGGTGCGATTCATGCGGCTCAAGTCCGACGCCACACCGATATAGTACTTCGGCTTGCCTGAAGTATCGTATATGGTACTGATACCGCGCCATTCCTTGTAAATGTCACCGCCGCGGCGCCGGTTCCAAACCTCGCCCTGCCAGGAGCCGGTAGTTAAAACGCTTTCCCACATCTGCAGGTAGAAGGAGCGGGCGTGCCTACCCGACTGGAGAATTCGTATGTTTTGTCCGATGGCTTCGTTAGGCGGGTATTCCGTGACCCGACTAAATGCCGGGTTCACCGCGATAATTCGGCCGGCGGGGTCGGTGATAACGATGCCCTCCTGTATGTTCTTGAAAACCGCATCAGCGAGTTTCAACTGTTCGCTCGCCTTCGTCAACTCAGCCGTCCGCTCAGCAACGCGGGCGTCGAGCTGCCGGTTCAACTCTCCGAGGGCAACATTGGCGCGGCGGCTACCCGCATAATCTCGTCGAACGACCGCCTGAGCAAAAATCACGAGACCAGCGACCAGCAGCATGCCCAAGATCACACTCGCGATGGACCAACTCATGCTTCGTTCCGATTTGGTCAGCCTCGCTTTGAGAAGAATGCGTTCAGCTCCCTCCAAGGCGTTGACGACTACCCGGATGTGGTCATGAATGCGTTTGCCAACACCGGTTAGGACGTCTGCGCGGGCAGCATCGAAGCCCTTGTTCCGACGCACGTTGATATCGTGCGTCACCTCGGCTTGACGCTGCGTCAACAACTGAGACAAAGTTACGAGCCGCTGATTTTGGCTGGGGTTGTCGGAAACGAGCGCCCGCAAATGGTCCATCTGAGAATTGAGGCTGTTCGACGCGCTCGCGTAAGGCTCCAGGTACTCAGTCGTCCCCGTAATAACGAAACCTCGACCTGCCGTTTCCATATCAGTGGCGAGGGACAGGACATGGTCCAATGCGGCAATGACCTGTTCTGTATGGACGACCCAATCGTTGTCGTACTGGAGCCGGACGATGCTCAACAGGGAGGAAATGGCAACGATGACAGCCAAGCCCCCCGCGAGAAAGAAAGTCCACCACACGCGGCGCTCACTGGTTTGCGCAATTGCCAAATTTCGGATTCCAGGAGCGCCACCTTGCTCCTTCGTAGTTGCAGAGTACACCATGTATATACGTTGCCTTCGCCGTCGAGTTTGACCTCCACGATAGGTTCTTTAGTCCAAGCCTTGTCGCTAAGGCATCTGCGCCACGGTCCGCTCCAAACGATGCTTAACGACAAAAGAGCCATGCACCAAGGCTGGACTTTCACCGTCCCCGATTTTCATCCCCATCCAGCAACCGTTGTGCCCGGCGGTTAATAACGCCGCAGTGGTCCTTAAGCCGGCCCGGTCCCGGCTGCAAAGGACCGCTCCATTTTCGAGCGCGTAGCGGGATGGGGGAATCTCCACAAATTGACGCCTCCGTTCAGTTGAGCTTGTAGAACGCCAAATAAACGAGAAACCATATCATTCCCTCGAAACTGGACATTGACATTGCGCAAACATCTGGCGCACGCACGATTGGTTTTTAGCCCTCTTTCGAGAGAGTAAAAGGTGGGTATGTACGGATACGGACCACAAATTTCAGACGAGCCGTTGCCGGAGCCGGCCCCCTCTTGCCCCGACGCTCGCGCAAATTTTTTGCTTGCGGATGAGAAAAAATTATGGTCCGGGCCTACGCTGCTCAGCGCTTGAGCCCAACGGGAGAAACCGCCAACGCTGTCCGCTGAAAACTCTGGATGGCGGATGAGTCCCTATTTGCCATCGCGGGACTATATTGCTCCTGGTGCGACGCAGACGACGCCGAATCCAAAAGAAAATAAGCCCATGCAAGGGCTTATTTGTGTGTTTCTGGCGGAAGCGGTGAGATTCGAACTCACGAACGGCTCACACCGTCGCCAGTTTTCAAGACTGGTGCCTTCAACCGCTCGGCCACGCTTCCTGTCGAGCGTCATTATACCTAAATCACTGTCTCGTGGAGGCAAACCGGACCGCGTCGCTGCCGTTTGCGCAAAAAACTCGGCCGCCTGTCGCATGGTCGGCGCCGCTTACGGCTTCGATGCCCAGTTTTCCCGCAAAATGTGCTCAAACTCGGCCGCCGGCAAGGGGCGCGAGAGCAGGTAACCTTGCACTTCATCGCAACCGGCGCTTTTCAAAAACGCCAGCTGCTCGGCCGTTTCAACACCCTCGGCGATGACCTTGTGCTTGAGCTGTTGGGCGATACTGATGATGGTGCTGGCGATAGCGCAATCGTTGGCGTCGTTCGGAATGCCAGTCGTAAACGAACGGTCAATCTTGAGCGTGTCAACCGGAAAGCGTTTCAAATACGACAGGCTCGAGTAGCCGGTACCGAAATCGTCTAGCGACAAGGCGACGCCAAGCGCCGTAATGCGATCCATGATGCCAATCACGCGTTCGATGTTGTGCATGAGCGTGCTTTCAGTGATCTCTAGCTCCAGCCATGCCGGCTCCAAGCCGTAGCGTTGCAAGGTGCATGTCACGCGTTCCGGCAAGGCGGATGTGAATTCGCGCGCCGAGACGTTGACGGCTACGCGCAACGGCGGCAGGCCGCCCCGCTTCCATGCCTGGGCTTGCGCGCAGGCCGCATCTAGCACCCATTCGCCGATCTGGACCACCAACCCGGTCGCCTCGGCCAGAGGAATAAATTCGTCCGGCGGCACCAGGCCGCGCTCGGGATGGCACCAGCGCACTAACGCCTCGGCGCCGATGATGCGCCCGGTGTCGAGTGCAAACTTGGGCTGGTAATGCAGCAACAATTGGTCATGCCCGAGAGCATGGCGCAAGCCGGTCTCAATGCGCATGCGTTCCTGCATGCCCAGATTCATATCCTGGCTGAAAAAGGCGACACTTTCACTATCGCCGTCGGCTCCGTGCTTGGCGCGGAACATCGCGATGTCGGCCAGGCGCAGCAACGATTCGGCATCGCCTGCGTCTTGCGGATAGACGCTGATGCCAATGCTGGCGCTGATGCCCAAATCTTGGCCTTCAAGCAGAAATGGCGCCGCTAGTGACGCGAGCAGCTTTTGCGCCACCATGCTGGCCTCGAAGGGCTGGTGGAGGTCAAATAGACCGACGGCAAATTCATCGCCTCCTAAACGCGCGACGAGGTCCTCGTCGCGCAGCACGACACGGAAGCGCTCGGCAACTTGCCTTAATAGTTGGTCGCCGATATGCCGGCCCAGGGTGTTGTTGATCTGCTTAAAGCGGTTCAGGTCGATGAGTATGACGCAGCCGAGCAGCTTGCTGCGCTGGGCCACTGTTAGCGCCTGATCAACCAACTTGGTGAGCAGCGCGCGGTTGGGCAGGCCCGTTAGCGCATCGTAATACGCCAAGTGATGCAGGCGTTCTTCGGCCTGCTTGCGTTCGGTAATATCCGTTAGATAAGCGATCAAGCCGATCGAGCGTTCATCGACGTCACATAGCGGCGACAGCGACAAGCTGGCCCAAAATACTTCCCCCGATTTTTTGCGGCGCCGTACTTCCATCAGACGCCCGCCCTGTTCCCCAAACGTGTCATGGATGGCGCTGTCTTCATCTTCGTACAAGAACAAAATGTTGCGCCCAACCGCTTCCACCGCGCTATAGCCGAACAGGCGCTCTGCGCCTCTGTTCCAACTTGTAATATAGCCAGTCAGATCCGTAGTCAAGACCGACTCGTGGATTTGGTCGAGAATTTGCGACTGGTGCTGCAACTGTGATTCGACCTGAACGTAGGCATGAGTCGAGCGCTGCGCCAGCGAATGCACTTGCAAGACACTCGCCGTGAGCGCAGCCAGCTTGGCCAGGTGCAGACGCTCCCGCTCACCGTAATGGTGACGCCCGGCGACGACAAAGCGGCCAAAACACTGGTCGTCGAACACGATGTCTTGCGTCAACTCCCGCGCCGAGCCCTGAAACATGGCGCCGCCAAGGACGGCGTCCGGCTCCAAACTGGCGCCGGACGCCATAAAGTGGCCGTGCGGACTGTTCAGCACGGCGCGCACGATGCGTCCCAATTCCTGGGCCAGGTCCGAACCCCGCAGGCGCAACACGGCATCGCACAGGGCCGCGCTGCTGCCGATGAAATCAAAGTCCGGCTGAACGGGCGTGTTCATAGGTTGCGACTGACCTCAATTGCGCAGTGGTAAGCGTGCAACAAGCTGTGCCAGTAGGTGGCGGGACCGATCCCGATGTTATTTAGCGCAGCTGGGGTGGCCACGCCGCTTTCCACCAGCGCCAATAGCTGGCCCAACGGGCCGCTGCGTTCGAGCAGCGCCATCACCACGTCCGGGTCAAGGCTAAGTGCGCTGAGAACGTCTCCCATCGGCATGTCGAGCAAGACGTCGAGCAAGGAAAACATTCCCGCCATGTAGGCGATTTCTTGCTGATCCTGGTCGCCCTGCTTGCTCCTGCACAGGGCTTCCATCTGCGCCGCGCGCATGGCAGCAATTGGCAGCAATGGGTTGGCCACGCCGTCTCCCTGGCGTGCGTACAGCAGAAGTTGTAACCAGCGCCGCAACTGACGCCGTCCCAGAAGATTGATGGCCTGTCCAAAACTGCGGATTGGCGCGCTCAGGGTCAGGGCGGCGGAATTGACCAACTTAAGCAAGTGGTACGACAGCGCCGGGTCTTGTTTGAGCAGCATTTCGAGCTCGCGCGAATCGGCATCGCGGGCCAGCAGGCCAAGCAGCGCCAGCAGGCGTTTACGTGACGTGCCATCCTCGACGCTAGCGCCGATCCTGGCCGGAAGCAAACTGAAGGAGCCGGAAAACCAGGTGAACCCGGCGGCGCGGCATGCGGCGAGCTGCGCGCCGCTGCCCACGTTGCGCGCCAGATGGGGTCCCGGCAGCGCCCGCACGATGCCGGCCGGCAGCCCCAGAGGGGCACAGTCGAACGTTGTTCCGCGCCCATCGACTTGCGCTGCGCTGGCGCAGTCGCTCAAAATGCGATACCCGGCGCCGGCCATCCTGTCGTATTGTTCCTGCGTAGCGGCGCAGGCAGACGGTGAGATGCGAAATACGGTGCGCTCGGCAGGCAGTAATTCCAACGTGCTACTGGGAAGCGGATGCGGATCGGCGAGTGCAATGACGCAAGCGAGCGGCGCAATGGCCTGGAACACGTCCTCCTGGCCGAACAGGGCGGCCAGCGCGGCAGCAGTGTCGGTGCCCTCCAATGGCAAGTGCAGCGACAGTGCCACCCACTCATTTTCGGCGTTGACAATGACTTGAAATCCCGCGATCGGGAACGGCAGCGAATCAGGCACGGACATCAGAATCTCGGTGAGGGTTGTGCCCAGTATGGTAGTTGAAGTATTGACGAAAGGCAATTTTTCATTCTGGGCCGCGCTCTTGCGCGATGCCTCAGGGCGTTTTGCTGGCGATGGCGCGATTTGAGCCGTTAGGCCAAAAAGCGTACTCAACGACAAGGATGAATCCGCAGCGGCACTGCGCCCTTGGCTAGCGACTCGCAGAGCGCCCCCGGCAGGCAAGGTGCCGCCTATCCCTCACGCTATTGACCTGAACGCCGCCATGGTCGAGGTCGAAGTGATCGAGACGGGGCCCATACAAGCTATGGGGGAAGCTAAGCTGGAGGTGTCGATGTGCTCGTCATGCGATCGTCACAGGCCCCTTGTTCTGGCCTTGGCTAACCCAGTGGGATGCTCGGCAATCGATCGGCTCATGCCAATCCGGCGCCCAGCCCGGCCACCTCAAGTCGCTCTGCGATCGAGCATGGCGCGCGCTATCGTGCCGGCGTCGACATATTCAAGCTCGCCGCCCACTGGCACGCCACGCGCCAGACGGCTCACTTGCAAGCTGCGCGCCTTCAGCATTTCGCTGATGTAGTGCGCGGTCGCCTCGCCCTCATTTGTGAAATTGGTCGCTAGCACGACCTCGCCCACGATGCCGTCACTGGCCCGGGCGATCAGCTTGTCGAGTTGGATATCCTTGGGGCCGATACCGTCTAACGGCGACAGGCGCCCCATCAAGACGAAATACAGTCCCCGGTAGGTGAGCGTTTGCTCAATCATCATCTGATCGGCCGGCGTTTCCACCACGCACAGCAAACGCGTATCGCGTTGCGCGTCGAGGCAGGTGTCGCAGACCTCGTTTTCGGTGAAGGTATTGCACAGCGCGCAGTGATGCAGGGCATCGACCGCCTGCAACAGCGCACGCGCGAGCGTGGCGGCCCCTTCGCGGTCGTACTGGAGCAGATGAAACGCGATGCGCTGCGCCGACTTCGGCCCCACTCCGGGCAAACGGCGCAACGCTTCGGTCAGGAATTCAAGCGCCTTCGACATGCATCAATCCTGCCTGCGCACCCAATGAGACGATACCCATCAGAATGGCATTTTGAAGCCGGGTGGCAATTGCATGCCAGCACTCAAGCCGCTCATTTTTTCCGCGCTCGTCGCTTCCGCCTTGCGCACGGCGTCGTTGAATGCGGCGGCCACCAAGTCTTCCAGCATGTCCTTGTCTTCGGCGAGCAAGGACGGATCGATGGAGACGCGCTTGACGTCGTTTTTGCAGCTCATCACGATCTTCACCAGGCCGGCGCCTGACTGGCCTTCGACTTCCACCAGCGCCAATTGTTCTTGCGCCTTTTTCACATTGTCTTGCATTGCTTGCGCTTGCTTCATCAGGCCAGCCAGTTGGTTCTTCATCATGATGTTCTCCGTATATTGTGGACAGAAATAAATAAATTAAATTTTGCGCGCGGCAGCGGCCGGCGTGATCGAACCGGGCACCACGATGGCACCCATGTCACGTATCATGCTTTGCACAAAGGGATCATTTTCTATGGTTTCTTCGGCGCGGCGTTGGCCGGCATTGCGCTTGGCCTGCGCGGCCGCGCTGGCGGTATGCCAGACTTCGCCCAACTCCGTATCGATGCTCGCCTTGCACTTAAAATGAGCGCTTAAGGCGGCCCCTAGTTTTTCCACATTGGCGGGCGAACGCCACGTGTCAATTGGCACCCGCAGCCGGAATAGCGTTCCATGGCCATCATGCCGGCATTCGATCAATTCCGATTGCACGGCTAGCTGCTGCGCCATGCCGCGCAGCGTTAGCAGAGCCGCAACTTCGGGCCAGTTACCGTCCCAGTCCAAGCCGGCGACCGGCACCAGACCGCAGGAGTGAGGCGGCGGCGCTGGCTGCGCCGCCGCCTCGACTAGCGCCGGCCGGACCAAGGCGCTATCGACGGAAAATTCCGTGACCCAAGGCGGCAGGTCGTCCGTCTCGGCCGCCCCCATGGCAGCGTCAGCGACGGCAAACGGCGCCTCGTCTTCCCACGGCGCCGGCGCTTTTTTTGCTGCGGCAACGGGAACCGGCGGCGCTGGAGTTGGTTTCACCTGTGGCGTAACCACTTCAACGGCGCCCTGAGCCGCAGGACGAACACTGGCGGAACGTATTGCGTTGGTAGCACCCGCCGCATGGAGCGCAGCAGCCCTGGCTGAACCGACAGCGGCTGCCGCGGCGGCAGGCAGCGGCAGCGGCGCGACCGGGGCCCGGACCATCGCAGTTTGCACTGCGGCGGCAAGCAGCGGCGCCGGGGCCGCATGGCTCGCGGTCTTGGCCACAGAGGTGGCCGTTGGAGCGCCTGTTACAGCAGGCACTGTTTTGTTTGCGGCAGGCTCACCCGCCGCCCCGACATCACCTGGCCGGAATGCGAGCATGCGTAGTAAAGTCATGGAAAAACCGGCATAGTCGTCTGGCGCCAAGCCCAGTTCGTTGCGGCCATGCACGGCGATCTGGTAGTACAGCTGTACTTCTTGCGCATCAAAAGCTGCGGCCAGGCGCACGATATCGGCATATTCAGGCAAATCGGGCGGCACGGCTGCCGGCACCGTTTGCGCCAGCGCAATGCGGTGCAACAGCGTTCCCAGATCCTGCAGCGCATTGTTATACGACAGGTTACGTGCTTCCATCTCATCGGCCACAGCCAGCAAATCGGCACCATCTTGCTGTGCTAGGGCATCGAGCAAGCGGACCAGATAAGACTGGTCAAGCGCACCCAGCATGCCCTGCACCGCATCCAGAGTGACTTCGCCGGCCGCATAAGCGATTGCTTGGTCGGTCAACGAGAGAGCGTCGCGCATCGAACCGTGGGCGCCTCGCGCCAGCAACCGCAAGGCCGGTTGCTCGAAGCTAATGCCTTCCTGACCCAGAATATTATCCAGATGGTCGATGATGTGACCGGGCGGCATTTGCTTTAGATTGAACTGAAGGCAGCGCGACAGCACCGTCACGGGAATTTTTTGCGGGTCCGTGGTCGCTAAAATGAATTTAACATGGTCCGGTGGCTCTTCCAGAGTCTTTAACATCGCGTTAAAGGCGTGGTTGGTGAGCATGTGGACCTCGTCGATCATATACACTTTAAAACGGGCATTCGACGGCGCATACACCGCCTGCTCCAGCAACTGCGCCATTTCATCGACGCCGCGGTTGGACGCCGCATCCATCTCGATATAGTCGACAAAGCGCCCAGCATCGATCGCGATACAAACTTCGCACACCCCGCATGGCTGCGCTGTGATGCCACCATCGCCGTCAGGCCCGATGCAGTTAAGTGATTTAGCTAAGATACGTGACAGCGTAGTCTTGCCAACACCACGCGTGCCGGTAAACAAATACGCGTGATGCAAGCGGCCGCTTTGGAGCGCGTGCGTCAAGGCGCGCACGACATGCTCTTGGCCGACGAGCGTTTCGAAATTCTTGGGGCGGTATTTACGGGCGAGGACTTGATAGGACATGCTGAGATTTTACCGCAGATAGCAGGCGATGCGGTGAACCCTGCGCAGGCTGGTGCGCAAGAAGCATGACCATGGCGTCCTGGGCCGCCAAATCGGCTACGCCAGCAGGGTTTACCGGCGTCAAACGGGAGGCATCTTGTCCTCGCGCATGACGATGCGTGTGAAAGAGGCAGCTAGAGACGGCTGCTGGCGCCGCCGCCTGCGGCAAAGTCCGTTTGAACCTTCCGGCCACACAACCAAGGATAAAAAATCCGCGTGGCGACAGGGAAAGCGCTGGGCAGCGTCCACCCAAGTTGCAAAAGTTGGTGAGGGGAAGGGCGTCGCGGCGGCAGACTCTGCCACCGACCGAAGCGTAATATCAAGAAGGAGGCGAGCCTGATCTGCGGCACTCATGGTTAATAGCCGTGGCTGCTTCGTTCCCGACCTGACCAGGTTAGCCATGCCACAATGCGCAGGGGCCCGCCAAACTCGATTATAACCGAGCCGGCCGATTTTTGGGGCCCCATGAACATTTGTGCCTCGCCTCGTCCCGCACTGTCACTCTTACAAGCCCAATTCCTGCCAGATGCGGTCGACTTTCGCCTTCACCTGCGCCGACATGGTGATGGGCGTTCCCCATTCGCGGCTGGTCTCACCCGGCCATTTATTGGTTGCGTCGATTCCCATCTTGCTGCCCAAACCGCTGACCGGCGAGGCGAAGTCCAGATAATCAATCGGTGTATTGTCGACCAGGATGGTGTCACGGGTCGGATCGACCCGGGTCGTGATGGCCCAGATCACTTCGTTCCAGTCGCGGATATCGACATCCTCGTCGACGACGACGATGAACTTCGTATACATGAACTGGCGCAGGAAGCTCCAGACCCCGAACATGATGCGCTTGGCATGGCCTGCGTACGATTTTTTGATCTGCACCACGGCCATGCGGTAACTGCATCCTTCCGGCGGCAAATAAAAATCGGTGATTTCACTGAACTGCTTTTGCAGTAGCGGCACAAAAACTTCATTTAGTGCCAGGCCCAGCACTGCCGGCTCATCGGGCGGTTTGCCAGTGTAGGTTGAGTGGTAAATCGGATCGCGCCGCATTGTAATGCGGTCGATCGTAAATACCGGAAACGAATTTTGCTCGTTGTAATAGCCGGTATGGTCACCAAACGGGCCTTCCAGCGCATGTTCGTATCCGGACGGATGGTTCGGATCCGCATAAATATGTCCTTCCAGCACGATCTCGGCCGAGGCCGGCACCCGCAGCTCGCTGCCGATGGCCTTGACCAGCACGGTGCGGCTGCCACGCAACAAGCCGGCAAACTGGTATTCGGACAGGCTGTCGGGTACCGGCGTCACCGCGCCCAAAATGGTGGCTGGATCGGCGCCGAGCGCGACGGCAATCGGATACGGCCGGCCCTTGCTAGCGATCGCATGCTCGCGAAAATCGAGCGCCCCGCCCCGATGCGCTAGCCAGCGCATGATGACCTTGTTGGGTCCGAGCACTTGCTGGCGGTATATCCCCAAATTCTGCCGTTTTTTATTCGGTCCCTTGGTGATTACCAGGCCCCAGGTGATCAAGGGCGCGACATCGCCCGGCCAGCAGGTCTGGATCGGCAGCTTGGCCAGATCAACGTCGCTACCCTCCCACACGATTTCCTGACACGGGGCGCCGCGCAGCTCTTTGGGTGACATGTCCCACACGGCCTTCACTAGCGAACCGAGCCCCAGCACGTCCTTAAATCCCTTGGGCGGCTCCGCCTCCTTCAGACGCGCCAGCAGATGGCCGATTTGGCGCAGCCCGCCGACATCGTCGGCGCCCATGCCCAGCGCCACCCGGCGCGCGCTGCCAAACAGGTTGCCCAACACCGGTATCGTGTACCCTGTCGGATGCTCGAACAGCAAGGCCGGGCCACCGGCCCGCAAAGTGCGGTCGCACACTTCCGTCATCTCTAAATATGGCGAAATAGACAGGGAGATGGGCTTAAGTTCGCCAATTCGTTGCAATTGAGAAATAAAATCTCGTAAATCAGTATATTTCATCGGTTTTTAAATTTTTTTCACGTTGGACGGTATTACTTAACAATTCAGGACAAGTATTTGATTTTATTGGTTTTTGCAGTAATGCAAGTCTAAAAGTAAGACATAAAAGTAATGATATTTCAAATCGTTAGTATTGACTTGATATAACCTGCCTTCTACAATTTGCTCAACATGAAGGGTACGCCGGTCTCAGGACTTGATGTAAGCGTCGCCCATTCATTCACGGAGTCGGGGCTCCACACGACATTTTAAGGAGTGTTTTCAATAGGCGTCAGCCTTACCCCCGAAAAAAGTTGTATTGCGACTGATCCAATACCACAGGGAACGATCAGCTCAGGCAAGCAATGACGGCGTCTACCGCGCGCACCTTCG
This sequence comes from Janthinobacterium sp., assembly GCA_003133225.1. GTDB lineage: Bacteria > Pseudomonadota > Gammaproteobacteria > Burkholderiales > Burkholderiaceae_D > Janthinobacterium. The sequence continues at coordinate 30,658 of PKWL01000058.1, forward strand.
CGGCGGCAGACGATGCTATTTCTGATGCACGGCATTGGCAATTTTCGCTACGTTTATTCGTGGCGTGAGTGTGCTTGTTACGCGACATTTCAGGGGAATCTATGACTAATCGTATCAATGGTGCCACACCAAGTGGTCCAACCGTGGCCAAACTGCCAGCCGCGCGGACGGCTCCCGGCGCGCGCGTTTCTTCTTCTTCGGTACGTGCTTTACTAAGTACAGCGCAACACACATTAACCGTTCTGGGCATCTCGGCCCTCGCCTTGGTCGCATTGCTGTTCGCCCGCCCAGACCTAGTCAAGCAGTTAAGCAAGAACCTGGGCACTGAAGCGCCCGTGACTGCGGCTGCGACGGCCCCTCTGACTGCAGCTGCGGCAGCACCTTTGGCTGCGGCTGCGACAGCACCCGTGACAGCGGCGGCGCCGACTGCGCCGCGCCCCCCATTGGCGATCGCGCCGGTGAGCGTCACGGTCGCCCAGGCAGCTCCAGTCCGCCCATCGACGCAAGTGAAAGTCGTGCCCGGCTCCAGGAAAGAACAGCAATGGGTCACATCCTGGCTGTCCAAGCGTTATCGGGTGGCCGGCGATGCGGCCAACATGCTCGTGTCCACCGCTTATTTGACGGCCCGCGACATCAAACTAGACCCCTTGCTCATCCTGGCGGTGATGGCCATCGAATCGGGTCTAAACCCGTTTGCCGAAAGTCCGGTTGGCGCCCAGGGCCTGATGCAAGTCATGTCCAAGATCCACCATGATAAATTTCGCGACATGGGCGGCGTGCAAGCGGCCCTCAATCCGGTCGCCAACATCCGTGTTGGCTCACTGATCTTGAAAGATTATGTCACCCGTGGCGGCTCGATTGAAGCGGGCTTGAAGACCTATGTCGGCGCGGGCGCGTTTGAGACAGACGCTGGTTACGGCTCACGCGTCTTGGCCGAGTACCGCCGCCTTCAGCTCGTGTCGACTGGAAAAAAGGTATCGACCCGCATGCTGGCAGTGGCGGCTCAAAACAAGGCGCGTAAAAACGAAGAGATCGCCGGTCTGTAGCCATGCCGGTTGTCCGGGTCGTTTCGTGATCCGGTTGCGTGGAACTTGGCGTTGCCCGATTAAATGGCCGGCGCCGGGTTCCCCCTTTTTTTGCAATCGGGATAGGGCCGCGCAATGCTGGCCGCTCCCACACCATGCGGCTCGGGAAGTTAGGGTCATGAGAGGCGAGGCATAGTCGATCAAAGTGCCGCGACCCGCTGCGCGGGCATTTGATGCAGTACTTTTTCCATCGACATGGCGCTGCAGCGCTCCTCCTCGTTCGGCCCTTGACCCATATTGCGGCGACGACGGCGTTTGCTAACTTCTCGCTCCCGTTTGCGCCGTCGCCCTTGCCGGCACCGAGCGAGATCTCCCCAGGTAAGAACGCAATCCTTCCCGGCGCAAACGCCAAATTGACGCGGCCTGGTACGTGACCACAACAGCAGTTCTAGCCCGCTCGCCCAGCTTCGCCTTCCGTTCCCAGTCCAGGCTCGCAGTGTCGCTCCACACCCCCGATCGGTCACCCTTTCGCAGTGCTGCCGCACTTCATTCGCTATGGTCGGCTAACGAGAGAACTCGCACCTGCTGGGATCGCGCCCATTATGCTGGGCACCCTAAAAAAAAGCCGCTAACCCGGGAGGGCGCGGCTTTCAGACTTTATATCAATGATTCCAAAATAAAATGGGCTCAGCCCGCATTTAAACGCCGCTTGTCGGCCGCCACTTCATCCCCGCGCAACTGGGGCGCCAGTTTGTCGAGCACGCCGTTCACGTATTTATGCCCGTCAGTCCCACCAAAGGACTTGGTCAGCTCGACCGCTTCATTGATCACGACGCGGTAGGGAATCTCCAAATTATTTTTCAGTTCAAAGGCGCCCATGAGGAGCACGCCATGCTCGATGGGCGACAATTCGGCAATGCTGCGGTCGATCAGCGGTGTCAGGACCGCGCGCAAGGCCACCGAATCCTTGATCGTACCATATAGCAACACAGCGAAATGATCGGCATCGGCCTTGTCAAAACCGTGGGCGGCGCGGATATGATTCACAACAGTGGCGGCGTCCTCATTGTTGAGCAGCCATTGGTACAGGCCCTGCAACGCAAACTCGCGCGCGCGGTGGCGCGGCGTCCGATTCTTGCTGGGGTTGGCGTGTAAAATTTTCTCTGTCATAATAATTCTTACCAGTTCTTAATTACATTGGTTCCACAACAGCGCCGGGCATGCTAGCGTTCATGCCGACGGCGCGCCAGATCACTCTTCTTCGCCAGCTTCTTGCAACTCTTCCATCGCCAGAACGAGATTGGCCATTTCCACTGCCACGCGTGCGGCATCGACGCCCTTCACGGCCATGCGCACGGCCGCTTGCTCGTCATTTTCCGTTGTCAACACAGCGTTGGCAATGGGGATGCCAAAATCGAGCCCTACCCGGGTGATCCCCGCGCCCGACTCGTTTGACACGAGTTCAAAGTGGTAGGTCTCGCCGCGGATCACCGCGCCTAGCGCGATGAGCGCGTCAAATTGCTCGCTTTCGGCCATCTTCTGCAAGATCAATGGAATTTCCAGCGCGCCCGGCACGGTCACGTGCAGCACGTCTTGGTCGGCCACCCCTAGCTGCTTTAATTCCTCAAGGCAAGCGGACAACAGGCCGTGACCAACAGCGCCGTTAAAGCGCGCCTCCACAATTCCCACCCGGATGCCGTCACCAGCTAGATTTATTTCGTAAGTACCGACGCTCATGGCATACCTCTTTATCAATTGGGTTAATTACTCACCAGCAACGTTCGGGCAAGACCGAAAACCGACCACTTCCAGCTCAAAACCGGTCATCGACGGCATCTTGCGCGGGCTAGCTAGCAATTGCATCTTGCCCACACCCAGCGCGCGCAGGATCTGCGCACCGATGCCATAACTGCGTAAGTCCATAATGGCGGCCCGCCCTTTTGGCCTGGCATCCGTGTCAAGGGCCGTAAACTGCGCGAACAGGTCGTTGGCCGGCTCGCCGCAATTGAGCAACACCATCACGCCGCGGTCGGAGGCCTTGATGGCAGCCATCGAGGCGGAAATGTTCCATGAGTGGGTGGTCGCTTTGGTTTCCAGCAAGTCGAGCACGGATACGGGCTCGTGCACGCGCACCAACGCTTCTAGGCCCGGCGCCAGGTCGCCGTGCACCAGCGCCAAGTGGGCCGATCCGCTTGGTTTGTCGCGAAAGGCGATCAGACGGAACTCGCCATACGCCGTATGCAAGGGGCGCTCGGCGACACGTTCGACCAAGGACTCGTTCTGGCTGCGATAATGGATCAAGTCGGCAATCGTGCCAATCTTCAAGCCATGCTCTCTGGAAAACTCGAGCAGGTCGGGCAGACGCGCCATGGTGCCGTCGTCTTTGACGATCTCGCAAATGACCGAGGCTGGCGTCAGTCCCGCCATCGCCGTCAGATCGCAGCCGGCTTCGGTGTGACCGGCACGCATTAGCACACCGCCTTTTTGTGCGCGCAAAGGAAAAATGTGGCCCGGCTGCACAATATCGCTCGTCAAGCTGTCTTTGGCTACAGCAACCCGAATCGTCTGGGCCCGGTCGGCGGCCGAAATACCGGTGGTGACACCCTCGGCCGCCTCGATCGACACCGTGAAATTGGTGCCAAACGACGTGCCATTGCGGGTCGTCATCATCGGCAAACTGAGCTGGTCGCACCGTTCTTCGGTCAGAGTCAGGCAGACCAGGCCACGCGCATTTTTGATCATGAAATTGATCGCTTCGGGCGTCACAAAATCGGCAGCCAGCACCAGGTCGCCTTCATTTTCGCGATCTTCCTCATCAACGAGGATCACCATGCGGCCCGCGCGCAACTCGGCGACGATCTCTTCGGTCTTGGATATAGACATTTTGAATCCTTTGTAATAAATCGTGCTTCCCTAGGCCGCTATTTTAAAGGATTTAGCGACCTCCGGATTGCAATTAACCTTGAACTGCGCTGGCGGCGGCCCGCTGCCAGCGCAGCTGCCCAGCAGGTTCCCAACGCCCGTCAGCGCCTACGGGATCTGACAAGCAAACCTAGGGCGCTTGCCCGACGCATGCAACAGTGGCAACAAATGACGACTAAGCGCCCGTATTCGACAACGCCAGCATCCGTTCGACATAGCGCGCGATCGCGTCGACTTCAAGGTTGACCTTAGAGCCGGCGCTCAGATTTTTCAAGGTCGTCATGGCGATCGTGTGTGGAATAAGGTTGATCGAAAATCGGCAACGCCGCTGTGCGCCGGCGCCCACATCCTCTACTCCGTTCACGGTCAGGGAGACGCCGTTGACGGCGATCGAACCCTTGAACGCAAGGTATTTGGCCAGCTCGTACGGCACTTCGATGACCAGTTTCCACGATTCGCCGACCGCCTCGAACTGGAGCACCAAACCGACGCCGTCGACGTGACCGGACACCAGATGCCCACCTAGGCGCTCGGACAGGGTCAGCGCTTTTTCCAGGTTCACTTCGGCCCTCATGTCGAGTCCCACCGTACAATTTAAGCTCTCGCGCGAGACATCGACGCTAAAGCTCGTGTCCGTCTTGGCCACCACCGTCATGCAGGCGCCATTGATGGCGATCGAGTCCCCCGGCCTGACGTCAGTTAGCGCCAAACCACCGGCATCGATGTCGAGGCGCACACCGCCATCATGGCCGCCTTCGAGTCCTCGAACGGAGCTAATTTTTCCCACGGCGGCGACAATTCCAGTAAACATGCGAGCAACCTTAATCTGTTTTGAGTCTGGCAAGGATACGCAAATCGGCACCGATCTGCTTGACCTCGTGAAATTTCAGGACATACTTCCGCTCGAGTTGCGTCAAGGCGGGCAACGCAAACATGCCTTGGGCATCGCCGAGCAGAGCCGGCGCTAGGTAAACTAGCAGTTCATCGACGCAGTGTTCCCGGATCAAAGATCCGTTCAACTTGGCGCCCGCTTCCACATGCAACTCGTTGATCTGGCGGCGGCCAAGTTCTAGCATCAGCTGCGCCAGGTCAACCTTGCCAGCCCCGTTCGGCAGCACGATGACCTCGGCGCCGGCCGCGCGCAAGAGCGCCTCCTTTTCCGGATTGCCGACAGCGGATACGATCCAGGTACCACCGCCGTCGAGGATGCGGGCGGCCGGACTGATTTCTAGTTTGCTATCGACGACGATGCGGCGCGGCTGGCGCGCCGTCGCCACCGCGCGCACCGTCAATTGCGGGTTGTCCGCCTTGACGGTGCCGATGCCAGTTAGGATGGCGCACGTGCGGGCGCGCCAAGCGTGGCCATCGGCACGCGCTTCCGGGCCGGTGAGCCATTGGCTCTGGCCATTGTGAAGAGCGCTCATGCCGTCCAAGCTGGCCGCGACCTTGAGCCGGACCCAGGGCCGGCCCCGCTGCATACGCGAGAAAAAACCGATGTTCATCTCATGAGCTTGGTCAGCCAGGATCCCGTTCGTCACAGCGATGCCGGCTGCCGCCAGTTTGGCCAGACCCTGTCCTGCCGTTAGCGGATTCGGGTCGGTCAATGCGGCCACTACCCGGCCTAGGCCGGCGCAGACGAGCGCATCCGAACAGGGCGGCGTGCGCCCTTGATGATTACACGGTTCGAGCGTGACGTAGGCGGTAGCACCGCGCACATCGTTGCCGCGCGCCTTAGCATCTTTCAAGGCCTGCACCTCGGCGTGATCTTGCCCTGCCGGCTGGGTCACGCCGGCGCCGATGACGCGCCCGTCCTTGACGATCACGCAACCGACGCGCGGATTGGGCGAGGTGCTGTAGAGTCCTTTGGCGGCCCACTGCAACGCGAGCTGCATGCCATCTAAATCGTTCAGTATGTTCACGAATGTATCGAAACTTAAGCAGCCCGTCCATAAGGGATTGGCAGCGGCAGCTCATGCTAGTCCGGGCTGCCGCCGCGCTGCGCCATTATAGGCACTGGCCGCTATTATAGGCACTAATCATTGGAGCCGAGAAAAAGACCAGGCGGGTCGACGTGGCGCCCGCCGACCGGGGCCAAGGGGACTCCGATCCCACTTTGATTGACCAAGCATAGCCAGGCGAAATTGACGAGCACGATCGCAAAGTTAGGGCGCCCGCGGTTTGCGCTCCTGCCCGACTTCAGCGATGGCTCGCTGGAATTCAGCGAGGTCGTCGAAATTTTTATACACGGAAGCGAAGCGGATATAGGCGATCTTGTCGAGGCGCTGCAGCTCTTGCATCACCAGTTCGCCGATGTAAGCGGAATCAATTTCACGCTTGCCGCTGGTCAACAGTTTCTCTTCAATCGACTGGACGGCGGCATCGACCAAAGCGGCCGCAACGGGGCGCTTGCGCAAGGCCAGCATCAGGCTGGCACGCAACTTAGCGGCGACGTATTCCGTCCGACTGCCATTTTTCTTGACGACGAACGGCATGACAAGTTCAATCCGTTCGTAGGTCGTGAAACGCTTATCGCACTTGCAGCAGCGCCGGCGGCGCCGGATCGCATCGCCTTCCTCGGAGACGCGGGTATCGAGGACCTGAGTATCTGCATGCTGACAGAACGGACATTTCATAGTGGCGGGAATACTTAGCGGACAGATTTCATCAAGAAATGACGCGGAAACGTCAGGCCCATCTGCCGTACGCCCGCCTTGTTAACGTGCATTATCTATGCATACACGGGGTGCGCATCAGCTAGCACTTTCACCGCCGCCTTGACGCGTTCGATGGTCGCCGCGTCGTGTGGATTGTCGAGTACGTCAGCGATCAGATGGCCCACTTGCACGGCATCCTCTTCCCTAAATCCGCGCGTCGTCATGGCCGGGCTGCCCAGGCGGATGCCGGAGGTGACAAATGGCTTTTGCGGGTCATTCGGGATGCCGTTCTTGTTGCAAGTGATGTGCGCCAAACCCAGGATCGCCTCGGCTTCCTTGCCGGTTAAGTTCTTAGCGCGCAGGTCAACTAGCATCACGTGCGATTCGGTGCGGCCCGATACGATGCGCAGACCGCGCGCAATGAGCGTCTTGGCGAGGGCGTCGGCATTCTTGATTACCTGTTTTTGGTAGGCCACGAAGTCCGGACTTAGCGCTTCCTTGAAGGCCACGGCCTTGGCCGCGATCACGTGCATCAGAGGACCGCCCTGGATACCGGGAAAGATCGCCGAATTAATGGCCTTTTCGTGCTCAGCCTTCATTAAGATGATCCCGCCGCGCGGGCCGCGCAAGGATTTGTGCGTGGTCGAGGTCACGAAGTCGGCGTGCGGCACCGGGTTCGGGTATAGGCCGGCGGCGATCAGGCCGGCGTAATGCGCCATGTCAACCATGAAATACGCGCCAACCGCCTTGGCCACCTTGGCGAAGCGCGCAAAATCGATTTTCAGCGAGAAAGCCGAGGCGCCCGCGATGATCAGCTTCGGCTTGCGTTCGTGCGCGAGGCGCTCCATCTGCTCGTAGTCGATATCCTCTTCCGCGGTCAAGCCGTAGGAGACGACGTCAAACCATTTCCCCGACATGTTTAACGGCATGCCATGGGTCAAGTGACCGCCTTCGGCCAGGGACATGCCCATGATCAGGTCGCCCGGCTTTAGCATGGCAAAAAACACGCCCTGGTTCGCCTGCGAACCAGAGTTCGGCTGCACGTTGGCGCAATCGGCGCCGAACAGCAGCTTCACGCGATCGATCGCCAATTGTTCGGCCATGTCGACGTATTCGCAACCGCCATAGTAACGTTTGCCCGGATACCCTTCGGCGTATTTATTCGTCAACTGCGAACCTTGCGCCTCCATCACGGCCGGCGAGGTGTAGTTCTCGGAAGCGATCAGTTCGATATGGTCGTGCTGACGACGGTTTTCTTTCTGAATGACTTCCCACAATTCCGGGTCGACGTTGGCGAGGGTATGATCTTTTGCGAACATGAAAAAACTCCAATCGATAAGAGTAACTTGTACTGGCAGTGTGGATGGAAGACGGAAGCGGTGACCGGACAGGCAGCCTCTTCGTACGATTCCAGCGCTGGCTGTGCGGGCAAACGGCTGATGCAATCTCACGTTCCCCGGTAAATGCCGACCTTGCATCGACAGAACCAAGCATCATCTTGTGACGATCATGCCGCAGTCACGTGAGAGGTCAATGAAACCAAATTGTAAGTTATGCGCTCGATTAGAGCAAGGAAAGCGGCTTGGAACTTGCGCAAGGAGGCGCACTGTCGCGCCGTTTTCGGCCCGAATCGCCAGCAATTCGGTTACAATTTTGACAGCGTTCACTCACCACAGGGATTTGATCATGATCGTCTTCATCACGGGTGCGACGGCCGGCTTCGGCGCCGCCATGGCGCGCACCTTTGTCCACAACGGCCATCAGGTGCTCATCTGCGGGCGCCGCGCGCACCTCCTACAGGCTCTGGCCGCCGAACTGGGCGCCGCCGCCCGCGCGCTCGTCGTAGATGTCAGCGACAACAGCTCCATCCTAGCTGCACTGGCCTCGCTGCCCGAAGCGTGGCGCCAAATCGACGTGCTGATCAACAACGCCGGCCTCGCGCTCGGCACCGCCCCCGCCCATGAGGCCGCACTTGACGATTGGGAAACCATGATCGCCACCAATTGCACCGGTCTGGTGTCGATGACCCACGCCATTTTGCCGGCCATGGTAAAGCGCGGCTCCGGCCTGGTCATCAACATGGGCTCCTTGGCCGGCCACATTCCTTACCCGGGAGGCAACGTCTACGGCGCCACCAAGGCCTTCGTCGAGCACTTCACGCTCAACTTGCGCGCCGACCTAGTTGGCACTGGCGTTCGCGCCAGCATGATCGCGCCCGGGCTATGCGGCGGCACGGAGTTTTCCAAGGTGCGCCTCAAGGGTGACGACGCGGCTGCGGCCAAGGTCTACGAGGGCACCGTGCCGCTGACGGCGCAAGACATTGCCGACACCGCCTACTGGATCGCCACGCTGCCGTCGCACATCAATATCAACAGCATCGAGATGATGCCAACCTGCCAGGGCTTTGCACCGCTGACGATCAAACGCAACTAAAGCGCGCTGCGCTCCAAACGTAAGCGGATGTTACAAAGCTTGGCGTTTGGCTTTCAATCGGCTTTACTGTTGCGGTGCAATTAAACGCGCCCGCCTCACGGAAAAAGCGCTCGTCAAGCTCCCGCCAAGCGGCATATTGGCAAGCGTTCATTCATAAATAAAAAAATCGCGTAAAATATTGCTCAACCTTACTCATGGCAAGTTAAACATGCCCTCCGTTTTTACCTGGAGCGTTCGCGTCTATTATGAAGACACGGATGCAGGCGGCATTGTGTATTATGCCAACTACCTGAAATTTTTTGAACGCGCCCGCACGGAATGGCTGCGCGCGATCAACGTCGGCCAACAAGCGCTGCTGCAAGAACACGATGCCATGTTTGTCGTCAAAAGTGTGAGCGTGAACTATCATGCGCCAGCAAAGCTCGACGACGTCCTCAAATTAACATTATCGATAGAAAAATTGGGGCATGCCTCGATCCTTTTTGTCCAGCAGGCATGGCGCGATGAGATGTTGCTCAACACGGCACGCGTCAAGGTCGGCTGCGTCGATACAGAACTGCGTCCGCGCGCCCTGCCGCCGCAAGTTGCAACCAAAATGCGCGCGCCGTGAGCACGGACAGCCGGCGAGACGCTGCATTTCACCAAAACAACAAGATTGATAGCCAATGAACGTCACTCAAGACCTTTCCTTTCTCGCGCTCATCACCAACGCGCATTTGATTGTGCAGTTGATTTTGGCGCTGCTGCTTGGCATCTCCCTAGTGAGCTGGACCTATATTTTCAGCAAAATGTTCGCCATCGGCGCCGCGCGCCGCCAAACTGTCGAATTTGAGCGCAGTTTTTGGGCCGGCGGCAACCTCAACATGTTGCACCAGTTGGCCAGCGGCAACCGCGATCAGAACGGCGCGCTGGCGCGCATTTTCGACGCCGGCATGGGCGAATTTAATAAAGGCAAAGCTTCCCACGGCAGCGGCGAGGCGCTCGACTTGGGCGCGGTGTTGGACGGCGCCCGGCGCGCGATGCGGGCCGCGTTCCAGCGCGAAATGGATGTGCTCGAGTCGCACCTAGCTTTTCTCGCATCAGTAGGCTCGGTGTCGCCGTATATTGGTTTGCTGGGCACCGTGTGGGGCATCATGAACTCTTTCCGCGGCTTGGCCAACGTGCAGCAAGCCACCTTGGCAGCTGTCGCGCCCGGTATTGCCGAAGCGCTGATTGCGACCGCCATCGGCCTGTTCGCCGCCATTCCCGCCGTCGTCGCCTACAACCGCTTTTCGCACGACATCGACCGTCTGGCAATTCGTTTCGAAAGCTTCGTTGAAGAGTTTTCAAACATCTTGCAGCGCCAATCACGCTAAAACAGGCAACCATGGCTTCCTTATTTTCCAGCAGTATGCGCGGCGGCCGCGGCCGCAAGTTCAAGTCCGAAATTAACGTCGTGCCCTATATCGACGTGATGCTGGTGCTACTCATCATCTTCATGGTGATGCCGTCGTCGAACAACCCGAGCGTGATCAATCTGCCAAACGCCGAAAAAACGACCCAGCCGCCAGACGACTATATTCAAGTCGTGATCAAGCCGGACGGCGCCCTCACTGTCGGCGTCAACGGCAAAAATGCACAGGCGGCCGAACCGCTCGCTAACCGCACCCTGGTGCTGCGCAAGCTACGCGCCTTGCATGACGAGCATCCAGATATTCCGGTGATGATCGCCGGCGATAAGGACAGCAAATACGACGATGTGATACAGCTTATTTCGGAAGCGAAGAAGATTGGCATCAACCGGGTTGGACTGGCCACCAAGTAAAGATGAAAGCGTGAACAAGATGCCCCCCGCATTCGCCGGCGACACCCAATACCTGGTGCCGCGTAAAAGCAGCCGCTGGTCCGCGTTAGCGTTGGCGGCGGCGGTGCATGCGCTATTATTTTTTTTCCTGTGGGCCGGCGTGCGTTGGCAAAACACGGAGCCGGTCGCAGTTGAGGCCGAAGTATGGGACATGAAAACGCTGGCGGCAGCGCCACCGCCCATCCCCGCGCCGGAGCCGGTTGCGGCGCCATCGCCGCCGATGCCGGCGCCGCCACCCAAGCCAGTCGAGGCCGAACCGATCGAGGCGCCAGTCGCGCCCAAGCCGCCTGACATCGCGCTCGAGCGTCGAGCTAAACTGAAGGCGGAAAAAGAGCAGCAGGCCGAGGATTTGCAGCGCAGGGAACTGCGCCAGCGTGAACAGGATAGGGCTGCCGCGGCGCAAGCAAAAGCCAAGGCGCAGGAAAAAGCGAACGCCAAGGCGGAAGAGAAGGCCAAACAGCTGGCCGACGCCAAGAGCCAAAAAGAGAGGGCGGAAAGCCAAGCCAGGGAGCACAAGGAGTTAACCGAGGCGAAGGATCGGAAGGAACTGGCGGATAAAAAACAGGCCGACAAGCAGGCGAAAACGAAAAAGGCTTTGGACGAACAAAAGGCGCTTGATAAGACGCACCAGGCTGAGATGAATCGGATCACGAATGCCAGCGGCTCAGGCACTGCGGGCGCGGCAGCAAAATCGACGGCGCCGCGCATCGACAGCGGTTATGTCGCCGCCATTCAAAGCAAGATCAAGAGCAATATTGCATATAACGGCAGCACGGATGTGGCGGGCAACCCGCGCGCCGTGTTCAAGATCGAACAATTGCCTACTGGGGAAATCATTTCAGTTAGGAAAATAAAGAGCAGCGGAATCGCCGCCTATGACAGCGCGGTCGAGAACGCCATTGCCAAATCGTCACCCCTGCCCAAAAAGAAAGACGGCACGGTGGTGCGCGAGGTTGAAGCAGTATTTGACATGAAAGACTTGCCTTGATGCGTACCTTGAAAAAACTAAATCACTTGGTCATTTACTTCGGCTTGCTGATCGGCGCGAGCAGCGCGCAGGCCCAGCTGCGCGTGGAAATTTCGGGAGTTGGCAGCAGCCAGATCCCAATTGCGGTCGCCGCCTTTGCCGACGAATCGATCGCCCCGGCGCAGATTTCCGCCATCATCAAGACCGACCTGGAGCGTAGCGGCGCCTTCAAGGTGATCGACACTGGCACCGCCATTTCTGAAACCAGTAACATCAATTACAGTCAGTGGAAATCGCGGGGCGCCGATGCGCTGGTTGTGGGCAGCGTGCAGCGCTTGGCCGACGGCCGTTTTGACGTGCGCTACAAGCTGCTCGACACCATCAAGTCGACCCAACTGTCGGCTCTGGCACAAGCGGCGCAACCCCCATTCACTCGCCTGTCAGCTCACAAGATCGCCGACGACATCTTCCAGAAATTGACCGGCACCCGCGGCGCGTTTGCCACCCGTATCGCCTACGTTACGCACGCCGGCAAGGAATACCGTCTGGAAGTGGCGGACGCCGATGGCGAAAGCATCCAGGTGGCGCTGCGCTCGAATGAACCCATCATTTCACCTTCATGGTCGCCGGACGGCACCAAGGTGGCCTATGTCTCATTTGAGAGGAAAAAGCCGATCGTCTACGTGCAAAATCTGGTGACGCGCGCGCGTACCGTGATCGCCAATGAAAAAGGCAGCAATTCGGCGCCGTCGTGGGCGCCGGACGGCAACCGTTTGGCAGTGGCCCTCTCGCGCGACGGCCATACCCAGGTCTACACCGTGAACGCTGATGGCAGCAACTTGCGCCGTATTTCCAGCAGCAACGGCATCGACACGGAACCGCAGTTCTCGGCCGACGGCCGGAACTTGTATTTCACCAGCGACCGCAGCGGTGGCCCACAAATTTACAAAATGAACGCGGGCGGCGGCGAGGCCCAGCGTGTCACCTTCAGCGGCAACTACAATATCAGCCCGCGCGTGTCCTCCGACGGCAAAACGCTGGCCTTCATTTCCCGCCGCAACGGCAATTTCCAGCTGTATGCCCTCGATCTGGCCAGTGGCCAGGAACAACGTCTGTCAGATACATCCAGCGATGAATCACCGAGTTTTTCGCCAAACGGGAAGTACATCATGTATGCAACCGAAGCGGGCCACCGCAAGTCGCTCGCTGTCGTCTCCGTTGATGGACGCGTCAAGCAGAGCTTGACTACCCAGGCAGGCAACATCAAGGAGCCCACTTGGGGTCCTTTCATGAAGTAAGATTTTTCAACGACCAGGAGAAGCAAATGCGTAACATCAAAAGTATCGCCTTCATCATTACCAGTGCCGCCCTGCTTGTGGCTTGCAGCACTCCCGTCAAACTGAACGACACCCCGGTCGTCGATCGCTCTGCCGGCAAGGCCGCCGCGCCGGCCGTCGATGCGCGCCAGGTAAACTCGGTCGACACTGCGTCCTCCGATGCTCTAAATGACGCGAAAGGCGCGCTCGCAAAACGCAGCGTATATTTCGATTTCGACAGCTATGTTGTGCGTGACGGAGACAAATCTGTGGTGGAAAATCACTCGCAATATTTGAACAAAAACAAGGCTCGCAAAGTCCTTATCCAGGGCAATACTGATGAACGCGGCGGCGCCGAATACAACTTGGCTCTGGGCCAAAAGCGCGCCGAAGCGGTACGCAAATCGATGGCGGCGCTGGGCGTGCCTGAATCCCAAATGGAGGCCGTCTCGCTAGGCAAGGAAAAACCCAAAGCGACCGGCAGCAATGAAGAGGCCTGGACCGAAAACCGCCGCGCGGACATCGTCTATTAATCACCCACTTGCCGCGTCACTGGCATAATGGCGGGGCCGCATGGGCAAACCCTGCGCCACGCCCCGTTCGCGCAGCCGGCCCACCGGTATTGAAAGAGTCCCGCATCATGATGAAATTCTCCAAATCCGGTATAGCAGCCGCCGTGATGGCTGCGTTTGCCTACCTGCCCCTCCATGCTGGCGCCGGCCTGCTCGATGACGACGAGGCGCGCAAGGCGATTCTGGACTTGCGCACGAAGGTTGATGCCGTTTCACGCGATCTGAATGCGCGCATCGACACCAAGTCCGATAAGACCAGCACATTGGATCTGCTCAACCAGAATGAGCAAACGATGCAAGAGATCGCCAAGCTGCGCGGCCAGATCGAAGTCCTGACCAATGAGCTCGCCAACGAGCAAAAGCGGCAAAAGGACTTCTACGCCGACCTGGATGGCCGCTTGCGTAAGTTTGAGCCGCACAAGGTCAGCATCGATGGCCAGGAAGCGGCAGTGGAGCCGGCAGAACAAAGTTCCTATGATGCGGCCCTGGCATTGTTCAAGACGGCAGACTACAAGGCCGCCGCCGGCGCGCTTGACGCGTTCGTGAAACGCTATCCGCGATCCGGTTATGCGGCCAATGCGCAGTACTGGCTTGGCAACGCCTATTATGCGATACGTGACTGCAAGAGTGCCATCGCAGCGCAACAGGTGGTCGTCAAAACGTATGCTGAAAGTCCGAAAGCACCCGACGCGTTGCTCAACATCGCCAGCTGCTACACGGAGCTAAAAGACAAGGTCAATACGAGGAAGACATTGGACACATTGCTGGCCAAGTATCCAGACTCGAGCGCGGCCCAGACGGCCAAGGAACGGCTACCTAAAAGGTGAGCCACCTTTGAAAAAATGCGCCCTGGCATTTGACAGGACCACGGTGCGCCCTTATAATCTTTCTTCTTCGGGTCGTTAGCTCAGTTGGTAGAGCAGCGGACTTTTAATCCGTTGGTCGCAGGTTCGAATCCCGCACGGCCTACCATGAATACCCAGAAAACCCACGGATTTGCGTTCGTGGGTTTTTTGCTTTCTGGTCGCGTCGGAAAGCGCCCGGTCGCTGAGCGAAGCGAGGAGGTAACGTCCGGGCGCGGGAAGCGCCTTGAAAACGCGAGAAATGATGCTTACCAAGCGGCCTTGAAGAGTGAGTGGGTATTTAACCGGCCAACGGGGGAGGATTAAACAAGGTTTCTGCGAAAAAGCTGGAATCCCATCCTCCAGACATTGGCCTTCCCCGTATTCGAAGTAGACAGGTAGCTAACGTTCTTCGCGCGTATGCCATAGCCGCAGCACGGAGATCGTGGACTCCACGATCTCGTATCGTATGTCATATCGACCGACGAGAATCCGGCGCACCTCACGTGACCCAAATTCTTCCAGTCGCTCACCAAGTCGCGGATTCGCCAGCAAGCTGACTGGCGCCGCCGTCAACGACCGGTCAGGAGGGATTTAAAGTCTGAATGTTTGGCGCACGCTTTACCTTCGGCATCCCCGCTTGTCTAGCCTGCCACAGGTCATAAACGGCCTGCTCTGCGATCCATAGCTCAGCACGCCCGCCACGCTCCACGCCCAGCCATGCCTCGATACGCAAGGCCATCATTGGCGATATAGCGGCGCGGCCATTCAGCACCCGCGACAATGCGGCGCGAGTAACGCCTAGTTGCGCGGCCGCTTCGGTCACGTTCAAACCGAGCGCCGGTAAGACATCTTCTCGCAAAGTCTCGCCGGGGTACGGTGGGTTGTACATTCTGCTCATGTTCATTTATCCCAGTGCCAGTCCTGATAATCAACAAGCACCGCATCACCATCTTCAAACTTAAATGTCAAGCGCCAATTTCCGTTCACCGTCACCGCCATAAATTCATAGGATAAGGGGCGCTCGATGTCAGCCGTATGCCCGTGCCCTCGCAATTCCATCGCGATCACCTGCCGGGTCTCGGCAAGCTGCTGCAATAACTGCTTGAGCATCCCAATCGTACCGAAGCCATCGTGCAACAGCACAAGTAGTTTTCCTGCTCCGTGAACTTCGTAATGCTTGAAGAGGATAAGTATGTTTCGATAATCGCCGATTTACCGTCACTCCATAATGCTGTGCGAGGATCTGCTCCATCATTGGCAATGGCCATCCTTACTTCGTGGCCGGGTCCAAGTAAAAAATTGCGAATGCCATAAAAGGCGTCTTGTCATGCGCCTTCTGAATTTGCAGCTCAGCGCAGTCCTCGGCTACGAAGCTACGCCAATTTGGAATGCTCGCTTTGGCAAACACAGCGTTGGCTTTGGACCCGACGCGAAGGTCAAGCGCGAGACAGGCGTTGCGCGGCCCGGCATGACTGTAGTTAACGCCCCTGATTTCAAAGCCAAACGCCGTCATCCAAGGCTCCCACAACCCTTTTTCAGTGCCAGCTACGATGCGATCCAACATGTCTGCGAACGGCAGCCCTTTTTTGACCATTTTGCAAATGGACTCGAGCGACGACGCAAACCGGGGGTCTGGGCTGCGTTTGCTTGCGCCGCATTCGGCAATTGCCCTTAGCTCCTTGGCCACGGCTGCCTCACGCTCAGTGTAGTCGCGCATTCTCGCGTACAGTTCGCTGTCCAAAAATGGATTTGTCGCTTGCTCCGCGTGCGCCTCAGCGCGTTTTTTGGGCGAAATATAACCTGTCTTTACCATGATTTAAAAAGTAGGGATGTAAGGTCCTCAGTTTAACATCGGCCCGCTTGTAGGCGTGCTGCTCGGCTCAACGGCCAATGCGCATCGACCAGACAAGACCTTCTGTCGCGCCAAAACGTGCACGTTTAGCAACCGTTGCGTTCGCGGCAGCACGAATTACACAAACGATGGCTCAAGCCGTAGGCCGTTTCGTCTCACTGGCGGTAACGGCACTCTGTCCTCCTTCAAAAGAATAACGGCCACTCCAGCTGGATTTCCAGTGCCACGTTGCAGGTGCCGTGTCCCACCTTAGATTAGTTTGCATGCCTCATCGAAATCGAGCCGAGGACTGCGTGAGAACAACTTGGCGGAGTCGCCATATCCTATGTTGCACAAAAAATTCGCTTTGATGTGGCTGTCCGGAAAATACTCGCACTCGAAGTTCGCCCGTTTTTCAGCAGGGAAGAACTCATGGTCCACTTTTGCATTGTCAAAGCCAGACATTGGCCCGCAGTCGAGTCCCAACGCACGCGCTGCAATAATAAAATAACCACCCTGTAGTGAACTATTGCGCCGTGCCGTGACTTCCGCCAATTCGGGCGTGTTGGCGAACCAGGAACGTGCATCCGCGTGCGGAAATAGTTTTGGCAATTGTTCATAGAACTTTCCGTCGTACCCGATGATGGCCGTAACCGGCGCCGCCATCGTTTTATCAACGTTTCCCGGTGCCAATGCCGGCAGCAATCTCTGTTTCGCTTCCGGTGTGCGCAGAAACAAAATTCGCGCTGGGGAACAATTGGCACTGGTCGGTCCCCATTTCATGACGTCGTACAGTTCCCGCAACAGGTCATCGCTGACGGACCTATCGGACCATGCATTGTGAGTACGGGCCTTTCGAAACAGCAAGTCGAGGCTTTCATCGTTCAGTTGGTTGCTCATAATTTCCCTCATAATTTCCTTTAATCTGCGAGGCAGGAGGTGCGGCAGAACGCTGGCGATAAGCCTAGCACAGGAAGGGCAAGAAGGCAGATTTTTCCCATTTCATCGAACGCTCGGCGATACATGCATTGCTGGAATTGTAGATTGGCCTTGCATGGACGACTCGGCCTGATTTTCACGCCCGTCACTCGTTTCCTTGAGGCGAACCAAGCAACAATTTCGCCCAGTCGTCGGCAGCCTTGCAAAGGCCACCGCGCCACTTAGTTTAGGAACGGGGGAGGTTCGACTGCGCCATCAAGGCGCAGTCGAACGGGGCGGCCGCAGCTACGCGAGGAACTTAACAAGCTCGGCATTCACCTCTTCGGCATGCGTCCATAGTACCCCGTGCGGGCCGCCCTTGAGCTCGACGAACTGGACGTCCTTGATCATTTTTGCTTGCCTTCTTGACGTCGCGTCGGGAGGGAGAATTCGATCGGCATCGCCATGCAAGATGAGAGTAGGCACATCGTTTTGAGAAATATCCTTGCGGAAGTCCTCGCCCCATGCGTTGACACAAGCCAATGTGCCGATAGCGGACGCGCTGACCGCGACATTCCAGTTAGCTTCAAGCACGCGTTCACTCACAAGTTTTCCGCCAGTGATGTCGTAATTGTAAAAGTTGCGCAAAAATTCGATCAAGAATGAGGGCCGGTCGGCCGTAATTGCCGCACGGATGCCGTCAAAGACGCTCGCATCCACGCCTTCCGGATTGCCGTCCGCTTTCACCAGATAAGGTCCAAGCGTACCGATGAGCACGGCCTTGCGAACGCGCTTGGATCCGTATTTGGCAACATATCTCGTGACTTCGCCGGTACCCATCGAGAATCCTACCAGCCCTACTTCTGTGAGGCTAAGCGTGGTCAGTACGGCGTCAAGATCAGCCGCGAAGGTGTTGTAGTCATAGCCGCCCGAAGGTTGGCTGGATCTGCCGAAGCCGCGGCGATCATAGGCGATGACACGATGGCCCGCCCCCAGCAGAGCTGCCGTTTGTTTTTCCCATGAAGAGGCACTCAACGGCCAGCCATGGATGAGTACTATCGGTGAACCCGAGCCGTGATCCTCGTAATAAAGCTCGATCGGCATTGAGTTTTCCTGTCCAACCTTGATAAAGCTGCTCATAACGGTTTCCTCGGTTATCTGCAAAATCAGTGGCGACGCTGCCTCCGCCCTGCCATTCTCATGGGCCTAGCCGGCATTTAACTATGCTACCCGTCACCCACGTGCAGAGAATGATCCGCATCAGAGCCCAGCCTTCTCGCCGCCAGCCAAGCGAGCCATACGCGACCAACTTTTCGGCCACCGGTTTGTGATATTGCGAGCACCCAAAAACGTCGAGCGGCGATCACTGCGGACGTGAGGTTCAAAAGAGGCGGAGGGAACATGGAGCGGAACGCTCCCGCCTGGAAAATGGATTCGGTGGACCTGGGGTATACCGAGATAGGCGGGCCGCCATGGGTTCCGGCTCGTTGAGGCCGATCAGCTCTTGATCCAATACACAAGAGCCAGCGAGGGTGGCGGCGTGCGCCCGGCGTTTTGCCATCGCGCTCACAGATCGGGCTGCGCATGAAGGCGTTCGCGAGCATGACCATCGCCGATCGCCTGCTTGACAATGATCAGCGACTGTCTTGGTTCCCCTTAATTCGCTTGCCACGCAGGGCCGCATGGTCCAGGATGGATACACGTCTTTTCTGACAACGGCGCTGCATATCGATGAGTAAGCCGAAGCCAGGTTAAGTTTCAGATTCCGGTCGGCAGCCCTACGACAACGGGAGGTAATTTGTCAATAACCCGCCACCTGGCTAAGCCCAGGTGGGCGCTTGTGAAGAAAGATATCCTAATTGAGCAGGTTCCTCAGTACGGAACGCCGACTCCGTTGCGCAGCAAGCAAAAGACCAAGGTTGCAATGCTTCGTCAATTCCAAACGCTTGAAGTGACGGATGCAAACTAGGTGTGGGCGCCGCGAAACGCTCTGTCGCAGATGTAAGTCCTAAGCTGCTGCGCCGCCGAAGGGCGACGCAGCGCAAGATGCGCGACACACCGTAAGGGCAAGCATTCAAGGAATTAATCATGGTGTGGGTACTCGATACAAGCGGCGATCCTTTGATGCCGCGCAAGGAAAAACGGGCCGGGCTGCTGCTCGAGCGGGGCCACCCGCGCATGCAATCTGACCGGACGGCTTCGCCTAAAGGACGCTGCGCGACCGGGCCGGTCTAGATTGGGGCATCCATCGGAGAATTTTATGAAAAACGAAGTCACGACCAAAGCTCTTTCGACCAAGCAAGACCTCAAGCGCAGGCAGAAGGCGCCTTTGATCACCCCGACCGACCTCAGGCCGGCCGCGACCAGGGATATCACGGGAGCGATGAACGGCATCCTGGCCGATGTATTTGCGCTTTACCTGAAAACCAAGAATTTCCACTGGCACATGAGCGGCCCCCACTTTCGCGACTACCACTTGCTGCTCGACGAACAGGCCGAGCAAATTTACGCAATGGCGGACCCGATCGCCGAGCGCATCCGCAAGGTGGGAGGCACTACCTTGCGCTCGATCGGCCACATCGCCCGCACCCAGCGCGTGCTGGACAACGACGCCGACTACGTCGAGCCGGAAGACATGCTGGCCGAATTGCGCGAGGATAGCAAGACCCTGACGGCAAGCTTGCGCGCCGCCCACGAGGTCTGCCAAGTACACAACGATATCGCCACCACCAGCCTGATCGAAGTCTGGATCGATGAAACGGAAAAGCGTACCTGGTTCCTGTTCGAGGCGAGCCGCCGGCCCGATTCCAGCGCCCGCTGAACTGGTATTAACTCGTTGAAATTTGCGCTTCGTGCTTTCCGACAGCGCCAACATGTGACGCCTCGACTCTCGCCGATCCGAGACGTGTCACCTGCCAGGGAAACCGAACAAGCGTCGAGCATAGGCCCGGTGTAGCCATGACTTCAACTCCCGTTCCGCTGCCATCGCCATCAATTCCTGCCGCGCCGCTGAGCCCGTTTAAGGAGCGCGCGTTCGCGGTGGTGTGGACGGCAACGGTCATCTCCAACATCGGATCGTGGATGCAAAACGCCGCGGGCGGCTGGCTGATGATCTCGCTCAATCCCGATCCGGGAATGGTGGCCATGGTGCAGGTGGCCACCGCCCTGCCGATGTTCCTCATAGGCCTTCCAGCGGGGGCGCTCGCCGACATTTTTGATCGTCGGCGCCTTTTGCTCTCGATGGAAATTCTTGGCACACTTCTGACGATGGCAATCGCGCTGCTGGTGGCTTTACACCGCGTAACGCCTTCTCTATTGCTGGTCCTTACGTTCCTGTCCAGTGCGGCCGCAGCATTGGCTGTTCCCGCTTGGCAGGCCGTCGTGCCGCAACTGGTGGGGCGCGATAAACTTCCGCAGGCAATCGCACTCAATAGTGTAGGCATCAATATCAGCCGCGCAATCGGGCCCGCTTTGGCGGGACTCAACATCGCGTATTGGGGCATAGCGGCGCCATTCTGGCTCAATGCCATCAGCAACCTCGGTGTTATTGGTGCGCTTTTCTGGTGGCGCGCCGGAATGGTTTCCGCGCGGCAGTTGCCGCCCGAGCGATTCGGGACTGCTGTCGTGGTCGGCCTGCGCCATTGGCGCTACAATCCGCATCTGCGAGCAACGCTAACGCGCGCCGCCGGGTTCTTTCTTTTCGCGAGCGCCTACTGGGCCCTTCTGCCGCTGGTAGCGCACGATCAGATCTCCGGTGGTCCGGAACTCTACGGCCTGCTGCTGGGCGCGATCGGGGCAGGTGCCATCGCCGGCTCGTTTGGTCTGCCGCGATTGAAAGCGCTTCTTGGCCCGGACCGTCTGGTCGCTCTTGGGTCAGCGGGCACGGCGCTAGCTCTGGTGCTGTTTGGCTCGGCGCACCAGCCGGCGCTAGCATTTGCGGCAAGCATCGTCGCGGGAGTATCGTGGATCACGGTACTGGCGGTACTGAACGTTTCGGCGCAGCTGGCACTGCCAGGATGGGTGCGGGGGCGCGGTCTCGCAGCCTACGCCGTGGTCATGTTCGGTGCTTTGACGCTCGGAAGTTGGGTTTGGGGCGAAGTCTCCTCACTGATCAATCTATCCGTAGCCCATTACATCGCCGCGGCTGGCGCGCTTGCGGGAATTCCGCTGTTGCGGCGATGGAAGCTCCAGACCGGCGCGGGGCTGGATTTGACACCTTCCATGCATTGGCCAGATCCGGTCTTAGCGGCGACGGTCGGCACCGATTGCGGCCCCGTCCTAGTCACGCTCGAATACCGGATCGCCCCGGAAAACAGAGATGAATTTTTTGCTGCCATCGAACGCCTCGCTGCCGTGCGCAAACGGGTAGGCGCCTACCATTGGGGCGTGTTTGAAGATGTGGCCGACGAAGGTCGGTGGCTCGAAACGTTCATGATTGACTCGTGGGGCGACCATCTGCGCCAGCACGATCGCGTAACCAACGCCGACCGTCCATTAGAGGATGCGGTGCGTAAGTTCAATATGGGTGGGCCACCCATAATTTCGCACTTCATTGCCGCGCCGGGATTGCCGTAGGTCTAGGAGCCTGTCGGACTTT
>PKWL01000143.1 GCA_003133225.1 Janthinobacterium sp.
GGTATTGCCGCCGGACATGAGCTTAAATGCCCCCACCAGTTGCGATAAGTGCTTGGCCTGGCCTTTCATGGTGGCAGCGGCCGCGGCCGCCTGCTCGACGAGGGATGCATTTTGCTGGGTTATCTGATCCATCTGCATGATGGCTTGATTGACCTGTTCTATGCCGATACTTTGTTCGCGGCTGGAAGCGGAGATGTCACCCATGATCGAGCTTGCCCTGCCAACGGAGTCGACAATGTCGTGCATGGTGGCACCGGCATCGTCCACCAGTTTCCCACCAGCTTCTACTTTTTCAACCGAATTTCCAATTAGCATCTTGATTTCCTTGGCGGCGCTCGCACTGCGCTGCGCCAGCGTGCGCACTTCCGCGGCGACGACCGCAAAGCCACGCCCTTGCTCGCCCGCGCGCGCCGCCTCGACCGCCGCATTTAACGCTAGGATATTGGTCTGGAACGCGATGCCATCGATCACGCCGATGATATCGACGATCTTGTTCGAGCTTTCCTTGATCGAATCCATCGTGCAAACGACTTGGTTGACGGCTGCGCCTCCTTTGATGGCGATGGCCGACGTAGTCGATACCAAGCTACTCGCTAAATGGGCATTGTCGGCGTTGTGTTTGACGGTGGCGGTCAACTCCTCCATGGCCGAAGCGGTTTCCTCCAGGCTCGACGCTTGCGCTTCGGTACGCGCCGACAAGTCGAGAACGCCATCGGCAATTTCTCCCGCGCCCAGGTTGACCATGTCGCTTGACTGCGTGATCTGTCCAATCAAGAGCTTCATGTTAATCTGTAATACCTTTACGGATTGCATGACCTTCGCTATTTCATCTTGCCCCGTCGCCGTGATTCTCCCCGTCAAGTCGCCTGAACTCATCTGTTCAATGTCGCCCAAGGCACGCCCGAGGGGAGACACGACGCTACGATATAGCGTCACTCCCGCCACCACGGCTAGGCTCGCTCCCAGGAGCGCGACGGCCATCGCCCAGCCAGCTTGGTCCGCCTTGGCGTCACCTTGCAAAGTCCACGCAAAAAATGCATTGAGCGCCGACAATGCAAAAAGAGCGCCGAACGCGAGCGCCAGCTTGGCCGCAATTGACAGGTCTCGAAACAGGCGCAAAAAGGCCAGGGGCGAGCGCAGCGACGCGGCGCCTTCGCGGATGACGAGTCGCTTGTCCCCGGACTTTACCGCGCGATAAGCGTCGCCTGCAGCCTTGACGGCGTCGCGCGAAGGCTTGCCTCTGATGGACGTGTAGCCAACGACGTGATGGTCCTCGATCAAGGGCGCAATATTGGCTTCCACCCAGTAATAATCACCGTTCTTGCAACGGTTTTTAACGAGGCCGGTCCAGGCTTTGCCCAGTTTCAAGGTGCGCCAAAGGTCAGCGAACGCTTCTTCCGGCATATCCGGATGGCGCACGATATTGTGCGGCTGGCGCAACAGTTCTTCTTCAGAAAAACCGCTGATGCGCAGAAAATCCTCGTTGACGTAAGTGATTTTTCCCTTCAAGTCCGTCTTGGAGACTATCGTTTCCCAATCCCGCAGGATGTATTCCTTGTTTGTAACTGGTAAGTTCGAACGCATTTTCCCCCCGGTGATTTACTTACTGTTGTCGTATCGACCCGTCTCTTCGGATTGCCTTTGACCAAGACCTTGGGCCGCCTGGCCGCAAAATCAAGTCAAATCCCCAAGCAAAGCCACATTGGTGCAGCTCCGGCCTCGGCCCGTGCACACTGTCCCCATTCCCAACGTACGCATCAGTCATTTTCGAAAACGGCAAGACTGATGCAGAGCTTGGCGATTTTTTCGCCGTCGGCGGACATCGCACCCGCGTTTTGAGTAATAATGTTGTGCTATTGCATTGTATGACTCCCATCGGCTGCAACCTTGCATTACCTTGCAATGCCGCATTTTTAGGCTGCCCGCATGAACAAGAATGGACGACACCCATCGCAACCATGACAGCACGAGCGACCGTTTGGTTTTTCATGATGCTCGCCCTCAGCCTGGTTCCCACGCGAGTCGCTGCAACGGACTTAATCACGCAGCGTGCCGTCTTCGACGACGCGGGCGCCAACATGACGCTCGAAGAGGTGCAAAAAGCGCGCTTTTTGCCGGCAAACAAAGTGATTAGCAGGGGCTACACCAGCGCAATTGTCTGGCTTAGGCTGACCATCGATCCGGGCACAGCGAAGACCGTCGTGCTGCTCATTTTTCCCGCAACATTGGACGAAGTAACGCTGTTTTCGCCTGAATTTCCCGCCAGCGGGCCCGATTTCCCTACGCCTGGCGCGCGCTATGCTGGCAGTCAAGGAAAACGACTGCAGTGGCGCACGACCTTGAGCGTTGCGCCCGGCCCGACGATATTTTACCTGCGAATAAAAGCAACCGGCCCCATGCTGGTGTCTTTGAAGGTATTGTCAGAATTGCAAGCGCAGCGGGAAGAAATCACGCGCGGCATCGTGTTGGGGGCGTTTCTTGCCTGTATTAGTTTGATTGTGATTGGGCTGCTGGCGCGGCTTATGATCCGGCGCGAAGCGCTGCACATGATTTTCCTACTTCATCTCGCCGTCTCGACCACTCTGTTCTTGAATGCATTTGGCTATCTCAAAGAATATGTCGATCTCGGCCCCTGGTTTAGCAGCAATATCATCGGCAACTTTCTAGCGCTCGCCAACGTATTTACGACGTTTCTCTTTGTTCGGGCACTCCTTGCTCGATTTCAACTGCCGCGCTGGGGCCGCGTCCTTTTTATCTTGTTTTTCGTCTTATACACACCGTTATTCTTATTTTTCTTCGTGCTTGATCGGCAGGCCATTCTTTTCTGCAGCACCGCCTTGGGGGTGCTAACCAGTGCGCTTTGCCTGCCCCTGACATTCACTGTTTTTCAGCGTCACAAATCGAACACCTGGGTCATTGGAGCGCTCATTTTTTTAGCCATGCTGTTCGCGCTGTGGGTATTTTTTATGTTTTTCGGGATCATCGCGCCCAGTGCATGGACGTTCGATTTTTTGGCTGTCAGAGTCGTTTTCCTTGTCGCCAATTCGGGCGCCATATTGTGGCTGATCGACCGCGAACGGCAAGATGCGCTCCACACTTCAAGCGTGAACGGGCGCGTGCTGCGGAAAGTGGCCGCATTGGAGAAAAATCGGCGCGAAATCCAGGAGCGGTTTATGGCCATGTTGATGCACGAGCTGAAATCACCCCTGGCCATCATCCAGGTGGCGGCAGCGTCGCTTGGCCGGCATCTGCCAGACGGTGCGGAACAGGCGAGCCGCATCAGCAACATCAATCGATCCGTAGATGACCTAAATGCCATCATCGAGCGTTGTGTACAGGCCGATCAAATCGAGCAAGGCGTCACTGACATGGTGAAGCAAAATTTCTCCGTGCCTGAGTTGTTGCGCGATTTATTGCAAACACTGGGCGCCGATCGAATTACCCTACTTGGAGCGCATGAGTTCGTGATATTTTCCGACTACCATTACGTGCGAATCATCTTGCTAAATCTACTCAGTAACGCACTCAAATATTCGCCCGTGGCGAGCATGGTCGAATTCCAAATTCTAGCTGCGCCATTAAATGGTGTGCCCGGCTTGACTCTTAGCGTCTCCAATACGGTGGGCAAAGCTGGGATGCCGGATCCTTCCCAGGTGTTCGTACGCTATTACCGCTCCGATCAGGCACGCCGCTACCCGGGCGCCGGTCTGGGGCTCTGGCTAGCGCAGATGGTGGCACGGCAACTGGGCTCAGAATTGCATTTTCAAGCTAGGCAAGCCCATGTTGTTTTCAGTTTTTGGCTGGCACTCGCATGAACAGCGCCCCTGTGCCGGATCCTAGGGTCATTATCGTTGAAGATAACGAGACGCTGCGCCGTGAATTGGAGCTCTACCTGGCGGAAGAGGGCTTTGCCGTGCGCGGAGTAGATAGCGGTGCGCAACTCAACGAGGCGCTGCTAGCGCAATCGGCCGACATCTTGATTCTAGATCTCAATTTGCCTGAAGAAGATGGCCTTTGCATTACCAAACGCATCCGTAGGTCATTGCCTGATCTAGGGATCATTATCCTCACGGCAAGGATCAGAAGCATCGATCGGCTCGAAGGGTACGCCGCCGGCGCCGACGTCTACCTTACCAAACCCACTAGGCCAGGGGAACTGGCGGCGGTCGTTAGAAATTTATTCGGGCGTCTCCGCCCCGACATCAGTGCACAATGGCAACTCAATGTGGCTGGACTCACGCTACGCTCTCCTAGTGGCGACGAGCTCAAGCTAACTGGCAGCGAGGCACGTCTTCTCACGGAGCTGGCATTTTGCGGGCAGTATATGGACCATGAGACGCTGGTAGCGAAGCTCGGCGATGCAAAAAAATCTCAGAAAATCAACAAGGCAAGAATTGAAGTCCTAATTAGCCGTTTGCGCATCAAGCTCGGGTCCCACGTCGGCACTGGCTTTGACGTCAAGGCCTTGCGCGGTCGTGGCTACCAACTTGGCCTACCCTTGACCGTGACCAATTTACCCCCCAAATAAGCGGCGCCAATAACGAAGCAAACACATCCCCTGTTTGAAGCCGTACTCGTCTTGCCTCTTGGCAGCCTCCTTTTTTTACCAAGAAGTGCTAGCGAGGACATCACCGTAGCTGGTCAACTTCAGGCCCGCTGCAAGGGGGCAAAAGGCTCTCATGCATAACCACGCTTCTTAACTTCCTGGCAAACGCAAGCCGGCGCCACCGCCTCCCCCGTAAAACGTCCTTCGTCACCTCGCCTTATCCGGTAACATGCAGCAAACACTCACCCCGATCGAAAAACATGTTTTTTGCACGAGCTAACGACGAAGCGGGCGCCGCACTGGTAACTTCACGCCATCTGGCGCCATGCGCGGCGCCAGCAATCGGCCGCCTGCTCTTGGGCGGCATGCTGGGCTTGGCGCTGGCGGCCCCCAGTTGCGCCGCCGCGGGCTTGGACTACGCCGTGACGGTCGAGGCGCCGGCGCCTCTTGGCAAACTGCTGGAAGACAATCTCGATTTGCTGCGCTTTCGCGGCAATGCCCGCATCGACAAGGAACAGCTGCAGCAACTAGTGCGTTCTGCGCCGGAACAGGTCAGGACTCTAGTTGCCACCGCCGGCTTTTATACGCCCCAGGTCAGTGCACGGCTCGACAGCGGCGGCGCTACGCCCACTGTGGTGGTGACAGTCGAGCCGGGCGAACCGGTACTGGTGGCCAGCGTGGATATTGAATTACAGGGATTTGCTGCGCCGAGCGCGGCCGGCGCAGCGTTCGACGCCAATGCGCTCACGGCCGGCTGGAGCCTGAAACAGGGGCAAGTCTTCCGCCAGGCTGACTGGGAGCTGGCCAAACGCAACTTGTTGCGGGAAGTCGTGCAAACGCGCTATCCGCGCGCGCAACTGAGTGAGTCGCTCGCCACCATCGATCCGGAAACGCATCGCGCTGCCTTGCGCCTGGTGCTCGAGAGCGGTCCGGAAATGCGCTTTGGCGCCTTGCAAATCGAAGGCTTGAAACGCTATCCGCCCGCTATCGTCACCCAGCTAAACCAGATCAAGCCGGGCGACTACTATAGCGAAGCGGCGCTGCAAGCCTATCAGTCGCGCCTGCAGGACTCGGGCTATTTCAGCACCGTAGAAGTAAGCGTCGATCTGTCAAACGCGCTGGAACGGCAAATCGCCGCCGCCGAGCGGCCGACGCCGGTCAAGCCGCCGCCGGCCGCCAACACGCTGCCGCTGCTGGTACGGGTGACCGAAAACAAAGTGAAAAATGTCAGCACCGGCCTCGGTTACAGCACCAACACCGGCAACCGAGCCCAGCTGAGCTACGACGATTTGAGCGTGTTCGGCTTAAAATTCAAGAGCGCTCTGACGCTCGAGACGCTACGCCAGGCGGCGCATGGCGACTTTTATTTCCCGACCACGGCCAAAGGCTATAACGACAGCGTCGGCGCCTCCTACGAGCGCGCTGACATCGAGGGCGAGACCACCAAGGTGTCCAAAGTGGCCGCCAAGCGCGCCTGGGGTACGCCTTTGATCGAACGCAGCGTGACGCTCGAATTCCTAAGCGAGCTCCAGTTGGTCGCCGCCGTGGCCCCCAATCACAGCAAGAGTTTGCCGTTAACCTACGCCATCACCATGCGCCACCTCGATAGCCTACTGTTTCCGACCCGGGGTTACGTCTTTAACGCCCAACTGGGCGCCGCGCCGCTGCCAATTTTGACGGATGAAGCCTTCCTGCGCGCCAGCACCCGCTTCGTGTATTACTATCCGCTCGGCACGAGCAGCATGCTGATCTTGCGCGGCGAAGCGGGTGTTCTGGCCTCGAAAGAAAAGGCCGGTGTGCCCGACGTGTATATGTTTCGCGCCGGCGGCGACCAGTCGGTACGTGGCTACGCCTACCAGGAGCTGGGCGTGCACGAAGGCACGGCCATCATTGGCGGGCGCTACATGGCCACCGCCAGCACCGAATACCAATACTGGTTCACACCGATCTGGGGCGCGGCCGTGTTCTACGATGCTGGCAATGCGGCCGACACCGTCAAGGACTTGTATCCCAAGTCCGGCTACGGCGCCGGCGCGCGCTACAAGAGCGCGGTCGGGCCCATCAATGTCGACGTTGCCTACGGTCACGCCGTGCAGAAATACCGCTTGCATTTTTCCCTGGGATTTACATTCTGATGTCCAACGCCACCACCACCAGAGCGAGCGCGCCCGGGTCAAGGCGCCGCTGGCTACGCCGCATTTTGGCCGTCACGGCCACCCTCGCCTTGCTGCTGGGCGCCTCCTTCTGGTTGCTCGGGCGCGAATCGACCTTAAAGGCGCTGGTGCAAAAAATCAGTCAAGCGAGCGGCGGGCAGATCGTCGTATCCGGCGTTTCCGGCTCGCTGTATGGCAAGATGCACCTCGGCCATATCAGCTACCGCAACGTCGAATACCATATCACGGCCGAAAACGTCGATATCGCTTGGTCGCCCCTGCAGTATTTTTTGCAAGGCATCGCGATCAGCGAACTGCACGTGGCCAGCCTGGCATCGGAGAGTATTGGACCGGCCAAGCCGGCCGTGCTGCCGGAAACGCTGGCGCCGCCGTTTCAACTGAGCATCGCCGACGCGCGCGTGGATAAACTCACCTGGCTAAGTCAAGGCAGCAGCAACGCGATCGGGCAGCTTCGCTTCAAGCTGAACGGCGGCCCGGCCGGCTGGATACTGCACGACGCAAGCGCGGTCACAGCGCTCGGCCTGCTGGCGGCCGACGCCCGCATCGAGGGGACGCGCCCGTTCACGCTCGATGGCAAGGCCAGCTTGACCCAAAGCGCCGCCCCGGCAGGGCAAAAGCCGGCACAGCTGCAAGCTCGGCTGCACGGCAATCTGTCCCTGTTTGAGCTGAGCGCGAGCGGCCAGTCGCAACAGGCCAGCGGCGATGCGCTGCTCACTCTGGCGCCCTTCGATCCCATCATCTTGCGCGCCGTCGCCATCAACGGCACAGGCATCGACCCGGCGCAGTGGGACCGTGCGTGGCCGAAAGCCGATTTGCACATGGAGCTAAAGGCGCGCATCGGGGCGAACCAGGGCTTGTCGGGCAAACTGTCGCTGAGCAACCAGGGCCGGCCCGGCCCCCTCGACCAGCAAAGCCTGCCTTTGGCCAGCATCAGCGCCCAACTGGGTGGCAGCTTGACAGCGGCCACCATCGACGCCGTCGTGCTTGACTTGGCGGCGGCTGGAAAATTTACCGGCGGCGGCACGATCCGGCGCTCCGCGCCGGGCGCGCCGATCGGCACCGCCGCCTTCAAACTGCATACGGACCGCATCGACTTAAAAGCGATCCACAGTAAGATGAACGCGACCAAAATTGCCGGCGACATCGAACTGAGCGACAACGGCAAGACGCAGACGTTTGGCGCCGTGCTGGCCCAGGACGGCTTGCGCCTAGAGTTGCAGGCAACGCTGGCCGGCGCGCTGTTGCAGGTGCAGCAAGCCCGGCTGCTGGCCGGCAAGGGCCGCATCAGCGTGACCGGCCAGGCCAGCCTGAAAGACCAGCACCTGTTCCAGGCCGTCGCCAGCGCCAGCCACTTCAATCCGGCTGCGCTGGGCGCCTATCCGGCCGCCGACCTGAACGCCGACATCGGCCTAGGCGGCCACCTGGCGCCCAAGTGGCAAGTGACGAGCAACTTTATGCTGCGCGCCAGCCGCCTGTTCAATCAGCCACTGTCGGGATCGGGCGCGCTGACGGTCGACGCGGCGCACATTTCCGGCGCCCAGGCCCGGCTAGCCCTGGGCCAGAACAAGATGGACCTGCGCGGAAATTTCGGCGCGCCCGCAGATCAGCTGGCATGGCGCATCGACGCCAAACAGTTGGCGGCAGCGGGCAGCGACCTGTCCGGCATTCTGGCCGCGAGCGGCGTCCTCACCGGCAGCATGGACGCGCCCACCAGCACCTTTGAAGCCGACGCCACCGGCCTCGGCCTCGCGGCCAGGCGGCCCGCCAGCGATAGCCTGTTGCACGTCGTCGGCCATGTCGCGCGACGGGGCTCGAAACAGGCGTTCGAGCTGACCCTGGCCGGCTCGGCCCGACGCTTCAACCCGGCCGCCTTCGGCCCTTACCCGAACGGCAGCATCAACGGCGATTTCAGCGGCGGCGGGCGGCTCGGCGGCGGCGGCCATCTAGCGCTCAACCTGGCGCTGCAGGCATCCACCCTGGCCGGCGCGCCGCTAAGCGGTCATGCCCGCCTCGACGCCGACCCGGCCCGCCTTGCCAGCGCCGATGTCGACCTGCGCTTAGGCGCCAACAGCATGCGGGCGCACGGCAGTTTCGGCGCCGCGCGCGACCGCCTCGACTGGACCATCGACGCCCCCGAGCTGGCCGCACTGGGGCCGCAGTTTGGCGGTGCCGTGCGCGGCTCGGGTTCGCTAGGCGGAAGTGCCGCGACGCCGTCGCTCACCTTCGCCCTCGATGCCAAAGACCTGCGCTTGCCGGGTGCGCAACAGATCAAGACGCTGCGCGCCAGCGCCACGCTGGGCACCGGGCTGGGTGGCGCCGACGCGTTGCAAAGTGACATCGAACTGAGCGGCTATTCCGCGCCCGCCCTGGCCCTGGCCGGCGCCCGCCTGCAAACGAGCGGCACGCGCGCTGCCCACCATGTGCAACTGAGCGCGCGCAACGACGACTTCGACGCCACCGCGCAAGTGCGCGGCGGTTGGAGCGGCGGCGCCTGGAACGGCACCTTAAGCGCCTTGCAAAACCGCGGCCGCTTCGCCTTCGCTTTGCAAGCGCCAGTGCCGCTGCACCTCGCCGGCCCCGCCGGCAGCGGCGTGGCCGGACTCCTGCGGCCCGAGCAAATGGTGCTGGGGAATGCCGTCTTCACACTGCAAGACGGTAGCATCAGTTTGCAGACGCTGGAAAAAGCGGGCTCGCGCTGGCGCTGCGCGGGCCGGGCCGCAGGCGTGCCGCTTAGTTATCTGGCGCAACTGTCACCAGCCTGGCGCGAGAATGTTGCCGGCAACTTGACACTGGGCGCGGCTTGGTCGCTCAAGCTGCAGGCCATGGCCGGCCAGGATCCCGCCATCGACGGCATGCTGCACGTTTTCCGGGAACAGGGCGATATCAAGGTCGGCACCGAATTGCCGCAAACGCTAGGGCTGCGCGTGCTCGACGCCCGAGTCGATGTGTCAAATAACGTCTTGCATTTGAAAGTCAACATGGACGGCACGCGCGCCGGCAATGCCCGCCTCGATGCCAGCGCGCACATGATGCACGGACGCATCGCCAAGGACAGCGCGCTCAGTTTTAGCGGCAGCGCCAACATGGCGTCCTTGGCCTGGCTCGCGCCGCTCAGCGGCGAACCGGGGCTGGAGCTGGACGGCACCCTAAGGCTGGCCCTCACTGGCGGCGGCAGCATCGGCGCGCCCGTCCTGAACGGCGACATCGCGGGCGGAAATTTGATGGTGAACTGGGCCGAACAGGGTGTCAAATTGCGCCATGGCCAGTTGCAGGCCACCTTGGCGGGCGACCAGTTGCTGTTGCAGCACCTCGGTTTTGACGGCGCCAATGGCCATGCCGACGCCGCCGGCTGGCTGCGTTTTGCCAATGCCGAGCCAACCATGCAACTGAAAGTGAGCGCCGAGAAATTGGAAGTGCTGGCGCGCCCCGACCGCGTGCTTGTTGTCAGCGGACAAGGCACCTTGACCCGCGACCAGAAACACTTCCTGCTTGAAGGCAAGTTCAAGGCCGAACGCGCCTCCATCTTGCTCGCAGCACAAGGCACGCCGACCCAGAGCGCCGACGTGGTGGTACTGGGCAAGGGCGGCGCCAAAACAGCGCGGCCACCGTCGCTGCCGCTAAACATCGACGTCGAGGCCGACCTCGGCAATGCGTTTTACTTGAAAGGCAAGGGGATCGATGCCCAACTGGCCGGCAGCGTGCACTTGATTGCTGCCGAGCGCCGGCCACCGCGCGTGACCGGCAGCATCCACGTGGCGAGCGGCACCTATGATGCCTATGGCCAGAAACTGGCGATCGAACGGGGCTTGATCACCTTTACGGGCGCCTATGACAACCCGGCCCTAAATATTTTGGCCGTGCGCAAACGCCCAGAAGGTGAAACGCTGACCGAAACCAATGTAGAGGCGGGCGTAGAAGTGCGCGGAACGGCGCAGGCGCCGGTGGCCAAGCTCGTGTCAACGCCGACGGTTCCCGACAGCGAAAAACTGGCATGGCTGGTACTCGGACATGGCTCCGCAGGCACCTCGGGCAACCAGATGGCCTTGCTGACGACGGCCGCTGGCGCCCTGTTTGGCAATTCCAAAGGCGGCTCCTTGCAGGCGCGCCTTGCCAATTCGCTGGGTGTGGATGAACTGGGGCTAGGCCAAGCTTCGGGCCAGGCCACGGGAGTGGAAACGACGGTGCTAACGCTTGGCAAACGCCTGTCGCAACGCGCCTACTTGAGCTTCGAACAAGGAGCAAGCACGGCCACTAGTTTGGCCAAGCTGCGCTATAAACTCAATTCACAATTCACGCTGCAATTTCAGACCGGCGCCAACACCGCCCTCGACATGCTCTACACCTGGGCCTTCGATTGAGGGGGCGCAGCCATCAGTTCTGCCGTCGCTCATTGCCCGTTGATTTTCCCGGTAGCGCCCGCCCTGCCGTCGGCGTCAAGCGATGGCCGGGCGTGGCGAATCGCCCCTGCGGTTTGCCATCTATTCAAGGCAGCGCTGCTGCCGCGCCGGCCACGCCACCGTGGATGACGACGCCTTCGATCGGATCCACGGGCCGGGTCCAGGGCGCGAGATCTAACATGCGCCGCGTGTCTGCATAGCCGGCCTGCCAGCGCGCGCAGATGTGGGCCGCACCAAAATCGATATCCTTCAACCAGTCCTCGCCAGATAGGCCAGAGGCGATGAGTCTGACAACATGCATCGTCGTTTTGCATCCCCAAGACGCAAGTTCCTGAATTGGGGGGCAAGCGCGCACATTCTCCGGTAGCGCCTTCGCCAATTCAAGAATCACATGGCGTAGGTGGTGAATTTGTTTTTGGCGCGCAAGGTGGCTATTGGCGCGGCTGGCGTAGCGGATGTCTTTTTCCCGGGCGACGACTTGCCACAATGTTTCAGGCACGGGGCCTTCCGGGTTCCACACGTCCACCGTAAAAATGAGGGAATCGCGACGGGGATTGTCCTCTAGCACCGCCTCGAGCGGAGTATTTGAATAAATCCCGCCATCCCAGTAGTAATCGTCTTTGATGCGGACGGCGGGAAACGCCGGCGGCAAGGCACCGGACGCCAAGATATGCTCCATTGCAATCGTTTCTTCGCGGCTGTCGAAGTACGCCATTTCGCCGCTGCAAATTTTGACGCCGCACAGCGTTAACCGCGTGTGGCGAGTGTTGATGTAGTCGAGATCCATGAGCTTGGCGAGTGTGTGACGCAAGGGCGCCGTCGTGTAATACGCGGCGTTCTCGATGCCGAGCAACGCATGCTGGCCAAACAAAGCGAGGGGATTGGGCGTGCAGAACGATGGAATGCCTGCCGCCATCGTTATCCAATTGAGCATCGCATTCCCCAGCGCCGTGAGAAATAACTCGGGCATATTGCCACTCGCGCTCTGTTCGACGCTCTTCCAGAACGCGCGCAGACATTCGAGTCGCTTTTCCGGCGGATTGCCAGCAATGAGAGCGCCGTTGATCGCGCCAATTGAGGTTCCAATCACCCACTCCGGCTCGATGCCCGCTTCATGGAGCGCCTCGTAGACACCAGCCTGGTAGGCGCCCAGTGCGCCGCCGCCTTGCAGCACCAGCACCACTTGGCCCGGCAGCACGAGTGCCCGTGCGCCCCCCTCGGGGCCCACCGCGTGCGAATTTATTCCAGCCATTTTGGCTCGCCTTCAACGACGCCATGTCGTCTTGGCACACTTGGCGCGCCTCGACTTTATTTGCCGCCCGGCCCAAAAGCGCAGCATGAATGGCGTTCTCCATAATTGGAGTTCGAACGCCAAAGGTAGTTCAAAGCGCCGACGGCCTAGCAACGGCGGCGACAGCGGGCGCCGCGCCGTTCGCATGGCCCGATTCATGTGTGCATTTTTTAGGAAAATTTATCCAAAAGCGGCCCCATCTTTAAGTTCCGGCACCGCGACGCGCTATCATAAAGTCAAAAAAATAAAAACTGTCCTGCTCAAGGGCCCGAAAACTTACGGGCCCTGTTTCGTAGGGACTCAATCGCATTAAAACCAGCTCGCCAGTCGATCGGCCATTGCCGTTTCACGCCAACGACATGACGGAACAAGTGTGCGGTGCCAACATGGCACGTTTAGGCGGCGTTTTTCCTGGCGACTATGTGTTTGCGATCGCGACACATGAGCGTTTGGCAGCACCCGCCCCTTCGAAAATGCAAGGTTGACCGCTAGGCGCCCGCAAAAGTCTGGAGAACGCCCTAGCGCATCCGTTTCCAATCCGTCGCTTTGCTACGAAATGGAACGCGAACCCATGTGCAAACCATTGATTTGTTTGATTCATATGGGCCCCCTAAGCTGGACTAATGGATTAGTATTGCTTTCCGCCTGAGATTGCAAGATACTCAACGCAATTTACGAGAAGAGTCGATGCAGCATAACCGCCTTCGCCGATGCGAATCGAGCCGGACTTGGCGCGCTGGGGCGTCTCGGGCGAACAATTTAGCACGCCCCAGTCGTCGTCTACAGAAAAGGTAGGGGAAAAAAATTACGATCAATAACCAATTGAGCTGCGCTTTATTCCAGTCCGTACCGCCCGCTAATTTGCAGCGCGTCAAGGCGCCGCCCAAGCTGCGCCAGGACGTAAATGAGGAAACGCAAACGTTGACCAAGGCGGAATTGGCCGAACGCTTATTTGAGCAAGTTGGCTTGAACATGCGTGAAGCAAAAGACATGGTCGAGTCGTTTTTCGTTGAAATCCTAACTGCGCTCGAACGCGGCGAATCCGTCAAACTGTCTGGCTTCGGCAATTTTCAGCTGCGCGACAAGTCCCCGCGGCCTGGCCGCAACCCAAAAACGGGCGAGAAGATCGCTATTTCGGCGCGCCGTGTCGTCACCTTCCATTCCAGTCAAAAGTTTAAAGGCAAGGTCGAAGAAACCATGTCGCGATCATGTGCGCCGGCGGAATTATCCTAAAGCCGTCTTAAGCCAACCCAAGAGTATCGGCGCCCCGCTCCTAGCGCAGCAAACCCGAGCTGTCCGCGCTTTTTATCCGATCTGAATCCAGATTGTCTTTAACTCAGTGTATTTGTCGAACGCGTGCAAGGACTTGTCGCGGCCATTGCCCGATTGCTTGTAACCACCGAACGGTACCGTGATGTCATCGCCATCGTATTGGTTGACGTGGATGGTCCCGGCGCGCAAGGCGCGCGCAGTTTGGATTGCCTTGGTCATATTGGAACTCCAAACTGCCGCCTGCAGACCGAACGGTGTCGCGTTGGCCTGACGCACGGCCTCGTGCACATCAGTGAACCCGAGCACGGACAGTACCGGCCCGAAGATTTCTTCGCGCGCAATGCTCATGGCGCTGTCCACCTTGTCAAACAGGGCCGGCGTCACATAGTAGCCGCCCGTCTCGCGCCGTGCCTGTTGCCCGCCTGAGAGCAAATGCGCGCCCGCCGCCGTGCCTGCCTCGATATACCTGAGCACGGTTTGCATCTGCGCCACATCGACCATCGCGCCCATCACGCTCGCCTCGTCGAGCGGGTCACCAGGCTGGAAATGAGGCATCAACGCCAGCGCCTTTTCGATGAACCGGTCCTTGATCGCTGCTTCCACGAACAGACGCGACGGGGCATTGCAACTTTCGCCCTGGTTGAAATAAATCGATCCGATCGCCGCCGCCACGGCGGCGTCCAAGTCGGGGCAATCGGCGCAGACGATATTGGCGGACTTTCCACCCAACTCGGTCCAAGCCCGCTTCAAATTCGATTGCCCGGCCATTTGCAAGATCTGCTTACCGATCCGGGTCGAGCCCGTAAAGACAATGCAATCGACATCCATGTGCAACGCCAGCGCCGCGCCAGCCTCATGACCGAAGCCGGGCACGACATTCAACACCCCCGGGGGAAGGCCGGCTTCAAGCGCGATTTCAGCTAAGCGCATGGCCGTGAGCGGCGATTTCTCGGACGGCTTCAAGACTACGCTGTTGCCGGCGGCAAGGGCCGGCGCGATCTTCCACGCCGCCATCAGCATCGGATAATTCCACGGCACAATCGCCGCCACCACCCCCACCGGTTCGCGCACGATGAGGGCCAGGCTGCTGTCGGCAGTGGGCGCGATTTCGTCGTAAATTTTGTCGATCGCCTCGCCGTACCAGCGCAGAGTGTTCGCTGTCGCCGCCACATCGACGCTCTGGCTATACTTGATTGGCTTACCCATATCTAGGGTCTCGAGCAACGCCAGTTCAGCACCATAGTCGAGCACAAGGTCGGCAAACCTGATGAGGACGCGTTTGCGCGCGGCGGGCGCCTGCCCGGCCCAGCGCCGGTCCTCGAAAGCGGCCCTGGCGGCCGCCACTGCCGCATTGACGTCGGCGCTGTCACAACGCGCAACTGGACCCAGATTGCGACCATCGACGGGGGAAACATCATCAAACTGTCGCTCCGACCGCGCCCACACGCGCTGACCGTTTATCAGCGCGCGCCCATCGATCTTGACGGCGCTGGCGCGCTCGTGCCACCCGGTCATAGTCATGGTTCACCTCTCTCAAAAAAGAGCGCTCAACGTAAAGCGGACGCGGCGCACATCTTTGGCAAATCGGCTCGAGTTTGCTCGCAGCGGAACTCCTTTTATAATTTTAATATAGGCGACGCCTAAATGGCGGTGAAGGCTGCGGAAATTTGTCCATGGCGCAGACGTTTTGACCGGGCCATCATGAAACTGGCGGCGATCACGGCGCTCGCCACGACGACGATGGTCAGTGCTGCGACGACATTGACGCGCGGATCGAGCCCCAAGCGTGCCCGGGAAAAGATCACGATCGGCATCGTCGACGAACCCGGACCGGACAGGAAAGCCGATAGCACCACGTCGTCGAGTGACAAGGTAAATGTCAAGAGCCAAGCCGATGCCAGCGCTTGCGCAATGTTGGGCAACGTGACTAGGAAAAACACCTGATGCGGGCGGCAACCGAGGTCCATCGCCGCTTCCGCGATCGACTTGTCCATCTCCTGCAGGCGCGACTGGACAACAACTGCCGCGTACGCCATTCCCAAGAGCGTATGCCCGATCCAGATCGTCAACATGCCGCGTTCGGGAAAACCAAATACCTTTTGCATGGAAACCATCATCAATAGCAAGGATAGGCCGATGATCACTTCCGGCATGATCAAGGGCGCGCTAACCATCCCTCCAAACAAGGCGCGCCCCGAGAAGCGGCGATAGGAATTCAAGGCGAAAGCGGCGAAACTGCCCAGGATGACGGACGAGCAGGCACTCATGAACGCAATCTTTAAAGACAGAAAAAAACCGGCGATAATCTCCGTATCGCTAGATAATGCCGCATACCAGCGCGTCGAAAAGCCGCTCCAGACCATGTCCTGGCGTGAGCTGTTGAAGGAAAACACAATCAGCACCAGGATCGGCAGATACAAGAAGAGATAGGTCATCGCAAGCCAACTGCGGCCGCACCAGCGTTGAAAAAAATTCGGCCCCGTCATACGCGCTCCCCTTGCTCTGCCTTGTATTTATTGAATATGGTCAATGGCAGGAGGATCAGCAAAATCACCACCACCGTGACGGCGGACGCCATTGGCCAGTCGTTATTGGTGAAAAATTCATCCCACAGCACGTGACCAATCATCAAGGTCTCGGGCCCCCCCAGCAGTTCCGGGATCACGTATTCGCCCACCGCGGGAATGAATACCAGCAAGGCCCCGGCGATGATGCCCGACTTCGAGAGCGGCACGGTGATACGCCAGAAAACCTGCATCGGGGTGGCTCCAAGGTCGGCCGCAGCCTCCAGAAAACGCATGTCCATCTTCGCCAAATTGGCGTATAACGGCAAAATCATGAACGGCAGGTACGCGTACACCATTCCAATCACGAGCGAAAACCACGTATTCATCATATGCAGGGGCTCCCTGATCAGGCCCAGCGCGAGCAGCCAATGATTGGCGATGCCGTGGTTGGCCAAGATGCCCTTCCAAGCGTAGATGCGCAACAGGAATGAAGTCCAGAACGGCAACATCACCAGCATGAGTAGGGCCGGCCGGACACTCGCCCTAGCACGCGCCATGAAGTACGCAAACGGGTAGCCGATGACGAGACAAAGTAAGGTCGTGATCGCCGCAAATTTGAGCGAACTCAGATAGGTCAAGGCATACAAATCGTCACGCGCGATGAACAGATAATTTGCGACCTTGATCTTGATGCTGAGAATGCCATCGGCAAAGCTCAGCAGGTTGCCAAACGAGTTGCCCCCGTTCTCTATCTCGGCAAAGCTGATCCGTAACACGATCAGAAAGGGCAAGAGAAAGGTCAGCGCCAACCAGACGAAAGGCACGCCGATGACAAAGCGGCGCCCCGTCAGCTTGCGCAAGCTCACAAGGTCGGCTAGTTGGCGTTGCCATACATGGTTCAAGCGGCCCTCACTGGGTTAAAACGACGATATCGGCGCCATCCCACCAGGCGAACACACGCTGATCACGGCACAGGTGGCTATCCGTATGACGTGCCGTATTAGTGCGCGACGCGGTCAGCTCCAGGCCGCTGTCGAGCATGACGTGGTAGCGCGTCTCATTGCCGAAATAGGCAATGGCGCGTAGCACGCCGCGCGTGCAGTTATAGCCGTGCTCGGCCCGCGATGCGCGCTGCTCGGGGCGCGGCTCCTCCAGTTGCAGGGATACTTTCTCCGGCCGCACTGCCACATGCACTTCCATCCCTTTGCTGCCCGTGATGCCATGGTTGACGTAGTGCATCGCTTCTGTTGACTCGATCACAACATGATCGGGCGCGCCGCTCACGATGCGGCCAGAAAACAGATTCACGCTGCCGATAAAGTCCGCAACGAAACGGCAATTCGGGGTCTCGTAAATTTCGGCCGGCAGGCCCACTTGCAAGATGCGCCCTTCGCTCATGACCCCAATCCGTGTCGCCATGCTCATCGCCTCGTCTTGATCGTGGGTGACCATCACACAGGTGACGCCCACTTGTTCGATGATATTGAGCAGTTCGATCTGGGTGCGCTCGCGCAGCTTTTTATCGAGCGCGCCCATGGGTTCATCGAGCAATAAAAGCTGCGGCCGTTTCGACAGGCTACGTGCCAGCGCCACGCGCTGCTGCTGGCCACCGGAGAGTTGATGCGGCTTGCGCTTGCCGAAGGCGGTCAGTTGCACTAATGCGAGCATTTTTTCCACGCGCGCTGCGATTTCGGCCTTCGGCATTTTGTCACGCCGAAGGCCGAAGGCGACGTTGTCCCACACGGACAGGTGGGGGAACAGGGCATATGATTGAAACATCATGTTGATCGAGCGTCGGTAGGGCGGCACATTCCCCATGTCCTGGCCCGCCAGCATGATCGTGCCCGAGGTTGGCGTCTCGAATCCCGCCAGCATCCGCAGCAAGGTCGTCTTGCCGCAACCGGAGCTGCCCAGCAAGGCGAAGATCTCGCCCTTGTTGATCGTCACCGAAATTTGGTCGACGGCGCGTGCGCCATCGAACTCTTTGACCAGGTTGCTAATTTGTAAAAGTGCTTGGCTCGCATTGGATGCGGCCGGCAATACAGGTTGGACGGTCATATCAGCTATCAAAAGTAAGCGGACAACTTGCGGACATGAGGGCCGCCCCAGAAATGCGCTGGGAACGGCGCGGCCATTTGAGAGGCGTCTCGTCTACGGCCCCAGCGGCCTCCACTGCTGTTACGACCACGGTCGCGGGCCCGTTTAAAATAGGTTTGACGTGCGTTTCCTAAGCGGCCAGCTCGTCATTGGAACCATTAGTGCGCCTTGTCCAGTCAAAATACCTTAATGAAGCGAAGTGCCATCAGATCCAGCCGCGGCCTTGCAAATCGGCCATCGTTTGATCCAGACACAGCCAGATCAAGCCGATCATGTCATCGATTTGCGCCTTCGTTATCGTGAGCGGGGGCGCGATGATCATACGCTCACCGACCGCGCG
Organism: Janthinobacterium sp.; assembly: GCA_003133225.1. GTDB lineage: Bacteria > Pseudomonadota > Gammaproteobacteria > Burkholderiales > Burkholderiaceae_D > Janthinobacterium. The sequence goes on from PKWL01000143.1 coordinate 18,625, forward strand.
CATGATCAGGCCATTGCCAAACATGTAACCGCGGCAAATCATGCCCACGTTTTTTTCAACGTCGAATAAAACACAGTCTTGCACCGGGTCGGCTTTTTCTCGTACCAGGTTGAGGCCAGCCATCAAACCGCAGGTGTCGGCAAAACCGACCAGCGGGTGCTGCGCCAGCGCACTAAATTGTTGCTTTAAATAGGGGCCCGTTTCCACATGGACCTGCTCGACCAGTTTTTCTTCCTGCAAGATACGGATATTTTCCAAGGCCGCGGCGCACGCCACCGGATGCCCGGAGTAAGTAAACCCGTGATGAAACTCGCCTCCTTTTTCGATCAAGACGTCGGCCACGCGATCTCCGACCAGCACGCCGCCCAATGGCACATAACCGGAAGTCACTCCCTTGGCAAAGGTAATCAAATCCGGCTGAATGTGAAACAGGTCGGACGCGAACCATTTCCCGATCCGGCCGAAGGCGCAGATGACTTCATCGGCGATCAATAAAATGCCGTACTTGTCGCAAATGCGCTGAATCTCCGGCCAATAGCTGGCCGGTGGAATGATCACCCCGCCAGCGCCTTGGATCGGCTCGCCGATGAAAGCGGCCACCTTCTCAGGGCCGAGTTCGATAATTTTAGCTTCCAGCCAGCCTGCTGCTTCCAACCCGAACTGCTCTTCGCTCTTGCCGCGGCCGGCCTCGAAATAATTGGGCTGGCCGATATGCACGATGCCCGGAATCGGCAAGCCCCCTTGGGCATGCATCCCGCCCATGCCGCCCAATGAGGCGCCGGCGACCGTGCTGCCGTGGTAAGCGTTATGGCGGCTGATCACGACATGGCGCTCTTTGTACCCAAGCAAATCCCAGTAGCGGCGCACCATGCGCAAATTGGTGTCGTTGCCTTCGGAGCCCGAGCCCGTGAAAAATACATGGTTGAACTGGGGCGGCGAAATCTCGACCAATTTTGCCGCCAGTTGCACTGCCGGCAAGTTGGTCGTGTTGAACAAGCTATTGTAGAACGGCAGCGTTTCCATCTGCCGGTAGACGGCCTCGGATATACTGGTGCGGCCATAACCGACGTTGACGCACCAAAGCCCGGACATCCCGTCAATGATGCGCTTGCCTTCGGAATCCCAAAGGTAGATGCCATCGCCCTTGACCATCACGCGCGCCCCTGTTTCGTTCAACGCCTTAAAGTCCGTGAACGGGTGCAGATAGTGGGCCGAATCCAGTTTTTGGATCGCCTTGGTATCGAACGCTCTGGCCTGGTCTAGCGAGGCCAGCACTGCGGCGCTGGGTGCCAATGAATTGGGGACCATATCATCCTACCCTATGAATCGAATAAACATGTCGGCTTATACGTGCAACAGCAGATGCTCGCGCTCCCACGGGCTGATAACAGTCATGAACTCTTGGTGTTCCAGATCCTTGATCGCCGCATAGACGTCGATGAAGCGCTCACCTAGCACGCTGCGCAGCTTGTCTTCGGCGCGCAGGGCCCGCAATGCTTCGGGCAAACCTTGCGGCAATTCGAATTTGAGGTCATAGGCGCTGCCCACCGTCATCGGGGTCGGCTCCTCCTGCTCCACCATGCCCAGATAACCGCAGGCGAGGGTGACTGCCAGTGCCAGGTAGGGGTTGGCATCAGCCCCGATGATGCGGTTTTCGACGCGGCGGTCCTGCACGCCTGATTCCGGCACTCGAAAGCCGACGGTGCGGTTGTCCATGCCCCACTGGATATTGATCGGCGCCGCCGACTGGCGCACGATGCGGCGATACGAATTGACGTACGGTGCGACAATGGCCATGGCCGCCGGCATATAGCGCTGCAAGCCGCCAATGTAATGCTTGAAGATCGGGGCCGCCGAACCGTCGGCGCTACTGAAAATGTTGAGGCCGGTGTTGGCGTCGACCACGCTTTGATGCACATGCATGGCCGAGCCCGGCTCGCCGGCCATCGGTTTGGCCATAAAGGTGGCGTACATATCGTGTTTTAGCGCCGCTTCGCGTAAGGTGCGTTTGAAGAAGAAGACTTTGTCGGCCAGGTCCAGTGGCTCGCCGTACAAAAAATTGATTTCCATCTGGCCGGCACCGATTTCGTGAATCAGGGTGTCAACGTCCAGATTCATCATTTCGCAATAGTCGTAGATGTCTTCAAACAGCGGATCGAATTCGTTCACGGCGTCGATGCTATAGACTTGGCGGCTGGTTTCGGCGCGCCCGCTACGGCCGATGGGCGGCTTTAGAGGCAGATCGGGGTCGATGTTTTTGGCCGTCAGATAAAATTCCAGCTCGGGCGCCACCAGCGGGCGCCAGCCTTTTTCGGCGTACAGTTTCAAGACGCGCCGCAGCACAGAACGGGGCGCAAAATCGACCAGCATGCCATCGGCAAAAAAACAATCATGGATCACTTGCGCCGTCGGATCAGTCGCCCATGGCACCATCGTGATCGTGGTCGGGTCCGCCTTTAAGATCATGTCGCGGTCGGTCGCCGAAATGGCGCGATCATAAGCGTCATCGTCCTTTGGATAATTGCCCGTGACGGTCATGCCCAGCACCGCTTCGGGAATGCGCATGCCACGCTCCAGAGTGAACTTGCCGCGCGGCAAAATTTTTCCACGCGCCACACCGGTCAAATCCGGCACCAGGCATTCGATTTCAGTGACTCTTTTCTCGTTGAGCCACAGGTCCATATCCGTGTACGTGAAATTTTCTCGTATTGTCATTTATTTCTCTCTAATGTCTTGCCGCTGGCCCGCGTTTGACGCGAACACGGGCCAGCGCTTGCGAGACAGTCACTGCGGCGCGCTCCTCGGGCCGAGGATCACGCACCCGCGCAACGCTTGCTTTGATAGTCGCGGCACGCATCGCCAAATGCGCGAAACAGCTTCATCGAAGCGGGATTCTCTGCCAACCGCCATTCAGGGTGCCACTGTATCGCCAGCGTAAAACCGGGCGCAGAAGTGATGCAATAGGCCTCCACCAGGCCATCCGCGGCGCGCGCCTCGACTTCCAAACCCGGTGCCAAATCGTCGAGGCCCTGGCCATGCAGAGAATTAACATAGAGCTCGCTCACGCCGTCCAACATGTGCGCTAGGCGCCCGCCCGCTACCAACGCAATCCGGTGCGCGGGTGCATATTGTTCTTCTTGCGATTGATGCGGCGGGTCGCGATGATCCATCATGCCCGCCACCTCATGCAGCGCCTGATGCAAACTGCCGCCCAGGGCCACATTGACTTCCTGGAATCCGCGGCAGATGGCCAGCAACGGTATCCCCCGCTTCAGGACGGCACGAATCAAAGGCAAGGTGGTCGCGTCGCGCGCCCTATCCTGCGGCAAATTCGGGTCGCGCACCGGCTGCGCGTAGTGGCTCGGATGCACATTGGACGCGGACCCGGTCAGCATCACGCCGTCGGCCACCGCCAGCACGCCCTCGAGATCCATTTCATGGCCCAAGGCGGGCAACAGCAAAGGCATGCAGGCGGCGCCACGGACGATGGCATCGACATACTTCATCTGCGCCATGTGATACGCGTAGGCACCCACTTGTTCCGTGCAGGCGGAAATGATGACGTTAGGACGGGACATAATATTTTTCAGCGGACGACGAAGCACCGCTGCAGCGATAGATTGGAATGTCAGTCTTACTCAAATAGTAGACTAACTGGGGCCACTATGTCGATCTTATTTTTGCTGCGTCGCACAACCGTGGCCCGTGCAATACTTCTTTCTTAGTTGCATTTTTGAAAACAAAATCCGTCTGCATTTTAATTTGATAGTATATTGAGTGGGGCTTGATCGACACAGGTGGAATCACTTTGGATAGGAACTCACCCGCAGCGGAGTTGCTTGCCGACAGTTTGGCCGAGGCCAGCTTTCACCCGCGCCTGCCACAACAGCGCCGGCTCTACGAGGCGGCAAAGGCTGCCATCCTCCAGCTTCAGTTGAGGGCTGGCAGCAAGCTGCCATCGAGTCGGGACTTGGCGCGCGAGCTCGGCCTAGCACGCAATACCGTCATCGCCGCCTTCGAGCAATTGGCGGCCGAAGACTATGTCACGAGCGTGCTCGGCAGCGGGACTTTCGTCGCCCACTTGGACGCTCCGGCGCCAGGGCGCCACCGCACTGGCGGAGAAACGGCGCCGGCGCCACGCTCGGCCTTGTTGTCAAAGCGGGGCAGCGAGGTCACCGCGTTCGCAGCAGGTGCGCGCTACGACATTTTGCCATTCGCGCCGGGCGACGCTGACTTCGCGGGCTTCCCCTTCAAACTATGGCAACGCCTGCAAAACAGTGTCTGGCGCGAGCGCCGCCCGGATCTGCTGGGCATGGGCCAGGCGGGCGGCTATCTGCCGCTGCGCCTGGCCATTGCCGACTACTTGCGCGGCGCGCGCTCGGTCAACGTAGCGGTCGAGCAAGTCATGATCACGGCCGGCACTCAGCACTCGCTTAGCTTGTGTGCCCAATTGCTAGCCGATGGCGGCGACACGGCATGGGTCGAGGATCCCGGCTATTGGGGAGCGCGGCGCGTGTTTCAAGCCTGTAACTTGGCGCTGCGCCCGATCACCGTCGACGCCAACGGCATGGCGCTCGAAGCGGCCGATCTTGCGACCGACCCGCGCCTCATTTACGTCACGCCGGCGCACCAATATCCGACCGGCGCCGTCATGAGCTTGGCACGCCGGCGCGAACTCCTCGGCCTTGCTATGCACAAGAACGCGTGGATACTTGAAGACGATTACGACAGCCAATTGCGGTACAAGGGGCGCCCGCTCGCCGCGCTGCAAGGACTAGATAGCGCCAACCGCGTGCTGTTCATGGGCACCTTCTCCAAGGTGCTCTATCCGGGCATCAAAGTCGGCTATCTGGTGCTGCCACCGGCGCTGATCGAATCGTTCAAGGTTGCCCTCGACGACTTGCAGCGGCCGGGCCAGCTCATGGTTCAGGCAGCACTCGCCGATTTCATCGGGCGCGGCCACTTCACGACCCACATCCGCAAGATTTGCCACCTGTATGGCGCGCGGCGCGAAATGCTGCGCCGCATTCTCGTGCTTCATCTGGGCCCACAACTAGGTGAACAGGTCACTATCTCGGGCGAGGAATCGGGGCTGCACTTAGTGGTGGAACTACCTTCTCACGTCGATGACGTCGCGCTCGCCAAGCTTGCCGCCGAATCAGGTATCCAGATCAAAGCTTTGTCAACTTACTATCTGGCGCCTCCGGTGCGGCGCGCCCTGTTGGTGGGATATGCCTATGTCACACCCGATAAGATCGCCTACTACGGCAAACTGCTCGCGGCCATCATCTTGTCGGGCCTGCACTAAATCGGCGGACGTCGCCAGTGGCTCTATCAACATGAAAAATTAGATATAATAATTAATTTACAAGAAAAACGCTCAATGGCGCCACAAACCCATCCATTGACCGCCGGACCCAGCATGACGAATGCGGATCTCCAGAACCGACAAGATGGCGCCACGCTGCGCGCCAGCGCCCCCTATGCCAGCGAGGTCGAACTGGTCGAGCGTGCTGTGATGCAAACGCGCCCACCGAAAAAGATGTTTTCGAGCGCCGCAGTTGACATCGCGATCCACGGGCGCACCATGGATTGCCTGACAGCCGCAATTAATTCCGAGTCCGACCCAATTTTTTTGAAAGTGAGCCATGTTGCCATTAAAAGACCCCTCGCTGCTACGTCAGCAAGCCTACATTGCCGGCCTTTGGTGTGATGCCGACGACGGCAAAACCGTCGGCGTGACCAACCCTGCCACGGGCGAAGCGATTGGCACAATTCCGTATATGGGCGCGGCCGAAACCAGACGCGCCATCGATGCCGCCAGCGCCGCCTGGCCGGCCTGGCGCAAGAAGACGGCAAAAGAGCGCAGTGCCGTCTTGCGCAAGTGGAATGATCTCATGCTTGCCAATGCCGATGATTTGGCCCTGATCATGACCGTCGAGCAGGGCAAACCCTTGGCCGAAGCCAAGGGGGAGATCGCGTACGCGGCCTCCTTCATCGAATGGTTCGCCGAAGAGGGCAAGCGCGTCTCGGGCGATACCATGCAGTCGCCCTGGCCGGACCGCCGCATTGTCGTGATCAAAGAACCGATCGGCGTGTGCGCCGCGATTACGCCATGGAATTTCCCGGCGGCGATGATCACACGCAAAGTCGGCCCGGCCCTGGCGGCAGGTTGCCCGATGCTCGTCAAGCCGGCTGAATTAACACCTTATTCTGCGCTCGCGCTCGCCGTCCTGGCCGAGCGTGCCGGGGTGCCGGCCGGCGTGTTTAGTGTTTTGACGGGTAACTCAAAAGCAATCGGCGCCGAGATGACGAGCAATCCCACCGTGCGCAAACTGAGCTTTACGGGCTCGACCGAAGTCGGTCGCATCCTGATGCAGCAATGCGCGCCCACCATCAAGAAATTGTCATTGGAGTTGGGCGGCAACGCGCCTTTCATCGTGTTCGACGATGCCGATCTGGATGCCGCGGTCGAAGGCGCCCTCGCCTCCAAATATCGGAACGCAGGCCAGACTTGCGTCTGCGCCAATCGTCTCTATGTGCAAGACGGCGTCTACGATGCGTTCGCTCAAAAACTGGTCGCCGCTGTTTCCAAGCTGAAGGTCGGAAATGGCCTGGAAGCGGGCGTCACGCAAGGCCCGCTAATTGAGGCCAAGGCCGTTGAAAAAGTGGAGCAGCACATCGCCGATGCCTTGTTGAAAGGCGCACGCCTGCTCGCCGGCGGCAAGCGGCACGCGTTGGGGCACAGCTTTTTCGAACCGACCGTCATCGTCGATATGACATCGGCCATGCGCATCGCGCGCGAAGAGACCTTCGGGCCGGTGGCGCCCTTGTTCCGCTTCAAGGATGACGAGGAAGTCCTGGCGCTGGCAAATGATACGGAGTTTGGCTTGGCCGCCTATTTTTATTCGCGCGACATGGGCCGCATCTGGCGCATCGCCGAAGGGCTCGAGTGCGGCATGGTGGGCGTTAACACGGGCTTGATTTCCAACGAGATTGCGCCGTTTGGCGGCGTCAAGCAATCAGGGCTCGGGCGCGAAGGCTCCAAGTATGGGATGGACGAGTATCTTGTCGTCAAATACGTTTGCATGGGGGGGCTATAAGTTGCCGCCGACGCGACGCGGCCCGCCCAGGTCGAGGCCCGACCGAGATGCCGTTCAAAAAAAACGGGAGCGTCGCATGCGCGCGCTCCCCATGTTGAAAGCCGTGTCAGAAATTGGATCCATTCGGTTCTGTGGCAATTGCGGATAATTTCGCGTCGCTCGGCTCTAATGGCAGATGAGGGGGCAAGCCGGCGCTCATAGCGTCGCTGCCTTGTTTTTCGGCCTCGACCATCGTCTTCACCAGTTTAAAGAAACCAAACGGCCCCATCAGCACGCCGGCGGTTTTCACGCCGCCCATCATTGCCCCCATCACGCCTGGCAACATCACGTCGGCGCCCGTCAGGTACAGATTTTTGATCGGCGTCTTGGCGTTGCTCCAGGGTTGAAATACACGCTCCGGAGTGGTCGGCAAGCCATAGAATTCACCGTGCGGGTTGCCTTGAAAATGTTCCATCGTGAGCGGTGTGGCGACATCGACATAAGCCACCAGAGCGGCGAATCCAGGAATGCGGGCGTCCACCTTGGCGATGAGTTGTTGCGCCAATTCAAGCTTGAGTTGCTCGTAATCTACTCCGCGCCTTTTCCAACAGCCATCCGCCCATTTGGAGAAGCGGTCATATTTGGCGAACACGATGATTTCGGCCGTGTGGCCCGTCGCCCGTGGATTTTTCAGCGAGGCGAAAGAAAGATAATAGTTTTCAGTGAGACTCCCGCCTTCAGCTGCAAGGTTATGGTCGTAACCGCCGTACACCCAGTGATTTTCGCCATGCACCCCCAGCTTGGCAGGTGAATCCTTCAAACCGAGATAGACGCAAACGGCGCTGGTTCCAATTGGCAAGTTGGCCAGGCGGCGCCGAAAAGGAATGTCAATATCGCTCTTGATCAACTTTTGATACGTGTTGACTGCCCCCGCGCCGGAAATCACCAGCGGGGCGAAATACTCGACTGGCGCCAAATTGGGCTTGAGAGTGGCTTTGGTGCGCACGCCTTTAGCGCGGCCTTTTTCGATCAGGATTTCGGTCACCGTCTTGCCAGACATGACTTGCCCGCCAAAGCGTTCGATCACCGGAATGATCGAACGAGCGATCTGCTTGGCGCCACCGACCGGATACCAGCCGCCGCGCCCGTAGTGGGTGACCACCTGGGCATGCATGCCGAACGCCGCCTGGCCCGGCGGCAAGCCATAGTCGCCCCATTGGGAGGCGAGCAGGCCCTTGAGTTGCGGGTCTTTGAAATGCTGATTCAGATAGGCGTCAACGGTCAGCGCGGCGAGTCGGCCTTTCCAGCGATACGCCAGCTTAAGCAAAGGGCGTACAAGGAACGGGACAGCATCGGCCAAATGGCCAAGCACGTACCAGGCGCCAGCCATTTTCGAATCGCGGAAATATTGCTCGATGGCCGCCTGTTCGCCCGGAAAACGTTGGACCAATCTGTCACGATAACGTGTTAAGTCCGATGGCACGTTAAATTCGAAATCGGGGTAGACAAATTTCTCAAATTCGTCCGGCATTTTTTGCCATTGTAAGCGGCCTTCAGTAAGGTAATCGAACACCGCCTTGCCAGTGCCTTGGTCCATGCCGCCAATATAGTGCAGGCCAACGTCGAACTCGAATTTGCTCTTGCGTTTGAACTCGTGAGTTTGACCGCCTGCAGTGAAATGCTGCTCCAACACCAGCACCCGCATCTTGCGTTGCTTGGCCAGCAAGGCTGCGGCGGTGAGCGAGCCGATGCCTGAACCGATCACAATGGCATCAAATTGGGGGGTGTTCCCTTGGGGGGTGTTCTTTTGCATAGTCTAGCCTGCCGTAAATAAATCGAACCCGCCCGCCATGGCGTAATGCGTAGCAATCTTGCCGCAGCAACTACTCGCCTACCTATCCCCTGCGGCGGCCGTTGCGCTCCAGCTTAAAAGAATGCGCGGCGGGGGGGCGCTGCCGCCTCTTGAAAAACCGGGCGCCAAAAACAGCCGGCCTTCATTTCAATGTGGGCATTGACAACATCGCGATCCCGTAATGTAGCTTGCGATGTAGACGCTGTCAACATATAATCGATTCAAATGACAAACGAACCAATGCGTGCTTCAAAAAAAACGAAAACTTACCATCATAAGGATTTACGTCTGGCATTGATTGACGAAGCCCTAAAAACGCTTGCCATGGATGGAGTGAGCCAGCTAAGTTTGCGTGATCTGGCCCGGAAATTGGGAGTCTCGCATTCGGCGCCCTTACGTCATTTCCGAAGCAAGAATGACCTGCTGGCCGACCTCGCCACGCAAGGCTTCCGGATGTTGACGGGAGCAATGCAAGAAGCAGCCGCACCTCATGTCGGCACAGCTGCAGTCAAGGCATTACAGTGCGCGGGCATCGCCTATGTCATGTTTGCAAGCCGTAATTCGCAGCTCTTTCGCCTTATGTTCGCGGTAGATCGCATTGATTCAACACGCTACCCAGATCTGTTGAAATCGGGAGAGGCCGCCAAGGCAGCACTCCTTACGTTAGTCCAGGCTGGCATTGACGGGGGAGAACTTTCAGACCGGCCCGCCACAGCGCTCGTTCTATCTTGCTGGGCCCTCGTCCATGGCATCGCGACTCTCGCGATCGACCACCAGCTAGATACGGGCGCAGAAGCTGAACTTAATGCCGTTACAGCCTGCGTCTTGGACCTTTTGCAACGGGGTATTGGCTTGTAGGACGGGCGCGCCGGGGATTAAATTCGTGTTGCGACTGGCAATGACGGCGCCTCGACACTTTCGCCTAGGGCCGTGAACTGCCGATGCCAAAGGCGCGCCCCGGATACCTCCCGCGCGCCGCGGCTGCTCCCAATCCCGTCATTTTGCGGAAAGGCTCAGCGTTGACTTGTGAGCGCCAAGCGGACTCCAAGCGAAACGAAAACAACGCCAACGAACCGATTCAGCCAAAGCAGCACCACTTGACTTGTTTGAATGCGGCGGCTGGCAAAGGCGGACGATACGGCGAGCAGGTGACACCACAGCATGCCATTGACATTGAAGATGCAGCCTAAAACGACAAAGGCGAGCGGTTTGCTCGGCGCCTCAGCTGCAATAAATTGGGGAACGAAGGCGAGGAAAAAAAGCGCGACCTTCGGGTTAAGCACATTAGTGAAAAACCCTTGAATGAAAATGCGGCGATACGACATCGGAGGCGGCAAAGGCCGCCAAGCGCCGGCGCTTTTCTTTTCTTTGCGTAACAAAACAATGCCGATGTATAAAAGATAGGCAGCGCCCATATACTTGACTACGGCAAACGCGTTGCTTGAAGTCGCGAGCAAGGCTGACAAGCCCAAGGCCGCGGCAAAAACGTGAACAAATATTCCGGCACCAATGCCGAAGGCGGAAATCGAGCCGGCACGCCAACCTTGAGTTGCGCTGCGCGTCATTACCAGCAACGAATCAGGCCCGGGCAAAATATTGAGCATGAGGCCAGACACGATGAAAATTGCAAGGTCATGTGTACCAAACATAGAGTATTGTTCCTAGCAAGATATTCAAAGCTGCTTATAGGATTTATCCGCACTTGGTTGACGCGATTGCTGGCCCACTGACTAAAACTCTTCCCACTCATGCGTGCCGAGGACAGGCTTACGGTCACCAATTTTGATCGGCGCAGCCGGCGGTTTTGTTGGCGCCGCCTGCCGCAACATGGGCCGCAATGCTTCGCTTGCGTGTGTGCCAGTTTCCAGCTTGAATACGCTTACCGCCTGCACCAGTGTTTCGGCTTGGTCTTGCAAGCTTGCGGCGGCGGCCATGGCCTGTTCCACCAGAGCCGCATTTTGTTGTGTCATTTCGTCAATGTGACCAATGGCTTGATTCACTTGCTCGATGCCGGCGCTTTGCTCATGGCTGGCCGCGCTAATTTCGCACATGATATCGGTCACCCGCTTAACGCTAGCGACAATCTCATCCATGGTGGCACCGGCCTGGTCGACCAACTTCGCTCCCACGTTAACTTGTTCTACTGAGTCGCCGATCAATGTCTTGATTTCCTTGGCGGCGCCGGCACTGCGCTGCGCTAGGCTGCGCACTTCAGCGGCGACCACCGCGAAGCCGCGCCCCTGCTCGCCGGCCCGGGCCGCTTCAACGGCAGCATTTAAGGCCAGGATATTGGTCTGGAACGCGATGCCATCAATCACAGCGATGATGTCGACAATTTTTTTCGAGGAAGCGTTGATCGAGCCCATCGTGCCGACCACCTGCGCGACTACGGCGCCGCCTTTGATCGCCACTGCCGACGCCGATTGCGCCAACTGGTTTGCCTGGCGTGCATTCTCGGCATTCTGTTTTACGGTACTAGACAATTCTTCCATCGAAGAGGCGGTCTGTTCCAGGGAGCTCGCTTGCGCTTCGGTACGGGAAGACAGATCGGCATTGCCGGACGCAATCTCGCGCGCGGCCACGGCGATGGTGTCCGTGCCCAGCCGGACATTGCCGACAACGCCGGCTAGGCCTTGGCTGATGCCGTTCATGGCTCCCGTTAACTCGCCGATTTCATCCCTGCTGTGCACTTCCAACGACGTGGTCAAGTCGCCCGCCGCGATTTCTTGCGCGGCCCGCGTCACTTTCGCCAACGGCCGCGTCACCATGCTGCGTACCACCAGGAATAATAGAGCGGCCATCGTTAGATTGAGGAAAGTACCAATGACGGCATAACGATTACGCAGCACCTTGGCGGCGCCCGTCAGTTCATCGGTATACACGCCGCCACCGACCACCCAGTCCCAGTTTTTGACGTAATCGTAGACGGTGATTTTTTCCCGCGCAGAACTTTCTCCCTTATTCATCCAGGGATAGGTGATGATGCCTTGCTTATTAGATAACATTTCCTTGACAAAATACCGCCCGGTGGAATCTTTTGCCTCAAGAATATTTTTGCCTTCCATGGGATGCACCACCGCTGTCCCGTAATCTTGCCCCGGTTTCGCGTTGAGTGCGAAAAAGTAACCGGTTTCTCCTATCTTGTTGCTTTTAATTCTGCTTTTTAATGCGTTGAACTCGTCGTTGATATCGATACCGACATACAGGAGGCCAATGACTTTGCCGCCGGCATCCTTGATAGGGTTGTATTGCGTCATGAATTGCTTGCCGAACAGGCTCGCCGGTCCCGTATACGCGTCACCCGCGAGCAAGCGCGCATAGCCGGGGTGATCGTGATCAAGTCTGCTGCCAACCGCCCGTTGCCCATTCGCATCTTTAATGGAAGTCGATACCTGTATAAAATCATCGCCCGACCTGGCAAAAACCGCGGCGCCAACGCCAGTCTGGCTGGCGAATCTATCGACAACGCTGTAATCCAGACTGACCGGGCTGTTGCCGTTTTTCAGCATCGGGACCGGCTTTCCGTTGAAGTCGGCCGGGGCGGCCACACCAACGCTAAATTCGCCCGGATAGTCGCTCTTCAACATATTGGCGGCGCGACCAGCTTCGTTTCGGGTCGCCCCGTCAAGCACCTCGATCATGTCAACAACCATTCTGGTTTGGGTTTTGACCGCAGCGATCGACTGGGCTTCCATCAACTGCGTGTTCGAGTAGCCGATCGCAATGGTGAAAGCCGTGTACAGCGCGCCGACAAGCAAAAAAATGGTCAATGCGACTTTGGTTCCAACACCCCAGTTGCGGACGCTGATTATTATTTTATTCATTTTTTTATCCGCAAATGGTTGTACTCAAGATGGTTGGTACCAAGTTGGCTAGCCGGTTGAGCAGCCGGTCGCCTCCGCTCGATCTTCATGGCATGGCTAAAAAGAAATTTTGCATCAGGTATTCGTGAAAATGTTGCGCCGTGCCGGCCATTCCACATGCAAGGCATGCCGCCATGGCCCTTTCGTGCGACGAGCGGACTGTCGGCCAAGAACGCCTTAGTGATCGGGCGATGCTAGCTTACGGCAAAATCATGGGTACGGCACGGCGCTCTGCTACTCTTGATTAAAAAAACGTCTTTGGGTGCAAATTAAGATTTTAAAAAGGATAAGCATGTGCCGATTCATTCCATTATTATTTCATAAAAGCAATGTTTCCATGAGTATTTTTTGCAAGAATTTTTTCTTATCGCTGCTGGGCCAGTGCAAGCGAGGCAAGACGTTTTTTAGGGCCCGCCTCGGGCTGCTGCTGCAAAGGCCTAGCTCTGGCCGATGGAAGAAGGAGCTCCCTCACGCTCGTTCAATCACCCAGCGCTGGGAGTTGGCCACCGGCCAGCTGGAAGCCATGCCGCGACGGCGACCGAACTTGGCGCGCCGAGGCGGCGAATAAGTTTATGAGCAATGCTTCCTCCGTTTCTTACGTCTAGCCGCCGACAACGCAGCCAACACCAATTTGAGGCTCGGTAGCCAGTTAATATTTGGCTAGAACTACAGGTGGGCTAACGCTTTCCGCTATCATCACGCTGCCATGTTTTGAGTCCCAAGCCATTCTGACACATCTAAACCGCCTAAAGTACTTGCATCTGGCGCATCCCAAGAGCGCGGGCCGGCGCAACTTGGTTTGGCGGCTCAAAGTCTCGCAAGCCGCTAAGGCAGCTGGGAAAAATGCATGGAACAGTGGGGCAACGCATCCGGGCATGGCTGCCATGACAAGAGATTCGCGCCGGTTCAGGGACCGCGACTTTGTAATTTTGGAAAATGCTGGGTAGGCGACTAATGAAAATGAATTGGGCCACCATATTAACCCATCCGCTAGGCATATTCATTGCGGGTTTACTCGCGACATTCCTATGGGGAAGTGCTTTTCCGGTAGTCAAGATGAATTACGTGATGTTCAGCATTGCGAAAGATGATTTTTTCTACAAATTGAATTTGCCGGGTATCGTTTTGTTCTTGCCGCCGTATTTTTACTGCTGCTAATGCGCGCCCGAGGAAATTTCCAATTTTGCATGCTAATCAAACCCGACGCATCGTCAAAGTGGCGATTGTTCAAACGTTTCTCCAGTACTTGTTTTTTTATATTGGGCTCAGCCACAGCAGCGGCATCGGGAGTTCAATTATATCTGGTTCAATTACCTTGTTTCAGATGATGTTAGCCCATTTCATGTACACTGATGACAAAATGACATCAAGGAAAATATTGTCTGTGTTGTTAGGTTTTTCCGGAATTTGTCTATATTTCCTGATGCAAGGCGGAACCAAACTAGAAGTTGGTTTTGGTGAAATTTGCATGCTCGTCGCGATGTTTTTTTCTGCATCGGGCAACATATTGAGTAAAAATCTATCCGGAACATTGAGCGTTCTTACTATAACCACCTTTCAAATGCTTTTTGGTGAAATTGGATTAATCGCCGTTGGCGCGGCCAAAAATGGTATTGCCCCATTTCATTTTTCCTTGTTGCCAGCTATTGTTTTAGGATATCTTTCCCTTGTTTCTTCGGTCAGTTTTTTGCTTTGGAACGGCTTGATGAAATACAATAAAGCGGGATCAATTTCCGTATTCATATTTTTAGTCCCTATCTTCGGGGTGATTCTTTCCTCTGTTCTACTCAAAGAAAAGATCGAGTGGTTTATATTGCCGGCTCTTTTCCTTGTCGTCCTCAGCATCATTCTCACGAATTGGAGCTCGAACGCGAACAATCTCAGGTCGCCTTTGCCTGGAATCCCAGTCCAAGGTGACTAATTGAGTAGTGCCGACGCGCAATGTGAAGGGACATCCGGCGCGCGCAAAAAAACATCCGGCATGCATAAAACGACTGCTGCTGACGTGAGTGGGATTTCGGCACAGCGTGAGATTGCCGAGTTAGCGGTGAAGACGACTGGGCAAGCGGGTAAGGGAGGCACGACGCCATATTGACGGCATCGACGCATGCCGTGGGCATAAATAACAGGAACAGGACTCCTATGAAATCTGCTTTGCTGGTGATCGACTATCAAAATTCCATCTTCATCGACCCTCCTGCCTATCAGGCCACTATGGTATTGGAACGTATTCAAATATTGATTGACCGGGCCCGCAATGCACGGCTTTCAATCATCTATGTACAACATGAACAGGCCGGATCATCTTGGCAAGCGGGATGCGAAACGTGGCAGTTTCCAGACCGGATTGCGCCACGCTCGGGCGATTTCGTCAGCCCCAAAAAATGCAGTAGCGCGTTTCAGGATTCCACCTTGCAAGCCCACCTAGCAGAGCACCGCGTTCAAAAAATCTTCGTTTGCGGCTATGCGACGGAATTTTGCATCGACACCAATGTCAGACATGCCGCAAGCCTGAAGTTGGAAACTGTGGTGATATCAGACGCGCACACGACCCGGGATCGGCCTCATCTTGCAGCGCATAAAATTATCGAACACCACAATTGGGTGTGGAGTGAATTGGGCTCAATCAGACTTTGCCAAAGCGATTCAGTACAATTTGGCGACGATTGATTTGTGATGATTCATGCTTCGGCGGTCCGTTCCAAAATGGTTCTAAAAAATATATTAGTTGCGCCCGGCAACATCGCGCGCCTATCAAAAGCTCGACAAGCCAACGCACTTGCCGCCGTTTTACCGTTTTACGTTTGCATCGGCGCAATTTTTGCGCTGCTTGCCGAGCCGCATAGATCTAGGGCAGATCGAACAGCAGCACTTCCCCCTGGCGTCCACGGCTTATTTCGATTTTCGGTTCATCGATTGCCTTTAGCCCATCGCCTGCCTTCAGCGCAAACCCATTGACGCTGACTTCGCCGCGCGCGACATGCACATAAACGCGGCGTCCACTCGCTACCGTAAAGCTGTCGTGTTCGGCGCCGTCGAACAAACCGGCATACACGCGCGCATCCTGATGAATCGTGACTGCACCGCCGCTTCCATTCGGACTGGCGATCAAACCGAAACGACCGCGTTTTTCTTTCTGGTCGAATCGCTTTTCCTCATAGCCCGGCTCGATCCCCAAGGTATTGGGCTCAATCCATATTTGCAGCAGATGTGTCTGTCGATCTGGCGCAGGATTTGACTCCGAATGCCTGACGCCAGTGCCGGCGCTCATGCGCTGTACGTCTTCGGGCCGGATCACACTGCCATTCCCCAAGCTGTCCCGATGCGCCAACTCCCCTTCGAGCACATAGGTAATGATTTCCATATCCTTATGGCCATGCATACCAAAGCCGGCGCCAGCGCCGATGCGGTCGTCATTAATCACACGCAGTGGACCAAATCCCATGTGATTAGGGTCATAATAGTCTGCAAACGAAAAGCTGTGGTAGGTATCGAGCCAGCCATGATTCGCATGGCCGCGCTCTTCGGCTTTACGTAGTTCCATCATTTTGTTGCCTCCTTCAGTGGGACCAAGGCTAGGTGTCAAACGATCACCGCTTACAAGCCACCAAAACACGGCATCAAATAGCTGATACCGGCCAGAACGTTGACGGTGTGCACGGCAAGCCACAAGTGATGGCCGCCTTTGAGGTGCGGACGAGAATGAGCCCGCTCAGTCATCTGCCCATGTAAAACGGCTTCATGCTAATGCCGAACGGCAAAATACACACTCATGTTGAATATGTCCAGTGACACAACCACCTCCGGACCTAAAATCCAAAAAAAGGCATTTTGCCAGATCTGAAGCGTCTTCTCAATTCTAGCGAGCGCGACCAAACAGCCTTCGACAGGCGAGCCCCATCGTCCCTTTGCATTTTTCGCAAAGCGTCCACGCCTTGTATGCAGAAGTAAAGTTGGACCGTGCATGCCAATGATGGTTCTCTCGTGAACGAAGCAAAGTTCGCCTCCGCCCGTTTACCCCCGATGTGCGCGTATGGGTGCGTAGCCTAAGTACCGGGCGGCGCATGAGCTGCGGACGCGATCAAAGGCCACCCTCAGGCACGCTCACGCCGAAACACTCACTTGACGCGGACCGACCCACCGGCTGAACGCCGCCTGCAATCGGGGGCATCACTACTCCGACCAACAGCATCAAGAGTGCCTGTCGCGCCGATCAATGAACAAGCTGTTTCCATGCATTTTTTTGGCCTGTTTTTTCGATTCCGTGGCCGCCGTTGCGATCTGGTGGTGCGAGTAAAAATGGTGCGGATCGACCTTGATCGCTCCCAGCGACAGGCTGATCAGTGAATAGAATGCTTTCTTGCCTTGGCGATCTTCGCTAAGGTAACCACCTTGCTCCCTGTCTTCGATCGAATAGAAATTCTGGATCTCGCTACCGAACTGATCAAGAATGTCGCGGCAGCGCCGTTCCCAATCCTCACTCTGGAATAAAATCATGAAATCGTCACCCCCGATGTGGCCGATGAAATCCCGGTTCAAGTCGCAGTGCTCGCTTAGAATCGCGCCCGTCAGCTGAATCACATCATCGCCCTTGCGGTAGCCGTACACATCGTTAAAAGGCTTGAAGTGATCCAGATCGCAGTAACAGGCCCAAAAGCGCGTGCCACTAGCGAGCAGGCGCTCTATGTGTTCATTGATCGGCACATTACCCGGCAGTTGGGTCAAGGGATTGGCGTAGCGCGCCGCGGTAATCTGCATTTGGGTAATTTCGCGCATCAGATCGTGCCCGCGGCCCATCCCCAAATATTTCCCCTGGTCGGTGATGATAAATCCGTTGGACAGGTGGTGCGCATCCGCTTGCACGATGCTGAAACTGAGATCCTGTAAACTCGTGTCCTTGTGTACGATGATGGGGTTTGGGTCCATAAACAGCGTGCATGACTTTTTCCCGTAAAGCTCGCGCTGGTACGGACGGGCGAAATGTTCGATCATATCGTATCGGCTAAGTAGGCCAAGCGGTACCTCTTGGTCCACCACTGGGATGATCAACAGCTTCGCCTCTCTTACGAACAATTCGAACGCATCGTTGTTATTCGTTGCCGGTGAAATAGGCGGTACCCGCTGCAAAAGCTTGACGATGCTGACGTTATTTTTTTCGGCGCCGCGCTGTGGGGTCGGCGCCCGATTGTGCCCGAGCGCCTTCACTACTTCGGCCGGCAAGGCCGTCGCCGGATGAACATTGGGCCGCCCCAGATGGTAACCTTGGCCGTACGCGACACCAACGTCGCGCAGGACTAGTAGTTCAGCTTGGGTCTCGATCCCTTCCGCGATCACCAACGTGTTAGATTTTTCCGCGATTTCCTGAATCGAGCGCACAAATTGCAGCTTGACGGGATCCATGTTAATGCCTTGGATAAAATGCATGTCGATCTTGACATATTCCGGGCGCAACTCTGACCACAGGCGCAGGCTGGAAAACCCTTCGCCGAGGTCGTCGATGGCAATTTGGAATCCCATCTCGCGATAGTGTCGCACCGCGTCGCGCATGAGATCGTAGTCGTAGGTCGGCTCGCTCTCAGTTAGCTCAATGATCACCCGCTCCGGGTTGATGCCGACTTCGCGGATCAATTCCAACGTTTTGCCATGGTGCCCCTCGAGTTGTAGCAGGCATTTGGGGCTCACATTGAAAAACAGCTTGCCGGGCAGCTTCAATTCGACAAAACGCTCGAGTACCACTTGTCGGCTCAGGTGTTCGATTTGCACCATCTGATTGTTCGCAAATGCCACCTTGAACAGGTTGATGGGCGAATGTAGAAGGCTGTCCGAGGGCCCACGAATTAAGCCTTCATAGCCAATGATCTCGCCACTCGCCATATCGACGATCGGCTGCAGCAGCGCGCTCAGCTGACGCTGTTCGATGATTTCCCGTAGATGTACGCGCATATTTCCCTCATTGTCCGGCGAGTTTTTGGCGGCGGCACGGCGGGGGCCGGTTTCAGGAAACTGACCTTGGCTGACGACGAAATAGGCGCACGGGCGATGCATCTACGAACAGACGGTGCAAATATTCAACGCCATGTCCCCCCAACAGTGCATCGTAGGGAGCATTTGTGACAGGATGATGAAAAATAATTCTTTTTGGAAATAAAAGTTTATCTATAAGAAATAATGGAGGTGATGAGCTACCGCAAATTTGCCCAATATTAACCCACCATGCGGCGCACGGCGAGCAGCGGAAAACTACCGCCAGCGCAACTAGGTTGAACTTGCCATCATATGTCACCGGCATATTTCGGCACCGCCCCAGCAAACGCGCGCGTATCCACAGCAAAAAATGGGGCGTGGCTCAGTGTGTCTGCGCGTAACGGAACGACATATTTTGGCATGCCACAGGCCGTCAAAATCGACTCTGAGGACGTCAATGGTTCATCGCAAGCGACCAACTTGGCTAGGAAATTACCATAAAATGGCATCCTCGATTTGCGAAATGTGAGTTAGGTTTCGAGTCAAATGCGCCTCGTTGGAGGCGCCGAAAGCGTGATCCGGCAGCGCTGCAGCGAAAGCCGCGTTGCCGCATGAGTACACGTACGGCCATTTAGCGGCAGTCGCCTGTAGGCGCTCTTTACTATGGCGTTTGCAACTTCGCATGTGTGGCGGCATGGGCCGTCGCACCAAATTGCCGCGACCGTCTTTCCGCGATGATAGACGAGTCATATTGGAAAAGACGCTAGCGGCGGGCCAATCGAATCCTTCATCAGGGGCGGGCAATTGTCCATGATCATCGCGACTTCTTCATCCTCGGCCATGGTCGCAGGCCGGCGTCCTTCGGCCACAACGTCGAAATGTCTTGCCATCGCCAGCCATTTGCGCCAGCGGGCAATGCGTCCACACCACTCAAACTGTTGCATCCCATCCATTGGCGCGGCACGATTCAAGCGCGCCGTGGAGGCGAAGGCCCCGACTTTTTGCAGGCGGCCCATTCGATCCGGACGGTGCGGCAACGAAATGAAAGGCCCCATACGGCGCCGCGCGGCGCGGCCCGTCGATCAGAATTTGTGCGGCAGCCTTTTGCGCATCGTCCATCGTCTCAAGCGGCAGCGGCAGCGCCACCGCCGGCGTGCGTTGCGTGGCCGAGCATGCGCCGGCCTGGGCATCTGTGTTTATCCTTCCTCAGATGTCCCCCTTTTTAAGATCGAGAAATAGTTGCGGACTTCCGCAACAATAGCGTGGCGCCTGCCAGCAATATGGCCGCTATCGTCAAACCCGTTGAAAAGCCGGCATTGCCTCCCGCCCGTACGGTCAGCGGGCCGATAATCTGGCCGCCGGCAAACGCCGATGTCATGGCGGCCATCAGGGTGGTGGCATTGCGACCGGCGACATGTCTAGCTTCCTGCAGAGCCACCAAGGTGATCACCATAAAGGTGCCTCCGACGCATAGTGCCGCCGCAAAGATGGTCAAGAACTGCGGCGACCATGCCGGCAGCGCAATACCGATTGCCATGATCCATTGACTACCTGCCCACAAGCACCGGTTGCTCATGCGCCGTACCAGCGCGGCAACTGCCAGGGTCGACAATGCCGCAGCGAGTCCGAATACCGGCCACGACCAGCCAAATGCAGCCGAACCAGGCAACGCGCTTTTGGCCATCACCGGCAAAAACGTGGCCGGGATGATGTAGCCGAAGCCGAACACGCCATAGCAGCATACTAGCCGTATCGCGTCCGCGTTCCAGCGAAATGTGCTGATGCTTTGCCTGGCGTCGCCGGCACGCGCACTGGGCGTAAAGGAGCGCCAGATCAGCGCCGTGACGCCGGCCGCAAGCAACCCCAATGCAATCCAAGCACTTGCCGACTGTGCATTGCTCATGGTTAGCGCGAGACACAATAAACCGGCCGCAGCGATCCCGCTGCCAACACCGGCAAACACCACGCTGTTGAGGAACGGCCGCCGATAGACGGCCAGCGCCTCAAGACTCCATGCGGAAACCGATATCAACACCCATGCGCTGGCAGCGCCGGCGATCAGGCGTAGCAGCAACCATGCGGCGAGCGGAAGCGAAAATCCCATCCCAATTGTCGCAATACCGATCGCCACCAATCCACCTCGTATCGCGTGCTCCGGCCGGACGCGGAGCGTCATCGCACTTAAGGCGCCGATGAGATAGCCTAAATAATTAAATGACGCCAGCCAGGCACCCGACGCGATGGTCAAGCCGGCGTCTTGCAGCATCATCGGCAGCACCGGGGTAAACGCGAAGCGGCCGATGCCCATCGCCACGGCAAGCGCCGCTAGTCCGGCTAGCGCCATCGCCATCGGAGACTCCGCCTGCGTGGCGCCGGTGTCTGGGCCCTTGATATTTTGATCGGTCATGGCGTCAGTCTAGCGTGACTTTGCCATTTGTGAAAATGAATCCCAAAGATAGGAGGTTCTCAAAATGAGAAACATAGATCTGGAATCCCTGCACATTTCCAAGTCAGTGGCGGACTACGGCGCCATTACCAAGGCGACCAGTCAACTCCATGCGGCTGATCGACCGTGCCCTGCCCTGCCACGAACGAACAGCAAAAGCGCGTCAAGTGCGTGTCACAAA
>PKWL01000092.1 GCA_003133225.1 Janthinobacterium sp.
TCCGCTGGGAACTTCAGTTTAATATCCTTGATCCGGTTGATCATTCTCATATCCGAAATATTCCATCAAAGTAATCTTCGCTTAATTGCTTTGATGTGCTTGCTAGTGGAATGAGAAACGCTTGAATACCGTACAAGTTCCGGAAGACGAAGCTAATATGATTCCGCCCGGTGTGCCAATGTTGGCCCGCTGCCGTCAAACGCTGCCGGCCAAAGGATCTTGCTGGTATTGCGAAAAGCCACTCGACAGCGTGCGCCGATTTTGCTGCAAGGCATGCGCCGGCGCGTTCGACGAAGAGACCGATTTGACACGGTAACCGACCATGAGGGATGTATGCCTCGCCCCCGAACATGAAAGCTCAACAAAGAAGAAAATAGAGGCGGCACACGGGGCACCGAAGGTCGTCAAAGTAATGGTGACCCCAATCGGTAACCAGACTTAACCGAACTGGCTCGCACCCCGACTGTCGCGTGGCACAAACGGTAAAGAGACCCAGATCAATGTTCCGATCTGAGGAGCTTTCCAGCTCATCGATGCCCTGTGCGCTCCTTTATTTTAATCATAGGAGCGACAACATGGAAGGCCTTCAACCACGCTACCGGCGAGTTGCCGGCATCGACGTGCACCACATGGTGCATCTCGCCGCCACGGTCATCGAACAAAAAGACGGCCCATCAAACAAACGAGCCGTCAGTTCGGCGCCTTCAAACGCGATTGCCGCGCTCTCGCGGCATGGCTGGTCGAAGAAGGTGTGGACCGTCATGGAAAGCCTCCAGTTTCTTGGAAAACCGCACACGGCCCCAGGAACCTATATGACGGCAGGTTATGAAGAATCGCCGCAACTTTGAGGTTCCCGGAGAGTACCGGCATCTACTGGAAAAGCTTGTATTCCCACCTCAAGCGCGCCGGCCACCTGGGTTGTCAGCGCCCATTTCGTCAAACATGTTCCGGGTCGCAAGACCGACATGAGCGACTCACAGTGGCTAGCTGTACTGGCACGCTTCGGGCTGGTGCGCGGCAGCCTCATCCCGCCACAAGACTTGCGCGAACTACCCTGCTGTCACGCTACCGGCGCAAGTTCAATAGCATGCACAGCAGCGAAGTGAACCGCCTGCACAAGATCCTCGATGATGGCGGCATCAAGCTTGGCGGCGTAGTTAGCGACATCAACGGCGTATCGGCGCGGGAAATGGTGGCCGGACTGATCGAAGGCGTCGGCATCAGCCAACTACTGAATATGGCGCCGGGCAGAGTCAAGCTCAAACACGAGGACCTGCAAGCCTCCCTTGACGGCGACCTGAGCGAACGTCACCTGTTCGTACTCAAGCACCTCCATGCGCATATCGACACACTCGAGCATGAACTGGCCGAACTCGACGCCTACATCCTAGCTGGCATGAAGCCGTATCAATGGGCGCATCGCCTGCTACAAACTATGCCTGGCATCGGCCAGATTGCGGGCGCCCTGATCCTAATCGAAATCGGCGAGTAGACGCGATTTCTCGCCCAACTCATACATGGCTGCTCATTGGGTTTATCCGCACTTGGCTTTGAATAGCTCTTTAGGGACAGCGACCAAGCCGAGAGCGTCGAACTTGACGGTTGGAGTAAGTTTTGCCCCTTGTTACTTCAGCCACAGTCGAATCGAATCCCATGCTCGGCCAAAAATGGTCGCCTGGGGGATCGCTTCGAGCGCTACGACCGGCAGGTTTAGCAGTGTCTTGCCATCGACCGTCATCTTCAAACTGCCGACGCGGCTGTTTTCGGCCAACGGCGCGACCAGCGGGTCCTTGCGCTCGAGCACCGGTTTCATCTTCCCGGCCACTCCCTTTGGCACAGTGATGATCACATCATTGGAAAAGCCGATTTTTACCGTACCCTTGGTACCTTTCCACACTTCTGGATTGGCAATGGCCTGGCCTTTCGAGTACAACTTGACCGCATCAAAGTTTTGGAATCCCCAATTCAACAGTTTCTGACTTTCCTGGGTGCGAGCTTGGTCGGACGAGGTGCCAAGTACCACCGAGATCAGGCGGCGCTGGACGGCGCCATTCTGGCGGTGCGCCGAGGCGATCATGCAATAACCGGCCCCTTCAGTGTGGCCGGTCTTCATGCCGTCCACGGTCGGGTCGAGCCACAGTAAACGGTTACGATTGGGCTGGGTGATTTTGTTGTAGGTGAAGCTTTTGACCGAGTCGATTTTGTAAAATTGGGGATAGTCGGCGATCACACGCCCGGCCAGCACCGCCAGGTCTTGCGCCGTCGAGTAATTTTCCGGGCTCGGCAGCCCGTGCGGATTAGCGAAATGGGTCGATTTCATGCCCATGCGCGCCGCTTCGCGGTTCATGAGCGTGACGAAGGTTGCTTCGTCGCCGGCCACGGCCTCGGCCAGGGCTACGGCGGCATCGTTGCCGGACTGGACCATCAAACCGTACAACAAGTCGTTGACCTTGACCGGGGTCGCAGGATCTATAAACATCTTCGAACTGCTGGCGTCTACTTTCCAGGCCCTGGGCGAGACGTTAATCATTTGGTTGAGGTCGAGTTTCTTGTCGCGCAGCGCAGCGAATGTCAGGTACGCCGTCATGACCTTGGTCAGCGACGCCGGCTCAATACGAATATTGGGATCTTGCGCCGCAATAATCTGGCCGCTGGTGGCGTCCAGCAAGATCCATGATTTGGCCGCGATGTTCGGCGCCGGCACGCTTTGCGCCAACGCCGAGGATAGGAATACCACACTGAAAGTCAGTGCCAATAGAATTTTTTTCATGGGTGCTAGTCTGTGAAAGTGAATGCTTAGGGTGGCGTCGCTGCGGATGGCGATGGCCGCGACCAGGCGGAAAACAGTGCCAATTATAGCCTTAGCGCGGATCTATGCCGTCCTGTTGCCACAACTGGCTTACAAAGTTTTTTATGTGCTGTAACTTGCGGTGAAAAAAATGGTCCGCGCCTGGAATGACGATGGCGGCAATGTCTTGTGGGCGTAGCCAATCGAAGAGGTCTTGCAACGGAATCGTCTCGTCGAGTTCGCCGTGGAGCAAGATGGTATTGGCGGGAACCGCGGGCATGGCCCATTTGCCGGCGGCAGCCCCAACTAGGACTAGGCGCTCGGCCGGGGTGCCGGCCGCGATCAGGCGTTGTTGCAGCTGCGCTTGTACGAATGTGCCGAAGGAAAAGCCCGCCAGCGCCACGGGCAAGCCGGGATAGGATGCTTGCATGTGCGCTAGCAGCACGGCCATGTCGTCGGTCTCGCCATGGCCGTGATCGTGCACGCCGGCGGACGCGCCGACGCCGCGAAAGTTAATGCGGGCCGCAACATAGCCGAGCGCGACAAACGTGCGGGCGAGAGTTTGCACGACTTTATTGTCCATGGTGCCACCATATAGCGGATGGGGATGGGCGATCAAGGCGATGCCGCGCGGGACCAGCGCAGGCAAGTTGAGCAAGCCTTCCATATCGCCAGCGTTGCCGCCGAGGATGAATTTTTTAGAATAATTGTTCATGCTGTTCTTTAAATTTTGAGTCGGTCAACGACTTTTCCGCCGACCAGATGGCAGTCGATGATCTCATCGATATCGCTGGTGTCGACATAGGTGTACCAGATGCCTTCGGGATACACGACTAGCACCGGCCCCTCTTCGCAGCGGTCAAGGCAACCGGCCTGATTGATGCGGATCTTGCCGCGACCGCTCAGGCCGAGTTCCTCGATGCGGCGCTTGGCGTGTTTTTGGGCGGCCGCGGAGCCATGTTGTCCGCAACAGGCACGACCTTCCTCCCGTTGGTTCAGGCAGAAAAATACGTGGCGCTCGAAGAAGGGTTTGTCAGTCATGCTGGTCTCATGCGATTGTCGGGCAACTGCAATGATACTCCGCCCCCCGTAGGGCGCTAATTGTTGCCTGTCGTACGGCGGGCCCAACAGCTCACTGCTGATTACGCTTAGGCGTCGGCAGGCAAAGAAAAAAGAGGGCAAAAAATGGCCACAGCAAGGAAAGAAATTGCGCCGCGCCGTTAAAATTTAGAAATTTTCCCTGCACCCAGACTTGTAGGGTGGCCATGAAATAGGGATTGACCGGCGTGGCGTTGACGATCAGCAGGCTCAGTGACAGGGTCAGCACGGCGAGGCGGCGCTGTACCAAGTGCGGCGCAAAAGCCAGCCCGGCCAGCATGATGAGGCCGATCAGGAAGCCACATTCCGCACCCGGCGTGATCCAGGCGAATGCGTTTTCCGGCGAAAACAGGAGCGCGCTGGCGAGAGCCTTCACCAGCATCGCAGCGCCGATCAGGGCCAGCACAAGAGCGCCTTTTGGCGCGCCGCGCCGCAACACGCACAACAAGGTCAACGCCGCGCCAGTCATGCCGCAGGCCGTGATGATGGTTTCGGACATCCAGTATTGTTCCACCGTCAGCATGGCGCCGGGGCGCAAGTAGTTAGCCAAGTCGATACTGGTATCGAGCAGGGCCGACAGCCATGCGGAGAGAATGGGCGTTAATTGGCCGTGACCGAACAGATACCCTTGCGGATAGATTTGCGCCAGCGGCCACAGCGCCAGCAACACTAAGATCTGGCTAGCCCGCAGGGAAAACCAGCGCTGGCGCAAGCGGTACAAATGGCTTTGATCGAGCACGCGCCGCACCGAAAGCGCGCCCAGCACGGCGCCGATGCAGCAGCCGGCCACATTGGTAAACAAGTCGAGGTTGGACGGCACCCGGCTCGGCAGGTAGGTTTGCACGGCTTCCATCGTGCCCGACAATAAAATGCCGCACAAGATCGTGAGCGCGACCGCGGCTAGTGACTTCACGCGCGGGTAGAGCGCATAGACGATTAAGATGCCAAGCGGAATATAGCCGGCAACATTGATACTGGCGTCGAACACGGTCCAATAGCGCGGCAAATCTAGATGCTGCGCGTAGCTTAGCGGCGATATTCCATTGTTGTGCCAGCCGGAAAACGGGAACCAACTGGCGTACACGATGAGCAGCACATACGCTAGCAGCGCCGCACGCGCCACTGGCGAGGCTTGAATGCTGGCGCCGGCGGTCGTATCGGTCATTATTTTTGCGCGGGCAGGGAGCCGAGCCAGCCAATGAGGTCGGAGGCGATTGCATCGGACGAGGCCGCCAGCGCCCTGGCGCCGCCGAGGGCGTCGGCGCTGGCGGCGGCCGTATTGTGGGCGAAGGTTTTTTGATCGAGCAGGCGGTGCTCGCGAAACACGGATGCGCGCAGCGTGATTTGCCCGCTGCTATGGGATTCGGACTCGAAATTCTGGGAAAAATCTTCGACCTCGATGCGCACCAACGTCGTGCTGGCGGCCGCATCGGTGGCAGACAGCACCTTAACACCCGATTGCGCGATGCGCGACTTCAGGCGCGCGCTCAGAAGTTGCAACGGCGTCGCATTCCAGTGATTGAAAGCGTAGGGCCGCGACTGCTGGGCGTCGGCATACAACAAGCGATAATACATGCTCTGGCTGTCGAGCCAAGAAGGGCCCGTGGCGTCGGCGATCACAAGTGCCGGCAGCGGCGGCGCGACGCCGCTCGTCGTGGCGGGCGGTACGGGCCCGAAATCGTACAGGGTCGGCGCCGGACTCTTGCTGGCGCATCCTGCCAGCAACGCGCACGCTACGACGCTGAAGGCGGCCAAGCTGGGCTTGAATTGTTTGTTCACAACTATCCTTATTTTGATGGCGCAGCGAAACCGGCTTCACCCGGGCCCGGCGGCACCGTGGGCGCGCCAAACAAGATGCTTTGCGGGCGCTCGCTGATCGCGTTCATGGTATTTTTCATAGCCCGCATCGAGGAACGAGTCTCATCGCTCAGCTCGATGACATGCGGCAGCGCTTCAAGTTCGACGCCGCCGGCGATCGCTTCCACCGAGAGACCGACCCGATTCACCGTGCCCACCACTTTGCTGATCGGGCCACTAGCTGACTGCAAGCTAGTGCCCAGCCGGTCCCAGTTTTTCGCCAACTTGCTGGCGTCGCTGGAAAATGTCGAGAACGCTTCCACGCTATGCTGCGCCTGGGCCGCCAATTCCGGCAGTTTGCTAAGCGTGGGCGCCAATTGTTTCGGGATCGCGCCGAATTGTTTTGCCGTGTTGCTGATGTCTTGAAACGCCGCCAAAATGGCTTTTTGGTTGGCGGGGCTGAGCAGGGCATTGATCTTGGCGGTCGCTTGCTCAGTCTGGTCCAAGATCAGCTTGCCGCGCTTTTCCAGCTGATCTAACAGGCTGGGCCGCAAGGGAATGCGGGCCGGATTGGAGTCGCTCGTTGCGAGCCGCTCCGAGCCGACCGACTCGTCGTCCAGCTGAACATAGGCAATGCCGGTCACGCCCTGATAGCCTAGGGTTGCAAAAGTAGTTTTGGTGACCGGCGTATCTTGGTTGACGCTGATGTGAACCCGGATCTGGCCCGCCGTTTCAGGATTAAAATCGATGGCATCCACCTTACCCACCGCCAGTCCGCGGTAGCGCACGTCTGCCTGCGGGTTCAAGCCCGGCACCGACAAGTTGGTCGCCAGCAGGTAGGGTAACCGTTTCATATTGTCTCGGCTAAACCACATCCCGAACAGCACTGCCGTGACCAGGAGTGTGATAGTGAAAAGACCGGTTATCAACGCATGTGATCTGTTTTCCATAATTGTCCACTCTACTTTATGGCAGGTCGCTCGTCGAGCGCCGCCAGCGCGCGTCGCCCGCGATCGCCCAGGAAAAATTGTTTGATGAACGGGTGCTCGACCTGAATGACATCGTGCGTCGGACCGACCGCGATCACATGCTTTTCGGCGAGCACCGCGATCCGCGTTGACAGCGCGAACAAGGTGTCGAGGTCGTGCGTCACCATCACTACCGTCAAGCCCAGTTCCCGGTGCAGAGACTGAATCAGCGCGACAAAACCCTCCGATAGATCCGGGTCCAAGCCGGCCGTGGGCTCATCTAGGAACAGTAACTTCGGCTCGAGCGCCAACGCGCGCGCCAGCGCCACCCGTTTCACCATGCCGCCGGAAAGGTCGGACGGCATCTTGCCCGCGTGTTCCGGCCCGAGCCCGACCATGTTCATTTTCAATAATACGGCATCCCTGATCAAATCGGCGGGCAGCGTGTGCAGTTCGCACAATGGCTGGGCTACATTCTCGAACACAGTCAAAGCCGAGTACAGCGCACCCTGCTGGAACAGCATGCCCCAGTGGTTGCGCAACTGCTGCAAATGCTCGGAGTCAGCCAGGCTGATGTCCTCGCCGAACACGCGCACGCAGCCGCGCGCTGGCCGCTCCAGCCCCAGCATCTGGCGCAACAAGACCGTCTTGCCGGTGCCAGAGCCGCCTACGATAGACATGATCTCGCCGCGCTGAATCGACAGGTTCAGATCTTGGTGCACCACAGTACGACCGAACTTGGTCCATAAATTAGTGATCTCGACCACCGGGGCGCCGCCGTCCGGATCGAATTCCCCGCTCGGGTCGCAGGCTGCCTCCGTTTGCTTTGTCATCAGAAACCCACGCCGCTAAAGACGATTGCGAACACCGCATCAGCCAGAATCACAACCGTGATCGCGGTCACCACCGAGGTGGTAGTGCCGCGTCCCAGGCTCTCGGTATTGGGCTTGATGCGCAGCCCGAAATGGCAAGACACGAGCGCGATCAGCATGCCAAACACCACGCCCTTGCCAAGGCCGATCATGTAGTTCGCCAGAGGAACGGCGTCCGGCAGCTTCTGGATAAAATAGCGCGCTGACAGGCCCAGCTCAATTTGGGCCGACACCATGCCGCCGATCAGGGCACTGGTGTCGGTCCAGATCACCAGCAGCGGCATCGCCAGCGCCAATGCCAGCACCTTCGGCATAATTAGGCGAAAGCCATGCGAAATACCCATCACCAGCATCGCGTCGAGTTCTTCGGTCACCCGCATCACGCCAAGCTGCGCCGTGATCGAAGAGCCGGAGCGCCCTGCCACCAAGATCGCCGCGAGCAAGGGACCGAGTTCGCGCACGATACTCATGCCCAGCAAGTTGACCAGATAAATGTCACCGCCGAACGCGCGCAGTTGCTGCGCCGACAGGTACGATAGCACGACACCGATCAGAAAACCGACGAGCGCCGTGATGCCGAGCGCCTGAAATCCGGCGTGAAAGATATTGGCAGACATTTCGCGCCAGGGGCCGTTCATTGGATGGCGCACAAAGCGCCAGATATCCTGCACGACCCGTCCGATGAGGGTGACGAAGCCGGTCAGATGCTCGAAAAAGGACAACATGGCAAAGCCCAGCACCATTATCCAGGTCAGCCGTTGCTTGCGCTTCAACGGCATTTCCAGGCGGCCGGCTTGTTCCAGGCGCTTAAAAAATTCTTCCTGCGCGGGAGCCAATTTCAGCATTTTTGGCCGCGCCTTACCCCACAGGTTCCAGAACAGTTGCGCTCCGATATGATCCATGCTGGCGATCTGCGACAGGTCCCATACGGCATCGGCGTCGCCTTGCAGTGGCGTCAGAGTGGCCATGATTTTCTTCAAAATAGCGCGCTGCGCCAGTGCGTGCACTTGCCAGGAGCCGCTGGCGGCGACGGACGGTCCCGCCGTCGTCCCGGCGCTGATGGTTAGGATGGGCTCTTGTGCTGTTGGCATTCTGCCAGTTTAAGGGAGTTTGGCCGAGACTGCTATAGATGTTCCAATGAGCCGTTTTTTTCAAAGCGCCAAATGTCTGGCCTGACGTATTGGGGTCGGCAGGATAGCCGGCTGTCCCGTCGCTTTCGTCTTTGCGTTGCCGGAATCGTTGCGGCCGGCATAATCGCTAGCTAGCAGCAAATTCGCTTCGGTCAGGTCCATGCCGCGGCTCTGCAGCCACTGCGACACCAAGCCAGCTAGGCGGTCGAGCGCGATGCGGTGCGTAGCCCCCGTCTTGGCGTACAACCAGTCGGAAAAGGACATGAAGTTGTCGAACGGCGTATCGCCCAAGAGGCAAGGCACCGTATTGGAAAAACGCCCGGAGTTGGCAACCAGGTCCCAGTAACGCGCGAAGCGCACCAGGCGCTGCATTGTCATGAAATCGATCCGATTGGTGGCCAGAATCGTATACGGAGGATTCGGATCGAACAGCAGGCCAAACCTTGCCGCGTGGCGGATGATCGGCGTGCCGCGCAAGCGCTTCAAGATACCGAACTGGATCTCATGCGGCTTTAGCCCGACCAAGCGGTCGAAACCAAGTGCAAAACTTGCAACGTCCTCGCCAGGCAGTCCGGCGATCAGATCGGCGTGCAGATGGGCATGCGATTGTTCACGCAGCCAGCGGATATTGTCGGCGGCCTTCTGGTTATCTTGCTTGCGGCTGACCAGAGCTTGGACCTCCGGGTTGAAGCTCTGAATGCCAATTTCGAACTGTAGCGTTCCCGGCGGGAATTTGACGATACTGCCCTTGAGTGCGTCTGGCAGACGGTCCGGACCCAGCTCGAAATGCGCGTACACGGGATCGTGCGGATCAGATTCCAGCTTATCGAGAAAAAACTGCATGATCTTGAGGCCGGTTTTGATGTTCAGGTTGAACGAGCGGTCGACGAATTTGAACTGGCGGGCGCCGCGTGCATGCAACGTTTCCATCTCCGCCAGGAAGGAGTCGATGGCGAACGGCCAAGCCGTTTTGTCGAGCGCAGACAGGCAAAATTCGCATTTGAACGGGCAGCCGCGTGAAGCCTCGACATACAAGGTGCGGTGTGCGATGTCTTCGTCCGTGTACAGGGAGTATGGCAGCTTTAGCTGTGCCAGCGGCGCCTGCACGCCCGCTCGGATCTTCATTATCGGTTGCGGGCCGTTCAGAATTTCCTCGCACAATTTCGCAAACGTCACGTCGCCCCAGCCGGTAATGAGATAGTCTGCAGCCTGGACAATAGCCTGCTCAGCCGGTTCATGAGATACCTCCGGCCCGCCCAGAACAATCACAACGTCCGGCGCGACCCGTTTTAGCATCGTCACGACCTTGGTGGCTTCTTCCACGTTCCATATATAGACGCCAAAACCTATGATCTTTGGCCGGTTCAAAAGCAATCGTTCCACAATCTCGGTGGTCTTGCTGCCAAGCACGAACTCCTGCAGCCGTGTCTGCCTTTGCAAAGGGCCCATGTTCGCCAACAGGTAGCGCAGGCCCAGCGACGCGTGGGTGTAGCGGGCATTGAGGGTGGCGAGCAGAATGGTCACGAGCGGCCCTTGAATCAGGAAACAGCCATTTTACGCCGCAAACGCGTTTTGCCCCGATAAGTCTTGCTAAAAGGTGTGCGCTTCACTATAGTAGCCCTCCCGCCAAAT
>PKWL01000006.1 GCA_003133225.1 Janthinobacterium sp.
ATTCCAGCGGATCAGCGCCTCGGCGCTGGTCATCTTGCCGCTCGCGAGGTTTACCTTGGGCTGGTAATGGAGAACGAATTCTCCCTTGTCGATCGCCTGGCGCAACTGGTTTTCCAGGGTGAGCTTGCCGGCCACCATTTTGGTCATGTTTTGCGTGTAAAACAGGTAATGCTCGCCGCTTGCCTTGGCCTTTTTGAGCGCGGCCTCGGCGTTCCTGAACAAGGTCTCGGCGTCGGTGCCGTCATCTGGGAATACCGCTACGCCGACCTTGGCAGCGATCCGGAACACGGAGTCATTCAGGTGGAACGGATGGTTCAGAAAAGCTTGCATCCATTTCTCGAGCAGCCGCATCAAGTTGCCGCCCTGCTTGACTACCGGCATTACCAAGGCAAAATGATCCGCCCCGACGTGTGCCAACAGGTTGACGTCCTCCGCGGCGTTGTGCGTCAGCCACTGGGCCACCTGCCGCAAGAGCTCGTCGCCGACTGCTTGGCCGAGGCTGTCGTTGATGTTCTTGAACCGCTCCAGATCGAGCAGGAACAAGGCAAGCTGGTGTCCGCCGCTCGCGGCGCTGCGCATGTACTGCGCCACCCGCTCGAGAAACAGCGTACGGTTGGCGAGTCCGGTGAGCACATCGTAGTAGGCGAGGTAGTTGAGCCGCTCCTTTTTTTCGAGGTGATCGAGCGCGAACGCGATATCGCCGGCCAGTTCCGTCAACAGATTCAGCTCTTCTTCACGGAAGAACTCACTCTCGCGGGCATACAGCACGAGTACGCCTACTGCTTCATCCGAAACAATCAGCGGCAAAATTGCCGCTGAGTCGACTCCGGATTCGACGTATTTCTTGCCGAACACAACCGCTGGGCTGGTTTTCAGATTGTTGGACACATAGACCTTTTTTTCCTTGATCGCCCGCGCGGTCTTGGAATCTCCAAACGGCACACCGTTGCTCGATGAAAAGAGGTCTTTGAGCGCGGCCAGGAGCTCCGCATCCACGCCTGCCGACGCGACCGGGACAATCTTCATCATGGTTCGATCAACGATGCCCATCCAGGCCATGCGGAAGCCGCCTTCTTCGACCGCGATCCGGCACGCCTCCCTGAACAGCTCGTCGCGGTCGCGCACGCGCACGATCAGCGTATTAATGCCGCTGAGCATGGCATAGACCCGGTTGAGGTAGGCGATCCTAGCGTCCGCTGCCTTGCGCTCGGTAATGTCGCGGATGTTGGCGGTGAAAAACCGGTCCTCTCCCACGGCCCACTCCGCCAGCGAGAGGTCCAGCGGAAATTCACTGGCGTCCTTGCGCCGTCCTGCCAACTCAACGGTTTTGCCAATGAAGCGCCGCTCGCCGCCGGATTGCACCCGCTTCATGCCATCGAGATGCCGGTCCTGGAAGCGTTCCGGTATCAACAGCGTCAGTGGCTGTCCAACGGCCTCGGTTTCCGTGTGGCCGAAGATGCGCTCGGCGCTCGCATTCCACCCGACGATGGTTCCAGAACGATCTGCGGTTACGATGGCATCAGCGGCGGTTTCGGTTACTGCCCGATAGCGCGCCGCGCCTGTGGCGAGCGCCTCGGCGGCACGGGTTCGTTCGCTGTAATGCCGCAAACGCTGTTGCCGCCAGAGGAGTGCCAAAGCGGCGCCGGAGAAAACAAGCAGCATAGCGACGAGACCCGCGGTCAGCCACAGGGACTCTTCGGTTGACGCCAGAAATTCATCAGTGTCCATGCCAGCGACCAGGAACCACGGCGTGCCGGGCACCGCGCGTAGCGCCGTGATGACCGGCACCCCACGGTAGTCCCTTCCTTCCACAATCCCTTCCTGTCCGAGCACAGCTTTCACTGCGGGGACTTCAGTTCTGGTTAGCGGTGAGCGCAGGGAGAGAGCAGTGTTCTTGCGGAATCTGAGCTCGTTGAGATACAGCACGTCGTCGCCGTCGCGGCGCACCAGCGCGGTCTCGGCGGAGTGGCTCAGTGTGAGCCCGCGTCCGATCAAGGGATAAAGAGATATTCCGGGGTCGATATCAAGCATCACAATGCCCAGGGGCCGACCACCTGTCGCATGGTCGAGTATCGGCACCAACAGCGACAGATGGGGCGCGCCTCCCGGTTCATCCCGGTGAAAATCTTTCAAGCTGACCTGGCCCGAGCGCATGGCTCGACGGGCACTTTCGAGCTCGGCGGCAGTGGGCGAATTATCGGGAACCGAGAACTGCGCAACACCCTGCGCGTCGCACACGTGGATATCCTCGTACCCATAGGCTTCCCGGATTTGTCGCAACCAAATGTGAAGCTGGTCCCGGGCCTGTGCGTCCGGCACGCTTGCGAGCGCGCGTCGCATCAGATCGGCGAAAACGGGGTTCCCATAAAGTAGCGCTGCATCCCCAAACAGTTCCTTGCGCCAACTCAGCAGCTCGTTCACCTTGAGATCGGCAATGGTGGATAACCGGAGTTCAATCGCGGCGCGATGCTGTTTTACATTGCTGCGGAAATAAACGCCACCGGCGCTGACAAGGCCGATCGTCATGAATGCAAATACGAGCACGAAGAACCGCGATGCACGCCGGGTTTGCGCGTCAATTTGCGGGTCGGACGCCCACGCCCGCGGCCCGCTAAGCGCAAGCAGCGCTGCACCGAGCGCTGCCAAAGCGAGACTGGTCGGCAACGCCGGCGGTATGAACTTCCCGCCATAGAACAGCGGCGTGCCGAATAGATAGGCGAGCAGGAAAATAATGCTGGCAAACAGCATGAGGCCGGCGAGCCAAAATGCTGCCATTGCCAGCCCTGGACGATCAGAGGACGACGAAAGCGACGCCATCAGCGACAAGCCTGCTGCCGCGAAGCATAGCGCCGTTACCGCCGAGACATGCCCAATTGGCGAATCGCCTACCGATCCGGTGATGGCGATGCCGAGGTGTTCGGCGTCAAGGCGTATGCCTAGATAGGATAAGAAAAACAACAGCAGACCGATTAGAGTCACGGCTGCCCCAAAAGCAACGCCGGTCCAACGAGCAGTGCGGCTTGGCGGCACCCTGGTACAGAAGAACACTGTGGTTCCAAATAACACGAACAGCAGCGCGCTGCTCGGCGCCATTGGAATCAATCCTTGTCCGAAGCTGGTAAGGACCGGAAGTTCCAAAGTCCATCCGGCCAGAGCAATCAAGCCAAGAATTGCGGCCAACGCAGCGCACGCTTTGGCGATTGCGTTTGAAATGCGATTCCCTGTTTGCGGCTCCATATTCACCCCGCCGACGGTGTTGGCGGCGCCAGAAATCTTGATTCAAAAATCTCGCCCGGCACCGGTTTGCTAAATAGGTAGCCCTGCATTTCGTCACAGTTGAGCAGGTGCAGCAGACGTTGTTGCTCCTCGGTTTCGACACCCTCAGCCACCACCTTGAGCTTGAGTGCATGGGCCAGGCTGATGATGGTGGAGACCAGTGCCAGTCCCTGTGGCCCGGCCGTCATGTCGA
>PKWL01000049.1 GCA_003133225.1 Janthinobacterium sp.
GCTGCAAGACCAAGCCGGCAATCTGGCGCAAGTCGTTAGCGTATTCAAGCTAGGTGACGCCAGCACGGTGGTGCCGACCACACACTGGGCGCCGCGCCCGGCGCCCAGGGTGGCCAAACTTGCCAGCACAGCACGCTCATCGCATGTTGCACCTGCAGATGCAACGCGCGGCGCACCGGCAAGGCGATTGGCGGTCGAGCCGGCAGCCATCGTTAGCGAAGAATGGGTGGAGTTTTAGAGCTGGGGTTGCAAGGGAACCGGAGGCTGGCCTCAATTTGTTACATGGCCGCGCCCGTTTGGTGCACATGCAGCAACAGCCGTTTTTGGCCAAACCCGCATCGAAATGCAGCCTATTTCCGCGCCCAGGTGCTTTCGGGGGGGGGCGCCAGCTTTGGCACCCGCACGAAAACGACCGCGAGCAGATCGGCCTGCCGGCTCCAGCCACCCGCGTTCGCGTCGGCCCGACAGTGCCTATCTGTGCACAGGCGATGGAATGAGGACCCGCCGCATGGGCCGACATCACCTTCCAGCGCGGCGGTACAACAGAGCTCGATGCCGCTTAGCAGCCGGTCGGCCAGTTGCTGAGTGAGATGATCGCGCCGGCACGCTCCGTCTTTGCGGTTAAAAATGCCACCTTGCGGGGCGGCGCCATGCAAGATCTGCAGCAACTGCGGCGACGCCTCAATATTTCGCGCTGGCGCAGCAGCGCCGCCAGGTGGCCAGGGGAAATACGGAGGCGCCTGATTGCCGCCACGCTCCGTTTCACTTGGCTAGGCGGTGCCTCCGCCTGCTGGAAACTAGGAAACTCACGCTTACGAGCCGGGAAGCTGGAACGCGCTTTGGCCGCATATCTTTTCGCGCCTGGCATTCGCGTTTGCGCGTGAACTGCAGGAACCGCCGAGGGGCGGCGATCTGCGATGGTGCTCGACGTGAACGGGCGGGACGGCGTAAAAGCAACAAACAACATTCATTTACAGAATGGCGCATTCGCATTTTTATTTAATTGCAAATGAGAATGAGTCGTGTTACGCTTGTGTTTTGCAGTAACCGATCAGCTCAGTTAAGGATCTAAAAAGCATGAAAACACATCTTGTACGCTTGGCCGCGCGCTCGCTTTGCCTGTCATTTGCGCTTGCCGGTGCCCACGCCGCCGCCAGCCCCACCGGCGACAGCGCCACTGCGATTCAAAACCTCGAGCGTCACAACATTGCACTGGAAAAGCAGCTCGCCGATATGGAGCAGCAGTTGCTCGCGATTAAGCAACAGTTGGCCGAAATCAAGCAGCAAAGCAATAGCATAGCCGGCGAGCAACAAAATCACGTGCAGGCCGAACAGTTGTTAAAGACGGAACTGGCCCAAGTATCGGAAGCGGCGACGCAGGCGGCCCAGCTTGCAGCGACCCGCTCCGCGAAATCTGAAACCTGGGACAAATTGTCGCTATGGGGGTACGGCGAAGCGTATTACACGCAGCCGACGCAAGACAAGAATCTGACGCAGGCTGATCTGGCCAGGGCGGTGTTTGGCATTGGCTATCAATTCGACGACAAGACCCGCTTCAATTCGGAATACGAAGTCGAGCATGCAGTGAGTTCCGCGTCCGACCCAGGCGAATTTGAAGTTGAACAGTTTTATGTCGATCACCAAATCAACGACAAGCTCGGCTTCAAAGCCGGTCTGTTCTTGATTCCGGCAGGATTTTTGAACGAAAACCACGAACCGACCAACTTTTACGGTGTGCAACGCAACTTCGTTGAAACGTTGATTATCCCAAGCACATGGCGCGAGGGCGGAATCGGATTGCATGGCAGTACCGATACGGGATTCGACTGGAACCTTGGTATGACGACCGGTCTTGATCTATCCAAGTGGAATTTTGCGCCGACGCCTTACCGGACCGCGCTTGAATTGGAAGACAACGATATCGCGCCGATGCAGGCCGCGCATCAGGAACTAGCCTTGGCCAATGCCTCCCATCCATCCGCTTACGCGGCATTAAATTACCGCGGCATTCCCGGCGTGACTCTGGGCGGAACCTACTTTACTGGAGGCGCCGTGGCGGCGCCAACGGCGACGCCAGAAAACCAGCGCGTCACCCTTTGGGAAACGCATGCGCGTTATCAGCCAGGCAAGCTTGATGTTGAAGCGTTGTACGCCCATGGTAGTTTGACGAACACGGCAGCTGTGAATGCAGCGGCTGTCAGTGCGTTGTCTACCGGCGTAACAAATCCGATGCCGGCGAGCTTCGACGGCTGGTTTGCGCAAGCGGCCTACAATGTCTGGCAAAGCGGCGGCTATCGCTTGGCGCCGTTCGTGCGTTATGAGAAGTACGACATGGGGGCCAGCTATGAAGGAATTGCTCCAGCGAACTTCGCGGCCGTGACCGGATCCCCATCCAACCCGGCCGCCAATCCCATTCCGCGCGATACCGTCGACACCATCGGCGCTAACTTTTATTTGAATCCAAATGTCGTGTTCAAATTCGATTATCAGAAATTCCATGAAAATGTCGGGTTCTCGCGTTTCGATATGGGCATGGGATTACAATTCTAGGCATCCCGTATCGACGTCGCAACCAAGGAAAATCTGATGCGTAATTTACCGTTTCTGCCGTCTGTCGTCATGGTCGGCACGGCGCTGCCGGCGCTTTTTTTTGCGCCGGGTGTGTTCGCGACCGACTACATGTCGCTGGCGGAAGCACACAGATTGATGTTCCCCAATGCGACCTTGTTCACGCCGCAAACGCTCAAACTGAGCGCCGAGCAAATCAAACAGATTGAAGCGAAAAGCGGCGCGGCTGTGAATACGACCTTTTGGAAAGTGGTCGCTGCAAAGGCCGGCGATCAGCTTCTCGGTTATGTGGTCAGCGACGCCGTCATCGGGAAATTCCAATTGATTAGCTACGCGGTCGGCTTCACGCCCGACGGTCGTATACGCGATGTTGAAATACTTTCCTATCGCGAAGCACACGGCGGCGAAGTGCGATCCAAGCCATGGCGCAACCAGTTCGTCGGGAAAAGCGCGGCAGCCGCTTTGGCGATCGATAACGATATTGCGAACATCAGTGGCGCCACCATGTCATGCACCCATTTGACTGATGGGATACGGCGCATCACGCACTACGTGCAAGTTGCACTAATTGCAAATTGAATACGTCCGGCGTGAAACCGATCTCGTCCGTTGCCCCGTCTACTGCGCCACGCTACCGTCGGCGTGCCAAGCCTTTGCTCGGCACGCTGGTGGAAATTTCAATCCGAATGGCCGGCGTTGGGAAGCAAACGGATATCTTGCGCGTCGATCGGGCGATCGACGCCGCCTTTGCCGAAATCGCGGAAATTCACCGCCTGATGAGCTTTCATGAAGCGCACAGCGATGTGGCCCGCATCAATGGCGCCGCTGCGGGAATTCCCATCATGATCGATGCGCGCACGACGGAAGTGCTGCAATGCGCGCACCGCGCTTCCAAGGCGTCACACTATGCCTTTGATTGTACTGTTGCCACCGAACTTGTCGCGCATGGCCTATTGCCTTCTTATCCGGGCAGCACCTCGGGTGCACGGCACCGTGCGCCTTGGTTTTTGCGGGAAAATTACTGCATCAAGCGCGCGCCTTGCCTGCTCGACCTGGGCGGGATTGCCAAGGGGTACGCAGTTGATTGCGCGATCGGCGCCCTGTTGCGGCATGAGATTGAAGACGCTTTGGTCAACGCCGGCGGCGACTTGCGCCATATCGGCAGCGTTGCGGAACTTGTACATTTGCGCGACGCGCGCCATCCGGGCCATCTGCCACTTGCCATCAAGTTGCGGTGCCAGGCGCTCGCGAGTTCCGTCGCAGGCGGGCTAAGCTGCGACGCCGCAGGCGCGCGCTCAGCGCTGATCGACGGTGTCTCCCGTCGCCCCGTCGCGTTGGGCACGAGCGTTAGCATCGTCGCCTCAACTTGCATGGAGGCCGATCTGTTGACGAAGGTCGTACTTGCAAGCGGCGATCCGCAGCACCCGATGCTAGAGCGCTACGGTGCGCATGTCGTTCATTATTGTGGACCAATCCCTTGATGAAACTTCGACCCTCGCACCCGTCTTTGCGCATCGGAAAACCGCGTCGCCGCGCGCTCTACGCTCTGCTCTTGCTCCTCGTCCTGACGGGCGCCATATGGCTGCTGTTGCACAAGACCAGAAGCGAGGACGCGATGCCAAGCCCGTTGGAACCGTGGCTGATGAAATTGCATGGTGCGATGGCGATGCTCATGACTTTTGTGGCAGGAACGTTACTCTATGGGCATATATTAAACGCGTGGCATCAGCGCCGAAACCGATTCGCCGGCACCATCACGGCGCTGGGCTTTCTGTCCATCGCGTTATCGGGATACGGGCTCTACTATTTCGATGGCGAGTTGGTGCGCCAAATTACCGAGTGGCTGCACTGGATTGTTGGATTTGGACTGCCGGCGCTGCTTTGGTGGCACATTGTCTGCGGCAGGAAAGCGGGGCGTGCGCAGGCGGGCGCAGGCCAATTTTTATCTTAGCCGGACGACGTTCGTGCTTCCCGACAGACGCCGCCAGCGAGCGCCAGCCGAAGAAAAAAACCCGCACTCCGAATCGAGCGCGGGTTTTTTTCGGTCTCCTCGCCTTCAAGGCAATAGATTTTCTACATTCAAAATAGTGCATCAATGCACAAATGTCATTGTGCAGCGCAATATTTGACGAGCCGCCAACTCGTTCGCGTCAAGTTGCGGGCTAGAAAGTGGCGGGCTGCCGCACTTCCCTTTGCCACCCAGGGTCTGACAGCCATTCAAAAAAACTCTTTGGTCGCAGCTATGGCACCAGCGTTAGGAACGGGCCATGGCGCCCAATCAAGCGCCACCCGCTTTGATGTCGCTTTGCCAAGGGCAAAGCCGCCCGCCAAAGTTTGCAGCCCCAAGAGTGGCCCGGAATGCGGGTTTCCCGTTCACGCGCGGAAATTAAAATAATTTGAAAAGTCCGATTATATTGTTCTTTAACAACTTTGCGCGTAGACTAAAATTTTACCTGGACGTCGCCGAGGCCTCTTTCCTTGCATAGTTGGAGCGGTCGGCGCTTGTCACAGACGATGGCCGCGCAGGATGTTTTCGGCGCCGTTGCCGAATTCGGCTAACGGCTTTTCCAACCCCAAACTAAAGTAAAGGGGTCAGAGGTGATCGAGACCTCTTTGCCTCAATCGGGAAAAGGATGACCATGTTGCTAAATATGATAAAAATGCTGGCCGACAGTGATAGCCTCTCGTTCAAGCGTGGCCTGATGACCATCGCCGGCCTTCTCTTGGCCGGTGCCGTGGTGGCGGCACCAGCGTCGGGCCCGGAGATTCTAAAAAAGCAATGCGGCGCTTGCCATTTGGAACACGGCAAGCTACAGCGCATTGACGATTTGCGCAAAACTCCCGAAGGCTGGGATATGAGCATCGCCCGCATGTATATCTGGCACAAGGATGATTTCAGCGCGGGAACCATGGAAATTTCCAAGGAAGACCGCCGCACCCTCGTCAAATACCTGGCCGACCGGCAGGGGCTGGCCCCTGAGGAGGCAGCTCCTTACCGTTTTCTAATTGAACGCAGACCGAATTCCCAAGACGTGGTGCCGAACGAAGAACTTGGCCAGATGTGCGCACGCTGCCATAGCTTTGGCCGCATCGCGCTGCAACGCCGCGATGCGAACGAATGGAGAAAACTGGTCCATACGCATCTGGGGCAGTTCCCCAGCATTGAGTATTCCAATCTAGGGCGGGACCGTCCTTGGAGGGAAATTGCTCTCAATCAGATGGTGCCCAAGTTGGCCGCCCTCTATCCGTCTAACACAGCGGCTTGGAAAAACTGGCAGGGCCAGAAGCACGCATTGCCTACCGGCTCCTGGCGCATTGCCGGGCATCGGCCCGGTTGGGGTGACTACGCCGGCTATATGCAGGTCGCGGCCCTAGGCAAGGATCGCTACGATGTCCGCTACGAGCTGAACTACGCAAGCGGGAATCGGGTAAGTGGCCGGGGCGAGAGCATCATTTACACCGGTTACGAATGGCGTGGCGATGCCACCATCGGCAACCAAAAGGTGCGCTCCGTGTTTGCCTTGAGTGAAGATGGGAAAAAACTGTCGGGGCGCTGGTTCCTGCGCGAATCAGATGAGATCGGCGCGACCTTCGACGCCGTGCCCGATGGCGCCAAGGCGCACAGTGCGATCGTCGCCGTGTTCCCGTCCATGTTGAAGGCGGGCGGCGAAACGATGTTGAGAGTGCAAGGGGTTCAACTGGGCAAGGATTATGATTTGGGGCCGGGAATCTCGGTGCTTTCATCCGTGCAAAAAAATGCCAACGAGGTCGAGCTGGTGGTCAAGGTGGCGGGCGACGCGCCGGTCGGATTGCGCAATATGAGCGGCAAGGGCGGGGCCGGCACTGCTAAAGTGGCTGTTTATCGTCAGTTCGATTCGATTCGTGTAGAACCTGAGTTTGGCGTCGCTCGGATGGGCGGTGGCGCCACCCCCGGTGTGAGCGCCCAGTTTGACGCCGTAGCTTATCTCAATGGGCCCGATGGACTGCCGGGCACGGCCGACGATGTTCGTCTCGGCTACGTTCAGGCCGCTTGGAGCGTCGATAACCAAGACGAGAAAGCCAAGGCGGCCGACGACGTCAAGTTTGCCGGCGTCATGGGGATTGACGGCTTGTTCGTACCGGCTGTTGCAGGCCCCAATCCCGCGCGCAAGGGCCGCAATAATGTCGGCGATTTGTCGGTCAAAGCCACCGTGGTCGACGGCGGCGTCACCGAAGAGGCAAAAGCTCGCCTGGTGGTGAGCGCGCAAGCGTGGAATAAACCGCCTTTACGCTAGGAGAGACCAACATGCCATCATCATTGCAACTACAACGACAGAACTATCGGGCGCTCGGAAAAAGCGGTCAGCGCATCTTGCTGCACGTGCCGACTACCTCGATGTTCGAGCTCGACAAGGCGGCCGACTCGGTATTGGAGCTCCTAGAAGAGAAGGGGAGCGTGAGCGAGCAAGACGTTCGCGGGCGCTTCGACGGCATTTTCTCACCGGGTGAAGTGTGCGATTCGCTGGCCGATTTCCTGGCCCTTGGGATCATCTGTGATCAGCGCAAGGATTACGAAATCGCGCCACGGGAAATCTTGAACTCCCCCATCAATACCCTGGTGCTGACCTTAACGACGGGCTGCAACCTCGGTTGCAGCTACTGCTATCGCGAGGATTTGACGACCCCGCGCGCGGCCGCCGTGATGGAGCAAACCACGGCTAAGCGTGGCATCGATTTGCTGCTCAAACAAGCAATCGGTCATGAGCGCGTCAACGTGGTCTTCTTTGGCGGCGAACCGATGACGCGTTTTTCCACCATCAAAGCCTTGGTCGCGTACGCTGAAGAGGAGGCTGGTAAAGTGGGCAAGCCGGTGGATTTTTCCCTGACCACCAATGCCAGCTTGCTCAGCGACGAGATGATCGCCTTTTTCCAAGCCCACCGCTTCGGCATTTCGGTGAGCATGGATGGTGATGAAGAGCTTCATGACCGCCATCGCATCACCATCGGCGGCAAGGGTACCTACCAGCAAGTGTCGAAAAATGTTCGGCGCCTGCTGGAGGGGTGCACGGCGCGGCCCGTGGGCGCGCGCGTGACCTTGGCCGGCGGCAATACCGATGTGGCGCGCATTTATCGCCACCTGCATGACGAACTGGGCTTTGCCGAAGTCGGTTTCGCACCGGCGACGGCGAGTGATGATTCGCCCCTCGGTCTTGATGACGGCGAAATGCGCACCGTCTTAAACGCCATGAAATCTCTTGGTCGAGAGTACGTCACGGCCGCCAAACGGGGCTTTCGCCATGGCTTTTCGAACATGAATCAAATGATGCAAGACTTGCACAGCGGTACCCGCAAGACCTTGCCTTGCGGGGCCGGGGTCGGCTTGCTGGCGGTTAGCACGGAAGGTCAACTGGCCCTGTGCCACCGCTTCACCGGCACCTCTTTTCCCAGCTTCGGCGACGTCACTGCCGGCATCGCGCAAGAGCAACTTAGCGCTTTTCTCACTGAAGCGCAGCGCCTGCATCCGGCTTGCCAAGGTTGTTCGGCGCGCAGCATTTGCGCCGGCGGCTGCTATCACGAGGCCTATGTCCGTCAGGGCACGGCACTGGCGCCAACCTTTT
Organism: Janthinobacterium sp.; assembly: GCA_003133225.1. GTDB lineage: Bacteria > Pseudomonadota > Gammaproteobacteria > Burkholderiales > Burkholderiaceae_D > Janthinobacterium. The sequence goes on from PKWL01000049.1 coordinate 8,166, forward strand.
CCCACTGTGATTTTATCCGCGAGTGGCTCGATTTCGGCATCGAATGTTTCGGCGAGATCATGCATGCCAACCCCGGCTTTTTCACTCCCAATAACAAGGCGCAGGAACCACATGGAGATGCACAACAATGAAACGCCTAAGACCTCTCAATCATAAGGCTTATAGCCTATCCTCCCCGTCTGCCGAAGGGCAGGCGCTTGAAGTTAGCCCGATGAGCAGCGTCGTCGGTTGCACCACGACGTTCGACCCGGGCTGGGAAATTGACGCCTTCGGTGGTTTGGCCAGCCTGTGCCAGCCCTTGGAAGCGGATCTTTACGGCTGTACCGATCCTTGCTGGTGGCCGGCCCAACTCGCTGACAACATGAATACGTCCCGAGATTGGACAGAAGGCAAGAATTCGGCCCTGCGCGACTGGCGCGAACTACAGACACTCTTTCCCGAGGACTGAACCAATGAAACGCTGGATCACTTTTTGCCTTATCTTGCTGGCGAGCTCGTCGGCTTTGGCCGCCGACTTCCTTCTCACCTCCAGCCGCCCCAACAGTTTGCACCTGTTCGATCTGGCGGCACGCAAATTGGTGCGTACCTACCCCCTGCCCGGCGACGGTGCGCCCGGGGCGATTGCGGTGCCGGCCGACGCCAAAGTCGCCTACGTCATGACCAATCATTTTGACAGTATCATTGGCGTTAACCTTGACAGCGGACAAGTGGTTTTCCGCGCCGACATGTCAACACCGAAGGAACGCGTTAAATCCATGTTCGGCATGACGGTCAGTCTGGACGGCAGCAAGCTCTACGTGTATCAGATTCCCACGCGCATGAAACGCAATGAATACGAGTCGGAAGATACCCGGATTGCCGTCTATAACACGGCCGATGGCATTAACGCCAAGCCCGCGAAAACCTTCCCCGCGCCGCGCGGCATTTCCCTCTTGGCCCCCACGGCCAACCCTGACCGGATCGTTGCCGTGGGCCCGGACATCTATGTGTTTGACGCCAAGGCGGGCAAAGTGGACAAAACTTTTCCGCTGCGCCACTGGCAACGCCAGGGCATCGGCGAACCTGATATTCTTTCCTTTTGGCATCAATACGAGCAGGCACGCGTGCTTTCAAGTCCGTATTTCGTAGCGAAAACCGATGCCGATCCGAAGTCGCCGGAAGCCTTTAAGGTGGGGATTCTCAATTTCGACCTCGACACTGAGAAGTTGAATTACGCCGAGCTTGGCAACGCCGATACCGCCATTTTCTCGGCCGTGATGAATCCCGTGAAGCGCACGGAAGTGTTTACCGTGATGAATCAGATTTTACGCGCCGATATGGCGGCAAAGAAATTCACCGACCGCGTCGAACTGGACCAGACTTACTATGCCATCAACATTGCTAGCGATGGCAAGGAAATCTACCTTGGCGGCGCCGCCAATAAGGTGGCGATCTATGACACGGCAACGCTGACCAAACAGGGCGAGATCATCATGCCGGGCGCTGCCGACCAATCGACATCCTCGATGCGAATTATTCATCGCTGAGCTAAAGCGCCAGACCCGGAAATAAACTCTAATGATGCCGTATTCCAAGTCATTGTGGCGTCACCCGATTCTGCGCTGGGGCTGGCTGCTGCTGGCCGCGCGGCGGCGCGTGGCCATTCGCGTCGTCGCTTTGTCTTGCATTGCGAGCTTGCTGGGATTGCTCCAGCCGTGGCTGTCGAAGGTGCTCGTTGATGACGGTGCCTTGGCCGGCAATTTGAAGGTGTTGGCCTCTTCGGCGACGATGATGCTGTTAGCTCCGCTGCTGGGCCTGGCGGTAGAATCGATCACGCGCTTCGATTATCTGGAAGTGTCATCGCACGTCCTGTTCGGTCTTAGGGAACGGGTATTTGAGCACCTGCAAACCTTATCTCCCGTATATTATTCGCGGGTCGGTTTTGGTGACTTGGTTTCCCGTTTTGACGGCGATATCGCCGAGGTTCAACGCTTCTTGGTCGATGGCCCGATGGCGCTGGTCAACGGTTTGTTCAGCCTCGTGGCCGTGATTCTTTTGATGGGATGCCTGAACGTCCCGATGACGCTCGTGGTGTTGCTCGCCATGCTGCCCCTGCCCCTTCTGCACGCCGTGCAAAAGCGGACAGCGGTGGAAAAAAGCGCGCGCGACGCCCGGCGGGAATCGACGCGCTTGTCCAATTTTTTTCTAGATACCTTGCGCGCGGTGAAGCTGATCCAGTCAGCCAATGGCGAGGAGGCGCGCCTGGCCGCCTTGCGCGAGCGCCACGGCGACTATTACCAAGCCTTGAAAATGGCGCAGCAGACCAGCTTTTCCCTGGCCGCCGGACAGCGCGTGGCGGGCTTGGCAGGAACGGCTTTAGTCTTTGGCTGCGGCGGTTATCTGCTGGCCCGAGGACATATTACGATGGGGCTGCTGGTCGCCTTCGTCGGCTATGCCGCGCGTGTGGCCGGTCCGGCGCATACCCTGATGGGCGTGCTTGCGGGCTGGCAGCGGCTGCGCGTTAGCTTGGAGCGCTTGTCCGAGGTGCTCGATGCCGAGCCGCCGCGCCAGGGCGAACAAGTGGCGGCCCGCCTGCCACTCGCGGTTCGCGGCGAGCTCGCATTAAACGGCGTGAGCTTTGCCTATGAGCCGGGCAAACCCGTATTGCAGCAGGCTTTCCTGCACGTCCCGCCCGGCAGCAAGGTGCTGCTGGTGGGACCTTCTGGAGGGGGCAAATCGACGCTGGCCGATTTGCTGCTGGGCCATTTGCAAGCGGCGTGCGGCGACATCTTGATTGATGGCGTCGCCATTCATCAGGTGGCGGCCGCCGACCTGCGCCGCCGGGTCGCCGTCGTCGACCAGGAACCGGCCTTTTTCCCCGGCAGCGTGGCAGAAAATTTGCGCTTTATCCGGCCCCAGGCCAAGGATGCCGAGCTCGTCGAGCTGCTGCAAGCGGTTGGTTTGGAAGCAACGGAAGTGCAACTTGAAACGCCCGTCGGCGGCATCGGCGCGGCCCTCTCGCGCGGCCAGCGTCTGCGCCTGGCCTTGGCGCGCGCGATTTTGCAGAATCCATCGATTCTCATTCTCGACGAGACCACCAGCGCCGTCGACCCGGAAATGGAGGCCCAGCTGCTGGCCTTGGTGTTCCGCCGGTTTGCCGGGCGTACCTGCCTGTTTATTACCCATCACTCGCGCTGTCCCCAGGCGTGGGACATGATTTGCCGCTTGCACCATGGGGTATTCGAGGTCCTGTCCGGGGAGGTTGCATCCCATGTCGGTTAAGCTCGCCATCATCGATAGCGGTATCGGTGCGCAACTCGATGCCGCCGTGCTCGCCCGGGTGGCGCTGCGCCTGACCGAGGATGGACACGTGGCGTGCGTGGCGGAGAGCGCAGTTGACGGCGGCGGCCACGGCACGGCCGTAGCCAGTTTGGTTGTGGCGCGGGCACCCCACTGCTCTTTGCTGTCGGCCCAGGTTTTTTTTTCCACTCAGCCCAGCGCGGCGCGCGTCGTCGCCAGCGCCATTGATTGGTGCGTTGCCCAGGGGGCGCGCGTGGTCAATCTCAGCCTGGGCTTGCATGATGATCGGCGCTCGCTGCGGGACAGCTGTTTTGGTGCCGTCGCCCAAGGTGTCTTGCTGGTCGCTTCCCATCCGGCGCGGGGGGCACCGGTTTATCCCGCGCTGTATCCGGGGGTGCTGGCCGTCAACGGTGACGCGCGCTGCGGCGAGGACGACTGTTCCCGCATCGCGCCTGATGTATTTGGCGCGTCGCCCCTACCTCCGCCCGGGTTTTGCGGGGGAGGGGCGAGCTACGCGGCGGCGCGCATGACTGGCCGCGCCGGCGCTTTTTTCAAGACTTTTCCCGCCGCTACGGCGGCCGATTTCAAAAACCATTTGCAGGTCGTCGCCCGTTTTCACGGGCGCGAAACCCGATCGGCAGTGGTATGAAGGAACGCATGGATATCGCACTGGCAATTAGCCACCCCCGCCGCCTGGCGAGCTTAAAATCGCTGGCGAGCCTTGATCGGGCGAATTTGCTCGCCTTTCTCGACGACCCTCAGTTGGCGGACGTTGTGCCCCAGGGAGCCGTGGCGACCCATTTGTACTTTGGCAGCGAGTATTGCGAGCACCTGTTTCCGAACGATGGGGATCTGGCCACCGCCATGGCCGAGGCCGAACGCTTGGGGCTGGTTTTTGTGTTGCCTACCCCCATCGCCAACGATGCGCTGCTGGCCCGCATTAGCAGCGTCGCCGCGCGCCTTCCGCCAAGCGCGGAAGTGCTCGTCAATGATTGGGGCGTTGCCCAGCTCATGAAGACGCAATTTCCCGGGCGCCGGCTGGTCGCTGGCCGCCAGTTGGCCAAGATGATCAAGGACCCGCGCATGCCGGCCCCGGCCTGGCGCAAGGTCTATCCGAGCAATTATGGAGCGGCGCCGTATGCGCGCTTGCTCTCTGGATTCGGTATTTCACAAATCGAACTCGACGTTCCCCCGTTTGCTACCGCCGAGATCTTCGACGTTAGCGGCTTGGCTGTGGCTGTTTGGGCGCCGTATGCCTACATCGCCAAAGGCCGCATCTGCAAAATCGGTTCCCTGGGCCAGAAAACGGAGGACAAGTTTGCCCCCGGACGGCCCTGTCATCGCGAGTGCCTGGGCATCTTGGAACAAGAGCCCGATGCGGTCGTGTCCGGTTTGCGCACGTATAGCCGCGGGACCACCATGTTCTACCAGCACGATGCGGCCCTGTTCGGTGTTGTGCGCGAGGCCATCGCCCATGGCCATGTCGCCCGTCTGGTTCTTTCGGAAGTATGAAATGAAAATCACGTCTCCCATCAGCCACATCGACGAAATTGAACTTCTGGTTGCGGCCGGCGCAAAGGAGCTTTACTGCGGGGTATTACCGTCAAATTGGGTGACCCAATTTAATACGGGTGCCGTCAATCGGCGCTATTTTGGCAATCTGCCGAGTTTGGCCGAACTGGAGAAGGCGGTGAACGTGACGCATGGCTTGGGCGCACACCTGTTCCTAGTTCTAAATGCCCAGCACTACGGCGCCGCTCAGCTCGATGCCCTGGTGGCTCTCGGCGACAGTTTTCAAAAAATGGGGGGCGACGCCGTCATCGTGGCGGACCTGCCGTTGATATCTGCCTTGCGCGAGCAGGTCCCCGAGCTTGCCATTCATGTCAGTTCGGTCGCTAGTTGCCGCAACAGTGCCGCCGTCGGCTTCTATCGCGATCTGGGCGTGCGGCGGGTCATTTTGCCAAGGGACGTGACGCTTGATGAAGTCGAAGTCATTGCCAAGGCCGTGCCCGACGTCGAGATCGAAGTCTTCATCCTTAACGACGGTTGTGTTTTTGAGGAAGGGGTTTGCCATTCGATCCATTTGCCGAAGAAACTCGGCGGCCCGATCTGCATCGATAGCTATCAGTTTGAATATGTGGGGGCGGCCGGGCGGGCCTTGCCAGCGCCGGCGGAACGGCGTTTGCAAGAAAACGATGAGGATTACAAGCGCTGGCTTTGGTATCGCTTCGGTTGCGGCTTTTCTACCACGGAAGAAGGCTACCCCTATGGTCCCTGCGGCTTGTGTGCCATTCATCGGCTGCGCCAGGCCGGAGTGGCCTCGATCAAGATCGCCGGGCGCGAAGGACCCACCGAGCGCAAGATCAAGAGCGTGGAGATGGTTTGCCAAGTGTTGGACGCGGCCCGGCGCGGCGCCGATGCGACGAGCGTGGCCGCCACCGCCGTCGGGATCCGCAAGACACTCAAGCATTGCCAAAGCGGCTACATGTGCTACTACCCGGAGGTGCGCTGTAAATAAGCGGCTGCATGCTTGGAGTAAATTGTTTTTGAAAGCACAACATGGCGACAAGGCAAGGGGCGCCGCTGACGATGAGCAGGCAGTGCCGGCGTTTTTACCTGCCGCTGGCGTTGTTTTAATGGGACATTTGGGGCGCGCCAGCGTTTTATTTTTCCGCGGCTAGCAATTTTACCGAAAGTGGATATCTTGATGAATAGCATATCTCCTAGTATTAGAAGCAGAGCCGTGAAACGTCGCAGCCATTTTTCGTCACCGATTTTGAGGAAAACGCCTATGGGTGCGAGCCCATCGTTGTGCATTCTCACCACACGGGTCAGCGCAGTTGGCATTGCCTGAGGCATATCCAGTAGGCAAGGAGCCGCGGGATGGGGGCGTAGTTCGAATAGATGGGTTTTTTTGTAGTGGTGAGCGCGGCAGCCTGACGTTGACTTCGGCGCTGTTTAGATTTAATAAAAATTAGATGGAGAAAATCATGAAACGAAAAATTCAAGCGTTGGCTGCCGCAGTGCTGTCGCTCCAGGTCGGTTTCTGTTTCGCCGCCGGCGCGCAGGATGCAGAACGCCTTGGAAAAGATTTGACCCCCTTGGGCGGGGAAAAAGCGGGTAACAAGGATGGCGCCATCCCTGCGTGGTCGGGCACGGAAGCTCCTGTGCCGGGCTGGTCGCAAGGAAAAAAACGCGTTGATTTTTGGAAGCATAAGAGCGATAAACCGCTGTTCTCGATCGACGCATCGAATGTCGATAAATATGCGGACAAGCTGACGCCCGGACAGGTCGCGCTGTTCAAGCAGATCAAGGGCTATCGGATGGATATCTATCCGCCCCATCGTGACTGTAGCGCACCAGGTTTTGTCGTGGACAATACCAAGAAGAATGTCACGACAGCCGCGCTGGCTCCCGAAGGCTGGTACTTGAAAGAGGCCTACATGCCGGGAATTCCCTTCCCGCTGCCAAAAAATGGTGTGGAAGTCATGCTGAATGGAAAATTCCACTACCGGGGCGTGGGCGTCGAATACAAGCCGATGTTTACGGCCATCTCTCCGCGCAAGGGAAGTGCGGATTGGATTAAGGCGGCAGATGACTTGGTTTGGTATATGCCTTGGGCAAAAAAGGGCTCAACGCTGCTCAGTTCGATGCCGCCGGTGGAATGGTATATCCATTTCGGCTACACGGCGCCGGCCGCGTTGGCTGGCCAAGCCTTAAACATCACGATGCACACCAACGAGCCAGGGAGCGAAGCATTCTACTACTTCCCCGGACAGCGTCGCGTGCGCCGGATGCCAACCTATGCCTATGATGCGCCGCAGATCGGCTTCGAAAACCAGTACACGATGGATGAACCGGAAGTGTTCTTCGGTACCCTCGATCGCTTCGACTGGAAGTTGGCGGGCAAGAAGGAGATCTATGTCGCTTACAACTCCTTTGGCGCGTACAACTTTAGTGGCAAATTCGAGGATTTCGCGCAAAGGGACTTTGTCAACCCGGCCGATCGGCACTATGAACTGCACCGGGTCTGGGTCGTCAACGCCACCGTCAAGGCCGGCATGCGGCACTCGGCCCCGAAACGCACGTTCTACCTGGATGAAGATTCCTGGAACTACCTGGCGGCGGAAGATTACGACGGTCAGGGAAAAATCTGGAAAGTCAGAGAATCTTTCCTGATCCCTGTGTATGAAACAGGCTCGTGCGACGCTTCTGCTTTTGCCCAATACAACTTGGCCGACGGGCGCTATCTGGTCGACATGCATGCGGCGGGAACCGGCAAGGATATTTCGTATTCCGAGGAGGGAAATGGCCCCCGCTTTAACGCCAGCTATTACACTTCCGAAAACCTGCGCGCCATGAGCGAACGTTAAGCGATCCAACAAAATAGGGGAGACAAGAATGAAAAGTACAACACCTAAGCTCAAGCTGCTGAGCGCGATCATCATGACGCTGGCGG
>PKWL01000045.1 GCA_003133225.1 Janthinobacterium sp.
CCACACAAAACGGCATAGAGCCATCATCGGCCATCATGGGAGGGGGCACCCTGCCTATTTGACGCGAACCATTCCATAGCCCCGATCCCAATTTACTCGCAAATTGATGTAAATCAATTTAAAAAAATTAATTTATGGAAACATGTGTGCAGACGGGGCGAGAAAATTGCCGGGGCCAGTGTTGCAATCCGGGCTCCGATCCAGCTCGGTTATTAACGTAAAGGAATTAAAAAATGTTTGGAGACACGTCGATACGAATCCGCCTTGTGTTGTTCGCCGCCGCGTTTGTTGTTGGCCTGGTCCTACTAGGTGGGCTCGGCGTGTATTCCGGCCAGCGCGCACTCGAGAGCATGCGCCGCATGCATGAAAATGATGCGCGCGCCGTTGAGGTGCTCGGCAATATCAAAGCCAACATGCTCGATGCGGCCGCGGATATGTCCCTCATCATGAGCGCCACGGGCGAGCGCAAGAGGGCGGTCGTAGCGGAAAGCCGGAGCGACTTGCGCATGTCGAAAGAGGCATGGGAGCTATTTAAGACCATTCCCAATAGCTCGCAGGCGCTGCAACTGGGCGCCGACTTTGAGACCCATTTTATCGCGGCACATGATCTTACGGCGCAACTGGTGGATGCGGCAGCGGACGGAAATTTGAAAGCCATGGCAGCCGTTGACGTCAACACGGAACGGCTGTGGGGAAATTATGTGGCGGCGTCGGAAAAGCTGGCAACCCAGCAAAAAAACCAGGCAAAAACGCGCTATGACGAAAGCGTGACGTTCTTTTCCCGTTTTGTCCGCGTCGTCATCGGCACCATGTTCATCGGCGTCTGTTTTGCGCTCCTGCTGTGCTGGAACCTCATTCTTACCGTCATCAAGCCGCTCGATGCGGCGGTCGCCAATTGCGAAATGATTGCCTCCGGTAATCTTGCCTCCCCCTTGCAGGGGCGTACGGGAAAAAACGAAATTGGGCGCCTCTTTTCCGCATTCTCGGCAATGCAGGCCCAGTTGTCCAAATTGGTCGCGGCCGTAAAGCAGGGCACGGCAAGTATTGAAATTACGACGACAGAAATCACAGAGGATACTTTGCACAGCCTGTCGCAGCGGACACAGGGGCAGGTCGCGTCCTTGCGGGAAACAGCATCATCCATGGCGCAGCTGACGGGGGTCGTTGCCGAGAACGCGGCCAGCGCACGTCAAGCCAATCAGCTGACGCTGTCTGCCTCCACCATCGCTTGCAAAGGCAGCGCCATGGTAACGCAACTGGTCGAGACGATGGCGTCCGTTAGCGCATCATCAAAGAAGATCGTCGAAATTATCGCTGTCATCGACGGCATTGCCTTTCAAACGAATATTCTCGCTTTGAACGCCGCCGTGGAAGCGGCCCGCGCCGGCGTTCAAGGGCGGGGCTTTGCCGTGGTGGCTGCCGAAGTGCGCATCCTGGCACAGCGCAGTGCCGATGCGGCAAAGCAAATTTCCGGATTGATCGGCGACTCTGTGGACAAGGTCGGCGTCGGCAGCAACCTGGTGACTGCGACCGGGCGCACGATGGGCGACATCGTCGCCAGCGTCAAGCAAGTCAGCGACATCATGGCGGCCATTACGAGCGCGAGCCAGGTGCAGGCATCCGAGATCGAGCGGATCAATGAGTCCGTTAGTGGGATGGACCAGAGCACCTTGCAAAATGCCGCCTTGGTCGCGACGGCGACCGCAGCGGCGGAGACAATGCAAAAACAGGTAATCTATCTCGGTGATGCCGTGAGCCTTTTTAAACTCGATATTAATGATGGGGCCACGGGGCAACGCGCGGTTCCCCGGTCAAATCTTGAAGCGATCACGGCAAAAAAGCAGGAGCGTCGACGCGTCAGGCAACTGGGCTGACGCTGACCACGCGCCGCCAATGTGGGACGCCGGAACGGTGATGCGCAAGTGTCCACCTCGGCGGCGGGCAGCGTGATTCTAGCTGCCGACGACTCAGTGTTGGCGCGCGCCTTGATCGAGCAGGTTTGGAGGCCATGGGGGCGGCCTACATCATGACCAAGACCGGCGAGGAAGCAGGGGAAAAGCTGCAATCGATGGCCGTCGAAGCTGAGGCCAAGGGCGAAACCATCTACAGCAAGGTGGCGCTGGTTCTAACCGACCTGGAAATGCCGGAAATGGATGGCTTTACCCGTTGGCGCCGATGCCTTTGTTGCCAAGTTCGTCGCTGAAGAACTTGCGGCCATGATCGCAAGGTCCTAATGAAATAGACTCGAATTTTGGGATGCGCATGCACCTCGCGCCAGGAATTGCCCAAAATCCCCGCGCGTTTTGCCCGCCGTTGGCCAAGAAAGGCGAACGGGCGCGATTGTTTGCTGGCGGGCATTTAGGACGGCTATCGGGCCGCGCGGCCCGATAGCGACATCGCGACATCGCGACAGCGCGGATTAATGCCTTGAATGCAAACCGAACATATTGCCCTCAGTATCTAGTACCAGGGCAATGAATCCATATTCGCCGATAGACATCTTTTCGCGCTGTACCCGTCCCCCTGAGGCAGAGGCCCGAGCTGCCTCGACAGCACAGTCCGCACAATTGAAGTAGACGGTCGTGCTGTTACCGCCCGACGGCCTACCTTCCATCTTGACTAAGGCGCCACCTGCCCCCACTCGTTCCATATTCATGGGAAAGCTCCACAGTTCCATTTCTGGACTGTTCAAGCGCTCCAATTTAATTTGGAAAACGGATTCGTAAAACGTTTTTGCTCTGTCAACGTCTTGTACATAAATTTCAAACCAACCTACAGGATTTGTGTCCATCGAATTTCTCCTTGAAAGCGTGCCTTAGGTACGATACTTACGGGTCTACCTCAGTGGATGTCAACCTTACGCGGCCGTCCGGTTGGGATGAGGGATGGGAAGTCTCATTTTCCGGAGAATCGCATCGCTAAGTTGTCGTAAAAACCACATTATGGAAGGAAGAAGCCACAACGCAAGCGTAGCGCGCCTAGCATGGCTAGTGAAGTTATTGCCTGAAGCGGTTTGATGATGATCAAGCTAGACCGGGCTCGGCCCCGCACGGGCAACACATTCGGCGCACGAAAGCGTACATGGAGCGATCTACATGCGCTTGAGAAACGCTTTGCGCCAGAAATTTATCTCAGATAAAAATTCGAAATTTTGCGCAATCGCCTATGTTTAGAGTCCACAGGGCGCATCCACCTGCCTTGGCGCCAAAATGGTTGGTGCAATATAAATTCTCGGCACCAGACGTTCGCGTCGTGGCGCGGTCGAAATTCGCTGAACCGGGTCACTCCCCAGTTGCGTGAAATGATGGCTCGGTTGGAATGGGTGTCATTGCAATGGTGCCACAACGAAACCAGAAATCATAAAATCAATGTAATCGAAGGGACAAAAACCGAAAAAAAACGAATCAAATATACGAATCAGGCAAACAAAATGTTTTTCTGTTGCATTGGGTTAAAGGACCTTTAATCTGAAGTTCCCCCTCGCGCTAA
>PKWL01000095.1 GCA_003133225.1 Janthinobacterium sp.
CACAAAATCCCGCACACCCCCTGCCATTGCCCCATCGAACGTGACCTTGAAACGCGCATAGTCTTGCGACGGATTGAGTCAGTCGGCGATCTTGATTTGGCGTCGCGCACAGCTCGCTGGCACCGCATCGCGTCTGAGCAGGCCGGATTCACCGACCGAACACCGATTCGAACGCCCTGCCCCCATCGATCCAATCCGAAGCGCCGCTGAAACCACCCATTCATCCATGCGCGACAAGTAAGCGATGAGCATAAAAGGGCAACTCCGGCCGCAATTTTGGTCGCTTCGCTTGCCGCATCAGTCAACCTCTCGACCAGCGTCGCCAGTCGTAAGGTTTGGCTTACCAGTTTTCGGCAGGAATCGTAGCTGATGCATTCGCGTTGGCGCGCCAACCCTCTTGCAAGAGTAGCGCTTGCAGCCGTCCGATCAGCGCCAACGCCATATCGGGCCGGAGACTACAGCGCCTGAACAAGTGTCATGTATCTATCACACCAAGGCGTCCGATTGCCGGCACCGCTCATTTGCGCAACCGGCCTTCCCGTTCCGGCTGCTCGACAATGGCACCCGTCATCATCGATAATTCCATTGCCAGCAAATTAATGATGTCGTCAGCGGTAACGATCCCAAACAGAGCGCCTCCCGCCGTGACCACCGGCATCCGGCGCACCTTGTGCTCGCGCATGAGACGCAAGACTTCGATAAAACCCTCGTCCTCGCGCACCGTCACGATGGGCGTACTCATCAGATCTCCCGCGGTAAACGCTTCAGCTTCGACTCGGAGTGCGATGGTTTCGAGCACGAGATCGCGATCGGTCACAATGCCGATCGGTACCCGTTGTGCGTCTTTTTGTTGAACCACGATCACATCGCCGACGTGATGCTTGCGCATCAATGCCGCCACATCCGGCAGCGAGGCGTCCGTGTCGCAGCAAACAACTTTCGTATTACAGCATTCGTTAATGGGCATGGCCCCACCTGTTCCTTAAGGGATTTTCAAAGCTGCTTATGGGATTTATCGCACTTGGTTGACCTGATTGCTCGCCCGACTCAAGCCCATTGATGCTCAGTTGCGCCGGAGAACGAGGTTGCAAAAGATGAGCGCACGAAGGCGTTTGGCTGCACAATTTCATTCGTCCGTACCGCATGGGAGCACCTTGGGAACATCCTCGTTTTCACGATGAAATTTGTCGTCAAAAATCTGTCCTGCGATAAATTGTTGATCGAATTCATTTGCGATGACAGGTACAAAAATGCAGCATTACTAAAAATAAGAGCACAAGTAAAAAAAATAGTTCCGGCGCCTGATGGGTGTTTAATCAAAATAAGCACATATGCGCCACCTTTGAAAAAGAAATCAAGCATCAGTTTTAACCTACTGCTAGTACGTCGATAGGGCAACATCCAACGAGTTCATTTGCTCCACATCAGCGCACCCCCTAACGCCAGTGCTTTTGCCGCCAACCCGACGCAATCCATCGTAGCGTTCACTCATTTTTTACCCGATGCGCCGTAAAGCCCCGTCCAAGTGCGCCTGCCGCGTAGCGGCACAAAGGCGAAGCCGACGCATTTGCGCGGGATATAAGGCGCGGTTTTTGGTAGGTTAAAGCGTTGCAGTTGTTCGACATACTGTTTGATGATGGGAAGAGGAGTAAGCTGGACACCTCTGGTGTCCACACGCCCCCTTGAGGGCGTCGGAGCAGTTCGCACACTAGAGCAGTTAGAGCGCAGGGCGAGGTCGCTTGTCAAAAGCGAAGAGTCCCGTGTCACGCTGTGAGAATCCTTTGACTTCAGAGGCTGTCGCAAAACGTTTTTGCCGCACGTCCGTTTGGCGTGCTGACGTTGATGTGTTTGCCGGGCGCAAGCCAATAAGTCGAGGAAGGTGTTCAAGAAAACAGTGTGCGGCCTCGCTGAGGCTGCGTATAACAGCGTACAAAAGGAAAAACAAAGCCCTCAGCAGGGCAACTGCTCGGGATAAGTTGTACGCCAAGACATGCAAGGCGAATTCTCGCTTGACCGCCTTCAGCCCGCGACGCCGAAAGCGGTTAAGTCCATGCTGGCAACGCAAGCTACTGAATACGGGTTCAACGATCGCTTTGCGTTGACTGAAAATGTGTCGCGCTTGGCGATGTTGCATCACAAGGCGGAGCGCGTCGCGCCGCTCATCCTCGGGGTAGCGTTTGATGCGCCTTCCCTGCGCCGCCTTCGTACAGTTCGCGCGCAGGTGGCATCCCCCGCAGCTCGCGGCCCCATACACTTCATGCTCTCGCGTACGCGGTGTTTCTTCGCATTTACTCAGCAGAATCAAAGTTTGCCCTGCCGGGCAACGATAGATACCGGAAAGTGGGTCATAGCCAAACGCGCCCTTGTGAAACAATCCTTCTTTCTTGGTCTTGGCAGGCCATTGTCCTTCCGGGCACAACAGGCTGACGTCACGCGTGAGCGTCGCATCGATCACCCCATCGTCGAAGTAGCCGGCATCGAGCAGGAGTTCTTCTGCCTGCGCACCAGTGACTCGTGCACTTTGATCGAGCATCGGTGCGATCACCTTTGTTTCGCTCGACGCGTCCAACGCGAGGGCCGTGATGATCCGATCTTCGTTGGCCAGAACTGACGGTTTGTACGATGCTGCAAATCCGCGCCCGCGCTTCAAGCGATGCACCATAGCCTCCGGCTCGCTGCCGCTGATGCGCAAGGTCTCGCTCTTGTTGCCGCTGCTGCGGCGAGCCGCATGCCGCGCTTCGAAGATCTCCTGGCATTGCATGCTGCGCTGCTGCTCCTGTTGCGCGGATTGATCGTCTGGCGCGCGTTCAACCGCTTTCAGCGCTGCTGCTGCCCGTGCTTTGACGGCCTCTTCCTTAAGCAGATTGTAATACGAGCAAGCCGCTTCAATAACAGTGCCGTCGCCGGCCAGACGCGTGCTGCTCGAACCAGTTGCTTTCAATATCGCGCGCGTGAGTGATTCAAAAAAATCCTGGTTCAGCGAGTCCTCGTGCAATACGATGAAGCGGCCGATATTGGCATGATCCGGCGCAATGCCGCCTGTCACCCACATACACCCCAAATCGAGTCGCGCCAGCCGTTCCAGCTCACGCAGCGAGTGCACTCCTTGCATAACGCCATACAGGATTAGGCCAAGCATCAACTGCGGTGCATAGGGAGCACGCCCGGTGGCAGCGTAGCGCTGCTCGAACGGCAACCGGTCTTGCTCGCCGAGCAAACGTGCGACGGTAAATGGTGCGTGCTGACCAGATTGCCTCAGATATGTTTCCAGCCGCGTCGTCCCCAGAAAAATGGCTTGCGCATCGCCAGTCACGAAACGACGGCCACTGCTGGCCGCCGTTTGCAGCAGCGGCGCATCCGCGCTAGCCGGCACGCCGCCAAATAAATTGAACTGCGCATCGTCGGGCGAAGGTATTTTGCGGGCGGTGCTCATGTGGTTTCCTGGCGTTTCATCCAAGACAATATTGTATAGGCCCAAGGGCTTTCGCGACAGCCTCTTCAGTCCGGGGAGTGGGTCAATTCCTTGTAGCCGGCATCAACGGCGCCGTCATTTTCCGCCTGGGGCCGCTCGCTGTCGGTTCCCGCCGTGGCTGAAGAGCCGGCCGCCGGTTGCGCTTGCCCTCCCCCGGCATACATTTTCCCGCCCGCCTTTTGCGCCGCAACTGGCTGAACTTGGTTGGAATGGTCGTGTTTTTCTCGATCATCTTGGTCATCACTCCGCCCAAGATCTCGATCCCGGCCGAGAGCGGTGTCACGTCCACCAGGAGCAAATCGGTGCGCTCGCCCGATAGCACGGAACCCTGGATCGCGGCGCCGACCGCCACCGCCTCATCCGGATTGACGTCCTCGCCCCTTTCCTTGCCAAAAAATTGCCGCACTTCCTCCTACACCTTGGCCATCCTTGTCATGCCACCGACCAAGATCGCGTCGCCAACCTGGTCGATCCCGAGGCCGGCATCCTTCCAAGCGAGGCGCATGACTGCCTCCTGATTCGAGCACATGGCGCGCAACAGGTAAAGCCGATATTTCGGAGAAGCCGTCCTGTTTCAAGCGCCATCGGCGCCCGCTTTGCCTTGCGCCACAGTCACCAAGGCGGGCCGCAGCAAACGGTCGGCGAGCATGTATCCTTTTTGCAGCACATAGATAATCGTATTGGCGTCCTGGTCGGCAGGTACCATCGAAATGGCGTGATGCCTGGCCGGATCGAGCTTGTCGCCCGGCAACGGATTAATCTCTTCCAAACGGTTTTTTTCGAAGGCTGCTTGCAGCTGCTTCAGGGTCATTTCGACGCCCTCTTGGAGCGACTCGACTGATGGCGCCTCGACCATGAGGGCCGATTCCAAACTATCTTTCACCGGCAGCAGCGCTTCGGCAAAAACCTCGATAGAAAATTTATGCGCACGCGCGATGTCTTCCTGCGCACGCCGGCGATAATTTTCCAGCTCTGCCTTGGCGCGCAGGAAGGCATCCTCCAATTGCGCCGTTTTCGCCTCGGCACTGGCGAGCTTCTCTTCCAAGGCGGCCTCTCCCGCCCGCGCAGCGCCGCCCTCGGATTCGTCCTTTGCCGCAGGTTGCATGAGCGGTTCGGCTGGCTTCTGCGGTTGCGGTGCCAGCGGCTTCGGCTGCGGAGTCGGCGCTTCGCTTGACTGCCCTTGCATTGGCATTTCTTGCAGATTTTGCATGATAAATTCTCGCTGCAAATTCGTCATATCCGATAAGACAATGATGGCGCTTGCGCGTTCCACAGATCCGCAGTGCGTCACAAGGCGCTCCATTTCAAAGGCCGGCGCTGCCTGATTCATCATGCCAAGGGTCAACTTTCGCAAGCGGGCAAAGGTCGCACAAGATTTGGCTGTTGTATCGCCAGCGCCTCCAGAATAAGCGGCGTGAGCGCCGGCCTGTGGTTCGCCATGGCCCCGGGAAAACCGCCTAACGGCAGCTGGTTCGACCGACTTCATCCGATGAATGGCTCGAAAAATTCGATCCATTGCCGCAACGTATTCCCGGCGGCGCGCCGACGCCGATTAAATCCCGTTTTCCCGGGGTTAGCGGCGCGTCGATTCGACCCTGATGCGCTTCGCACAGCGGTTTGAAAAAGCAAGGACCTTTTTAAAACGGCTTTATTGAATCGTGATTTGTTTGCCGCCGCTGCCGGCCTTTTTCGGCAACGTCAACTCGAGGATGCCGTCACTATATTTTGCTTCCGCTTTCGTATCATCGACTTCCTGCGGAAGCGTAAAACTGCGATACTGCTGACCATAATAGCGTTCGCTGCGCACCATGCTTGCGCTTTTCTTGTCCTCCTCCTTCCGTATTTCCGCACTCACTGAAACTTGATTGCCGTCGATGGCAACCTTGATATCGTCTTTTTTCACTCCGGGTATTTCCGCTTTCACCAAATAGGCATTATCGGTTTCCGACAAATCCATCCGAATTCGCGGCTCCGCTTCGAGGCCGCGCAAAGCGGGCAGCATGCGAAAATCCTTGAGAACGCCTTCCAAATTGCTAAACGGGTCGAACCGCGAGATATCGCCAAACGGGTCAAAGCGCATCAAATTGTTAGCCATGATCAACTCCTGTCTTTATTGCTCCCAATGATAATAAAAAACCACACACCACTCAGCGGCACGCAATTACCGAGCCCAAGCAGACCGTGCCCCTCTCCGTGTGCTTTATCAGAATAGGGCTGATCGAATGCCCTAAGATGAGGTAAATCAAGCGTCCTCCCATTGCCGCAATCGCGCTATCTTGCGCCAAATCCGTTGGTTCTAGCTCACGCGAGGGACCGATTCACTTGGCTCGTGCTGGGCGCCTGCCGTGAATTGAAAGAGGGGGAATGGTTGGCAAGGATGAGGCCGTCATGAACAACGGGCCGCCACGTGGCGTTTTGGCCGCCGCATGCCCAATCAAAATAGCTTGCATAATACCGCCCAACGCTGCACAAAACTGTCGCTCCATTCTGGCCGCCTCAGACAAGCACGGCCATCAGGCTCGTTTTGGCGAACGGCGCCGTGAACAGGCGCTAAAATTGTTGCCGTCTTGACGAGCGCTGCCGCATCGATGCCGCTCTAGTTGCAAAACGCAAATCTTGGCCGAAAAGATCCGTCGCAGGCGAATTGCACGGATTGGCAAACGAGCAGTGCAGCAGCACCAATTTAGGCGGTGAAGTCAGCCAAGCGCCTCAAGGCGCTGTCACGGCGCTCGTCTTCCTGTGCGCTATCGGCCATGCTTTTACGAACGAATTCGATATGGTTACGGGCCGCCCGCGCCGCCGCCTCGGGCTTGTGTTCGCGGATCGCCTGCCAGATCGCCCGGTGCTGCGACTGCAGTTGATCCCAGCGCTGCGGTCGCGCATGCAAATGTTCCAGATTGCGCGAAACGTGGCCGTGGATCAGTCTCATCAGGCTGGCGCTCAAGTGCCCGATCAAAACGTTGTGGGCGGCCTCGGCTATCGCCTGATGGAAGGCGACGTCGACGTCGATGCAAGCGGCCAGGTCCTTGCTGACATAAATAGCATCAAGCTCAGCGAACACGGCGTCTAACCGCTCGATGTCGGCGCTAGTCGCCCTGTCGGCGGCAAGGTAGGCAGCTTGGCTCTCGAGCATCTGGCGAAATTCGAGCAGATCGCCCTGCAGCGCCGGATGCCCGTTCAACATCTCCTGCCATGGGTCAACGAAATGCGCGTCCAGGCGGTCGGTGACAAAGGTCCCTCCGCCATGCCGCGTCGTTAGCAGGCCCTTCAACGCCAGCTTCTGGATTGCCTCGCGCAAGGACGGGCGCGACACGCCCAATTCGACGGCGAGCTCGCGCTCGGACGGTATCCGATCTCCCGGCTTTAGCGAACCTTCGAGAATGCGTTTTTCCAGTTCGCCCGCAACGACATCGGACAGGCGGGTTACGGGATGGCGTTGGATCATCAGCTTCCTTAGTGGTAAGACCAGTTGATCATATTTGCCACACTCCGATCTGTCAATAAAAAATTCGTTGACAACATACTTTCCATAAGGTTATAGTCACCAAAATTGGTAATACCACCTTACCACTTATTATAACAATAAAGGAGAATGCTGATGGAGCACACTGCCCAAGGTACCCGGCTGTACCCGCGTAAGCCGAGCGACGTCTATCTTTTCGCAACCTGCCTAATCGACCAGTTCGCACCCCAAGCGGGCCTCGACACGGTGCGCCTGTTGCAGCGCGAGGGTATCGCGGTCCACTTTCCAGAAGGGCAAACCTGCTGCGGCCAGCCCGCCTACAGCAACGGTTATCCGGATCAAGCACGAGCAGTTGCGCGGCGCCAGCTCGATTTATTTCCCGAGCCGTGGCCGGTCGTCGTGCCCTCGGGCTCTTGCGCTGCGATGATGCGCCACCATTATCCGCAACTTTTCATTGATCATCCGCTGCTGCTGGCGCAGGCCAGAGAACTCTCCGCTCGCATCTTCGAGCTCACTGAATTCCTCGTTCATGTCGTCAACTTCGAGCGCGGCGATGAAGGCGAACCGTGCACCGTTGCGCTGCACACTTCATGCCATGCCCGCCGCGAGATGGGCTCGCATGCAAGCAGCGCCGCCTTGCTGCATGGCTTAGACAAGGTCAGCTTGGCGCAGCAAGCGCGCGCCGAGGAATGCTGCGGCTTCGGTGGCGCCTTCGCCATCCTTCATCCCGACATTTCCGCTGCCATCGTCAGCGACAAAGTCGACAGTTTGCGCGCCACGGGCGCCGAGCGCGTCGTCAGCGCCGACTGCGGCTGTTTGTTCAACATCATGGGCCGCGCCGCCAAGCTCGACGAAATAGCAGGACGCAGCGAACTGACGCTGCCGGGCGAGCACATCGCCAGCTTCCTCTGGCGCCGCACTAGCAAAGCGCACTCATGAGCGCCCGCGCTCGCATTTTGAGGCGCCTGCGGGACGCGCCTCCAAGTAAGGAGGTGCCCCTGCCCGATGTCGCCGGCTGGTTCGCGGCGCACGCGCGCGGCGAAGATCTCGCGCGCCGCATCGCCCGCCTGCGCTACGCACTCGAAGGCGCGCACGCGGAGGTGCATGACACGACTGCCACCGAATGGCCTGCCCTGTTACTGAAAATCGCCGCTGCCAAGGGAGTGCGTACCTTACTGATCGGGACCGATTGCGCGCACGGCACCACCCTTCAAACGATGCCCGTTGTGGGCCTGCAGCTGGTCCCCTATGCATCAGCCATTGAATCTTGGCGCGCCACCTTGTTCGACGGCATCGATGCCGGTCTGACGCTAGCTAAAAGCGCTATTGCAGAAAGCGGCAGTTTGATCCTGTGGCCGGACGCCAGCGAGCCGCGCCTGCTATCGTTGGTGCCGCCGCTGCATTTCGTCTTGCTCGACACGGCATCGATTCATGCCGATTTTCACTCGGCTCTAGGCGCCGAAAACTGGAAAGACGGCCTGCCGGCCAACGCCCTACTCATCTCTGGCCCGTCCAAGACGGCCGACATCCAGCAAACCCTGGCCTACGGGGCCCACGGCCCGCGCGAGTTGATCGTGTTACTGCGCCACCCACAAGGAGGCGCGGCATGAGCCAGACTCTTCATTTCCAATCCGCCAGCCAATTTAAGGAGCGCTGCCGCACCGCCGTCAACGACGCCGCTCAGCGCCAGAATTTCCGAGGCGCGATGGACTTTCTGCAAGACAAACGGCGCGCGCAGTTTTCCGACGCAGAGGAAAGCGCGGGACTACGCGAACTCGGCGAATCCATCCGCCGCTACAGCCTCGCCCACCTGCCCCAGCTGCTCGAGCGGCTCGAGGAAAACCTCAGCGCCAACGGCATCCGCGTGCACTGGGCCGAAAGCGCAGCCCAAGCCAATGCCATTGCCCTTCGCATCGCCCGCCGAGCGGGGGCGCGCCGCATCATCAAGGGCAAGTCGATGGTGAGCGAGGAAATCGGCTTCAATCACGCCATGCAAGACGCGGGTATTGAAGCGCTTGAATCGGACATGGGCGAATACATCGTGCAGCTAGCCGGCGAGGCGCCCTCCCATATCATCATGCCGGCCATCCACAAGACCAAGCAGGAGATCGCCGCCCTGTTTGCCGAAAAGATCCCGGGCACGCCCCTCAACGACGACGTCGATGCCTTAATTCTGATCGGGCGCCAGGCGTTGCGCCGCAAGTTTGCCGAGGCCGACATCGGCCTTTCCGGGGTCAATTTCGCGGTCGCCGAAAGCGGCACTTTGTGCCTCGTCGAAAATGAGGGCAACGGGCGCATGTGCACCACCGTACCACGCATCCATATTGCCATTACCGGCATCGAGAAGGTGGTGGAAAAACTCGAGCACGTGCCCCCGCTGTTTAGCCTACTAACGCGCTCGGCCACGGGCCAGGCGGTCACCACCTACCTCAACTTGATCAGCCGCCCGCGCCAGCCGGGCGAAAAGGATGGCCCGGAGGAGGTGCACCTGATTCTCCTCGACAATGGCCGTAGCCAAGCCTATGCCGACTTGCAACTGCGCGCCACGCTCCAATGTATCCGTTGCGGCGCTTGCATGAATCACTGCCCCGTGTATGCCCGCATCGGCGGCCATGCGTACGGCACCACCTATCCCGGCCCCATCGGCGCCATCATCTCACCCCATTTGCTCGGCCTGGGCGCCACTTACCCGCTCGCGTTCGCCTCGACCTTGTGCGGCGCCTGCGTCGAAGTGTGCCCCGTGAAAATTCCCATCACCGATATCCTGATCCGCTTGCGTAATGAAGCGCAGGCGCGGCCAAGCAGCACGGCAGCGTCCTTGCGCGGCAGCGGCGCCGCCCGCACCGCCCTTGGCAGCGCCATCTGGCGCGGCTGGTCGCTGATCTATGGTCGGCTCGGATTGTACCGCCTGACATCGTGGCTCATGAGCCGCGGGCGCGCCTTGTCGCCTCCGGATCAAGGGGCCTGGACCGAAAGCCGCACCCCACTCAAGCCGGCGCCCAAACGCCTGCGCGACCTTCTCAAGGAGAAAGACCAATGAGCCCGTTGATTCGCGACCTGAGCCGAATCTTGCCGCGGCGGCAAGTCATTACCGACCAGCTGCGCCGCCTCGCCTACGGCACGGACGCCAGCTTCTATCGCATGCTGCCCGAGGTCGTCGCGGTCGTCGAGTCCGAGCAGGAAGTGCAGGCGCTGCTGCGGGTGGCGCGCGTGCACGGACGGGCCTTGACCTTCCGCGCCGCCGGCACCAGTTTGTCGGGCCAGGCCGTCACCGACAGCGTGCTCGCCCTGATCGGCGAGGGTTTCGCCACTTGCGACATCGGGCCCGATGCCGCCACCGTGCGCGTCGGCCCCGGCATCATCGGTGGCGCGGTAAACGACCGCCTGGCCCCGTTCGGGCGCAAGATCGGTCCCGACCCAGCCTCGATCAACGCCTGCAAGATGGGCGGCATCGCCGCCAACAACGCCTCCGGGATGTGCTGCGGCACGGCTCACAACAGCTACCGGACCTTGGCCGGTCTGCGCGTCATCCTCGCCGACGGCAGCGTGTTAGATACCGAGGATCCACCCAGCGTGCTGCGTTTCCGCACCAGCCACGCCGATTTGGTGGACCAATTGACGCGCCTGGGCGCTGCCACCCGCGCCGACGCCACCTTGGCCAATCGCATCCGCCACAAGTTCAAAATCAAGAACACGACCGGCTACAGCCTGAACGCCTTAGTCGACTACGAAGACGCGATCGACATTCTGGCCCACTTGATGATCGGCTCGGAGGGCACGCTGGGCTTCATCTCGCGCATCACTCTTCGCACCGTGGCCGAAGATCCGTGCAAGGCCAGCGCCCTGGTCTTCTTCCCCAGCATCGAGGCCGCCTGCGAGGCCGCCATCCGCCTCAAGCCCGAGCCGGTGTCTGCCGTCGAGCTGCTGGACCGGTCGGCCCTGCGTTCGGTCGAGCGCGAACCCAAGCTGCCGCCGGTAATGCGCGTTCTGGGCGACGATGCGGCCGCACTTCTCATCGAGGTGCGCGCCGCCGACAGCGCATTCCTGCAGCAGAAAATCGATGCGGCGCTGAGCGCTCTGGCGGGCATCGCCACGGTGGAACCTGCCGCCTTTTCCGTCGACCGCGCCACCTGCGAAATGTACTGGAAGGTGCGCAAGGGGACCTTCCCCTCGGTCGGCGCCATGCGTCGCCGCGGCACCACGGTCATCATCGAAGATGTCGCCTTCCCCATCGAGTCGCTGGCGGCGGCCACTCTTGACCTGCAGGCATTGCTGCGGCGCCACGGCTACAGCGAAGCGATCATCTTCGGCCATGCGCTTGAAGGCAACCTGCATTTCGTCTTCACCCAGGATTTCGGCGATCCTTTGCAAGTGAGCCGCTACGCCCGCTTTATGGAGGAGGTCTGCAAGCTCGTGGTCGGCAAGTATGACGGCTCGCTGAAAGCCGAGCATGGCACCGGGCGCAACATGGCGCCCTTCGTCGAACTCGAGTGGGGCCGACAAGCGACCGACCTCATGCGCCAGATCAAGCAGCTGTTCGATCCCGAGCAACTGCTCAACCCCGGCGTCATTTTGAACGACGACCCACAGGCCCACTTGAAACATCTAAAGCCGATGCCGCCCGCCGCGGACGGTATCGATCGCTGCATCGAGTGTGGTTTTTGCGAGCCGTTATGCCCATCGCACGGACTGACGCTGTCGCCGCGCCAGCGCATTGTCAGCTGGCGCGAACTGTCGCGCCGCGCCGCCGCAGGCGAGGCGGGCGCCGACCTTAAGGCCGATTTCGCCTACCATGGTATCGACACCTGCGCCGGCTGCGGCCTGTGCGCGACGGCGTGCCCGGTGGGAATCGATACGGGCGATCTGACGCGCCGCCTGCGCAGCGACGCCCTCGGCCCGGCGGCGCGCCACATTGGCCAATGGACAGTGGGCAATTTTGGCAAGGTGGCGACTGCGTCGCGGGCGGCCTTGGCCGTCGGCCATGCCGTCGCGAGCGTACTCGGCGAAGGGCCCTGCGCGCGCCTATCGGCAGGCGCCTGGAAGCGCGGCATGCCACAGCCAGGGCGGGCGCCGCTCGCGCGCAGCGGCGACGGCGATCCGGTCGTATATTTTCCCGCCTGCGGCGGGCGCATCTTCGGCGCGAACACCCGCGGCGAGCCGACTTTGCCTGAAGTCGTGATGGAACTTCTGCTGCGCGCCGGCTATGCGCCACGCCTGCCGCAAGGCTTTGACACGCTCTGCTGCGGCCAGATGCTCAAAAGCAAGGGGATGGACGCGGAGGCGACGCAGATGGCCGATGCCGTCGGCGCCGCCTTGATGCAGGCGGCTGACGACGGCCGCGGCGGTTATTACCCTGTGATCATGGACGCTAGCGCCTGCTCGGTGCGCATGCAAACGCATCTGGCCGGGCGCCTGCAATTGCTTGATTTTCACGAGTTCGCGCACGATGCCCTGCTGCCGCGCCTCCTCATCACCCAAAAGACGGGGCCCATCGCGCTCCACATCAACTGCAGCGTGCGCCGCGCGAAAACGGATACCAAGCTGCGCCGCCTGGTTGCAGCTTGCGCCGAACAAATCATCGAACCCGCCGGCGTCGCCTGCTGTGGTTTCGGCGGCGACCGCGGCTTCGCCGTGCCCGCCCTCAACGTCCACGCCCTGCGCAACGTGAAGGCGGCCCTACCGGCGAACTGTGACGAGGGCGTATCGACCAACCGCACCTGTGAAATCGGCCTGAGCGCGG
The DNA here is from genome assembly GCA_003133225.1 of Janthinobacterium sp. GTDB lineage: Bacteria > Pseudomonadota > Gammaproteobacteria > Burkholderiales > Burkholderiaceae_D > Janthinobacterium. The sequence goes on from PKWL01000095.1 coordinate 12,676, forward strand.
AAACGGGGCGGCCCTACCGTTCCATCGCCCATCTGCTGGAAGAATGCAGCCGGCCTTTTAGAGCTTGCTAATCACACCTAATAATAAAAATAGTAATGACACTCATTTCATTCACCAAGGAGGAGACCTACCATGCAGACCTGGCAACAAATTTACGATCCAATAGGCAACCAATGGCTGTCATCACTAGTTGCCGCCATCCCGATCATTTTTTTCTTCGTGGCCTTGGCCATCTTGCGCCTCAAGGGGCACGTCGCTAGCACCCTCACCGTCGTCCTGGCGCTACTGGTGGCGATTTTTTTCTATCACATGCCGCTTCCCATGGCGCTGGCGGCAGCCGCTTACGGCTTCCTGTACGGCCTGTGGCCGATCGCCTGGATCATCGTCACCGCCGTGTTTTTGTATCGGGTGACAGTCAAGACCGGGCAGTTCGAGATCATCCGCGCCTCCGTCGTATCCTTGACAGAAGACCAACGCTTGCAAATGCTGCTGGTCGGTTTTGCTTTCGGCGCATTCCTTGAAGGGGCTGCCGGCTTCGGCGCCCCCGTGGCCATCACCGCCGCCCTGCTGGTCGGGCTTGGCTTTAATCCCCTCTATGCCGCTGGCTTGTGCCTCATCACTAACACGGCGCCGGTCGCCTTTGGCGCCATGGGCATTCCGATCACGGTCGCTGGGCAGATTACGGGCATCGAAGCGTTCAAGATCGGCCAAATGGCCGGTCGCCAGCTGCCCTTGCTGTCGGTCCTCATCCCGTGCTGGGTCATCCTCATCATGGACGGCTGGCGCGGCGTGCGCGAGACGTGGCCGGCAATCTTGGTTACCGGGGTGAGCTTCGCCGTGACCCAGTTTTTTACGGCCAACTTTATCGGCCCGGAACTGCCTGACATCACGTCCGCCCTGGTTAGCCTCATTTCCTTGGCGACCTTTCTGAAGTTCTGGAAACCCAAGCGCATCTTCCGTTTTGCCGGCCAGGAAGTCACGGTGAAAGTCCAAAGCCACTCGCCCGGGAAAGTGTTCAAAGCCTGGTCGCCCTTCCTCATTTTGACGCTTTTCGTCACCCTATGGTCGCTCAAGCCCTTCAAGGCGCTTTTCGGCAAGGGGGCGGCCTTGGCCTGGACCGTCATCAACATGCCGGTGCCGATGCTCGACAAGCTGGTCATCAAGATGCCACCCATCGTCAAGGTCGCCAACGCCTATCCCGCCGTATACTCGTTTAACTGGCTAGCTGCGACCGGCACCGCGATCTTGCTCGCGGCCATCGTCACCGTCCTGTTGCTGCGCATGAAGGCGCTGGACGCCGTCAAGACATTCGGCCAGACCATCACCGAGTTGTCACGCCCGATTTATTCGATCGGCATGGTGCTCGCCTTCGCCTTCGTCGCCAACTATTCTGGGCTGTCCTCGACGCTGGCGCTGCTGCTGGCGGGAACTGGCGCCGCTTTCCCATTCTTCTCGCCTTTCCTCGGCTGGCTGGGCGTTTTCTTGACCGGCTCGGATACCTCTTCGAACGCCTTGTTTTGCAATCTGCAAGCAACTACGGCGCACCAGATTGGCGTCTCCGACACCTTGCTGGTGGCAGCGAATACGACCGGTGGCGTCACCGCCAAGATGATCTCGCCGCAGTCGATCGCCGTCGCCTGCGCCGCCGTCGGCCTGGTGGGGCGAGAAGCTGACCTGTTCCGCTTTACCGTCAAGCACAGTTTGATGCTTGCCGGGCTGGTCGGTCTAATCACCTTGGCGCAGGCCTATCTTTTGCCGTGGATGATACCGTAACAGGGGCGCCTTGGAAGTGCTAGCGCCTGCGCTCAACGGGAGCAGGCCCGGCCTTTGATTGATGGGCGCGCGCAACCATGCGGCCCTCTAGCGCCGCGCGGCTGCGGCCAGACAACTGCGGTGCGATGAACCTACGGCGGCGCGCCACCGCGAAACTGGCCCCGGCCGATGCCCCCGGCATCCGCGCGCCCGCCAATGGGTCGGGCCAATAACGCCCTCATGCAATGACTTACCAAGGCTCGCAAGAATCGATACTGCCAACGAGACGCGACCCAGCGCCCAGGCCATGCGCGTCGGCGGCCCTGTTGCAAGATGCCGATAAGGACCATTGCCGAGATGGGTCTGGTGACAAAAAACAATGCACTGACTTGGAGAAGCAAGCTCATGAACAATCTAAAAATTTCCACGCGCCTCAATCTCGGTTTTGGCGTGATCATCGCGCTGTTTCTGGTGCTGGCCGGAGCGAGCGCATGGCGCATCCAACTGGCCGCGGCAGCGACGGCGCGCATGGAAAACTGCGCCCTCCTTTTGCAGTTGGCAGGCAACTGGCACGGTGACGTGCGGCAGAACTCAGCGCGTTCCCTGGCGGTCGGGTATTCAGAGGGCGCGACCGTGCTCGATTTTTTCAAGGAGGCGATGGCCGCCACATCGCGTGAGACGAGCGAGACGCAAAGGGAATTTCTGGCCCAAGTGCACAACGGCGAGTCGAGAAAACGGGTCGAGAATGTGGGGCGGGTTCGCCAAGCGTGGCTTGCCAGCCGCGACCAGGTCAATGCCTTGAAGGCTGGCGGCAACGGCAGTGGCGCTAGGGCTTTGGTACAAAACCAATTGGTGCCGCTCACGGCAGACTACATTCGCGCCACGCAGCTGCTAGTTGACGGGGAAGCTGCCAATGTGCGGGCGGCGCAGCAGGAGGTCACCGGGATGTTCCGGCAGCTCTATGTCCTAGGTGCGCTACTCCTGGCGATTGCCTTCGCCGCCGCCGTGTTTACCAGCAGGAGTTTATCTTGCTGCATCGCGCGCGGTATCGGGACGGCGCTCGATGCAGCGCAGCGCATTGGCGCAGGCGACTTGACGCGGCCCGTGCATGCCTCTAGCAATGATGAAATCGGGCGCCTCCTTCAAGCCCTGTCAGGCATGCAGGAAAACCTGGTGCAGATCGTCGCCAACGTGCGCCGCGGTACCGCCGCCATCGCCACCGCCTCCGGCCAGATCGCGGCCGGCAATCTCGATTTGTCCTCGCGCACGGAGCAGCAAGCTAGTTCGCTGGAACAAACGGCGGCGTCGGTGGAGGAATTAACCAGTACCGTGAAACATAATGCGGAGCATGCGCGCCAAGCCAACCAACTGGCCGTGTCCGCCTCCGATGTCGCGAAAAAAGGGGGCGCCGTGGTGGCGCAAGTGGTCGACACGATGGCCTTGATCAACGCTTCGTCGAAAAAGATCGCCGACATCATCGGCGTCATCGACGGCATCGCATTCCAGACCAATATTCTGGCGCTGAATGCGGCCGTGGAAGCGGCCCGCGCCGGCGAGGAGGGGCGCGGGTTCGCCGTCGTCGCGAGCGAAGTGCGCAGCTTAGCGCAGCGCTCGGCGGCGGCCGCGAAAGAAATCAAGGCCTTGATCGGCGACTCCGTAGAAAAAGTCGATGCCGGCGCCAAGCTGGTCGATCAAGCGGGCGCCACCATGGGCGAGATCGTGGAAAGCGTGAAAAAAGTGACCGCCATCATTGGGGAAATTACGGCCGCCAGCACCGAGCAGAGCGCGGGCATCGAGCAGATCAATGCGGCCCTCACGCAAATGGACCAGGTCACGCAGCAGAATGCCGCCCTGGTGGAAGAAGCCGCGGCCGCCGCCAGCTCGCTGCAAGATCAGGCCGGCAACCTCGAGCAGGTGGTCGGCGTGTTCAAGCTCGATGGCAGCAGTGCGGCGACGCCGCCGCGCACCGCGCTGCCCGTCCGACTTTGCGCGGGCGCATGGTCGGACGGCAGCGCACTGGGCTTAAGACGCGGCCGCAATTGACCGGGATCCAATGCGGCAGCGCGGTTTGCCACAGGCAGTTACGAAACATAGCGTCAGAGCCATGCTTTTGACATTGCGTGAACGGCGCGCCGGCTTAGCGAGCGGGTCGCGCCGGCGTCGCGATCTGCTCCAAGATATGGCGCGGCACGCCCGAGTAATGCTTAAATTCCATAGTGTAGGTCGAGCGCCCCTGCGTTAGCGAACGCAAGGTGGTCGCATAGCCGAACATGTCGGCCAGCGGAACCTGCGCCCGTACGATCCGCCCCGCTCCGCCAGGAATGTCGTCTACGCCTTGCACCATGCCGCGCCGCGCTGTCAAGTCGCCCATCACGTTGCCGATGAACTCTTCCGACGTTTCCACTTCAACTTGCATAATCGGTTCTAGCAAGGCCGGATGAGCGCGCCGCAAACCGTCCTTAAATGCGATCGAGGCGGCCATGCGGAACGCGTTTTCGTTTGAGTCGACGTCATGGTAAGAGCCAAAGGTCAGCGTGACTCTCACATCGACTACCGGGTAGCCGGCCAGAACGCCGGACTTGAGCGTCTCGCGCACGCCCTTGTCCACGGCCGGAATGAATTCACGCGGCACCGCGCCGCCTTTGACCGCGTCAACGAATTCATAACCCTTGCCCGGCGCCAGTGGCTCGAGCGTGAGCACCACGTGGCCGTACTGCCCACGCCCGCCCGACTGCTTGATGAACTTGCCTTCGACATTGTCAACCGCCACGCGAATCGTCTCTCGATACGCCACCTGAGGTTTGCCGACGTTGGCCTCGACGCCGAACTCACGCCGCATGCGATCTACCAGTATCTCCAGATGCAACTCGCCCATGCCCGACATGATGGTCTGCCCCGATTCTTCATCGGTATGGACATGGAACGACGGGTCTTCTTGCGCCAGCCGGCTAAGAGCAATGCCCATCTTTTCCTGGTCCGCCTTGGTCTTCGGTTCGACCGCCTGCGAAATGACGGGCTCCGGGAAGACCATCTTTTCGAGCACGATGATATGCTCGGGCGCGCACAGCGTGTCGCCCGTCGTCACAGACTTGAGGCCGACGGCCGCCGCGATGTCGCCGGCGTACACCTCCTTAATTTCTTTGCGCTCGTTGGCATGCATTTGCAGGATCCGGCCCAGCCTTTCCTTCTGGCTCTTGGTTGGGTTGTATACCGTATCGCCCGAATTGACCACTCCGGAATAGACGCGGAAAAACGTCAGTTGGCCGACAAACGGGTCGGTCATGATCTTGAATGCGAGGGCGGAAAAATGCTCATCGTCGGCCGCGTGGCGCTCGACTTCCCGATCGTGCTCGTCATGGCCGATGATCGGCGGCACTTCCAGCGGTGACGGCAAATAGTCGATCACCGCGTCTAGCATGGCTTGCACGCCCTTGTTTTTAAACGCGCTGCCGCACAGCATCGGCACGATCTCGTTTCTGATCGTGCGTAGGCGCAGTCCGCGCTTGATCTCCTCCTCACTGAGCGGCTCGCCGATCAAGTATTTTTCAGTCAATTCCAGGGTCGCGTCGGCGGCCTGCTCGATCATGTTATCGCGCCACTGCTGGGCCAGCGTTTGCATTTCCGGCGGGATGTCCGTTTCGGTAAATTGCACACCCTGGCTGGCCTCGTCCCAGATGATGGCTCGCATCCTGACCAGGTCAATTACCCCCTGAAACTGCTCTTCGGTCCCGAGCGGGATCTGCACCGGCACCGCCAGCCCCGCCAGGCGATCGCGGATCTGCTGCCGGACGCGGAAAAAATTGGCACCGACGCGGTCCATCTTGTTGATGAAAGCAAGGCGCGGCACGCCGTATTTGTTGGCTTGGCGCCAAACGGTTTCCGATTGCGGCTGGACGCCGCCGACCGCGTCGTACACCATCACCGCACCGTCGAGCACGCGCATGGAACGCTCCACTTCAATGGTGAAGTCGACATGGCCTGGGGTGTCGATGATGTTGATGCGGTACTCGGGCAAATTGCCGGCCATGCCTTTCCAGAAGGTGGTAGTGGCCGCCGAAGTGATCGTGATGCCGCGCTCCTGTTCCTGCTCCATCCAGTCCATAGTCGCCGCGCCATCGTGCACTTCGCCAATCTTGTGATTGACGCCCGTATAAAAAAGGATGCGCTCGGTCGTTGTCGTCTTGCCGGCATCGATGTGGGCGCTAATGCCGATGTTGCGGTACCGGGCAATAGGTGTCTTGCGAGCCATCACAATTTCTCCGTAACTGTAGCTCTTTAAGCTCTCTAGCGCGCCAGGAGCATGTTCATGCGCGAATGCGAACAGCATCCGCTGTCCGCCTGCCGCTCCGGTCTGCATTTGGCGCCAGACGCGCCTTCGAACTTGCGCAGCTGCTGTGGCGCAACACGCCGACAGCTCACCTTAGCAACAAAAATATACCCGTTTTTTTTCATTTTAGTCCAACCCCGTTTGCGCCACATCAGCGGAAGGCAAAATCAATTCAGTCAAGGCATGCACAGCCGTCATTGCATGTTGGCAGACAACATGTTGGCAGATAAAATGCGATGAAATCGAGGGCGTGCGTGGGCCCATCCGCCCGGTGCGCGCACAGGCGGCATCGGCCGCCTTGCCGCCGAGGGATAGAAATTGTCCAAACGGAGCGCACCGGCGCCCAAGAACAGCTAACTTCAAATTTCGCGCCCCTGATCTTGAGGCAGGGGCTCACTCTGACTTTGCAACGCTTGCGTGACCGGCCGCAGAAGCACAGACAACTGCGCCTTATCCAAAGTGTGCTCCGTGTCGGCCACGATGACGTAAGGCAGTTCCTCGTCGCATAACGCTTCATGGTTTTGCAACTGGTGCTCCAAAACCACCAGCCCCGCGTCCGATGCGTCTTGTCCCAATTGGGCCCGGGCCGCGACGCGGGTGCGCAGGGTCGCCACGTTGACGTGCACATCAAGAATGAAAAACGGCAGACCAAGTTCGTGCGCGAGCTCTTGAAACCGACGCCGCTGCGATCGTTGCAAGAAGGCGGCATCGATGATGACGGGCAGGCCGGCGCCACTTATATGGCGCGCCAGGCGGGATAAGCGGCCGTAGACGGCGCGGTTTCCTTTGGCGTCGTAGATTCCAGCGCCTGGCGCCGCCGCGGCTTTGGCGCCCATGGCAAGGCCATGCAGCCGTTTGCGCTCGAGATCCGAGCGAATCTGAACCGCGCCCAGCAGTTCTACGAGGCTGTCACACAGCGTCGATTTGCCGCTGCCGGAAAAACCATGAGTAATGATCAGCGCCGAAGCGCCGCGCTCAATTTTTTTAGCACAAAATGCCAAATACTTGGCCGCCTGCCCTAAAGCTTCCTGCCCCTCGTCTTGGGTGGAGTCGCGGCGCACTTGTCCGGCGCGCAGCAACGCCACCTTGCAGCGCACCAGGGCGCGCTGAATTCGGTAAAACGGCAGCACGGACAAACCGGCATAAGCGCCGCTCAGTTGTAGATACTGGTTCAACAGGCGTGCCGCCCAGTCGTTGCGCCCGCAAAATTGCAAATCCATCCACACGAAGGCGAAATCGTGCATGACGTCGATCCATCGCATTTCGTCATTAAACTCGATGCAGTCGAAAACTGCGACTTGGCCTTTGATCGTGACAATGTTGCCACAATGGAGGTCGCCGTGGCACTCTCGGACCCAGCCGAGCGCTTTGCGCCGCGCAAACAAAGGCGTTAATTTTCGCAGCTGCTCGCGCTGCCACGCCACCAAGGGCGGCAATGCTTGCCTGTCCGCTGTGCTCGCCAGCATGGAATCGATCGCAGAAAGGTCGTCGCGCGCGCGCCGCGCCACCGCCGCGCTGGTGCCCCACTGGCTCGGCCGGACAGCGCATGGGGCGAGGTCGTGAAAGCCAGCCAGGCAATGGGCCAGTTGATCAATTTCGCGTCCCGTCATCAGATCGTGGCGCAGGCGGCTAGACCATAACGCCGCTTGCCCGAAGGCGCGCATCTTCACGGCATACTCGATGGGGGCGCCGCCGCCATCGATGCTGGGCGTGTCGCGAGAACCCGTGATGCTAACGACGGCGAGGTAGATATCGGGCGCCAGTCGGCAATTTAAGCGCAGCTCTTCCTGACAATAGAATTGGCGCGAGACAAGCGTTGTATAGTCCAAAAAATCCAGGCGCAGCGCTTTTTTGAATTTGTAAGCGACAGCGCCCGCCAGCAAGACCCAAGAAATATGGGTTTCTATCAGTCGCACCGCTCCTGCCGGCCCTAGCTGGCGGGCTAGGGCCAAGATGACTTCTTTTTGGGCGCCAAGTGCGGCGCCGCATGACCCGGCGTTTGCCGCCTCATGCTGAGTGGATCCGTTTGACGGCATGGCCCTACCAGTTTGAGGAGTTGGAGATTGAATCGGACGAATCCGTCCAACCGGGGTCCCGTCCACACGTGCTTGCAAGAGCCAACCGACGCTTCTCGCACCGACGCCGCAAACGCAGTCGAGCGTAGAACAGCAATTAGAGAGTTTAATCCACTTCGAAGTTCCCTCCAATTAGTATAAAAGCGATCGTTCGACCCCGCGCTCTACCCTACGACGTTGCGTCAAGGCCGGCGCCAGCACCGCGCCAAGCCCCCCTCGGTAAGGTGTAGTATCGCCCTACGGCGACGTGCATGCACTAAATGAAGCAAGAGCGTCGCGCCAGCGGACGCGGCGCCAGGTCTTGATCCCGGCCTTGGCCGCAACCTGCCGGGCCAACGAAAAGAGCCGACTCGGCATAATGATAAAAAACATCCTTTCGGCGGGGGTCGTCATCCTACACGGGACGGCGCCCGATTGCCGCTATCTTTTGCTGCGCAGTTATCGATATTGGGATTTTCCCAAGGGCATAGTCGAAACGGGGGAGTCGCCGTTCTCGGCGGCATGTCGCGAAGTGCGCGAGGAGACTTCGCTGGACCAGCTCGATTTTGTCTGGGGGCATGCATTCGTGGAAACCGCGCCGTATGGTCGAGGCAAGGTGGCACGTTATTACCTTGCGCTTAGCCCCACGCAGCAGGTCGTCTTCAACATTAATCCCCAGCTCGGCCATCCCGAACATCATCAGTATCGCTGGCTAAATTACCATGAATGCCGGGCCCTGCTAGGTGCGCGCTTACAACCCGTGCTCGACTGGGCCCGCGGCATATCCGGCTGCTAACCGTCTACAGGTCGTGTGCGTCACCTTCATGGCCGCCCTCCAAACGCTAGGCACGGTAGCGAGGCGTAACCAAAGTTAGTGCTTGACCCCCATGCCAATTGAAAACTCCTCAACGATTACTTCCCCGCCGGACGCGGCAGGCCACGAGCGGTCACGGTCCGAATGATTTCTCCGGGCACGGCGAGGAAAAAAAACGGATCGTTTTTCAAGTGCTCCCATAGGCGGGCGCGCGGCAGCGCCTTCCCATGCCTCAGATCGTGCGCCAATGCCCGCACCATAGCGCGCCGCAATTGCCAAAGCCTCCTGCGCACCGCTGTCTGTAATTGCTTGCCTGTGACGAACTCCAACAGCATGGCTTGTGTAAACTGGTACTCGTCAAACAGTCGCTCCAGATGTCCGTCTGTCCCCCAACCGGCTCCAGAGAAAATATTCACGCCGCGTCCGCAATGGACTTCGGGATGGGCGGAGAACGCGATCCGGGCGCCGCGCCGCGCAAATTCGAGCCAGCACAGGTAGTCCTCTCCGGCCCGTCGGTACTCGGTACGGAACCGAATATCATGAAAAGTCGAAAAGGAAAAGACGACGGTGGGGGTGCCGATGATGTTGCCGGTGACAATCTGGCGAACCATATCGCCGCGAAACGCGTAGAAATGACTGCCCATCGGCAAACGCTGATGTTCACTTAATGCGATGCGCCCGGCCCGTTCAAAAGCAGGAACACTGGCCCCGACCTGAAAGAAATTCGAAAAATAGAAGTCATAGCCCGCCTCCAGCACTGAAACGGCACTTTCGATGTGCTGTTCGGCCCATTCGTCATCCGAGTCCAGAAACGCGACAAAAGCCGTGTCGCCTCCTTGCAGCAAGTCGAGGCCGGCGTTTCTGGCCGACCCGGGGCCGCCGTTTGCCTGACGAATGACGGTGAGCTCGATACGGGACAAGCCTGGGCACAGCGCCACTTCAGAGGCCGCCGTGACCGGAGAAGCATCGTCGACGATGACCACCCGTAAGCGCATGTTGCCGGTTTGCCGAATGAGCGAGAGCAAGCAACGAACCAAGATGCCGCTCTCCTTTTGATAGAACGGAATAATGACGGCGACGAGCGGGCGCATCACTTAGCCATCCGTTGTTGACTGCGCCCGACTGGGCCATGCTTTCGTATCCTGTTTGCCATCGGCCACTTTCCTTGGGTTCTCGCCGCATGGCTGCTGGTAGGCGAGGCGACGAAATGATGGGATAATCCGAACAGGTGTTCGGCCGGACAGTGCACGATTTTTTGCAAGGTCCGCCTCACACTCACGCGCAGCGTTTCATTTCTCGGGCCCCTCGTTCCATTTGCCCGCCTCCATTAACATGTTCTTTAACCCCGGCAATGGAAAGCCCAGTTGGTAGGCCTTTACCGCATATATTTTTGCCTGCTCATAATTTTTTTTCTTCATATACAACAGGCCAAGGTTGTAGTTGATGTTGGCATTTTCGGGCTGCAACCTAACTGCTTCACCCAGTTGCTCGATTGCTTTGCCCAAATTTCCCCCTTGCGAAAGATATATTCCGTAGACCATATGCACTATTCCGTCCTCCGGCCTGAAGCGAATAGCTCGGTCAAAAAAACATTCAACCGAATAAGCCGAGCCTTCGGAGCGCAGTTTTTTTTCCTTCAATGCCAGCTTGCCAATGGCCATCAGAGCGCGGTGATGGTTGGGAAAGGCGCGCAGCGTGTAACTCAAATCTCCGCCCAGGGTTCCTGTATTGCCCTTAATTAGGAGTTCCACGCTTTGGGTAAAGTGCGCGCTTTCCACAAGATACAAGTCGGTCTTGTGCTCACCGTCCGTATAGTCAAAAGGCCCGTATGCGTTCGTTAATTCTCCGCAATAGTTGGCAGCCTGCAGCTGGAACGGCGTCGACAAGATAATGATTGCGCTAAGGCAGGATAGTAATTTCATGGCATTGTCCCCGTAGTTTGAAATTCGAGCGGGCCTTCCCGTTCATGCAGAACCTGATCTAGAAGCTTGGCCAACTCTCCCGTCCTTGAGCGGCGCGAGTTTGAAATGATGGTCTCTAGCGACGCCACTGGGGCTTTATTTCCGCGGGCCAACGTCAGAAAGTGTTGCAACATATGCATGATGTCATTTTTCGAATCAAGAGCGGCAATCGTGTTAATGCCCGCGTTCCTAAGCGTTTCCGCAGTATTTCCCACAGGATCGGTCAAGGCCAAAATTGGCCGGCCGGCGCGCAAATACTCATAAAGTTTGGCTGGAATCTGGTGATTGCAATTCGAGGCCTGGAGAATGAGCAATCCGTCCGCGCTCAACATCTCGGATAAGGCGTCGCAATAGGGGATCGGCGGCGCCAGCATCACGATGTGGCTAATCTTGCGGCGGTCGATCAGCGTTTGAAGGTAACGATCGTGGGCGCTGGCGCGCAAGACCACCTTCAGGCTTTTCGATGAAATCAGACCTTGTTGCGATAATTCAGCCAAAGCGTCAAAAAAATGCAGGGGATCCCGTTCGGAAGGGTAAATGATTCCGCTATGCACGAGGACGAACGGCCCGGCGCCGGATGGTCGCGTGGCGCCGCCCATTGCCGCAGAGGCGAAATTTTCCTCGTCATACCCATTTTCAATCAAGCTAAAGCGTGCTGCCTGCGTTTGCGGAAACCTGGCTTCATACAGCTGGATGGTGCCGGCAGTGGTGCAAACTGCTTTGGCACAATGGGCAACGGATTTTTTCTCTATCCATTGATATAGGCGGCGCGTGAGTGGATTGGGCGGATAACTCAGATCGGTCATGGGATCCCTGAAATCAGCCACCCATGGAATTCCCGTCAAACGGTGCAAACTAAGGGCAATCAAATGTGCGGTTGCAATAGGATAACTCGACCAAATCACATCAGGCCGGTATTGACGAATCAAGTGAAGGCCGGCCGGAATAGCGCCGAAACACCAGGAAACCCAACGGTCGGGTAACGCCAGCCAGCCTGGGTAACGTCCCTTAATCGACAAATGTTTTGAGGTGTCGAGCGCAAAAGCGCGACGGACGATCATCTGCTCCGGTATGTCCCCGAGCTGATCATTGGTGACACTTTGATAGGCCCGCGGATGGGCCGTTAGAATAAGGGGCTCCCAATCGAACTCCGGTAAATATTGAGAAAATTTCAATGTGCGCTGAATGCCGCTGCTCCCCCGCAGTGGCGGGTAATGGTAAGCAATCATGAGTACCCGTTTTACCATGATGCGATCCATTGCTCGGTTCCGGCCGCCCGCGGCTGGCGCTGCCCGCTGGGACGAGAACTTGCATCCAGCAAATCGAGGTGCGCTTCGGATCGGCAAGCGCGCCCCATTTTTTCCGTCATCATCATTTTTCGGGCCCTTGCAGTTTTTCACTATGTACACGCCCGGATCAGCGCAAAATCGCCATTTTCCCCGCGCTGGCGACAGACCGGCGCAGCTGATGTCTCAAATCACGCCGCCGGTGGCGGCGCTTGCACTTCGCGCCGGCGGGGGCCATGACACGGCCCGATCGGGCGTTCCGCGCCGGAAGTTCCTAGCGCTGCGCGTTCGCCTCACGGTTGCACGCCGTGCTGCCACGAAGTCGATTATTCCAGTTGACCCGTTGCCCTTGAATTTGCCATGGCGTTACGCAAATATAAGACCGCGGGCCATCGATATTCATTAACGTGGTACATGGTGCGGATCTCATCGCTCCATTTTGTATGCCACTCCATCGCCTTGCCGTAAAACTCGATTTTTTTTAGCCTGCGATCGTCAAACAAGGGCTTGAATGCCTCCTGCCGCATGAGCAAGGCGGGCGAAGTGCCGTTGCCGATCTTTTCGTCGTACGTGGTCTTCAGGACGACGAGGCTACCATTGCCTTCGATGCACAAATCCATGGCGACAATGGTGTCGTTATACCAGTAGCGATAAATGCGGCCCGCGCCTTGCCGACAAAAAGCTTCCAGCATCCTTGTGTAGAACTGCCCCTGCAAATTATCCGGGTGGATTGCCGTGCCAACCTCCGCTTTCCAACCAGCGCTTTCTATGTGGCCGTAATCGGCTATCGCTTGCGCCACCTCGCTCTCCGCGGTGCTCACCTGGAGCCGCGTGCTGACCGCCTCCTTGGCCAGTTTGTTTCTTTGCTTGGTCAAGTTTTGACGCAAATTCTTGCCCCGCGTATTCCAATATCCATCGAAGTTGCCATGCAATGAAATGCGCGCCGTTTGAATGTAATCAAGGGTTTTCAGATTGCTGCTAGGCAACGGTCGGCGCACGATATCCGGATCCTGTTGCGTCACTCCAAGGACCAATGGAAAGCCGGGCAATTTTCTGATGAGCGAGGAAAGCAAAGCGGGCCAAGTGGTACCCGTCTTATGTATCCAGGCGCCAAGTGGTGCTTGCGAGGGCTGAAAGGTTTCCCAGGCACCCCGTCCCCTTGGAGATAGTAAAGCCATCGCCACCACCTCATCATCCCTTTCATAACAAGCCAGGATTTCTTTGCCGGTGCCGAAGGTTTGCAGGAGCGGCCAAATGAATGCCACGTCGAGCAATGGCGACGCGGCCCCTTCCAGATTGAGGCGCTGCCAGCGCTCCTGGTGCGCTTGGAACTGAGTGGCGGGATAGATTTTCCAGTTCATTTCTGGACCGACCCATTGGATAGAAAAGTGGCGCTGATCGTTTTTATCATCCATTCCAGCTCCGCCTCTTTCAATTCCTGATGGCAAGGAAACTGCAATACCCGGCGCGATAAATCGGCACTAACCTGGCACACGCTGGCTTCTCCGCTTTGCCATAAAAATTCGCCAAAGCGGATCACCGGCACCCCCGCTTTTTTTAAAAATGAGAAATGTATTTCCGGTTCATCTGTCACCAACGGGAACACATACGGATACACCCCCGCCGGTAATTCAGGAAATAAGGGATGGCATCCTGGCAAACCTTCCAAAGCTGTCTGCAAGGCGATATAGTTGCGCCGCCGATTCACCGCAATTCTGGTTTTACAGACTTGCTTGATCAAGTACTTGGAAAAGAAGGTCGCTTTTTTTTCCAGCCATTTGGCTTCGAACCCGAAGCCGCCTTCCGAGGCATCGGGGCCGAAAGAGACTTTTTCAGGCAGGGTTCTTCTTTTTATTGTTTCCCAGATGAAGTTCTTGAACCATATCGGCACCGAGGTCATTTTTTTCAGGAAACCCAAACGACCATACGCGAAGCTTTTCTCCAATGTATTAAGTGCGGCCTTTATTTCAAAACCGGGGCCGGCCGATTCCAAGCTGAGTCCGGCGATGCGATGGCGTGTCGAAACGAGATAACCGCCGTCATAAATGGGGAAGAACTTCATCGCGCTGGCGACGGCGTAATCGCCGAAGGTTCCCAGCGGTTTTCCGTCGCACTCCCCGAAAAAGGAATGCGCGCAATCTTCCAGCAATAGGATGTGATGGGCATCACAAAAGCTGCGGATTTGCGACAGTTTCTGGGGAAAACCAAAATAATTTGTCACCAATAGTAATTTGGTGGAGCCATCCAGCCGATTTTTAATGTCCTCCATGTCAACCGACGTATCCGCATGAATCTTATAAAATACAGGCTCGGCGCCGGCCCAAATGATAGGCTCGACCATTGAGCTGCAGTGATAGGCAGGCAGCAGGACCTTGTCGCCTTTGCCAATATTCATCTGCAGCAGTGCCAGTGCAATCGCTACCCGGCCACTCGTGACAAACCTGGTTCTTGCGGCATCAAGCACGGATGGAATATGTTGATCGTGGGCTCGATGAAACGACCCTAGCGACAAGACCGGCAACGTGGGAATCTGTGGCTTGGGATAAATCATCGTTTTTTGTTCCCGGCATGTGTTTTCGTCTTGACCTTGGCACCTGCTCGAGTATGTAGAGCCCGGCTTGGAAGAGTTTAATTTGCAACAAGACAATAGCAAATTGAGCGAAATTTTTCCCATTCTGTCGGTCCTTGCCACGCAAAATGGATGTTCTCCCGCACGCGGTCCATGCCATAACGAAACAGTCTAATCATTGTGTTGGACGAGGCCGTTGACAGGGATCAAACACAGCCATCCCACAAAATGAGTTTGTTTCCCGCGCGCTCTGGCAGCGCAGCGGCTTGCTCGGCGCCAGCCATCGACGTGCCAATCGCGCCCTCTAGCTAAATGACTCTTCGCAGGGCCTGCGGGCGTGCGCCCGCGAGCGGCCCAGCTTGCGAGCGAATACGGCGCCACTCAACTGATCGAGAAAAGAATATTCCGGGCGGACGCCGTCACTCATTTTTTTCATCGGACGCCGGGCGCGGGTGTCGTTGAAACGGGAGACGGCACCTTGCTTGCGTCCAATCAAATCCATTACTCATCATTTTGACTACCATCTGCCCAAGCTTGCAATTTTGAAGACGGAACGATACCACTTGGAGAGGCGTCAAGGCATGCCAGAAATTGCGCCACCGACCGTATCGGTTTGCATTCCCACCTACCAAGGCGCCGCCCATATTGGCGCGGCCATCGAGTCGGTGCTAAATCAGAGCCTGGTCGATTTCGAGCTGGTGATTGTCGATGACAATTCAAGCGATGACACGGTCGCGCTGGTGAAGCGGTATCTTGATCCGCGCATTCGCATTCTTCAAAACATCAGCAATCTGGGGCCACAAGGAAACTGGAACAGATGTCTTGGCGAAGCGCGTGGAACTTACTTTAAGCTATTGCCCCAAGATGATCTTCTAGCTCCGCACTGTCTGGCAAAACAGGTAGCGATACTAGAACAGGATCGCGCGCAAGATATCGCCTTGGTTTTTTCCGCACGAACGATCGTCGATGCGCGCGCGCGCCCGCTCATGGTGCGCGGCTATGCGGAAGGACGCACCGGAGTCATAGGGGCGCAGCGCTTGATTCGTCATTGCTTGCGTAGCGGCACGAACCTGATTGGGGAGCCCGGCAGTGTCATGTTTCGAAGGCAACTTGCCAAATCGGTAGGCCTGTTTGACGCCAGCATTCCCTACGTTCTCGATCTCGATTACTGGTTTCGACTTTTGCTTCAGGGCGACTCATATTATCTTCAGGAAACATTGGCATCGTTCCGCGTGTCACATGGCTCGTGGAGCGTGGCGATCGGCGTCAAGCAAAGTGTTGATTATCGTCGATTCATTGGGAAAATTTCCAGAAACGGAAATTTTTCAACCCGCCGCATCGACATTATATCTGGCAACATTATGGCCGAACTCAATAAGTACATGCGCCTCATTTTTTACCGTCTCATACTAAGGTGACCGGTGCGCGTGGACTGGCCATGCAATGGCTTGGCGGGGCAAGGCGCTTGGCCACGGTGGAAATTGCGCCGTCGGCTGGATGGGATTTTAATTTTGAAGCAGATACGGAGCACGGTACTGAAGGGGCGCGACGGGCCGTCGGTAACGCGGCGACCAGGCGCGGCAGCGGCCCTGTTTCAGTGGCGCATTGCATATCATTGTTGACAGCGGACATGGTAAATAAACGAATGATGCCGGGTGGATTGGTCAAGCTGTTCAAGTTTCGCTTGCTGCGTTTTTTTCTCGTGGGCGCCGTCAATACGGCATTTAGCTACTGTGTGTATGCGGGATTCTTGTTTCTTGGCGTAAATTATGCGGCAGCGAATTTGCTCGCACTGATCACAGGAATTTTTTTCAGCTTTCGCACCCAGGGCCTGTTCGTATTCCGAAATACCGAGCAACGCCTGCTTGGACGTTTTATTCTGGTCTGGCTGGCGATTTATTTTGCCAATATGATCGTCATCAGCCAACTGCTTCAACTTGGATTAAACGCTTACATGGCGGGTGCCTTGGCCGTGATTCCAATCACCATTCTTTCTTATTTTTTTCAAAGGTTTTTCGTATTTCGCCAGGCCGCGCCGACTTGACGCGTAACTGCCGACATGCCATTCGCGCCACTCCCAACCTGTTGCAAAGCTAAACATGCCTACCACACTCGGAATAGTTGTCCCTTGCTACAATGAACAAGAGGTCTTGCCCGAGACGGGAAAACGTCTACTCGAACTCCTAAGCCGCCTCGAGAAGTCCGGCCTGGTTACTCGCGACAGCGCAATTTATTTTGTCGACGACGGCAGCCAAGACGGCACTTGGCAACTCATCGAGCTCTTGGCGCAACAAGATTGTCGGGTGCATGGCGTGAAGTTGTCCAAAAATAGGGGGCACCAAAATGCGCTGCTGGCGGGGCTGTCCGTTGCCAAAGAGGCCGCTGTGGTCACCGTTGATGCCGACTTGCAAGACGACATCAACGTCATCGAGCAAATGGTGCAGCGTTTTTCAGAAGGGTGCGAGATCGTCTATGGTGTGCGCCAATCCCGTGGGGCCGATTCCGCATTCAAGCGCAACAGCGCTCAAGCCTATTACAAACTGCTTGCCTCCGTGGGCGTGGACATCGTCTTCAACCACGCTGACTACCGCCTCATGAGCCAACGCGCCGTCACCCACTTGCAAGAATACTCCGAGGTCAATCTTTTCCTGCGTGGCATCATACCGCTTCTTGGATTTTCAACTGCCACCGTTTTTTATGACCGTTCGGCACGCTTCGCGGGCGAATCGAAATATCCCTTGGGGCGCATGCTGGCACTGGCTTTCGACGGAATTACTTCGTTTAGCGTCACGCCCTTGCGTTTCATCGCGGCACTGGGTTTGGCGGTCTTTTTGATGAGCTTTGGGATGGTCGCCTGGGTATTATATGGGCGCCTGGTGCTAAATACGGCGATTCCCGGCTGGGCCTCGTCCGTTATCCCGATTTATTTTCTTGGCGGTATACAAATACTGAGCATAGGCGTCGTCGGTGAGTATGTCGCAAAAATTTATATGGAAACCAAACGGCGTCCCCGTTTCTCCATCGAATTGATTGTTTAGGCCGCCGCTGCCGCGGCGCCAGGCGCATCGGCGGGCACGCTAGAATTTTTTGACACCCCCAATTCGCGCAAATGGCGATCAGGTTTTTTTGCGCGCTATTTTAGCTGGCCATGACAGTACGCAACAAGAGCCCTCTTGCGCTGATTTATTATTGCCATGGCATAACAAGATAGTGCACTGATCGGCCCAGTCGGACAGTTGAACAGGGGTCGACCATTTCTACCCACCTGCCTCAAGGTTTAGCCACTCATGCGCGACATTTTGCTGACCCTCATCATCTTTGGCTCCCTGCCCTTGATCATAAAAACGCCCGCCATCGGCGGCTTGATGTGGGTCTGGGTGAGCGTGATGAATCCCCATACCATGAGCTGGGGCTTTGCGATGCACTTCCCATTCGCCATGACCATCGCCATTGCCACCTTGCTCAGCGTCTTGCTGACACGCGAGCGGAAGAGTCTGCCGCTTACGCCGATCACTTGGACCCTGATCATGTTTGTGCTGTGGATGAACGTGACCACGTCGCTCGCGCTATTTCCTCACACCTCGTTCGAGCAATTGAACAAGGTGATGAAGATCATGCTGATGACCTTTGTGATCCTCATGGTCATCAAGAAGAAAGAGGATATTCACCGCCTGATCTGGGTACTCGTTATTTCGCTCGGCTATTACGGCGTCAAGGGTGGCCTTTTTACCATCCGCACGGGCGGATCGGAACGCGTGTGGGGCCCTGAAGGGACCTTCATCGACGGCAACAATGAGATCGCGCTGGCGTTGATCATGACGATCCCTTTGATGTACTACTTGCAACAAAACAGCACTCGGAAATGGGTGCAGCGGGGCTTGACGGCCATGATGCTGCTCTCTGCGCTGGCGGCGCTGGGTTCGTATTCGCGCGGCGCTTTGCTGGCGATCGCGGCGATGGTCATCTTCATGTGGTTCAAAAGCAGCAAGAAGATAGTGCTCGGCGTCTTAATTGCGCTGGCCACGCCGATGTTATTGTTCTTCATGCCGGCCGGCTGGGTCGGGCGCATGGATTCGATCAGCAACTACCAGACCGACGAGTCGGCGCAGGGCAGGCTCAACGCGTGGCGGATGGCCTACAACCTAGCCAAAGACCGCTTCTGCGGGGGCGGATTCTCAATTTACGAGCCCTCCGTTTTCTCCATGTACGCACCCGATCCCAACGATGTTCATGCGGCCCACAGCATCTATTTCCAAGCACTCGGCGAGCACGGCTTCGTTGGCCTGGCCCTGTACCTGCTGCTGGGCATTCTGACCTGGCGCTCGGGCGCATGGATCATCCGCAATACGCAAAAGGTCGAGCATTTGCGCTGGGCACTTAGCTTGGCAAGCATGATACAAGCTAGCCTAGTCGGCTTCGCGGTGGGCGGAGCTTTTCTCAGTTTGCTGTATTTCGACGTGCCATATTACTTGATGGCCGCCATCGTCACCATTCGCGTGCTCGTCGAACAAGAACTGCGTGGCGCGTCCGTCGCGTGCATTCTTGCCACTGACAAACTGACGCCGCCCTTTGGCGCGGTGGTGGAAACGTGATATCCGAGCCCCGTCCAAGGCTGGAAACCCCCACTGCTGCTGCCGGCTCCGACCGGCAAGCTCCACTTTTTCCAAATTGCCAAATTGATGTCGCGCTTATGCACACCACAAGCCGAACAAGTCGCGTTGCTTATTCCAAGTTTTGGCATGCCGTGCGCTCTCACATTGGGCCATGGGGCGCCAGCCGAACAGACTTGGGAGGCCCCTCGTTCGGTTTTGGCCTGCTCGGCATTGCCGAGCGCGATGCGCGCCAAGAGTTGGCGAAGAGCCTCGCTTTTGCGGCGCCCGGCATGGATGGCCTTGATGCGCCGCTTATGGCCCCGCTCCAGGGCGTTTTTTTGCCCGTATTTGCAGAAATTTTAGACAAAATCGACGGCCCCGAGCCAGCCGGCGAGCGCTGCCATTCGCTCGCGAGGGCCGCGGATCACGTTGATCTATTTGCTCTTTTCCAGGCGGTTGCGCCATGGCAGGCGGCGAGCGCGGCGCGCTTGGCATCCCGCCCGCTGGAAGGCCGGGATTTGGCGGAGCAAACCTGATGAAATTGTGGCCCGAGGCGCGCTTATCGATTTTGATCTACCACCGCGTCTTGGCGCGAGCGGACCCCCTTTTTCCCGCTGAAGTCGATGGCGCCGTGTTCGAACGCCAGGTGCGTTTGCTGAAACGCTTTTTCAACGTGATCCCTCTGGGTGAAGCGGCGCAAAAACTAGGTAGCGCGAGCTTGCCGCGGCGCGCGGCTTGCATCACGTTCGACGACGGCTACGCCGACAATGAAAAAGTGGCGCTGCCGATCTTGCAAAGGCATGGCTTGAGCGCATGCTTTTTCATTGCCACCGGTTACTTGAACGGCGGCCAAATGTGGAACGACAGTGTCATTGAATGCGTGCGCCACGCCCCGGGCGCGGAACTCGACTTGGCCGCATGCGGGCTGGGCCGTTTTCCGGTGGGCGACGCCGGCCTGAAATATAAGACCATTTGCCAAATCCTCGGCAAGCTGAAATACATGCAATTTGAACGAAGGGAAGCATTGGTGGCGCAGATGCGGGCCTTGCTCCACTCTCCCGCACGGCAAGAATTGATGATGACAGGAGAACAAGTTTGCACCTTGCATCGGGCCGGCATGGAAATCGGCGCCCACACTGTCCACCATCCGATCCTAGCGACCATGTCGGACCGGGCCGCGCGCGCCGATATCGGCAACGGCAAGCAAGAGCTGGAAAGCCTCATCGGGGCCCCGGTGCGGCTGTTCGCCTATCCGAACGGTAAGCCGGGCCAAGATTACGGGCGGCGCCATGCCGAGATGGTCAAAGATCTCGGTTTCGATGCCGCCGTGGCCACCCACTGGGGTGCCGCGCACTACGGCAGCGATCTGTTTCAACTGCCGCGCTTTACCCCATGGGATCGGGGCCGCCTGCGTTTTCTTCTGCGCCTGCAACGCAACCTCCTTAAACCCGCGCCTTGAGGTTCAAGCGCAGGCGCGGGATAGGGCCACGCGCCATGGGTCGGTCCAGAAATGCCGGACACCCAAGGGAGGGCCCGCCAGCGCCTCCCTTTCGAAGCCAGGCCTCAGTTGCCGGCGCGCCGGCGCCCTGATGGATGAAGCTGGCCGCGCCCGCTACCGTTGGCGCTGCTTAAACCACTGTTCGAGCATCATCAAAACCCACACCATGGTGCCATGGTAGCCGGGGTGCAGGGCCAAGTGCCGTTCCTGCAAGTCATCGATGAATTCCCCGCGTACGATGCCGCGCGCCTTGAGGTCGGTCAAGCTATCGAAGGCCAACTCTTTGAGGCCGCGATGCTGTTGCAGCCACAGCCCGAACGGAAGGCCGAAGCCATGCTTTTGCTTGCGCAAGATGGCTCGCGGCAAGATGTCGCGCAGCGCCTGCTTAAAAAAATAACGCAGGCGGGTCCCGTTTAGCTTTTGCTGCGGCGCCAATTGAGCTGAGAACGTCAGCATCGCGTCACTCAGGAACGGGAAGGCCGCCTCGACGCCGGCCAATTCGCACGCCTTGGCCACCTTGGGCAAGTCATTGTCGGCCAGCGTGTATTTCAAGTCCAAGGCCAGCATCTGGTTGATCTGGCTGTGGCCATCGGTCACAGCGTACGCCATATTGAGGCCCATCAAGGGCAGGCCCGGGTCGACGTTGGCGAGAAAGCCTGGCGCCAGCACGGCTTGATGACCGTAGCGTTGCAGCAAGTTGTAGGTTTCGAGTCGGGCCGGCAATGGCACTAAAGCTTGCTCGATATAACTGCGCGCCTTGCACAGCAAGGCTTGCTGCGCTCCGGCGGCCAGCTTGAACAGCAGCGGCTCGATCAAGGTCCGGCGCAACAGAGCGGGCACCTGCTGATAGCGCGAAAACACGGCCTGTCGCGCATATCTTTCATTTCCGCCGAACAATTCGTCGCCGCCGTCGCCGCCCAACAGGCGCGTGATGCCGTCGGCGCGCGCCATTTGTGCGCAATAAAACGCCGGCACCGCCGAGGCGTTGCCGAACGGCTGGTCGAAAATGGCGGCAATTTGGGGAATGGCGCGCACCACATCGTCCGGCGTCACGTACAGTTCGTGATGATCGGTCGCAAAATGACGGGCTGCCAGGCGCGCATAGGCCATTTCATCGTAACCGGGCGCGTCAAATCCGATGGAATAGGTGCGCGCCGGCCGCCCCGAGACCCGCCCGAGGATGGCCGCCAAGGTCGAACTGTCGGTGCCTCCGCTCAGAAAGGCGCCCACGCTGTGCTGGCCCATCGTCTCTTGCACGGATACGGACAAGGTGTGCAAAAACTGCTCCTTGAGTTCGCCAAACGGTCGCGTTTGACTCTCCTGAAACGACATGTGCCAGTATTTTCCACGCACCGCCTGACCGCGCCGGTAATGCAGGTATTCGCCCGGCCCCAAGCGCTCTTGCCCTTCGTAAATGGCGGCAGGGCCGGGAATCGTGTGAAAGTACAAGTAGTCATAAATCGCTTGCGGCAAAAGCTCGCGCCGCGCCGCCGGGTGCACGATCAAGGCATCGGCAGACGAGGCGAACACCAGTCCTTGGGCCCGCGCCTGAAAGGACAGTGCCTGGGTGCCGGTACGATCGATGGCCAGCAGCGCCTCGCCGCTGACCTCATCGAGCAGGCACAGCGCAAACGGACCGGACAAGGCTGCGCACGCCTTCGGCCCCTGCCGCCGCCACAGCTGGGCCAGGCTGGCCGCGACATCGAGGCCGGGCGGCCCGTTCAAAGTTGCCGTGCCCCACAGCGCAACTAGCAAGCCGTCTTTCTGATATAAGTGGGCGCTGGCGGCCTGGGCGGCGATCGCCACCGCGCTCGCGCTGCCGGCCAAGGTGCGTACGGTGCTCGCATCAAAACGCGTGAGCGGCGCCGCCATCCGCGCCAGCAAGCCATCGGTCGCCGGCGCCGGGGCGGCCGCTTGGGGCATGACTGCAAGCCAGCCGCAGATGCCGCTCATAAGAGAACCTCGGACGGCGCCGGATGGCCGAGGAAGGCAGTCGGGCTGGCGGTCAAGCCATAAGCGCCCGACTGATAGACGACGACCAAGTCGCCCGGGCTCGCATGGGCCAGGTCCATCTGGTCGGCCAGCAGGTCAAGCGGCGTACACAGTGGCCCGACCACCGAGGCCGTCTCGCGCGTATCGCCGATGACCTTGTTGCCGATGACGACAGGGTAATTTTTGCGAATAACCTGGCCGAAGTTGCCGGAAGCGGCCAGATGGTGATGCAAACCGCCGTCCGTGATGAGGAACACCTTGCCACGCGACACCTTTCGTTCGAGCACCCGGCACACGTAGATGCCGGCTTCCGCCACCAGATAGCGCCCCAGTTCGAGCACCAATGTCGTGGCCGGCGATGCGCGCTGCAGCAATTGCTGCAACGTTTCGAGCTTGTCCCCGATCAGCGCCAGATCGAGGGCCTGTTCGCCAGGGAAATAAGGCACGCCAAAGCCGCCGCCGATATTGAGCAGGCGCAGGGGCGCCGGCGCCTGCCCGAGCAAGCGCAGCGCCAAGTGCACGCTATGCTCTTGTGCCT
The DNA here is from genome assembly GCA_003133225.1 of Janthinobacterium sp. Lineage (GTDB taxonomy): Bacteria > Pseudomonadota > Gammaproteobacteria > Burkholderiales > Burkholderiaceae_D > Janthinobacterium. The sequence goes on from PKWL01000095.1 coordinate 36,059, forward strand.
CGCTAATGGCGGCGGCGGATAGGTTTTGCGAACCGCTAAAGATGTGAAAACCGACAAAATCGAGGCCAAGCTGGCCCAGCCGGGACAGCATGGCAGGCACGCGTTGCTCATCGACGCCGAAGGGACCGGCGCCGCCGCCCATTTTCATGCCTGCGTGTTTCAACTCGAAATCCGGATTGATGCGCAGCGCCACCTGCGGCGTTTGCCCCAGGCGCGCGCCAATCACGGCCAGGCGCTCCATTTCCGCTTCCGATTCAAGATTGATCACGACCCCGGCCGCCACCGCGCAGCTGAGCTCCCCATCGCTTTTGCCGGGCCCCGCGAAGCTGATGCGGTGCGCTGGCAGCACGGTGTCGAGCGCCGTTTTTAATTCGCCGCCGGAGGCGACATCGATGCCATCGACCAAGCTGGCCATCCATTGCACCAGGGCCGGCATCGGGTTGGCTTTCATCGCATAATGAAGCTGCACGCCATCTGGCAAGGCCGTGCGCACGTGGGCGACGCGGGCGCCGATGTGGCCTCGTTCGTAGGCATAAAACGGCGTGCCTCCCACCCGCTGCGCCAGTCTGGTCAGGGGCAAGCCGCCGATCTGGAGGCAATCATCGCGCACCGCGAACTGGCGCATGGGCGCGTGTTGTGGGCGCGTCATCATGCCGCGTCCGAAAATAGGTGGGCCAGCTCCGCGCCCAGCCGCTTGCGGTCGACTTTGCCGTTCGGATTGCGCGGCAGCGCCTCATCGCGCAGCTCGACCCATGCCGGCACCATGAAGCTGGGCAAAGCGGCCTTGCAGGCGGCGAGCAAAGTGGCCGCGTCCAGCGTCACGTTGGCGGCCGGGGTTGCCAAGAGCGCGATGGCCTGCCCCAGCAGCGGGTGCGGCACGCCGATGGCCGCCGCCTCTTCCACCAAGCCGCTGGCGTACACCACCTCCTCCACCTCGGTCGGGCTGATGCGGTAGCCTGACGTCTTGATCATGTCGTCGAAGCGGCCGATAAAATACAAGTAACCTTCCTCGTCGCAGCGCACAGTGTCGCCCGACCAGACGGCTAATTCCGCCAGCGGCAACCCAGGCGCGCGCGCCGGCAGCGCCCGGAAGCGTTCAGCCGTCTTTTCCACGTCGTTCCAGTAGCCAAGCGCGACCAGAGCGCCCCTGTGCACCAGCTCGCCAGGCTCGCCGGGCGCGCAGGGCGTGCCGTCCGGGCGCAGCACCAACACTTCCGCGTTGGGAATGGCTTTCCCGATCGAGCCGGGGCGCGCATCGACTAGCTCGGGCGCCAGATAGGTGGAACGGAACGCTTCCGTCAAACCATACATCAGATAAATAAGCGTATCCGGCAAGGCCCGGCGCAAGGCGGCAAGGGTCGGGCGCTGCAAGGCGCCGCCCGAATTGGTGATATAGCGCAGCCTGGTCGCATCTGGCCAGCTCAGCTGTGATAGCTGAATCCACAGGGGCGGCACTGCCGCCAATCCGCTGATGCGTTCTCTTTCCACGGTCTCGATCACGTCGCGCAACAGCAGATGATTCATGAGCACGGCGCAAGCGCCCACCGCGAACGCCGTCGTCACCTGGCTCAAGCCGTAATCAAAACTGAGCGGCAACAGACATAAGATGCGGTCCTCGGACGTATTGTTCAGGTAGGCCGACACGCTGTGCGCGCCGGCCACCAGATTGCGGTGCGACAGCACCACCCCTTTGGGCTTGCCGGTGCTGCCCGACGTATACAGGATGGCGGCCATATCGCCGTCGATACGGCGCTGGCCGTTGCCAGTTAGCGGGCCCTTCATACACTCGCGCCAGGAGACCAAATGAAGGCCGGGCATGAGCGGCAGATCGCCGCTCGTGCCCACTACGATGACCGTATGCAGATCCGGACACGCCGCCAGAACGTCGCTGAGCAGATTCAAACGGGCGTGCGAAGTGACCAAGAGGCGCACATTGCAGTCGCTCATGATATAGGCGACCTGGTCCGGTTTAAGGAGAGGGTTGACCGGCACAAACACGGTCCCGGCCGCAGCCGCGCCAAACAGGGCGAGCACGCATTCCTCACGCTTTTCCAGATACACGGCCACCCGTTCGCCATGTCCTAGTCCCAGCGCCCGCAAGGCGCTGGCAAACAAGTCGACCATTTGTCCGAGCCCCGCATAGTCCAGTTGCACACCTTGATAGGACAAGGCCGGCGCGCTTGGCGTGCGCCGGGCCGACTCGAAAATGAAATCATGAATCAGTTGCGCCATGCTCTTCCCCCTGCTCGTGTGTGGGACGGCGCCGCGCACTGCTGCGCCCGTCTTACAGGTATCTATGATTGGGAAAAATGGGGTGTCTGTTCTTGATGTTAATCAATTAATTATCAGCATGTCTAAGATTGATTGCGCTCAATCTTGGAAGGCCCGCGGCGGTGTCTAATGGGAAGCATTTGCGTAATCCTAGTTTGGAGCGCAGCGCCTCGCCTTCAGTCAAATAGCCGGCCGAGGCCGCCTTCAATCGACTATTTCCACGCCATGGAGCCAAACATGCCGCACCTCGAACAAGTCAGAACCATTTTGTCGGACACGCTTGGCATTGCTACGCTGCACCTCGATGCCAATTCGGCCCTGCTAGGCAGTGTGCCTGAACTCGATTCCATGGCCGTGATCGGGCTCATCACGGCGCTCGAGCAGCATTACGGTTTTGAAGTGCGGGATGACGAAATCAATGCGAGGCATTTTTCCACGCTAGGTAGCTTGACGTCATTTGTGAGCGAAAAGCTGGCACAATGAAGCGCGACGCCGACCCCGCCGCCCTGCCTTTTTTCCTGCCCGCGCGCCCGGGCCAGCGCTTCTGCCTGTTTCATGCGCCCAGCACCCGGCCGGCGCGGGGCGCCTTGCTGTATGTGCATCCATTTGCCGAGGAAATGAACAAAACCCGGCACCTGGCTTACCTTCAGGCGCGCGCCTTCGCCGCGCGCGGCTATGGCGTCCTGCAAATCGATCTGTACGGCTGCGGCGATAGCAGCGGTGACTTCGGCGAGGCGCGCTGGGCGATCTGGAAAGAGGATCTGGCGCTGGCCTGCGACTGGCTGGCGCAGCAGGTGGCCGCCCCGCTCGGGCTGTGGGGGCTGCGCCTTGGCGCCCTGCTGGCGCTCGACTTTGCCAGCGAGACGGCGCTGCCGCTCGAGCGCCTCATCCTGTGGCAACCGGTATTCAAGGGCCGCGCCTATCTGAACCAATTTCTGCGCCTGCGCCTAGCGAGCGACATCTTGTCTGACGACCCGCGCGCCGGCAGCACGACGGCCGCACTACGCCGGGAGCTGGACGGCGCCACCCGTATTGAAGTGGGCGGCTACGAAGTGGCAGCCGAACTGGCGGCGGCCATCGACGGGCTGGACGGCGCGCTGCTGGCGCCGCGCGGCCCGGTCCATTGGTTCGAGCTGGCGCCAGCAGCTGGCGTGCCGCCGGCGGCGGCGCACCAGGCCCAGCTCTGGCGCGACGCCGGGGTTGCCCTCTGCCTGCACGCCGTCCCCGGCGCGCCGTTTTGGGCCAGTGCCGAGATCGTCGAATGCCCGGCATTGTTGACGGCCACCACGGCGCTATGCGCATGCTGAGCGAACAGCACGCCTTGCGTTTCAGCTGCCAGTCGTGCTCCTTGCAAGGTATCCTCAGCCTGCCGGCCACGCCGCAGGCGCGCGGCGTCTTGATTGTCACGGGCGGCCCTCAGTACCGGGCCGGCAGCCACCGCCAGTTCGCGCTGTTGGCCCAGCACCTGGCAGGCGCGGGCATCCCGGTACTGCGTTTCGACTATCGGGGCATGGGCGATAGCGAAGGCGAAGTGCGCACGTACGAGCATCTTGACGAAGATTTGCAAGCGGCGGTGGCAACGTTTTTCGATGCCGTGCCATGCCTACAGGAGCTCGTCATTTGGGGCCTGTGTGATGGGGCCGCGGCTGCCGCCTATTACGCCCATCAAGAAAGCCGGGTTTGCGGATTGATCTTGCTCAATCCGTGGGTGCGGACGGCGCCTGGCATCGCGCGCGCCACGCTGCGCCACTATTACCTGGCGCGCCTGTTTGACCGTGCATTCTGGCGCAAGCTGGCCAGCGGGCGCATCGCGCTAGGCGCTGCAGCCCGCTCGTTGCGGCAGTTGTCGGCCGCGGCGCGAGCGTCCCAAAGCAGCGCCGGCACGCCAGCGCAACGTCTGTACGACGCCTTGGCGCGTTTTCAGGGCCGCGTCCTCATCGTACTAAGCGGCGAGGACTTGACCGCCCGCGAATTTGTTGACCTCCAACAAGGTTCCGCCGCATGGCGCACGCTGCTCGCCGCGCCCGCCGTGCAGCAGGTGCACGTGGCGCATGCCAATCATACGTTTTCGCGCCGCCTGTGGCGCGACCAAGTGGCTTTACTTTGCAGCGACTGGCTTGCCGCCGGGTAATTCACAGCTCGCACCCTGGGGTTCAAGGCAGCGCTATTTGATGCCGTGATGGTTCATCAAGTCGTACAGGGTGGGGCGGCTCACGCCCAGCATCTCGGCCGCCTTCAAGATGTTGCCATCGGCTCGGGCCAGGGCCCGCACCATCACATTGTATTCGGCCGCATCGCGCGCTTGGCGCAAATTGACCCCCTCTTCCAGCGCCGGGGAATCGGGCAAGCCCAGGTCGTCCAGCCCGATCTGAGGCCCGTCCGACATGATCACCGCCCGTTTGATGCAGTTTTCCATTTCGCGCACGTTGCCCGGCCAAGCATACCCTTCGATCGAGGCCATCGCCTCCGGGCTAAAGTTAAGTGCCATGCGCCCTTCGCTGGCGCAAAACTTATTCTTGAAATGATGGGCCAGCAAGGCGCCGTCGCCGATCCGCTCGCGCAGCGGCGGAATCATAAGGACGATCTCACTGAGGCGGTAAAACAGATCCTCGCGGAAGCGGCCGGCATCGGCCAGCGCCTTCAGGTTTTGATGGGTGGCGCACACGATGCGCACGTCGACTCCGATCTCGGTGCGCCCGCCGACGCGTTCAATTACGCGCTCTTGCAAGAAGCGTAGCAGCTTCGCTTGCAGCGCCATCGGCATATCGCCGATCTCGTCGAGGAAAAAAGTGCCACCGTGCGCGAGCTCGATCTTGCCCAAGGTTTGCTTGGCGGCGCCAGTAAAAGCGCCCTTCTCGTACCCGAACAGCTCGCTCTCGAGCAGATTTTCCGGTATCGCAGCGCAATTGATGGCCACGAAACGCTTGTCATGGCGCGCGCTGAGCGCATGCAAGGCGCGCGCAATCAATTCCTTGCCACTACCCGAATCGCCCAGCAGCATCACGGTGGCAGACGACGGCGCCACTTTTTCAACGCTACGGCACAGCTTGAGCATGCCCGGGTCGCGACTGACGATGCCCGCCAGCGGCGAATCAGCTTGTGTTTGCAGCATGCGCCGGTTTTCCTGTTGCATCGCGTGCAGGTAAAATGCGCGCTCAATGACCAGTCCCAGCATGTCGGCATCAAATGGTTTTTGATGGAAGTCGTAGGCGCCCATCCCGATCGCTTTCAAGGCATGCTTACGTTCTTGATTACCCGACAAGATGATGACCTTGGTATCCGGTGCGCTGGCCAAGATCTGCTGCAAGGTGGCCAGCCCTTCGCTGGCGCCATCCGGGTCCGGCGGCAAGCCCAAATCCATGGTGACCACCGCCGGCTGATGGCGCCGCAACTGGGCCAACGCCGCATCGCGATCGTCCGCCACCACCACCTCGTAGGCATCGAAGCTCCAGCGTAATTGCTTTTGCAAGCCCGGGTCGTCCTCAATTACCAGCAACTTTTTTTTGCTCATCAATATGGCTCCAAGAAACCTCGACCAACAGCGGGGACAGGAAAAAGAGCGCGCCCATGCGCTCTGACAGCCCCGTGCTTAGAACGCCCGCCAAGGCCGATCATTTTCGCCTTGCGCCGGCGGCCTGCGGCGCTGACCGGCTGGCCCAAGGGAGCAGGCGGGACCCGTTCGAAATGGAGGCGAGCAGCGCTTGTGTGCATGAGCGGTTCAACCTGCGCCGGGGAATACAGCTTTCCTTTATGCCCTTTCCTTTATGCCGTTACGCGCCCGTTTGCAGTTAGTTCCGTGTGTAGCGGCAAAATCACCCGGAAAGTGGTGCCGACTGCCTGCTCGCTGACCACCTCTAGTTGCCCGCCCACTTCGCGGATATATTCGCGGCTTTCGAACACGCCGATGCCCATGCCGGCCGTCTTGGTCGACTCAAACGGCTTGAACAGGCGTTCGCGAATGAATGCTTCGCTCATGCCCTGCCCGCTATCGTTTAGTTCCACCACGGCCGAGTGTTCCCGGCGCAGCAAGCGCACCAGCACGCGCCCGTCCAATGCGGTGGCCTCGATGGCATTTTGGATCAGATGCCCGAGGACCCGTTCCAGCCGCGTCCAGTTGGCCAGCACCGTTAGCCCAGCATCCTCGATTTCCAGAACGGGCGCCGGTCTGGCCGCCGCTTTGGCCAGCACGGCCTGGGTCAGCAGCTGGTCGATGCGCAAGGGCACCGCCAATTCTTGCGCTTCGCCGCGGCTGAGCTTTTGCAAGAGCAAAGTCATTTTTTTCACGGAATGGTCAAGCGTGCACAGCATGTCGTTCTGGAATTCCGGATTGGCCTTGTGTTTTTCCGCGTTCGTCAACAGCAAAGACAACTGGAACACCAAGTTCTTCAAATCATGGACAATGAAAGTGGACATGCGGTTAAACGATTCGAACTGGCGTGCCACCATCAGCGAGTCGGCGGATTCGCGGTGTGCCAGGTAACTGGCAGCTTGGCTGCCGGCGATCTTTAGCAAGTCCGTCACTTCCCAATTCAAGCTCATTTTCGTGCGCGGACGCGCTAGGGCGACAAAGCCGAACAGCCGGCCATGCAGTATCAGCGGCACTACCAGCCACATCTGCGGCAAGGCGCGCAGCCATTCTGGCAGGCGCAGATGGGAATACAGGGCCGGATGCGACATGCATTCTGGCACGTCGATCACCCACTGTTTCGATTCCAAAAACTGGCACAAGGCGTCGGCCACGGGCTCCACCGCGACCTGCGGCGCCAAATTCCAGCTTGCCACGGGTTCGCAACGACCGCGTTCGCGCAAGATCCACAGGGCCCCAGCCGGGCTCTCGACTAGCTCGGCAACGGCGGCGACGGTGCGCTCGCCAAGTGCCGGCCCCCCTTCCGAGAGCTTGCGCGTGAAACGCAGCCATTCTTGCCGGTAATCGAAAATGGCGTTATAGAAGTGCTTGTTGATGAAGACCTTGAGCTTGGCGCGCAGCGCGCCGGAGAAAAGAACGCCGGCTAAGACGATCACCGCACCGAACAAATAAACCAGCTGCATGACCGGGCCCCAGGCCCCACCAAAATAACGGATGTAATACGCGCTCGATGCCATCGCCACCAGGTAAATTGCCGAGCCAACTAACGCCGCCGAGCGGAACACGATTTGGCGCGACAGCGACAGCCCCAGCGCCCAGGATGGATTGCGCGCGGCCGACACGGCCAGCAAGGGCGCCATGAGCGCGACGACGATGCCGCGCGCCGCCCAAATTTCCTGATTAACGTAGCGAAACAACAGCGCGTCGCTATACAGGTAAAAATCATAGGCAAACAACCCACCGATGCCGAGGCAGGCAAATTTGATGCCCCAGCGCTCGCGCGCCGGCGTATTCGAGTACAGTTGCTCTACGAGCAGCATGCCGAGCATGGCGAACATGAGGCGGACGCCGATGATACTCACCCGTGCCGCTAACGCGAACGGGGCCGTGTCGGCCAGCGCGCTCGCCACCAACTCGATGCCCGACAGCGCAGCGATGGCGGCCATCCACACTCGCAAACGGCGGCGCGGGGGCTCTAGCAACAGCAGCAAAAATATGATCCAAGTTCCCGTGCGAAGAATTTCCAGCACATCGGCGAGGAAGGCAACGGGGCGGCCCCAGGTGGCAAGGCCAATGGCGCCGGTGGCCCAAAAGCCCGTTAGCACACAGGCCACGCTAAGCGCTCGGGCATGGCGCCGAGACCGCCAATTACTCAGCAGCAGCAAGGATAAAATGAGGAAGGTAATCGACGCCAGTCCGTAACTGAATGCGGCAATATCGGAAGGCGACAAGTCCGTCCTGATCATCGGGCGCCCTTGCGGAACAAGACCACCTGCACCGTGTCAATTAGGATCAGCAAGTCGAGGAACAGGCTGTTGTTTTTGACATAGTACAAATCGTATTGCAGCTTGCACACCGCGTCGTTTTCCGTGGCGCCGTACTGATAACGCACTTGGGCCAGGCCGGTGATGCCAGGTTTGATGCTGTGGCGCACGTCGTAATACGCCACGTTGACGCTCAACTGATCGACGAAAAAAGCCCGTTCCGGACGCGGCCCGACAAAGCTCATCTCGCCCTTGAATACATTGAGCAATTGCGGCAATTCATCGATGCGCAATTTGCGGATGATGTGGCCAACCCTGGTCACGCGCGGGTCGTCGCTGCTGGCCCATTTGGGCAGGCCGTCTTGCTCCGCATCGCTACCCATGCTGCGAAACTTGAGCACCTTGAAGATTCGGCCCTCTTTGCCGACCCGTTCCTGCTGATAGAAAATCGGGCCGCCGTCCTCCAACCTGATCCACAGTGCCGTCACGAGCATGACCGGCAAACCCGCCATAAAGATCGCCGCACTAGCGGCCAAATCGAAGGCGCGCTTGACAGCGGCACGCCAAAAGCTTTGATCGAAGCCGCCGCCGAAAATCAAGTAACTCGGTTGCAACGAGTCGATGCGGATCTGGCATGCCTCGCGCTCGAAAAACGTCGCCGCATCGATCACTTTGACACCGCCGAGGGCGCATTCAAGCAATTGGCGGATCGGGAAAGCGCCATTGCGGCGGTCGACGACCGACACGACGATCTCGTTTACGTCGTATTTGCGGGCCAGGGCAAGCAAGGACGAACCGGCCGGCAGCAGCACCGACTTCGGCACGCAGCATTCCTCGCCGGCCACCTCGACACAGCCGACGACATTGAAGCGGTGAAAGCCGAGTTTGCTGGCCGCCAGGTCGACGCATTCCTTGGCCAGAGCGCCCCCGCCGATCAAGATCAAGCGCCCGTCTAACATGGCCATGCGGGCCGACTTGAATACGATCAGGCGGTTGATCAGCACGCCGACCGCTCCCAACACAACGATCAAGCTACTGACGCCGCGCCCGAAATGGATGGCCGGCACCACTTCGATGAGAACACTGAGCAATGCAAACCCCAGCACAAACGAGGGCGTAATGCGCAGCAGCATATTTTTGATATCTTCTTTGGAACTATGTTGGTACATGCCAAGTGCGCTCATGCTAAACACCATGACCAAGGCAAATGCCAGCGACGATAGGTAGATGTTGTTCATCGGCAAAGTCTGATCGGCAAGCCAGATGAACGAGGTCAAGGCCGCTAATAAGAGCAAAAAAAGAGCCTCTAGCAGCAGCAAAACGAAGGCCATTTTCGACACATAATGGTTGAAAATTCTGATCACAATGACTCCTGTGAAGTCCAGGTCAACGTACCCGATGCAAACTGGCAGCTGGCGCCGGCTATCGATCCACGGCTATGCTGCCAATGATGGCGGACTGTTGCGTATGCATGTTGAGCGGCCACAAGCTAGGTTCGGCCAATTTGCAAGAACAAGCCGTTTGGGTCAAGGCCGCCGCAAAAATGACAAAATGGACTATAGTATTGTCTTTCTCCAGAATAAATGAACTCCATGAAATTTGATGTTGCTATCGTTGGTAGCGGACTGGCCGGTTTATCCGTCGCGCTCCATCTGGCCGAAACGCGTAGCGTGGCGATCATTTCCAAGCGCGCTTTGCAAGACGGCGCCAGCAACTGGGCCCAGGGCGGCATCGCAGCCGTGCTCGATTCGAATGACAGTTATAGCCAGCATATCAACGACACCCTGGTCGCCGGCGCCGACCTGTGCGATGAGCGCGCCACCCGCTTTATCGTCGAACACGGCCGAGAAGCGATCGAATGGCTCATTGAGCAAGGCGTGCCCTTCACGCGCGACGCCACCGCCGAGCTGGGCTACCATCTGACCCGCGAGGGCGGCCACAGCCAGCGGCGCATCATTCACGCGGCCGACGCCACCGGCCACGCGGTGCAAGAGACGCTGGAAGAAAAAGTACGCGCGCACCCCAACATCACGCTGTTTGAACATCACTGCGCGATCGACTTGATTATGTCGAACAAACTGGGCGGCAAAGGGGAACCCAAATCGGTGCCGGCGACGCAGTGTTACGGCTTATATGTACAAGATGAGCGCAGCGGCAAGGTGCTCACGTTCGCCGCCGGGCACACCGTGATGGCCACGGGCGGTGCGGGCAAGGTGTACCTGTATACGACCAATCCGGACACGGCCAGCGGCGACGGCATCGCGATGGCGTGGCGTGCCGGCTGTCGCGTCTCGAACATGGAATTCATCCAGTTCCACCCAACCTGCCTATACCACCCGTATGCCAAATCTTTCCTGATCACGGAAGCGATTCGCGGCGAGGGGGGCTTACTAAAGCTGCCGCCGGAAGCGGGCGCCGCCGCCGGCAGCCGCTTCATGCCGATGCACGACGAACGCGCCGAACTGGCGCCGCGCGATGTGGTGGCGCGGGCGATCGACTTTGAAATGAAAAAGCGCGGCATCGATTACGTGCATTTGGACATCAGCCACAAGCCGGCCGCATTTTTGATCGACCACTTCCCGACCATTTACGCGCGCTGCCTGGAACTGGGCATCGACATCACGAAGGGACCGATCCCAATTGTGCCGGCCGCGCACTACACATGCGGCGGCGTGGTGACGGATCTGGCCGGGCGTACCGACCTGCCGGGCTTGTACGCGGTGGGCGAGACGGCCTGCACCGGCTTGCATGGCGCCAACCGTCTGGCCAGCAATTCCCTGCTCGAATGCTTGGTGACCGGACGCGCCTGCGCGCACGACATCGCGCAGCGCGCAACGGCCGTGGTGCCGGATCTGCCTGACTGGGACGAAAGCCGCGTCACAAATGCCGACGAGGAAGTCGTCATCGCCCATAACTGGGACGAGTTGCGCCGCTTTATGTGGAATTATGTGGGTATTGTGCGCACCACCAAACGGCTCGAACGGGCGCAGCACCGCATCGCGCTGCTCAAAGAAGAGATCGATGAGTATTACCGTAACTTTCGCATCACACACGATTTGCTCGAACTGCGCAATCTGGTCGATGTCGCGTCCTTGATCGTCAACAGTGCCCTGTCGCGCCGCGAAAGCCGCGGCCTGCACTTTAGCCGCGACTATCCGGAGACGCTGCCGAAGGCACTGCCGAGCGTGCTGACGCCGCCACGGCGGTAGGTGACTGGACGAACGCGCACCACAGAGATCTGGCCCATGGTCGGCTCCCGCCCCATGCATCGATGAGCTCGGCCCTGCACCGCAGCCCGCACTAAACCGTGCTATCCCGGCGCGCGGTGGCAGCGGTGCGGCAAGCGCCGATCTCACCGCCTAAAGTGGACTGTCGAGCGTCTCAATGAAAACCGGTAACGCTTGCAAGCGGTCCAAGCCAGGATCAATCGACGATGCGCAGCGAGTAATCGACGGCGCGGATGTCTTTGGTCAGGCTGCCGATCGAGATACGGTCGACGCCGGTGTCGGCGATGGCGCGCACGGTATCGAAATCGATGCCGCCGGACGCTTCGAGCAAGGCGCGCCCCGCCGTCATACTGACCGCTTCGCGCATCAGCCCGAGGCCAAAATTATCGAGCAGGATCGAGCGGGCGCCGGCTGCGAGCGCCTCCCTTAACTGCTTCAGATTTTCCACTTCGACTTGAATCGAGACGCCGGCGCCGAGGCGGTCGGCCGCAGTGAGCGCTGCCGTCAGGCCGCCGGCGGCCGCGATGTGATTTTCCTTGATCAAGATGCCATCGTACAAGGCTAGGCGCTGGTTCTGGCCGCCGCCCACGCGCACCGCGTATTTTTGCGCCAGACGCAACCCCGGCAGCGTCTTGCGGGTGTCGAAAATGGCCGCCGAGGTGCCTGCGATCGCGTCGACATAGCGCCGCGTCACGCTAGCTACACCAGAGAGCAATTGCAAAAAATTCAAAGCGCAGCGCTCGGCCGTCAGCAAGGCGCGCGCCGGCCCCTCAATCATGCACACTGCGCTGCCTGCGCGCATCAGGTCGCCTTCCGCATGGCGCCATTCGATGGCGATGCTGGGCTCGAGGTTCTGCATGATGCCTTCAAACCAGGGTGCTCCGCACAGCACCGCGTCTTCGCGCACGATCACGCGCGCCTTCACGCGCCCCGCGGACACCAGCGCGCCGGTCAGGTCGCCGCTGCCAATGTCTTCTTGCAAAGCGGCGCTCAGATTGGCTTCAAACGCTTGCGCGAGCGCCCTGTCGAAAGGCGCAAAAGGATTGACCAGGGTACTCATGCCGGACCCACTCCCGCGAACAGCTTGCCTTCCTTGGCCAGGTCAAAGCCTGGTTTGATGCCGAATTTTAGGGCCGCAGCAAAGTCGAGCATGCGCTTGATCGACTTGCTGGCCTGGCGGCCGATATCAGGGTCGACGTGGACCTCATTATTCATGTTCTCTAGAGCGTCGGCCAAGTTCTGCAGCCCGTTCATTGCCATCCAGGGGCAATGAGCGCAGCTCTTGCAGGTCGCGCTATTGCCTGCGGTGGGGGCTTCGATGAAAACCTTGCCGGGCGCGGCCGCCCGCATCTTGTGCAAAATGCCGTTGTCGGTGGCGACGATAAAGGTGCTTGCATCCATGGCTTGCGCCGCAGCAATCAATTGCGAGGTTGAGCCGACGACATCGGCCAGAGCGACTACGCCAGCCGGCGACTCGGGGTGCACCAGCACTTTCGCGCGCGGATGCTCGGCCTTGAGCAATCCAAGCTCAAGGTCCTTAAATTCGTCATGGACCAGACAGGAGCCTTGCCACAACAGCATGTCGGCACCAGTTTGCTTTTGAATGAATGAGCCGAGATGCTTGTCGGGCGCCCAAAGGATTTTCTTGCCTTGCGTGTGCAAATGGGCAACGATATCTAGGCCGATCGACGATGTCACCATCCAGTCGGCGCGGGCCTTGACGGCAGCGCTCGTGTTGGCGTAGACCACCACCGTGCGATCCGGATGGGCGTCGCAAAAAGCGGCGAATTCATCGGCCGGGCAGCCCAGGTCGAGCGAACAGGTCGCATCTAGATCTGGCATCAAGACCCGCTTTTCCGGGCTCAGGATCTTCGCGGTCTCGCCCATAAAGCGCACGCCGGCCACGATCAGTGTCTGAGCCGCATGGTCGCGTCCGAAACGCGCCATTTCCAGCGAATCGGAAACGCAGCCGCCCGTTTCTTCGGCCAGGTCCTGCAAGTGGGCATCGACATAATAATGGGCGACCAGCACCGCCTCACGCTCTTGCAGCAAGAGCTTGATGCGCTCCTTGAGTGCGCTGATCTCGGCGCCCGCTAAGGACGCCGGAACGCGAGCCCAGGCTTGGGCGGTGCAGCTGGCGCTAGCGCGCGGGCGCTCATATTCAACGGTCTTAATGGGTAATATTTGCATAAATTTCTGCCAGAACAAAGAATATCGGCACTATCGCACCGTGCAATTTTTCTGCCCGGAGCGTCCGGGCGCAACGAACGGACCTAATCGATGCCTTGGCTGCGCAAATAGTCTTCGTAATTGCCGTGGTAATCGACCACTTTATTGTCCCCGATTTCAATGATGCGATTGGCCAGCGATGACACGAACTCGCGATCATGGGACACGAAGATGAGGGTGCCGGCGTATTTTTCCAGCGCAATGTTGAGTGATTCGATCGATTCCATGTCCATGTGGTTGGTCGGTTCGTCCATCAACAGCACGTTGTGGCGCCCCAGCATCAGCTTGCCGTACATCATCCGCCCTTTTTCGCCGCCCGATAGCACGCTCACCGATTTTTTGACGTCGTCGCCACCGAACAGCAAGCGGCCCAGAATCGAGCGCACGGCCTGGTCGTCGTCGCCTTCCTGGGTCCAGCGTCCGATCCAGTCCGTTAAGATGGCGTCCTGGGCAAAGTCTTCAGTCGGATCTTGCGGCATGTAGCCGACATTGGCGTTCTCTGCCCACTTGACGCGGCCCTGGTCCGGCTGCAAGCCGGCGATATCGCCGGCGATACAACGTAACATCGTGGTCTTGCCCACGCCGTTAGCGCCGATGATGGCGATACGCTCGCCCGCCTCGACCATGATGCTGAAGTTCTTAAACAGGGGGCGCTCGAAGGCTTTCGAAATGCCCTCGACTTCCACGGCCAGACGATGCAACTTTTTTTCACCGTCAAAACGCACGAAGGGATACGCGCGCGACGACGGTTTCAAGTCGTCGACCTTGATTTTTTCAATTTGCTTGGCGCGCGATGTGGCTTGGCGCGCCTTGGACTTGTTGGCGGCGAAGCGACGTACAAATTCCTGCAGCTCGGCAACCTTGTCTTTCGCTTTTGCATTGTTGGCCAGCTGCTGGTTGCGCGCCTGGGTCGAGGCGAACATATACTCGTCGTAGTTGCCCGGATAGACCTTCAGCGTGCCGTAATCCATGTCCGCGACATGGGTACAGACTTGATTTAGGAAATGGCGGTCATGGGAGATGATGATCATGGTGGAATTGCGTTCGTTGAGCACATCTTCAAGCCAACGAATCGTGTTGATGTCGAGATTGTTGGTGGGCTCGTCGAGCAGCAAAATATCCGGATTCGAAAACAGCGCCTGCGCCAACAACACGCGCAACTTCCAGCCCGGCGAGACATTGCTCATCGGGCCCTGATGCAGTTCGATGGCGACGCCGGCGCCAAGTAAGAGCTCGCCGGCGCGCGATTCGGCGGTATAACCATCGTATTCGGCCACTTTGCCTTCCAAGTCGGCGGCGGCCATGTAATCATCGTCGCTCGCGTCCGGATCGGCGTAGATGGCGTCGCGCTGCTGCATCGCCGCCCACATTTCAGTATGCCCCATCATGACCACGTCGAGCACGCGCATGTCTTCAAACGCAAATTGATCCTGGCGCAATTTACCCAAACGCTCGTTGGTGTCGAGCATGACAATACCGCCCGACGATTCAAGGTCGCCGCCCAGGATTTTCATAAAAGTGGATTTGCCACAGCCGTTGGCGCCGATCAGTCCGTAACGATTACCGTCACCAAACTTGACAGAAATGTTTTCAAATAATGGCTTGGCGCCAAATTGCATCGTGATATTTGCGGTAGAAAGCATATAAATTTTGTTCTTTATTTAATAAAATCAAACAGTTAGGCGATTTGTTACATTATACAACACTCACCATAAACCACTGTATCAGCCATCTGAAAACAATGACTTACGGCTGCATTTTAAACGAATTCCAAGCAAGCCCATCAACGCGACGCCCTCGCTGCACCTGATCGTCGGCGCTTTACCGACACCCTCTGCTACCATCGCCGGCAACCCTAATTTTTTGGCAGCCCTGGGACCGCGCTCGAGCGTTTCCACGTAAGCCCGCCTGTGCGCATCCAAGGCGCCGCTGTTGCGTCCGCACGCGGCCCCCCATGGTTGATGCGCATCACACGGTCACGCGCCCTTATTGTGATAATGTCGATTTTAACTGTGCGCCTACTTGTGTTTCCAAAAAGCACTCCCACATACGTGCTAGCAGTCCTATTCGTTTCCATGGAGGTTTTTCCACTATGAAAAATGCGTATATAGAACCAATGCCTAAAGGCGGCGGGCCAACTGAGTCCTTTCAAATTGAATATGCCGACAATTCACCAGCTAAAGGGCCATACCCAACGCAAAAAGCGGCCATAGAAGCGGCAAAAAAAATGGGCCATAAACCGTTAATCGCCCGCGTTCGAATTACCAATAAAGACAATCCGGATCACTGGCGGCCCGAATAAATTGAAGTACGAATGACAACTCGTCCCCTAGGCGTGGCCAGCGACGACCACCGGCGTTGATGGGCATCGGTAACTCGTACGCCATCGCGATGTTGTCCACATCAACGGAGCGCAAATCTGTGGATAACTTGGCTTGATGGCAGCTAGAGCGTTGATTTTGCAAAACATTTGGAGTTTGATTAAAATCAAAGCACCGAAGCGGACGCCGTATGAATCATTGTGCAGCTTGCCATTTCTGCATGGCTGGATAGTACAGGCCGATGCCATGCTTCCCGCGGAGTGTGCGTCTTCTTGGCGAAGGCTGTGAATCAGGCTGATACCCGGGCTTCGGACACGCGGACAGGATAATGCGAACGGCACCTGCCAGCTCGAGCCGCGCCGCGAGTAGCACGCCCTCGCCGGCAGATTTTCATCAAACCCTGCGTGCCTTCCGAGCATGGGATGCTGGGCGCGCGTCACAATTAGCCCGCCCCCCTTCCCTTGTTTGCGCCCCGGACGGCGACGTAGTAGACGTTAGCGCGGCTGGCATAGGTTTGGCACGCCATTTTTCTATGCCTACGCCTCTATGGCATGCCATGCGACTCGGCCATCATTCATCCGGAACAGCAATATTTACCCTTGGGACAGGGTCGGGTAATTAGTGATGGTGAGCTGAAAACCGCGGCCTTCGGAAACCAGATGGGCTTGGCCGCCAAAAGGCAAGGTCACACGTTCTCGCACGTGCCCAAATTGAAGACCCGTTAGCACTGGCACAGGCAGGCGCTGACGCAGGAAAGCGAGCATGGCGTCGAAATCGTAGCCGTTATCTTGCGCGTTGAGGCGGCACAAGGAAAAATCGCCCAGCACGACCGCCTGTTGGCGCCCTATCACGCCCGCGTACAACAGTTGCAACATCATGCGCTCGATGCGAAAAGGATGTTCGTTGACATCTTCGACGAACAAGATGCCGTCATCCATCTGCGGGAAATAAGGCGTGCCGAGCAAGTGAACTAGCATCGACAGGTTGCCGCCCCAGAGCTTGCCTTCGACGTCCACGACGGGATTGTGCTGCGCCTTGGCGACGACCAAGTGGCTCGGTCCGGCAATGCATTTCCAAAATTGCTGCAAGCTAAATTCGACTGGCTCATCACGGGTAAAATCGTCGCAAAACATGGGGCCTGCGAAGCTGCCGCAGCCCGTTTGCGCCATCAGGCCCATGTGGAAAGCCGTGAAATCGCTATAGCCGACAAACAGCTTGCCGCTAGCGGCCATGGCCGTAAAGTCGATGTGGGGCAGGATACGGCTCATGCCGTAGCTACCGCGCAAGGCCATTACCACCTGCACATCCGGGTCGGCGGCGGCGGCGTTCAACTGCGCCAGCCGGCCGGCATCGGTGCCGCCGAAGCGCTGGAATTTTTGTTCCGGCACATAATAATTGTGCACCACATAGCCCTGCTCTTCCAAGCGCTGAATGCCGCGCCCGAGCGCCGCGTCGTCCACGGCGTAGCCACTGGGCGCGGCGATGGCGATGCCAATTTTTGGTTTACTCAAAATGTGCCGATCAAAAGGTTTACCCAAAGGCCACGATCGATTTCGATTGCCGCGTCATCTTACCGTGTGGACGCCCGCCCATCAAGGGCAAGCAGGCGCACGGATGCGGCGCGATCGTCGGAATCAAGCCCCCCATTCCAAAAGAGCATCGCCCGCAGAGTCGACACATGCGGCCCAAGCATAAGCTTCGCAAGCGCTACCCGCAGCAAACGGTGCAGTGCCGCAGTTGCCGCAGGGCGCGAAAAAGTGACGCCACCGGCCCTCCCAGTGTCCGTCGGCGACGACGTCACAATCGTTACTGCTCGAGCAAACGCCCGTTAGGGCAGTAAGCGGCGCTGCTCGGCGGCGGCCTGGCGGCGCGCACCAAAAAAGAGTTTGAGCAAGTCACCACAGTCGTCCGCCAACACCCCGCCGACGATCAGGGTCTGGTGGTTTAACTGCTCATGCGCAAACAGGTTAATCACCGAACCGCAAGCGCCAGTCTTAGGGTCGTTCGCACCGAACACCACGCGCGCCAGGCGGGCGTGCAGCATCGCGCCGGAACACATCATGCATGGCTCTAACGTGACATACAGCGCGCAACCGGGCAAGCGGTAATTGCCCAGCAACTTGGCCGCCATGCGCAAAGCGACAATTTCCGCATGCGCGGTCGGATCATGCTGACCGATCGGCTGGTTATAACCGCGCGCAATGATGACCCCATCCTTGACGACGACGGCGCCCACCGGCACCTCGCCCAAAGCGCCGGCATGGCGGGCCTGCTCCAGCGCTTCTTGCATGAAAGCGACATCAGGCATCGGTGATCTCCGCCCAACAGTTCGGTGTTTCGTGCAAGACGAGCTTATACAAGTGTAATCCGGTGCCAAAACGATCTTTGTAGGCCGCCTTCAAGATGCCGAACGCAACCTGGGCCAGGTTTTCAACGGTGGGAATGCGGTCAATGACCACCGTCTTGTGATCTTGCAAGCTCGCCAGGAACTCGCGCACAACGACATCTTTGTCAAAGACGATAAACGCGTGATCCCAGACATCGACCAGATGTTCCTTGGCCAAGGCCTTAATGTCGGAAAAGTCCATGATCATGCCATTATCGGAATTGCCTTCGGCTTGGATCACGTTCCCGGTCAGTGTGATTTCGAGCGTGTAACGGTGGCCGTGCAGGTTGCGGCATTGACTTTTATGGTCGGGAATCCGGTGGCCGGCATCGAATTCGAGCTTGCGTGTAATGGTTAGCATTGCAGACTTATGGTATTTGTAAGAGTTTATGGATTTGCAGGCTCAGCTTCCACTTCGGGTTGCGTTTGCACGTATCGATCGCCAGGCGCAAATTGTGCTCTAGGAGCGGGCCATCCATCGCTTGTACAAAAAAATTGTCGAACATGAGACCTTCATAGGAGGCTAAATCCTGCAGTGCCTGGGGAATCACGACCTTGATCTCATTGCCTTTATGCACCACCAGTGTGGATCCCATTTTCGGACTGACGCAGACCCAGTCGATCCCCGCCGGCACGGGCAAGGTGCCATTCGTTTCGATCGCGATTTGAAAGCCGGTTTTGTGCACGCTGTCGATTAACTCGGCGTCTAGCTGCAACAAGGGTTCGCCGCCCGTGAATACGACATATTTGCTGGCCCCGTACGTGGCCGGCCAAAGACCGTCTATCGCCGTGGCGAGCGCGGCGCCGCTCGCGAACTTGCCGCCGCGCTCGCCATCGGTGCCAATGAAGTCGGTATCGCAAAAATTGCATACGGCACTAGCTCGGTCGCGCTCGCGCCCGCTCCACAAATTGCAGCCGGCAAAACGGCAAAATACTGCAGGGCGCCCCGCATGGGCGCCCTCGCCTTGCAGGGTATAAAAGATTTCTTTGACGCTGTAAGTCACTTTAATTCCTAAATGGGTATAGCCAAAAACGCTTGCTCAAGCAGCTTGCCTCCAAGAGACTAGCTTGACAACTTTCCAAACCTTCCATTATATCCTCCGCCGTCGTAGCTGCGAATCCACCGTCTTGCCCGCAAAAGTGAGTTCTATCGCCTGTTCGCCTCACAGCGCTTGGCAAGGACAAAAGGCGCGCTCCTCGGCGCTAGCGATGGCGCGCCGGGGAGCGGCAGCGCAAATTGATATCAAATAGCGATCTGGCGTCCAATTTCAACTACCCCGTCGTTCGGCAGTTTGTAAAAGTCCGTGACGTGGACGGCGTTTCTTTCCATGGCGGCGAAAAATTCTTCCGCCCAGCGAGGCAACCCTTTTCCGTCCTCCCTATGGAGGACGGTCTCATGTCCGACATAGTAGACTATGTCGTCAAGTTGAATACGGCCGCCTTTCTTGAGTGCTTGCCCAAGTAGCGCAGGAATGTCTGGCCGCTCCATAAACCCGTAGCGTGCTGTCGCACGCCAGAAATTCGGCCCAATTTCCGTCAACGACAGACGCTTGCTAGCGTCGATCCGTGGAACAGACTCCGACACGACGGTCAAGGCCAACAAAGAGGTATGCAAGGCGCGGTTGTGCGTGACGTGCCAAACCATGATAGGCGGAGTATCAAACAATGTTTGAGTCAAAAAGACTGCCGTACCAGGCACACGAGGAATGTTACGGGAAACGAGCGACGCTAGAAACTCTTTGACCGGAATGACCCGCGCGCTGAGACTTTTCCCCACGGCTATCGATCCACTGTGCCAGATCCACATCGTTGCATAAACTAGGACGGCCAGAAGCAAAGGAATGTAACCACCGTCAGCAATTTTCGTCAGGTTCGCCACGAAAAAACCGGTATCGATGCAGAGAAAAATCCCAGCGACTGCTCCGCTCGCAAGCACGCTCCAGCCCCAAATCTCGCGCATGGCAATGAACAGCAGAACCGAGGTCATCAGCATGGTCAACGACACCGCGATACCATAGGCGGCCGCCAGGTTGTCAGACTTGCCGAAGAAAAGCGTAAGGCCAATCGTGACAATCATGAGCAACCAATTGATGATTCCAACATAGATCTGGCCGTAACCTTGCGCTGAGGTCTGGGTAATCCGCAGACGCGGCAACCAGCCAAGCTGGATTGCCTGGCGGGTCATCGAGAAGGCACCGGTAATGATCGATTGACTTGCAATAATGGTCGCGATGGTCGCCAGGATTATGAATGGAATGAGAATAGCGCTCGGGCACAACTGATAGAAAATATTATCGGCGCTCGATGCCCCGTCGAGCACGATTGCCGCCTGGCCGGCGTAATTTAACACCAGACTCGGCAGCACCAATACTGACCATGCGAACTGGATTGGGCGGGGACCGAAATGCCCCATGTCGGCGTAGAGCGCCTCCGCGCCCGTGACGCACAGGAAGACGCCACCCAAAACAATAAAACTTGCAAAGCCGTCCGAGAAGAGAAAACGTAGCGCATAAACGGGATTGAGGGCAACTAGTACCGCAGGATGGCGGAAAATACCCCAAGCGCCAAGAAGGGCGATCGCCAGAAACCAAACCCCCATTATCGGCCCAAAGGCCTTGCCGATGCGCGCTGTACCCAGCGGTTGGATCGCAAAGAGGCCGACCAGAATTGCTGCAGCGGCTGGCAGAACATACGGCTTCAACGCCGGCGCAGCGATATTCAACCCTTCCAGTGCAGATAGTACCGATATGGCTGGGGTGATCGCGCCGTCACCATAAATTAGCGCCGCACCAAAAAGGCCGATGGCGACAATCGTCGGTCGCTGCTGTTTCTTGATCGCGAGCAAAGACATCAGGGCGAGAATTCCCCCTTCACCGTCATTATTAATTCTCATCGCGAAGCCGACATACTTCACCGACGTAATGATCATTAGCGTCCACAAAATCAGTGACAAAGAACCGATGACGACATAGGGCGCGGGCGCACCACCGGTCATGTTGAGAATGGTTTTAAATGTGTAAAGCGGACTGGTCCCTATATCACCAAAAACGATTCCCAGGGCTGACAGCCCCATTACCGCGAGAGAGGACTTGCTTTCCACTTTCCCTATGTTTGGATCAACGTTTGGCGGCGATTCCTGAATCATCCGGTGACGCCGGAATTAAAATAGCTGGATCTCATAGTCTAGTTTGGCTAGCGCCGCTACAAAAACACGGTTTTAAAAAACGTTTAAAGACACACCCGCCTCCGACACGGGCCGCCCAATCATGAGCAGCCTCTAAATCGCTTCCATCGTTTCCCGCGCGAACCTCAAGCCCGCGAAAGTATTGTACTGCATGCGAGAAAAATGTGATGTTGGCGTAATAGTGGCTCCCTTTACGCCACGACGAGGATAACTCTTGCAGATGTTTAGCATTCCTGGTCCAGCATAGGATACGATCGCTGGCATCCGCCGCGCTCTGGCGGCGGATGCCAGCGCTGTCATTCTGATGCGGAAACAACATCGGCCCGCTGTCTATGGCGACGCTGGCGCAGGCAGCACACTGGGTCGCATCGCGAAACCGGCCGTCGGCAGCTGCCGCCTGGATCCTGTTTTTATTATGTAACTTGTCGTTGTGCCGTAACATCTTTGCTATAAAATAAGTTGTTAATGGCATGGGCCGTACCATTGTCATCAATGATTTCTTTGATTTCCCCGTAAAATCATCGGCCTGTTCATTCGCTAGGTCCAACCGCCCGCGTCAAGCCATCCACCTTCAGCTTAAATCGCAAAGGGTCGCGCGAACTGTTCCGAAGATGGCCCGTTTTTGAATCGAGACGCGCGCATGCATCGAAACACACGCGGCGCATGGGAGCGCCGAATTTGCGCTTGCCCCTATGATTTTGAGCATGTATGCGACGAGGAATGCGGCGCTCCCCAGTATGGACATCCAGACGCATCCTGTCCGCAGGCGTCAGCCGCTCGCAAAACTGCAACAAATGACCTCGAAAAGATCCGAATTTCGGTTGTCCGGGTTTGCCGGCAACGTCGATGCCCCTATTACAATAACCCTCCGGGGCCGATTTTTTCAGGTAATGCCGAGCATGGTGTTGCGACAACAATTTATAACAACTCTAAATTCTCATGACTATTATCTATTCCAGTCTTAACCATGCCCTGCGCATTCCCCTGGCCACGGAGATCCATTCGCGCCCGTTCCTGCAGCTTGACGCATCGGAAATCATTTCGCATCTGGCAGTCTATGGCGGCAACGAATTCGAGCCGGCCAGCTCCAACGCTGGCTGGCAGCATGAGATATTGGCAGCCTTGTGTTCCCATTTCGGCGCGGCCGCACCGTCCGTCGAATCAAAATATTTCTATTACGATTTCGGCCAATTCCGCCTGAAGTGGGAATGCCATACGGAATTTGCCACCTATACCTTTGCCAAGCGTCACGAGGACGATCTGTCCGTGGCGGACGCGTTTGCGCGCATGCCGCTGTTCCAGATTCCCCAGCAATGGTTGATGAGTCTAAAAGGCAAAATCATGGTGGCCGCCCATGTTGTATGCGACCGCACCGGCGGTACTGCGGAAGCGTTCGCTCTGGGTCTGCGCCCTGTCTTCGAAGGCAATATACTAGTCGGCAGCCAAGTACTGCAGGGCGGCGAGCTGTGGACGGATTTTGCGATCCAGTCGGATGGCTTTAGCCGTTTCGTTATTCGCGATGTCGGCATGCGGGCACAACAGGCAGGGCGCCTAGTACAAAGAGTGCTCGAAATCGAGACTTATCGCATGATGGCGCTGCTGGGCCTGCCTCATGCCCAGCACACGGGACCGGCGCTCAATGCGATCGAAAGCGAACTGGCGACCTTGGCCGCCACCATGGTAGAGAGCGATGACGCGCTGATCGGGAAGCGCGCCGCGCCGGCCGGGGAGGAGGAGCAGGCATTGCTCGATCACATTACGCGCCTCGCCGCCCGCATTGAAAAACTGTCGCTCGAAAACAGTTACCGCTTTTCCGCGTCAAAGGCCTATTTTCGCCTGGTCAATGCCCGCATCGAAGAGTTGCGCGAAGTTCGCATCGAAGGCATTCCGACGGTCGAAGAATTCATGGACCGCCGCCTGGCCCCGGCCATGAATACGTGCGCGGCCACGGCGAGCCGGCAGGAAGCGCTGGCACAACGCATTGCCAATACCAATGACTTGCTGCGCACCAGGGTCGGCATCGTGCAAGAACGCCAAAACCGGCAGATTTTGCAAACGATGAACGCGCGCGCGGCCCAACAATTGCGTTTGCAGCAATCGGTGGAGGGGCTGTCGGTGGCTGCCATTTCTTATTATATGATCGGCCTGTTTAGTTACACGGGCAAGGCGGCGAAAGCGTTTGGTCTGATCGGAAATCTCGACATTGAAATAGGCATGCTGGTGCCCTTTGTCGCCGTCGGCGTCTGGTTCGGCTTGCGGCAAATGCACAAGCGCATGCATGTTGGGTGAAAACCCAGAGCAGGCGCCAAGCATGACAAGCTAAACCTTCCCATGGCCGGAGCGCAACCAAGCATGGCGGATCGATTTTTTCCGTCGAGCCAGCTTTGCTCAACGCCGGGTTGTGCTTTCAGGAATAAGGATTTGACGCTCAAGGACCGGTCATGGACGTGCCCGCGGCACGACCCATGAGCGGACCCAGAACGGGGCCATTTGGATAGCAGCTCACTCGAAATCGAGCAGCAGATCCTTGGCCGCCACCACCGTGCCTGATTTCACGTGAACATGCTTGACGACGACTGCGCGTTCTGCGCGGATCATGGTTTCCATTTTCATGGCTTCGAGCGAAACTAACGGCTCACCTTTCGCCACTTTTTGCCCTGCCTTGACAGCCACGGTCACCACCATGCCGGGCATCGGCGCGCCCAGATGAAGAGGATTGCCATCTTCGGCCTGCGGCTGGCTGGCGGCTTTGATGGCGCCGGCGATGTCGATACGTACCAGGCGCGGCTGCCCATTGAGTTCGAAGAACAGTTTGCTCTGTCCGTCTTCGTTCAAGTCGGTGCGTCCCTGCAGGCGCAGGACCAGCGTCTTGCCCTGGTCGATGTCAACCGAGATTTCCTGGCCCTCCTGCAAACCGTAGAAAAATACGGCGGTCGGCAGCACGCTGACGTCGCCATAATGGCGGCGGTGTTCGGCATAGTCGCAAAACACCTTCGGGTACATCAGATAGGACGATAATTCCTGCTCGCTAAGCGCGCGTCCGATGGTTTTTTCGGCCTGGCTGCGTGCCTCGCCGAAGTCGACCGGCGCCAAGCTGGCGCCAAGGCGCCCCGACAGTGGCTGGCCGCCCTGCAACACCTTATGTTCGAGTTCTTTTGGAAAACCGTCGGGCGGGAAGCCCAGTTCGCCCTTGAACATGGAGATCACAGATTCTGGGAAAGCAATTTCCTTGGCGGGATTGCTCACATCATCCTTGGTCAAGCCATTGGCGACCATGAAAAGCGCCATGTCACCAACCACTTTAGAGGTCGGCGTGACCTTGACGATGTCACCGAACAATTGATTGACATCCGCGTAGGCTTGCGACACTTCGTTCCAGCGATGGGTCAAGCCCATCGCGCGCGCCTGCTCCCGTAGATTGGTGTACTGGCCGCCGGGCATCGCATGGCGGTAGACGTCCGAGGTGCCGGAGCGGATGTCCGCCTCGAACGGAGCATAGTTGCGGCGCACCCCCTCCCAGTATTGCGAAATAGCAAACATCGCATCGTGATTGATACCTGGATCGCGCGCGCTGCCTTGCAGCGCTGCCGCGATCGAGCCCAGGTTGGGCTGCGAGGTCAAGCCGCTCATGGCATCCATCGCGCCGTCGACCGCATCGCAACCGGCTGCCACCGCTGCCAGAACGCTGGCGGCCGCGATGCCGCTGGTGTCGTGGGTATGGAAATGGATCGGCAGGCCGATTTCACCCTTGAGCGTCTTGACCAGTATGCGCGCCGCTTCCGGCTTGCATACGCCGGCCATGTCCTTGATGCCGAGTATATTGGCGCCGGCTCGTTCCAGCTCTTTGGCCATGGCGACGTAATACTTGAGATCGTATTTCGGGCGTCTTGGATCGAGCAAGTCGCCCGTATAACAGATGGTGCCTTCGCACAGCGCGCCCGCTTCGCGCACCGCATCCATCGCCACCCGCATGTTCTCGACCCAGTTTAGCGAATCGAAGACGCGGAATACATCGACCCCTCCCTTGGCGGCCTGAGCGACGAAATGCTTGACCACATTATCGGGATAATTGGTGTAGCCCACTGCGTTGGAGGCGCGCAGCAGCATTTGAAACAGGATGTTAGGTACGCGCTCCCGCAGTTGCGACAGACGTTCCCAGGGATCTTCCTTGAGGAAGCGCATTGCTACATCAAAAGTCGCGCCACCCCAGCATTCCAGCGAAAACAGGTTGTGCAGCGTACGCGCATAATAGGGCGCAATTGCCAGCATGTCGGCGGAGCGCATACGCGTCGCAAATAGCGACTGGTGCGCGTCGCGCATCGTCGTATCGGTTAGCAGTACGCGCGGTTGTTCCAGCATCCATTGCGAGAATTTTTCCGGACCCAGCTCGAGCAGCTTGTCACGGCTGCCGGGCAAAATAGGCGCCTGGCGACTGGAAGTGGGCAAGATCGGATGAGGCAGGACGCGCTCAAGGCTCGTGCGACCTTTCATTTCCGGATTGCCGTTGACCACGACCTCGCCGACAAAGCGCAGCAGGCGCGTGGCGCGATCGCGCCGTTGGGCAAATTTGAACAGATCCGGCGTGCTGTCGATGAAGCGTGTGATGCACTCGCCCGACTTGAACTGCGGATGATTGATGACGTTTTCCAGGAAGAGCAAATTGGTCGACACGCCGCGGATGCGAAATTCGCGCAGCGCACGATCCATGCGGGCAATCGCCTCGTCCGAGGTCGGGCCCCAGGTTGTTACTTTCACCAACAACGAATCGTAGTAAGGCGTAATGATCGCGCCGGAATACGCGGTGCCGCCGTCGAGCCGCACACCGAAGCCGGCCGCGCTGCGGTAGGCCGTCAGGCGGCCATAATCGGGCGTGAAGTTTTTTTCTGGGTCCTCGGTGGTGACGCGGCATTGCAGCGCATGCCCGTTCAAGCGGATCTCGTCTTGCGCCGGCACGCCCGCCAAAGGCATTCCTTCGATCGTTGTTGCGGAACCGATCATCGCCCCTTCGCAAATGCGGATCTGCGCCTTGACGATATCGATGCCGGTCACTTGCTCGGTCACAGTATGCTCGACTTGGATGCGCGGATTAACTTCGATGAAGTAGAACTTGCCGGTATCGGCATCCATTAGGAATTCGACTGTCCCGGCATTGGTATAACCGACCGCACGTCCCAATCGCAGGGCTGCCGCGCACAGTTGAGCACGGCTCGACTCATCCAGATAAGGTGCCGGCGCGCGCTCCACGACCTTCTGATTGCGACGCTGCACGGTGCAGTCGCGCTCGAACAGGTGCACCAGATTGCCGTGGGTATCGCCGAGGATTTGGACTTCCACGTGGCGGGCGCGACGCACCAATTTCTCCAGATACATTTCGTCGTTGCCAAAGGCGGTCGCCGCTTCGCGCCGGGCTAAGTCCAGATGGGCGCAGAGGTCGGCCTCGGTTTCGATCACGCGCATGCCGCGTCCGCCACCACCCCAACTCGCTTTTAGCATCAGAGGGTAACCGACTTCCGCAGCCAGCCTTTTAGCCGCCTCGATATCCTGCGGCAGCGCGCCCGTTGCCGGCATCACGGGCACCCCGGCCAATACGGCCGCTTGGCGAGCTGCGACCTTGTTGCCAAGGGTGCGCATCACTTCAGACTTTGGGCCGACAAAGGCAATGCCACTGGCCAAGCAGGCGTCGGCAAAATCAGGATTTTCCGACAGAAAACCGTAACCGGGGTGGATCG
Source organism: Janthinobacterium sp. (assembly GCA_003133225.1). Lineage (GTDB taxonomy): Bacteria > Pseudomonadota > Gammaproteobacteria > Burkholderiales > Burkholderiaceae_D > Janthinobacterium. Next base: position 63,256 of record PKWL01000095.1, read on the forward strand.
CATCCACTTTCGCTTCCTTGGCGACGCGAATGATGTCCTCGATGTCAAGATAGGCGGCCACGGGTTTTTTCCCTTCCCCCACCAGATAGCTTTCATCGGCCTTGAAGCGATGCAGCGCGAAGCGGTCTTCCGCGGCGTAAATTGCGACCGTCCGAATACCAAGTTCTGCTGCTGCCCGCATCACGCGGATGGCAATCTCGGAGCGATTGGCAATCAGAATTTTGTGGATGGAATGACGATTTTGATTGCTCTGGATCATTAGCAAAACTCGTTTGAAATTAGGATTAGGAAAAACCGGCGTTGAACCTGGTTCTTGAAACTGTCCGGCAAAGTGGTAAAGCGGATGACAGATTGGGCGCGACAAGGCGTTTTTTTCAGTTTCTGCCAACCGACGCTCAATTGAAATTCCCGAAACGCCAATATCATGTCGATGATAGCGAACCAGATCAAAAAACGACCAAAATAACAGAAGCGCTACTCGGCGTTTTAATGACTCCGGTAAACAATACATTATTTACGCGCCAACAGGAAATTTACAAAGCGCGATCCCTCACGCGGCCAGGCGTCGGTCGTGCGGACAAATCGATGGAGTTAGGGCAAGGCACACCCTAGGGCGTCTCAGATCGCCCGATATTTGGCCGTGGATCGCCCTTAACAGGTTGGCGGAGGGCCCAATGCCGGCGTGTCACACATCTGCCCGGGTCGGCCGGAGTCAACAGATCAACCTGGATGCCAAGCAGAGCCTCCAGCTCAACTTGTGGGCCGCCCAGGTCAAACAGCGTTGCACCGGGTAGCGCATCGACCAGCAGATCAAGATCGCTGCCATCTTGGTCGGTACCGTGGAGCACTGATCTAGTGCGACCTCTCAAAATCCCTCGTCTTCAATTGCTAAAGCCCCGAAAAAACGGGGCTTTAGCAACGCTATGCTTCACGGAAAGCTAAACTTAGCAAAGTCATTCCCACTCAATTGTTTCCTAGGCCTGTAAACCCGCATGGATACTGGCTTTGTTTGTGTGGACCATCTCACTTTACCGTCATATTTACTGTCAAAAAACAAGCGCTTTGACTGGCGCGGGAGATGCACTCGGTTTGCGCGGCGACTACTTTTCCACATCAATCGTCAACTATCGACGTGAGCTGGAAGCCCATCGAAGCCATTGCATCGTACGTTTTTCCTTCAAGGAACAAGTATAAAGCAACGACTTCTCGTTACCAACCGTTATATAGCGAGCGTGTTCCAATCTTTAAAATCCAAGAGCGGGCAATCGTTTGCCGAGTAAGCCAGTTGTTCAATAATTTCCGGCATCCTGGGTCAAAAGTAAGTCAAACGCGAACAACTCCCTACTTTGGTGCAACTTATGGCGAATTTCGCCAACGAATTTTCATTGTTACCTTTTACGCTCAATTCGTCTCCCACAAGGACACGAACTTGCCGCTCAGTGTCATTTACGGAGAACTTGGCGCTCACACCAGCGTTTCAACGATCCGGCGTTGCTTCAAAGAAGAAGCATTCAGGCAAGATGGCTGGAGCGACGTAGTCCACGTCTTGGGCAGACACGCCACAAGCGAAGAAGCTCTCGCGCCACTGGCGCGCGACTGCCACGATCTGGTCGATTTCCCTGCGGGCCTCTTCGGCTGACAACCCGAAGCGGCCTGACTGTGATAGCAAATTGTAGATACTGGCCGTGCGACCGTAGTTGCCCACGGTCAGTGCCAAGTCGCGTCGCTCCAGGCTCACCACAGGTGCGGGCACCAAGTCGTAGGCGGGCGCTAGGCGCCATCCCTTTGGCCGGCGCAGCAACGCGTGGTTTCGCGGGTGATCATCGTTGTTGGTTACTGCGGCGTTGAAGACCATGCGCCGGAACAGTTCAGCGCAATCGGCTTCAGGCTTGTCGGACCAGCGGCGCAGGTTGTCAGCCAGCAGCGGATAAGACCAACGTTCACGGCTCAGATAGCTATCGTCGCAATCGAGCACCGTGAGTCCACTGACCAATCCAAAGCGCAGATAGCCCTTGTCCGTGTGTTCACGATCGAAGCGCTGCAGCATCAACACTTCGCTGTCGCCGACCGCCTGCAGGCGTGCCTGCGTGACGTTCAAGCCGCAGCGGCGTGCGAGGTCGAGCGTGGCGTACTCGATGCGCTGCAAGTTGCAGCGATCATCTTTGGCGGGAAACTTGCCCAGCCACAGACACTGCGCATCCTCGATGGTGGCTTTGGGTCGGGCACCACCCATGCTGGTGCCGGGATCGAGCCGTTCTAGCAGGTGCACCGGTACCGGCCTGCCTTCCTCGATAGCCTGCGCAGCAGCAACCAGTTCGGCGAGCTGGTGGGTGCGGTTGTACTGCCGCTTGGGAGCGGGTGGTTCGGCCTTGAGGCCGAAGCTCAGATAGCCAGCGCCATCCTGCGGGCCATGCAGCAGATAGTCGATTTCATGTAGATCACCCGCAGCACGTTCGAGCTTGTACTCGATGACCCGCCGTCCCCAAGCGTCCGGGCTCGCATCGCGCAGCGCACCGGGAATACCCTTGAGTTGAGTGAACTCATGGACGGTTTTATCCAGCGGCAGGCGGTACGGGTCGAGTGCAACCGCGTCGGCACGCTGGAGATAACGATCGCCATAGCGAAAGCGCCCGATCTGCGTGCCGTCGGGCAAGGTCTGTACTTTCAGCAGCGCCGCCGGCACTGTGTCCAGGGTGCCGGGGAGCTGGACGTAGACGTAGGCTTCGCGCTCAGAAGTCATAGTCGTTGCCGCTCTTGCGTGGCTTGCCCACGCGGGTGGGACGACGCGAGGCTTCAAGCGCCTTGCCGTGAACATCAGTGTCGGGGTCGGCCATGGTGTCCAAAGATTTTTCCAGACCGAGCGCCCACAGCACGGTGAAGCAGACGCCAATGGCAGTACCGGGCTTGCCGAGCTCCAGTGCCGTGAGCGTATTGCGGTTGATCCCTGCTTTACTGGCAAGGTCCACCACTGACCAGCCGCGACGAATCCGCGCGACGCGGATGCGCTGGCCTAGCTGGGCGGCACGCTCGGAGACATGCAGCGGAATGGTGAAATTGCTCATGATTTTGGGCTTACATACACTTAACGACCATCATAATAGGCAATTTATGGCAATCGCGCAAGGTTATTAAGGCCTATTTGATTAAAATAATAGGCACAAAGCCTATCAGCAGCTAATTAAGTGGGCAAACAAGCTTCCGCACCTATCGCCGCCCCCACGCACTCGGCTTGCGGATGCCGCCTTGCGTAGACGTAGATTCCTGTTTGCGTCCGAGCCGACCTTTGGCCGACTTTGCTCTCCCATGCTTTAGGACTTGAAAAGTGTCAGAAATAGCCTCATGCTTCTTCCAATCAGGAGATATCGCCATGCAGACCCTCGCCAAACAAGTCTTGGAACATGCTACCGGAGCGCCGGAGGGCACGCCTTTGGTCGCCAAAAAACTGTTGCACCTGGGTAATCGTGCAGCCGTGGATCAAGTGCTGTCCCGCCTGGTACAGCGCGGCACCCTATTGCGCGCCGGCCGTGGCATCTATGTCTTGCCCGTCGAAAGCCGCTTCGGCACCCGCGCGCCGTCGGCCGTCAAGATGGTCGAAGGTTTGGCAAACCAGCGCGGGGAAATCATCGTGTCGCACGGTGCCGCCGCCGCTAACGCGCTAGGCCTGACTACGCAGGTGCCGATGCGCGCGGTCTATCTCACCTCCGGCCCCAGCCGCCGCTTAAAATTGGGCGCTCAGATGGTCGAGTTCCGGCACGCGCCGATTTGGCAACTGATCTTTCCTGGGCGTGCTGCGGGCGAGGTGGTGCGGGCGCTGGCCTGGCTAGGTCCGGAAAAAGCCGGAGAAGCAATCCAGAAGCTGCGCGCCAAGCTGCCACCCTCTGAACTGAAAGAAGTCGCATCGGCGTGGTCGCGCCTGCCGACCTGGATGGCCCAAGAGATCAGCGCCCTGGTGACCCATGGCTGAGTTCTTCCAGCTCTCCCGCCGCCAAATGCCTGGAGGCGCTCGACTTGGCAGCCAACACGTCGGGCCTCCCTGTCCATCTGCTGGAAAAAGACATTTGGGTGGTCTGGTTGTCGCTGCGGCACCTCTTTGCCGCCCCCTATCGTGCTGCGGTGTTCGCGGCGACATGCCGCGCAAAACCATATCGGCACACATTTGACTGTGCAAGGTGTTCAAGGCTGATTCCTCCGCCAAAGCCGGGGACATCCCTCAACTTCAGCATATGAACCAGTGCACTATTTCCTAGCGCGAATCTCCGAACAGCCACCCGACGCGCAGCGGCTTAGTCCAACAGTCATAGGGATCCAAGGCGAAATTGCTGTTGATCGGAATCCACTTGATAACCCATCGCCCGGTAACCCCGCTGTCGCTTTTCCCACATCCTGTAAAGTTGCGGATGATCCAGTTCGACGTAGTCGTAAATCAGAATGTCGGTTTTGCTCGCATGTTCACGATGTAGACGGCCAGCGTATTGCTGCAGCGTCCCTGTCCACGAGATCGGCAGCGTCAGGATAAGGGTGTCCAACGGCGCATGATCGAAACCCTCTCCGACCAGTTGGGCGCTCGCCAGAAGTATGTGCGGGGCGTCCTCCGGCAACTCCGCCAACGCCTTGATAATCGCTTGGCGCTCTTTTGCCTTCATGCGGCCGTGCAGCATGAAGCAAGGGTATTCGACATTCGCCAAATGCGTGTGCAGCAGGTCAAGGTGTTCTGTCCGTTTGGTCAGCAACAACACCTTCCGTCCATTGTTCAACGCATTGATCGCGTCGGCGACGATGCGTGCGTTTCGATCGTTGTCCTCGGCCAGCAGTCGGATGACCTCTTGAATGCTGGCGTGCGGCGGAATGGACGGAGTCGGAAGATGCCGGATCCGAACCGTTAGCTGATCCGGGACATGTGCCGGGCGCTTGGCGATATGCCTGACGGGGCCGCACTGCATGAAGATGATCGGGTGGTGCCCGTTGCTGCGAACGGGGGTGGCGCTGAGCCCCAGAACGTAGCGTGCGCTGGCTTGCTTCAAGACCGCTTCGAACGTTTCTGCAGTTAAGTGATGGGCCTCATCAATGATGACTTGCCCGTATTGGCTGAACAGTTCGGGAAGGTCGTCGCGGCGCGCCAGGCTTTGAATGACTGCAATGTCGAGCATACCGGTAGGATTCTTTTTCCCGGCGCCGATCAGGCCAATTTTTTGCTCGTCCAGTCCGACGAAACTACCAAGGCGCACTTGCCATTGCCGCATAAGGTCGGCGCGGTGGACAATCACCAAGGTGCTGACCTTTCTCTTGGCGATAACGGCCGCTGCGGTTACCGTCTTTCCAAATGCAGTGGGCGCGATCAGCATGCCGAAATCATGTTTGGTAACGGCTTCGAGCGCTTCCTGCTGATCCGGGCGCAGCACACCTTGAAACGTCGCGTTCATTGGATGCCCCATCGAACGTGCGTCGCCCAGGCGGAGCTCAATTTTATTGACGGCAAGCAGTACCTCAACGTCGCTCAGGCAACCTCGCGGCAACGACAGAAATTTTTCGCGGTTCCCAGCGCGGCTGATGATCCGGGGTGTATTCCATGTGGACCTGAGCGTGGCCTGAAGCTTGTAGAAATCTGGATTTTGGAACGCCGCGATGCGAATCAGCCGGTTCATCAGGGATTGCGGCAGACCGGCTTTCTCGATGAACAATTGGGCGGCGATAGTCGCTATTACGGCTTTCGGCATGATGCCGTTGAGTTTGATATCAGGCTTGGCTGGTCGTACCCACGGCGCATCGGCGTTCTCTTCCGGCACTTCGGCGTAGGCGATGTCGAGCGGATGGCGGTCTCCAACCAGTTTGGTCAGTGCCGCTTCGATACGCCCTTGCGGAAGAGGTTTGATGTTTTCCAGAAACGCCCATTGGTCGGGCAGTTGCTGCAAGTTTGCGTCGACAAAGACGCTGCGTCCAAGGTCACGGGGCTCCTTTTGTAAGGGTAAGGCTATCAGGTTGCCAAATCCGCCTTTCGGCATGGTGTCCTGGTTTGGAAATAGACGGTCGTACGATTTTAGGGTCAGCTGCCGGGTGCGGGCACAGGTCGCGCTGATCAGCGCCGCTCCAAGTCGCCTTACATCCCTTGCCGGCGTTGCGTTCGCAAAGAAAAGCCAAAGGTGTGCTCCCGAGCCGGAGCGCGAGATTTCCAATGCTGCGGGGAGATCATTTTCGAGGCAGGTTTGCAGTACCGCACGGGCATCTTCGCGCCAAACCGCTTCATCGAAATCGATGGCAAGGAAATAGCATCGGTTATCGACCAGCAGTGGATACACGCCGGCGGTGATCTCCCCCCTGAGATGCCTGCGAATGATGACGTCGGTGACGGGCGCAAATAGGCTGTGAATGCAGTCGCTGCATTTTATTCTCGGCTTTATGCAAACGCCACGTCGCCACTCATTGGCGCACACGGGCGAATACCCAGGTTTTTCGGTCGTCTTGCTAATCCAGCGAACCGGGTAGATATCCTCCCGCCCACGAAAGAGCCGTCGGAAGAGCTTGACTTTCGCCTCGGAAGACAACTCGTTGCCATTGTGTTGCAGCGCGGAATCGCCAACGGGGCCAATGTCGGAATTTGATGGCTGCGGCGCCGCGATGCCGTGCTGTGCAAGCAGGGCCTTCAGCGCGTTATTCTCAGCACGTAACTGGATGAGTTCGGCTTCGGTATTTGACATGCGCGGCTCGTTTTTACGATGATGAACACAAATGAACCGCAGGCTAATTGAGGCTAGCGAGGGATCGTTTTCACTTGCGGCCTGACGGTAAAAATTCGCGTCAACGAACAACGCCAATTTTCACCGGCAGATTTACCGTCAAAAAACGCCCTCTGCACCTCCAAAAATTCCGGCCGTCAAAATAAAAATTTTGATGTTTTTCAATAACTTATGCCGCTATTGATGTCGTATTTACGATCATCTTCAATAAAACGTAAGCAGTTCCATCACCCGTCACTCCCATTCGATCGTCGCTGGCGGCTTGCCCGAGATGTCGTAGACAACGCGATTGATCCCGCGCACTTCGTTGATAATGCGGTTCGATACCTTGCCTAGCAAGTCATGCGGCAAATGCGCCCAGTGCGCCGTCATGAAATCTTGCGTTTGCACGGCGCGCAGCGCCACGACATACTCGTAGGTCCGAGCGTCTCCCATCACGCCCACCGATTTGACCGGTAGAAACACGGCAAACGCCTGGCTGGTCGCGTCATACCAGTTTTTTGGAATCTGATCCGGATCGACGCCCTCGACCGGCACAAACTCGAACGGCGTATTGCGCAACTCTTCGATGAAAATGGCGTCGGCACGGCGGAGTAGATCAGCGAAGTCCTTCCTCACTTCGCCTAAAATTCGCACGCCGAGGCCCGGGCCAGGGAACGGGTGGCGATACACCATGTCATGCGGCAAACCGAGCGCGACACCCAACTTGCGCACTTCATCTTTGAATAGTTCCCGCAGCGGTTCGAGCAGTTGCAAATTGAGTGTCTCGGGCAGGCCACCCACATTGTGGTGGCTCTTGATCGTTTGCCCCTTCTTGCCCTTGCCTGCGCTTTCAATCACGTCCGGATAAATCGTGCCCTGCGCCAAAAACTTGGCATTACTCAGTTTGCCAGCTTCGACCTGGAACACTTCGACAAATTCGCGCCCGATGATCTTGCGTTTCGCTTCCGGATCGGAGACGCCGGCCAAATGGTCCATAAATTGCCGTTCGGCATCAATGCGCAGCACTTTGACGCCCAAGTTCTTGGCAAACATGTCCATCACCATCTTGCCCTCATCGAGTCGCAGCAGCCCATGATCGACGAACACGCAGGTGAGCTGGTCGCCGATGGCGCGGTGAATCAGCGCCGCGGCCACGCTGGAATCGACGCCGCCCGACAAGCCGAGAATCACCTCGTCGCGGCCGACTTTTTCCCGGATCGTGGCGACCGCCTCCGCGATGTAATCAGGCATGTTCCAGTCCGATTTGCAACCGCAAATTTCATGCACGAAACGGCCCAGGATCGCCTTGCCTTGTAAAGTATGCGTCACTTCCGGGTGAAATTGGAGGGCGTAAAAGCGGCGCTCTTCGTCGGCCATCGCCGCGATAGGACAACTTGGCGTGGTGCCCATCAGCTTAAAGCCTTGCGGCATGGCGAGCACCTTGTCGCCGTGACTCATCCAGACCTTGATCATGCCGTGGCCTTCGTCCGTGACGAAGTCGTTGATGCCCTCGAGCAGCCGGGTGTGGCTGCGGGCGCGCACTTCCGCGTAGCCAAATTCGCGCACCAAGCCGTTTTCGACCTGGCCGCCCAATTGCGCGGCCATGGTCTGCATGCCGTAGCAAATGCCCAACACTGGCACGCCCAGTTCAAACACGGCTTGCGGCGCGCGCGGCGAGTCGCCTTCCAGCGTCGAATTGTGGCTACCCGACAAAATGACGCCGGCAGCGCCGTAGTTGCGCACGAACTCGTCGCTGACGTCGTAAGGGAACACTTCGGAGAACACGCCAGCATCGCGCACACGGCGGGCAATCAATTGAGTAACTTGGGAGCCGAAATCGAGGATGAGAATCTTAGAATGCATGAGATGAGCGCTTTTTAATGAATGCGGTGTAGCCGAGCCCCCGCCGCACGGCGACGAATTCGTCACGGTGCGGCGCGCCGTCCGCAGCCAACGTATTGGCGCGGCAAACCGACCGGGCCGGGAAGCAGAATTTACTCGGAGCGGTAGTTCGGCGCTTCTTTTGTGATCTGCACGTCATGCACGTGTGACTCGCGCATGCCGGCCGACGTAATTTCAACAAATTCCGCCTTTTCGCGCAACTCGTCAATGGTCGAGCAACCGCAATAACCCATCGATTGGCGCACGCCGCCCACCAGCTGGTAAATGATCGCCACGACGCTGCCCTTGTACGCTACGCGCCCTTCGATGCCTTCAGGAACGAACTTTTCCGTCGTCATCGTCGAATCTTGGAAGTAGCGGTCGGCGGAACCGTCTGCCATCGCGGCCAGGCTACCCATACCGCGATACGATTTGTAGCTACGGCCCTGGTACAAGATCACTTCGCCAGGAGCCTCTTCCGTGCCGGCGAACATGCTGCCCATCATCACTGTCGATGCGCCCGCGGCCAGCGCTTTTGAAATGTCGCCCGAAAAGCGGATGCCGCCGTCGGCGATGCAGGGCACGCCCGAACCTTCCAGCGCTTGCGCTACGTTTGAGATAGCCGATATCTGCGGCACGCCGACACCGGCGACGATGCGCGTGGTACAAATCGAGCCTGGTCCAATGCCGACCTTGACGGCATCGGCGCCATACTCAACTAGCGCTAGCGCAGCTGCTGCCGTGGCGATGTTGCCGCCAATGACATCGACTTGGGGAAATTTGGTTTTGATCCATCGCACGCGGTCGAGAATGCCCTGCGAGTGGCCATGCGCGGTATCGACAACCAGCACGTCCACACCGGCGGCCACGAGCAGCTCGATCCGTTCTTCATCCTTGGCGCTCACGCCGACGGCGGCGCCGACCAGCAACTTGCCCTGCATGTCTTTCGACGCGAATGGGTGCTCGGTTGCTTTCTGGATATCTTTCACGGTGATTAGGCCACGCAATTCAAAAGCGTCATTGACCACCAGCACACGCTCAAGACGATGCTTGTTCATCAGCCGTTTCGCTTCAGCCAGATCGGCCCCTTCTTTGACAAACACCAGCTTGTCGCGCGGTGTCATCTTGCTGCGGGCTTGGGCGTCTAGTTCCTGCTCGAAACGCAAGTCGCGGTTGGTGATGATACCGACCACCTCTTTGCCTTGTACCACGGGAAAACCGCTGATGCCGTATTGCACGGTCAAGGCGATCACGTCGCGAATCTTCATCTCAGGCGGGATCGTGATCGGGTCGCGCAAAACGCCCGCTTCAAAACGCTTGACGCGCAGTACTTCACGCGCCTGTTCTTTTGCACTCAAGTTCTTGTGAATGATGCCAATGCCGCCCTCTTGCGCCATGGCAATGGCGAGCCGAGCTTCGGTGACCGTATCCATCGCGGCCGACAGTAAGGGAATATTCAAAAAAATATTGCGGGTCAAGCGTGTTTGGAGGGACGTGTTGGCGGGCAGAACGTTTGAATACGCGGGGACGAGCAGCACGTCATCGAATGTGAGTGCTTTTTGAAGAAGACGCATAGCATTTCCTATTGGCGCAAAAGCAAATTATACAGAAGTTCGCCCACGCCGTCCTCGCCTTACGGCAAAATCAGAAAAAAACGAGGCAACGCGCACTTTTTTTTGGGCGCGAACAGGGCCGGCTTTGTCGGTCACCGGATAGGCCTGCGCGCCGCGCAGCGTGGGCGGCGCGCAGCCCCGTTGCTGATGAACGCCGGCAAGATGCGCGCGCACGCACCGAGTATGCATTGCATATGATTCGTGGCAAAAGAAAGAGTGAAAATGGTTTCGAGTACACTGCACGGAACGCCGCAAGCGGAACACTTATTCGGATGGCGCCGACGAAATAAAAAGGAAAAACGTATGCCAGCAGAAGTTGAAGCTAAAGAAGCAACGACGGCGCTAGCGGCGCCCGGGTCGAAAAAGATGAAGAAGCAACAGGGAAACCTAAAGATCAGGTTGCTCGCCGCTTTCGCAATGATGAGTATGGCGGTGCTGGCGCAAGCGCAATACGTCTGGCTCGACGAAAAAGGGGTGAAGACATTGTCGGATCGCCCGCCGCCGCCGACGGTGCCTGCCAGCCGGATATTGAAAGCGCCCGGCGCCACCAACCAGACCATGGCGAGCGAGCAGACGGGGGCGGGCGAGAGCACGGTTCCGGCCGCGAAAGCCGGGCTGAACACGGCCGAACGTAATACGGCTTTTCTTAAGCGCCAAACGGAGGCAGCGGCTCGGGAGCAAAAGGGATTGGACGAGGCAAAGAGCAAGGCCGAGCATGCCGGCAATTGCGACGGTGCCCGCCAAAATCAGCGCCTGCTCAATTCTGGGCAACGGATCAGCACCGTCGACAAGAATGGCGAACGGACCTATATGAGCGACGAGGAGCGTACCCAACAGGTGAAACAGGCCCAGCGCGCACTGGCGGACTGCAGATAAGGGCCTCGGGAGACCCCTCCCCCCTCTGCGCTCCAAGCCTGGCGAAGTGGGCCTGCCCACACCGCCTTCGACGAACTACTAGCGTTGCTGTGCCAGCCCGCGCTCTTAGTGCGTCGTCCCGGCTCGCCGGCGCCGCGTTTCCTTTGGATCGGCCAGGAGAGGCCGGTATACTTCCACCCGGTCATGCTCGCGCAAGACCTTGTCCAGTGTTTTTTTCTTGCCATAAATACCCACTGAACTCGTGGCTAGCACAATGCCCTCCACCTCCCGCAATAGCCCGCTTTGCTCGATGGCTTGCTGCACACTTGTACCGGCCACCACCTGCAGAACACGGAGCCATTCCAGTGTCGGGGTCGCATAACACACCTGCACCGTTATTTTCTCAACCATACACGGTCTCGGCACGTTGGCAAAAAGAATCGACCATGCTGTTGGCGATCAGACCGAATACGGGCCCGATGAGTTGCTCGAGCAAGATGTTGGAAAACTCGTAACGCAGGTCAAGATCGATCTTGCACGCATCCACACGCAAGGGCTTGAAAGTCCAGAGCCCGTCCAAGCTTTTGAACGGACCATCCACCAGCGTCATCTTGATGACCGTCGGCGGCGTATTCTCGTTCGAAGTCGTGAAGCTTTGGCGCACGCCGTGGTACTGTATCGACAAACTGGCGACCAGCTTATCGTCGGTGCGTTCATGCACCTCGACACCACCGCACCAAGGCAGAAATTGAGGATAGTCCTCGACGTTCGCCACCAAGGCGTACATTTGCTGCGCGCTGTATCCCAGGAAAACTGATTTATGTACGATTGCCATTAAAGAACCGTTTGTTATGATGTTGGATATTTCAACTGTTTGCGCCGCTCTTGCCGCGCATGACCGTAGTTTAACCGAACCACGCACATTTACCATCTCATGACTATCGCCGACAATAAGAAAGCCTTCCATGACTACTTCATCGAGGATCGCTATGAAGCGGGCATCGTCTTGGAAGGATGGGAAGTCAAAGCGATCCGCGACGCCCGCGTCCAGATCAAGGAAGCCTACGTGGTCGTACGTGGCGATGAAATTTTTCTGTTCGGCGCCCATATCAGCGCGCTCCCCACAGCATCGACCCATATCCATCCGGAGGCGGTGCGCACGCGCAAGCTATTGTTGCACAAAGCGGAAATGAATAAGCTGATTGGCAAAGTCGAGCGCTCGGGCTATACCCTGGTGCCGCTCAACTTGCATTTTAAGGAAGGCCGCATCAAATGCGAAATCGGCCTGGCCAAGGGCAAAAAGCAACACGACAAGCGCGCCTCGGAGAAAGATCGCGACGGAGCCCGCGAAGTGCAGGCGGCCATGAAACAGAACCGGCGATAATACTGCTTCGAATCGACTCCGTTTTCGCCGGAGCGCCGCTCGCCCTTTCTATTCGCGATCGAATTGAAAGCTCGCGTTCGCCACCACCACTCAATTTGAAAACGATTGCGCACAACGCGGCCGCGCGCGGATCTTGCTTGGCGGCATATGCCCCCACCAAGCGTTAACTGCCGCTGCGCGGCATTTCACATACGCCCATACCAGCGGAGGCCGGCCACCATGCCAAGCGCTTTTCCTACACCTTCAGCAAATCCATCGATTTGCCTGCGCCGGTCCATTCCTTGACCCAGTTTGGCTGGCGACCACGGCCGGTCCATTGCTGACCAGGATTGGCGGGATTGCGAAAGCGTACGGGTACCGTGCCAGTCTTTGCACGGAGGCCGGTGCCGACCAATTCTTTAACCGAAACGCCAACGCTTTGGGCAATCGCAAGAATTTGCTCACGGGCTTTCGCCAAATCATCCTGTTCACGTTTTTTCATTTGTTTTTTGATGTCTTCTTGCAAGCTGCGCAATTCGGCGATCGATAAAGTAGACAGATCCATGATAATTTTCCTATGACGTTTGGAGATTGAAAAATAAATTTTAACTAATTGTAACGCTATTATCTTCATTTGTTTAATTATTTTTTGATGCAATCGTTGTTGCCAGCGATTTTTTGCCGCAAAACTGCAATAAAGAGTGGACGCCGAAACTCTTCACGCCATTCCCGTTTGCGCGTTTCAAGGCCGCCGCGCCTGCGCTAATACCAGCGGCCCCGGCGCCGTGCCCGGCTGCGTTCATTAGCGCGCCATATGCCGCGGTTTCTAGCCGCAAACCCGGTCAAATGGTAACCATCTTCAATTTTTGATTTTCTTAATTGAAATAAAACGAAAGCCCTCTGTTTCACGCCCGTGTCGAATACCGACCCTTGACTTCTGTCCGCTCCTTTGGCATTTCGCAATTGCCATCAGCGCCCGGCACCAAACTTTGCCGGCAATTTCAAACAAATGGCTTCCCTCTCCTTAGCGGTGAGGGGCACCAGTAAATTCACGTCCAACGCCATCGAAAGGCCTGCGCCTGTTCGATGCCTGCGGTGGCGACCGCTCAGGGCGCATCCATGGCGACAGCTCCTGCGCAGTATTTGGAGTAATGGTTGGGGGCAGCGCGCAGCGTAGGCTTGGCTTTTGGCGCCGCCCCTAATGGGCAAGCCAAACCATTTATTTACTTTGGGGACAGGCGGCAAGAGACGACTGCGCCAGCGCCGCTTGCCCCGCCCTCTTCGCGCTGCCACGGCCCTTGAGCGGAAAATAGCCGCAGGCCCATGTGATAGACCGCGGCTGGGACGCGCGGCACCGCCATCGAACTCGACTTGAAAGACGGCGCCGTCCGGCAAAAACGTGGAAAGTCGCATACCTTGCCGGTGCCGCCCCGCTAGGCCGTTTCCTATTGGTCCCGGCCGATTATTCGAATTGGCAAAGCGCATTGCGGCGCTGCTTTTTTAGGCTTGTCACGATCGGTGCCGATCAGCGACAGCGCCATTCGTTTTATTCGCCCTGCCTGGTACCGGACCACTTCGGGGGAAGCGGACTGCGGCTAATTGGGCGCAAATTCACGCGCATTTCCAAAAGCGCAGAGCATCGTCCGCGAAAACAACTAGGGCTAAGCACATAATCGGATGGCGCGTCACCGCCACGCCACTCCCGATTCGGTTGCTGCGGCCCACGAACGACTCCATCGGCCCGAGCCCCAACCTGCTTGCCGGAAACAGGCAACGGGCCAAACCAGATTTGCCATATCAACGCGATCTGCAGGAGGGAGAAAGAGCCCGTGTAAAATACCATTAGTCAAATTAAAAATTCGACTTCCAGAACTGGAATTACGAGCTCAACTAATTACTGGTACACGCGGCTCCCGTGGCGGGTTTGACGGAGGCGATGGCAAACACGGCTAATACGCGAAGTAAACCAGCGCGAATCGGTTGCCGCCCTCGTTGCATTCCTGGAACATTTCCGACGCCTATTTCGCCCGCCATTCGTATTAACCCGGGGCCCGATGCAAGCTGCGAGAATTTGACCGAACGAAACGCCCATGATTTTCGAAACACGGTAGCGCCCATGCCAAAACGGGGCCCGCCCCATTGCCATTGTTTGACAGGGGCGGCCCCTCTCAAAGCTCGAGAGTGCGGCTAATTGTGTTTTTGTGACTTGACGACTTGTAGGGCAGTTGCAATGAGTCCGCTGATGTCGTTCATATTGGCGGGGATAATAATTGAATTATTGGTTTTTGCCAGCTGGCCGAACGCATTCACATATTGCTCGGCCACTTTCAGGTTGACCGCGTCGGCGCCGCCCGGTTCGCGGATGGCGGCACCCACTTGGCGCAAGGCTTCGGCACTGGCCTCCGCTAGCGCCACAATGGCCGTGGCCTGTCCCTGGGCACGGTTGATTGATGCCTGCTTTTCCCCTTCGGAGCGGGCGATCGAGGCCTCGCGTTCGCCGGCGGCAATATTAATCTGTTCCTGTTTTCGGCCTTCCGATGCGGCGATTAGCGCTCGCTTTTCGCGCTCCGCGGTAATTTGCGCCTGCATGGCATGTAGAATTTCTTTGGGTGGAGTAATGTCTTTGATCTCGTACCTTAGCACCTTGACCCCCCAGTTCGCCGCAGATTCGTCGATGGCGTTCACGATCGCCGTATTGATGTGGTCTCGCTGTTCAAACGTTTTATCAAGTTCCATCTTGCCAATCACCGAACGCAGCGTGGTCTGCGCTAATTGGCTGATCGCGGCAATATAATTGGACGAACCGTATGACGCACGCATGGCATCCGTCACCTGAAAATACAAGATGCCATCCACCTGCAATTGGGTATTGTCTTGCGTAATGCAGATCTGGGGCGGCACATCAAGCGGAATTTCCTTGAGAATATGCTTATACGCGACACGATCGACGAACGGTATCACGATGTTCAAGCCAGGCCCGAGCGTGCTGTGATATTTTCCCAGTCGCTCCACGACCCAGGCATGCTGTTGGGGTACGACGTTGATCGTCTTAAAGACAAAGACGATGGCGCAGATAAAGAGAACCAAGGTAAAGGTGCTAAAACCGATTTCCATCGCGATCCTTTCAATGACGAGATTATTCGAGCTGAATCAACAACCTGGTGGCCGCCTGCGGCAGCGCCCGATGCTAGAGCGCAGCGGCGCCCACAGTGCGACTCGGAGGCGCCCTTCGCCACCGTCCGCCGGCCATCCGGGCACGACGTTGAGCCTACAGGCTCATGCATCTGGCCGCAAGCTCAAGCGAGCTCCTCAGTCTGCATTGGCGGTGACGATGAGGCGGCTGCCGCGTATTTCGCAAATGGTAAAAGTACCCGCCACCGCTGCGTTTCCCGGCGCTAGTTCCACGTCCCACATGGCGCCGCGATACATCACGCGCGCCGTGCCCTCATGCCAGAATTCGACGGCGACGGTCTGGCCAATGTCCAGGTTCACGTTCGGATCGCGCGCGGCGTCGGTCCTGCTCACTTTACCGTAGCGGCTGCGCCGCAGCAGCAGCGTGGCGAGCACACCGACGATGGCGGCGATCGCGCTTTGCAGCGGCGGCGTGGCGCCGGCCAGCGCCGCCACGCCGCCGCTGGCGATACCGATGGCGACCATCAGCAGGTAAAAGGTGCCGCTCAACAGTTCGAGAATGACCACCAAGCCTGCCGTCAGAAACCAGCTCATCCAGTCGACCATGTTGTATCCTTGCGCATTTAAAAAAACCCTCGCACCCGTGAAGGGCAACGAGGGATTTTTAGCGTGACGAAATAAAATATTGATGGCCCAAAATACGGGCGACTAGCCCGGCGCTGGCGCCAGGCAGTCCCGATCCGCTTTTGCCATCAAATTTTCCGTACTTTACTGCAAAGCAGCTAGTTTTTGCCACGTGTCGATCACGGAATCCGGGTTCAGCGACATCGATTCAATGCCTTCCTTCATCAGCCAGACCGCGAAGTCCGGATGATCCGATGGTCCCTGACCACAAATGCCGATGTACTTGCCGCGCGCAAGGCAAGCCTTGATCGCCATCGACAACAAGGCAAGCACGGCCGGATCGCGCTCGTCAAAATCGGCCGCCAGCAATGGCATGCCGGAGTCGCGGTCGAGGCCCAGCGTCAGCTGAGTCAAGTCGTTGGAACCGATCGAGAAGCCGTCGAAATGATCGAGGAAGCGGTCAGCTAGGATCGCGTTGGACGGCACTTCGCACATCATGATCAAGCGCAAGCCGTTCTCACCGCGCGTCAAGCCGTTTTTGGACAGCAGGCTGATCACTTTTTCGGCTTGGCCCAGGGTACGCACGAAGGGCACCATGATCTCGACGTTGGTCAAGCCCATGTCATTGCGCACCCGCTTCATCGCCTGACACTCCATTTCGAAGGACTCGGCAAAGCCGGCCGCCAGGTAACGGGCCGCGCCACGAAAGCCCAGCATCGGATTTTCCTCGTCCGGCTCATAGCGCGAACCGCCGATCAGCTTTTTGTACTCGTTGGACTTGAAATCCGAGAGCCGCACGATCACGGTCTTTGGCCAAAACGCGGCGGCGATCGTGGCGATTCCTTCGGCCAGCTTGTCGACATAGAACGCGCGCGGCGAAGCATGCCCGCGGGCCACCGATTCCACCGCCTTTTTCAGGTCAGCGTCAATGTTCGGATACTCGAGAATGGCTTTCGGATGCACGCCGATGTTGTTGTTGATGATAAATTCGAGGCGCGCTAGGCCAACACCGGCATTCGGGACCGACTGGAAATCGAAGGCCATTTGAGGATTGCCCACGTTAAGCATGATCTTGGTTGCCAAAGGCGGCAATTCACCGCGCGCCACTTCCGACACTTCCGTTTCCAATAGACCATCGTAGATTTTGCCTTCATCGCCTTCCGCGCATGAAACCGTGACGAAGGTTCCATCCTTTAGCAGATCGGTCGCGTTGCCGCAGCCAACGACTGCCGGCACGCCCAACTCACGCGCGATGATTGCCGCATGGCAGGTACGGCCGCCGCGATTGGTGACGATCGCCGCCGCACGCTTCATGACCGGCTCCCAGTTCGGGTCGGTCATGTCGGCCACCAGCACGTCGCCCGGCTGGACCCGTTCCATTTCGGCTGCGTCGTGGATCACGCGCACCGGACCGGCGCCAATCTTCTGGCCGATGGCGCGCCCCGAAACGAGCACGGTACTGCTGCCTTTTAGCTTAAAGCGCTGCTGTGCATCCGTCGATTTTTGCTGCGATTTAACCGTTTCCGGACGCGCCTGCAGAATGTAGAGCTTGCCATCGCGGCCGTCCTTGCCCCATTCGATGTCCATCGCACGGCCGTAATGACGCTCGATGATGACCGCGTATTTCGCCAGTTCCACCACGTCGGCATCGCTTAGCGAATAACGGTTACGCATTTCAATGGGCACGTCGACGGTCTTGACGGAGCGGCCAGGGACGGCCTCGTCGGTGAATTCCATCTTGATCAGCTTGGAACCAATATTGCGCCGGATGACGGGCGATTTGCCCAATTCCAGCATCGGCTTGTGGACGTAGAACTCGTCTGGATTGACCGCACCCTGGACCACCGTCTCGCCGAGGCCATAGCTGGACGTGACGAACACCACATCCTTAAAGCCAGACTCGGTATCGATCGTAAACATCACGCCGGCCGCGCCCAGGTCCGAGCGCACCATGCGTTGCACGCCGGCCGATAGCGCCACTTCCGCGTGCGTGAAGCCCTTGTGCACCCGGTATGAGATGGCGCGGTCGTTGTAGAGCGACGCGAAGACTTGCTTCATCGCGTCGAGGATGTTGTCAATGCCGACCACATTTAGGAAGGTTTCCTGTTGGCCTGCAAAAGACGCATCCGGCAAGTCTTCCGCCGTCGCCGAGGAGCGCACGGCGAACGACATGGCCGTCGACGAATCGGCCACCAATCGTTGGTAAAATTCGTCAATTTCGGCGGCCAGACGCGGCTGAAACGGGGTCTCGACGATCCATTGCCGGATCTGGGCGCCCGCTTGCGCCAGCGAGCGCACGTCATCGATGTTCAAACCGAGCAAACGCTCGGCGATGCGGCGGTCGAGCGGTAGGCCGCCGTTGGCGCTATAGGTCAGAAAGTCGCGGAACGCTTGCGCCGTGGTGGCAAATCCGCCCGGTACCCGCACGCCGGCGCCCGCAAGTTGGCTGATCATTTCACCGAGTGAGGCATTTTTGCCGCCGACGGAGTCGACATCGGTCATGCGCAAATTTTCGAACGAAGCGACGTATACGGCCTCGTTGTCTTGCTCTTGCAATACTACATTGGACAAGCTGGTCATAATGACACCCTTAATGATGATGGAAATCTGGCTCGATGCTAGGGACGGTTTTCTTGTTTTTCTTGGCGCCGTGCAGCACAATAATACGTTGCCCATCATTTTACAGCCCTGTTAGACGAATTGACAGCTCACAATCTTGACATGAAGACTTTATGACACAAGATCCCCAAGCGGCCGCGCGCCCGCCCGCCCGCACCGTTTTCTTTGTATCCGATGGCACCGGCATCACGGCCGAGACGTTTGGCCACTCGGTACTGACCCAGTTCGATCTGCGTTTCCGCCAGATCCGCCTGCCGTTCATCGATACGGCCGAGAAGGCCCATGCTGCAGCGCGCCGGATTAATGACGCCTTCGCCGCCGATGGCCAGCGCCCCATCATCTTCTCGACCCTCGTCGAAAGCGAGCTGTCTGGCGTCATCCGGCAATCGAGCGGCATGCACATGGACCTGATCCAAACCTTTGTCGCGCCGCTCGAGCAAGAGCTGGGCGTCAAGTCGACCCATACCATCGGGCGCTCGCATAATATCGTCGACAGCGAAGAATACAAGAACCGGATCGAGGCGATCAACTTTTCCTTGATGCACGACGACGGCCAGTCGCACCGAAATTTGGCGGAGGCCGACGTGATCTTGGTCGGCGTATCGCGCTCGGGCAAGACGCCGACCAGCCTGTACCTGGCGATGCAATACGGGATCAAAGCGGCCAACTACCCATTGACCCCGGACGATTTCGAGCGCGCCAAATTGCCATCGGTGCTGCCCGAATTTAGATCGAAAATTTTTGGCTTGAGCATCACGCCCGAGCGGCTGTCGGAAATCCGCCATGAGCGGCGCGCCGGCAGCAAATACGCCTCCATTGAAAACTGCCGCTATGAAGTAAATGAGGCCGAACTGATGATGAAGCGCGAAGGCATTCGCTGGCTGTCCTCGACCACCAAATCGATCGAGGAAATCGCCACCACGGTGTTGCAGGAAATAAAACCGACCCGACGCGAATATTGAGGGCGGGCGCCACAAAGAGCCACCGCTCGGTCAAAAGAAGTGGCGCCAGTCTTCCAGCCAGGCTGGAAACTCTTGCAGCGCCATCGGATTGGCGATGTAATAGCCTTGGGCGTAAGTGCAGCCCAGCTTTTGCAGAAAATCCCAGTCTTCCTTGGTTTCCACACCCACCGCCGCGGAACGCCGGTCCAGACTGCGCGCCAGCCCCAGGAAGGAACCGAGCACGGTGCCGAGGGCGTGCTTTTTCGACGCCCCATCGACAAAACTGCGGTCGATCTTCAATTCGGAAAAAGGGATGCGCGCCAGCAACTGCAGGTTCGAGCGGCCGGTGCCGTAATCGTCAATTGCTAGTCCGAAGCCCTGCATGCGCAAGCGCAGCAGGCACTCCAAGAATTGCGGATCGGTGGTCAAGACGGCCGATTCGGGCATCTCAAAGGTGACGTAATCGGCCAGGATTTGGTGGCGCACCAGGCAAGCGTTGACCTGCGCCAAGAACGACGGCTGCAGGAGTGTGCAAAGTGCGAGGTTGATGGAAATCGAGATCGGGATGGCTTGATCGTGGAGTTGGCGACACGCGGCCACCGATTTTTCAATCATGCTCCAGTCGAGACACGCAACCTGATCGTTCTCCTCCAACACGCCCATAAAAGCGGCTGGCCCCAGCACGCCAAATTGGGGGTGGACCCAGCGCGCGAATATCTCAAGGCCCTTGACATGGCCCGTCTGCAGCTCGATCATGGGCTGGAAAAAAGGTTCAAACTGCCCCGCCTGCAGTGCAAGCGCGACCTCGGCGTAGGTAAATTGCTGCTGCGGCGCCTTGGTAATGGCCACCTCCGCCGGCGCCCGGTAAAGCGCGATGAGCGTATCGAGCTTGTGCTCCGTGACCGGCTTGGCGATCGTGCCCAGCAAGTCGATGCCGTAGGCATGCGCCATGGTCTCCACCGAAAACAAGACCGTGCTGCTTTGGGCGCCAACGATGACGATCCCTGGGCAGCGCTCGGCTTGGCCCAGATGACGAATCAGGTCGAGTCCGTCCAAGCCGGGCAGGGACAGGTCGATCAGGCCGATATCGATGGCGGGCTCGATTGCGCAGTCGAGCCGAAGCAGAGCGGCATGCCCGTCCGTCACCTCGCTGATCGCGCGCGCGCCAAGGCGGGCGAGCATGTGCACCAGCATTTGGCGTTGAACGGGATCGCCCTCGGCCACAAGAAAGTGCAACTGCGCGATATCCATGACTGCTCCAATACGGTTTTTAAACCTGATTTTGCCTCAACTGCTCAAAAAAACATACCGCGGCGCAGGCGGCGACATTGAGTGACTCCACCTGGCCCAGATGGGGGATCACCACCTGGTGCGTTGCCAGCGCCAATAAATCGTCGGCGACGCCCTGCCCTTCGTGTCCCAGCAGCCAGGCGACCGGCCGGCGCAGGTCGATGTCGTACAGGCGCAGCTTGGCATAACCGCTGGTGGCCAGCACCGCAATGCTTGAGTCGCAGATCAGCGCATGCAAATCGACGTCCTCGAAAATATCGAGCACGAAATGCGCACCCATGGCCGCACGCAGCACTTTCGGCGACCAGCAAAGCGCGGTGCCGCTGCTGCAATAGACTTGCTTGATGCCGGCCGCCGCGGCGCTGCGCAAGATGGAGCCGACGTTGCCCGGGTCTTGCAGGTTATCGAGCAGCACCGCCGACGCCGACAGCGCGGGCGGCAGAACGGGTTGCGGCGTCTCGATCACGAACAGGACGCCGACGCCATGCTCGACCTGGCTTAGGGCGCCGTACAGAACATCGGGCAGGACAATGCAGTTGCCGGGCTGGGCGGCGCAGATGGCGGCGACCTCAAGCTTGCTCAACGCCGTTTCGCTAACGATGCAGGCATGCGGCGCGCCGCCCAGTTGCAAGTAGGTCTGGCACAAGTGCACGCCGTCGAGCAGCGTACGGCCGGCCTTGCGCCGCGCCTGCGCACTGCCGGCCAGATGCTTGAGATCCTTAAAGAGCGCATTCTCGCGCGAAGAGATCATTTTCATTGCTCGCCTCCTCCGCCCGCCCGCGTGGCCCTTACTAGGTCCAGGGCAAGCAAGGCACGCACCGGCGCATAAGTGCGCCGGTGCACGGGCGAGACGCCATATTGACGCAAACGCTCCATGTGCATCTGCGTCGGATAACCCTTATGCTGGTCGAAGCCGTATTGCGGGTAGATCTGGTGCAGCGCCAGTAGGGCCGCGTCGCGCGCCGTCTTGGCCAGGATCGACGCCGCGGAAATCGAATCGACCTTGTCGTCGCCGCCGATGATCGCGATGGCCCGGATCTTCATCGCCGGACAGCAGTTGCCATCGATCAATGCCAGCGTCGGCCGCGTTTTTAAGGCCTCGATCGCGCGCCGCATGGCCAACATGGAAGCGCGCAAAATATTGAGCTCGTCGATCTCGGCTTCCGAACACGTGCCAATGGCCCAGGCTAGAGCGTCGCGCTTGATCAGTGGCGCTAGTTCGTCGCGCCGCGCCGCGCTCAATTTTTTCGAGTCGCGCAAGCCGCCGATCGGACGGCCGGGATGCAAAATGACGGCGGCGGCAAACACCGGGCCGGCCAAGGGGCCGCGACCCGCTTCGTCGACGCCGCAGATGATTTCATCGAGGGAAAAAGGCAGCTCGCCAAAGAGACCAGGGTAGATATTTTTCACGCCGGCTCGCTCAAGGCGCATTGTTCCCGCGCGCCACCAACGGCGACGCGCCATCCAAGACCGGCCAAAAGTTGCCACTTCATCATAAAAAGGTGTGCCGTGTGGCGCAGGCCGTGTACTAGCGGCGGGTGGATTGGGCGATCACTTGCATGACCGCTGCGGCGCTCTCTTGCGCGCTATTGCGCAACAGGCTTTGGTGCATATCGGTAAAGCGTTGCAGCAGCCGCAAGCGCCCGGGAGCGTCGCTCAATTGGCGCCACATGGCCTCGGCCAGATGTGCCGGGCTGGCCGCATTTTGCAGCAGTTCCGGCACCAGCATGTCACGCGCGAGAATGTTCGGTAAGCCGATCCACGGCTGATACCCGAAATGACGCAAAATTTGCCACTCGGCGGGCATCATCTTATAGGCGATCACCATCGGCTTTTTATACAGCGCCACTTCCAGCGACGCCGTGCCGGACGCGACCAGGACGGCGTCGGCGGCACAAATGGCGGTGTGCGACTGGCCATCCGTCAACTGGATCTCGACGTCGCCCAGACCGGCCTGCTGGACCAGCGCCAAAAAATACTGGCGCTGCTTTTCACCCGCCATCGGTGCCACGAAGCGCAGCGACTGGTCGCGATTTTGCAGTAGTTTGGCGGCACCGACAAAGGCGCCGACATTGTACTTTAGCTCCGACATGCGGCTGCCCGGCATGATCGTTACCACATTGGCATCTTCGGCCAAGCCCAACTGGCGGCGCGCCGCCGCCACATCGGGCTCGAGCGGAATCAGCTCGGCTAGCGGATGGCCGACGTAGGTCGCCGGTACGCCGGCCTGCCGGTAAATTTCTTCCTCAAACGGGAAGATCAACAGCATGTGCGAGACCGCCTTGATGATTTTTTTGATGCGGCCGCCGCGCCAGGCCCAGATTTGGGGCCCGATGTAGTGCACGGTCGGAATCCCGGCCGCCTTCAGCTGCAATTCCAGCCCAAGATTAAAGCCCGGGTAGTCGGCGCCAATGAACACCGCCGGGCGCTCGGCTAGCAGCTGGTCGCGCAGCGCATTCTGGATACCCTTGATGTCGCGGTAACGCGGGATTACGGCCAGCAGGCCGCGCACCGTCAGGCGCTCCATCGGCCAGTGCGACACGAATCCCTCGGCGGCCATGTGGACGCCACCGATGCCATGGAAATGCGCCTGCGGCAGATGCGAGCGCAAGGCGGGCAGCAAACGGCTGGCGAGCAAGTCGCCCGACGGCTCGCCGGCGACCAGCGCGACCGAGACGTTAGCGGACGATGCCACGCGCGGCGCCGCTCAAAAATTCACGCATCGCGCGGATCTGCGGCGCGGCCTCCGGCGTGGCGGCTTCTTCCTCGAACAACGCGTCCTTGGCTTGTTCTAGCGTCAGGCTCGAGCGATAAATGAGCTTGTAGGCGGCACGGATGCCGTCAATTTGCGCGGGCGAGAAACCACGCCGCTTTAGACCCTCGCTATTGACGCCATGGGGCGCCGCCGGGTTGCCCGACAACAGCACAAACGGCGGCACATCCTGGGTCAGGCTGGTGCTCATGCCGACAAACGCATGCTCGCCTATCTTGCAAAACTGGTGCACGTTGACAAAGCCGCTCAAGGTCACCCAATTGCCGATATGAACGTGGCCAGCTAGCTGCGCATTGTTCGAAAACACAGTGTTGCTGCCCACCTGGCAGTCATGCGCCAGATGCACATAGGCTGAAATCCAGTTGTCGTGCCCGAGGCGCGTGACGCCCGCGTCTTGCACCGTGCCCGTGTTGAAGGTGCAGAACTCGCGCACCGTGTTGCGGTCGCCGATCTCCAGGCGGGTCGGTTCGCCGGCCCATTTTTTATCCTGCGGAGCCGCGCCGATCGACGAGAACTGGAAGAAAACGTTGTCACGTCCAATACTCGTGTGCCCCTCGATCACCACATGCGGGCCGATCCTCGTTCCGGCGCCAATTTGGACATGCGCCCCGATCACGGAATAAGGGCCAACCTCGACCGAGCTGTCGAGTTGCGCCTTAGGGTCGATCAGGGCAGTTGGGTGGATCATCGCCATTATTGCACCGCTGGCTGGCTCGCGTCGGCGGCGCTGCGGATCGTGCACATCAGGTCGGCTTCGACGGCAATTTTCCCGTCCACGCTGCCGACTGCCCTGTATTTCCAGATGCCGCGCGACACGCGCACGACTTGCACGTCCATTCTCAACTGGTCGCCCGGTTCCACGGGACGCTTGAAGCGGGCATTGTCGATGCCGACAAAATACACAACGGAATTCTCGTCGGGCTTGACGTCCATCGTCAGAAAGGACAGGAGGGCGGCGGTTTGCGCCATCGCCTCGATCATCAGCACGCCCGGCATGACCGGCTTGTGCGGGAAATGACCGTTGAAAAACTCCTCGTTGACGGTCAGGTTCTTGATCGCGCTAATCGACTTGCCCGAGTCCCAGTCCAGAACGCGGTCGACCAGCAGCATCGGATAGCGATGCGGCAAATATTGCTTAATCTGTTGGATGTTGAGGCACTTCTTTTCGGTAGTAGTCATTTTTCTTCTTGATTCGTCAGTGTTTTAATTGTTTTTTCCAGCACCCGAATTCTATCGCGCAGCGTCGACAAATTGCGAACAATCGCTGCGCTTTTTTCCCACTCGGCCTTTTTGGCGAGCGGATAGAAGCCCGCATACTGACCCGGCTCCAGGATCGAGCCCGATACCATGCTGCCCGAGGACACGTGGACACCGTCCACGATCGTGAGGTGGCCGAGAACCATCGCGGCGCCGCCGAAGGTGCAATACTTGCCAATCATGGCGCTGCCGGCGACGCCGACGCAGCCGGCCATCGCCGTGTGGTCGCCAATATGGCAGTTGTGGCCGATCTGGATCTGGTTGTCGAGCTTGACGCCGTCGCCGATGATGGTGTCGGCCAGTGCGCCGCGGTCGATAGTGGTGTTAGCGCCAATGTCGACGTCATCGCCAATTAGCACGCGTCCGGTTTGCGGGATCTTGATATAGACCCCGCCCTCGTTGGCGAAACCAAAGCCGTCGGTGCCGATGACGGCGCCGGAATGGATAACGCCCCGCAAGCCGATCTGGCAGCGGGCGTGAAACGTGACGTTGGCAAAAAAATGCGTGGCGGCGCCGATCATGGCCCCGCGCCCAATCACGCAACCGGCGCCGATGACGACGCCGGCGCCAATCACGACCCCGTCTTCGATCGTCACATGGGGACCAACATGGGCGCTCGGGTCGATCCGGGCGCCGGGCGCCACACTGGCGCTGGGCGCGATGCCCGGTGCCGGTTTGACGTCGCCCTGGGCCGCGAAAAACTGCGCCGCCCGGGCGAAATAGGCGTAGGGGTTGGGGGTGACGATGCGCGCCCCCCCATACGCGAGCCCGACAACGGCGTCGTCAGCGCCAGACAAAATCAGGGCCGCAGCCTGACTGTGGGCCGCTTGCGTGCGCAATTTGCTGTTGCTGAGAAAGCTGATGTGCGAGACGCCCGCATCTGTCAGCGGCGCAATCCCGATCACTTCCAGATTCGGGTCGCCCATTAATTGCCCGCCCAACCGTTCGACCAATTCTCCTAGTCGGGTGCCCATCTGCGAGTCCAATCCTAATGTTATTTGTCGAGCGCCTTGAGCACTTTTTCCGTGATGTCGATGCGCGGGCTGGCCCAGACCGCGTCTTGCAGCACGATATCGAAGCCCTCGACCTGCGCTAGCTGCTTGATGATCTTGGTCGCCTTGTCCGAAATCGCCGCGCGCTCCTCATTGGTGCGCTGGTTCAAATCTTCGCGGAACTCGCGCTGGCGGCGCTGCAGTTCCTTGTCCAGTTCGAAATAATCGCGCTGGCGTTTGGCGCGCTCACCCTCGCTTAGGGCCGGCAAGTCCTTGTCGAGCTTTTCGCTGGCACTCTTGAAGCGGGATGCCAGATCCTGCACCGCCTTTTCCCGCAACTTGAACTCTGCGGCCAGTTTTTCGCCCGCCAGTTTGGCCAGTTTCGATTCGTTGTAGATACGTTCAGTGCTAAGCCAGGCGATCTTCGAGTCCTGTGCCTGCGCCAGCAGCGATGCCATCGAACACAAGGCAAGCAAGACAAGATGTCTGGGCAGCGTAGCGAATGCAGTCTTCAACTTGTTTCTCCGTGTCAAAAAAAAATGCGCACTTCCCTAGAAGCCCGTGCCCATCTGGAACTGGAAGCGCTCGAGGCGATCGCCTTCTTTCGCATTGAGGGGCTTGGCGTAACTCAGCTTGAGCGGGCCGACCGGCGAAATCCAGCTGATTCCCAGACCCGTAGAATAGCGCAACTCGTCGGCCATGATCTTTTGCCCTTCCTGATAGACTTGGCCGCCGTCCAAGAAAACGAACCAGCGCAGGCTGCGGTCGGCGCCGGACCCGGGGAAAGGCATCTGCAGCTCCGTGTTACCGATCACGCGCGTGGACCCGCCTAGGGCATCGTTGGTGGTGGGGTCCGACGTCCCTAGCGAAGAGCTCAGGTAACCGCGCACGGAACCGATACCGCCGGCGTAGAAATTCTTGAACACCGGGTAGGCGTCGCCGCCGATGCCGCGACCATAATCGAACTCGCCTTTTAGCGCCAGCGTCACGTAACGCATCAGCGGCTGGTAATACTGCTGCTCGTAGACCGCGCGGTAAAATTTCGTGCCGCCGATCACATCAAACTCCACGTTGGCGCGTTGGTAGCGGCCCATGCTGGGGGTCAAGGCATTGTCGCGGTTGTCCCGCTGCCAGGCGGCCGTGAGCGGCACCGCATTGCTAGCGACGGTACCGATACCGGTGACCGGGCCGCCATTTTGGCGCACGTATTGGAGAAAGACCGCGGGGCTGGTGAAGTCGGTATTAACGGTCGTGCGCTCCACGCCAACCCCGAAAAATATCGTATCCGTTTCCGAAAACGGCACGCCGTAGCTCACTTTCGCGCCGGTTTGTTTGATCTCATAGTTGCCGATATTGAGCGCCGGCGGACGGGTGGTGCGCAGGTAGATCTGGTAAGCGCGCGACACGCCGTCGTCCGTGAAATACGGGTCGGTCGCCGTAAACGCGATCGTTTGATTGTAGTGGCTGGTATTCATTTCGACGCCGACCGTATTGCCGCTGCCGGCGAAGTTGGCCTGCTGGATCGACGCCGACAGGGAAAACTTTTCCGCTTGCGAGTAGGCGCCGCCAACCATGAAATTGCCGGTCGGCTTTTCAATCACGCTCAGGTTGACATCGACCTGGTCCGACGTGCCCTGGGCTTCCGGCGTGTCTACCTTCACTTCCTTGAAGTAGCCGAGGCGCTCGACCCGGTCACGCGACAGTTTGATCTTGTTGCTGTCGTACCAGGAACCCTCGAACTGGCGGAATTCGCGCCGGATCACCTCGTCGCGCGTCGTCGTGTTGCCGGAGATGTTCATGTGGCGTACGTAGACGCGCTTGCCCGGATCGATGAAAATGGTGAAGGCCACTTCGCGCTTGGCGCGGTCGATTTCCGGATTCGCGTTGACATTGGCGAAAGCGTAGCCAAAGGTGCCCATGCGCTCGGAGATGCGCTTATTGCTCGAAGTCAGGCGCTCGCCGGAATAAACGTCGCCCTTCTTTAGCAGCATCAGCGACTTGAGCTCATCCTCGCGGCCGAACATCTCGCCTTCGAACTTGATGTCGGCGACCTTATACTTCTCCCCTTCGCTGATGTTGACGGTGATGTAGATGTCCTTTTTGTCTGGAGTGATCGAGACTTGGGTCGACTCGACTTGCATCTCGATGTAGCCGCGGTCCAGGTAATACGATTTGAGCGACTCGATGTCGCCCGCCAGCTTGGTCTTGGAATACTGGTCGGACTTGGTGTACCAGCTGAACCAGCCGCCCGTGTTGAGTGCGAGCTGCGCTAGCAATTCCTTGTCCGGAAAGGCATGGTTGCCGACAATGCTGACCTTCTTGATGCGCGCCACGTCGCCTTCGTCCACGGCGAACGTGACGTTGACCCGGTTGCGCTCGATCGGCGTGACCGTGGTGGAGATCTTGACCCCATACAGCCCGTGTGACAGATACTGGCGCTTTAATTCCTGTTCGGCGCGATCGACCGAGGCCTTGTCGAAAATCTTGGCCTCGCCGACGCCGATTTCCTTGAGCGCCTTGATCAGCATATCTTTTTCAAATTCCTTGGTGCCGGTGAACTCGACCTTGGCAATGGCCGGTCGCTCTTCGACCAGCACAATAAGCACGTTGCCTTCAACTTCGAGGCGCACGTCTTTGAAAAAACCGGTGCCATACAGGGCCTTGATGGCGGCCACGCTTTTCTCGTCGGTGAAGGTTTCGCCCACCTTCACCGGCAGATAGCTAAAGACCGTGCCCGCTTCGGTGCGCTGAATGCCTTCAACGCGGATGTCCTGGACGGTAAACGGATCGATGGCCATGGCATGGCCGCTGCAAAAGGCCAAGACGGCGGCGCCAATCAGGCTGCGCCGAAAGAACGGCAAGGCAATACGGACAGAATGTAATTTCATTGGCTAAATCAATGGATCAATCATTGGAAAACATAAGCAAGACGCAGCGGTGTTAGTGCAACTGCCGCACCACGTCGTTAAATAAAGCTAACGCCATCAAGGTCAGCAACAGCCCCACGCCGAAGCGCTGGGCGATCTCGCCAAACCTCTGCGGCACCGGGCGTCCGGTCAAAACTTCCAGCGAATAATACAGCAAAAGGCCGCCATCTAGCACTGGAATAGGTAGCAAATTCATCACGCCCAGGCTGATGCTGATGAAGGCGATAAAGGTCAAATAGCTGACGGCGCCGATGCGGGCTGTCTGTCCCGCGTAATCGGCGATCGTGATAGGCCCGGTCACGTTCTTCCACGACACCTCACCGATCACCATCTTGCCCATCATTTTCAAGGTCAGCAAGCTGGTGTCCCAGACTTTCGCGCCGGCCTTGGCGAACGCCGCGCCGGGCCCAAAGGCGACCTTGATCATATCCGGCGTCAAAGCAACCTCGGCCTTGATCTTACCAATTGTTACAGCTGCGCTGCGTTCGGCCTCCGGCACGACCGCCACGACCCTGCTCTGGCCGCCACGGCTCACCGTGATGGACAAGGTCTTGCCGGGCGAGGCGCGCATCGATTCGATGAAGGCGAGGCCGTCGGTCACTGCGTGGCCGTCGATACTCATAATCAGGTCACCGGCTTGCAGTCCAGCGCGCGCGGCAGCTCCCCCTTCAAGGACTTTTTCCAGGACCGCTTTCGGGCGCGCCACGGCGATTCCGAGCTTGCCCAACACGTCGCCTTCCAGATTCAGGCCGGCCAGGCTCGCTGCCGGCAGCATGGCGCTAAATTGGCCGCGGCCCGGGCGCTCGAATTCGAGCCGCGCACCGGCCTTGTCGAGCGCTGCCTGAATCACTTGCCAGCGCACATCCGACCAGACCGGCGTCGGCTTGCCGTTGATGGACAAGATGATGTCGCCGCCGCGCAAGCCGGCGGCATAGGCGGCGGTGGCTTGCTCAGTGGCCCGGATCTTGCTCGACGGTTCGGCGATGCCGTGCATGTAGAGGCCGGCGAACACGGCGATGGCAAGCAAAAAATTGGCGGCCGGCCCGGCGGCCACGATAGCGCTGCGGCGCCATACGGACTGGCACGTAAATTCGCGCTTCAAGTCTTGCGGCGCCACGCCGGCCAGGTCTTGCTCACGGGCGTCCAACATCTTCACATACCCGCCCAAGGGCAAAACGGAGATGGCCCACTCGGTCTGGTCGCGGCCGAGGTGGCGCGAAAAAATCACCTTGCCCATGCCCACGGAGAAACGCAGCACCTTAACGCCGCACCAGCGCGCAACCACGTAGTGGCCCAACTCATGGATGATGATCAAGGAGCCTAGAGCGCCAAAAAAAGCCAGCAGGGTATACAGGAAGCTCATGTCATCCCTTTAGAAGCGATAAAGCGTTCGGCCGAGCTGCGCGCCAGCGCATCTTGGGACATCACCGCGGCGATACAAAAAGCATCGCCATTGGCCACCTCGTCCATCACGTGCGAAATTACCCGTTCAATCTGGCGAAAGCCGATTTTCAGGGCGAGAAAAGCTTGCACTGCCACCTCGTTGGCCGCGTTTAGCAGGGCCGGCGCCGTGCCGCCCGCCTTGAGCGCCTCGAATGCCAGCCCCAGGCAGGGAAAGCGCCGCAGGTCGGGACGCTCGAACTGCAGGCTGCCGATCTGGGTCAGGTCCAGCTGCGCGACGCCCGAGCTAATTCGTTGCGGGAACGCTAGAGCGTGCGCAATCGGGGTGCGCATGTCGGGATTGCCCAATTGCGCCAGCACCGAGCCGTCGACATAAGAGACCATCGAGTGCACCACGCTTTGCGGGTGAATCACCACTTCGATCAGCGGCGCGCCGAACAACCAGTGCGCCTCGATCACTTCTAGCCCCTTGTTCATCATGGTCGCCGAGTCGACCGAAATCTTGCGACCCATGACCCAGTTCGGATGCCGGCAAGCCTCGTCCGGCGTCACGGCGTCAAGCGTGTCGACGGCGCGCGTTAGGAATGGGCCGCCAGATGCGGTCAGCAAGATCTTGGCGACGCCGGCGGCGTCCGGCGCTCGGCCATAGAGATGGGGCAGGCATTGGAAGATCGCATTGTGTTCGCTATCGATCGGCAACAGCTGCGCGCCGTTGTCGGCCGCGGCATCCATGAACAGCTGGCCCGACATGACGAGGGCTTCCTTGTTCGCGAGCAGGATCTTTTTGCCGGCCCGAGCCGCGGCCAAGGTCGGCTCCAGGCCCGCGGCGCCGACAATGGCGGCCATCACCGTGTCCACCTTGGCATCGCTGGCGATCGCGCACAGGGCCGCCGCGCCGTAGTCGACTTCCGTGCGCACGCCTTTGGCGCGCAGCAGAGCGCTCAATTGGGCGGCGGCGGCGGCCGTACCGATGACCGCGCGCGCCGGGCGGAACAGCGCACACTGGGCAGCGAGCTCCTCGACCCGGCTGTGCGCGCTCAAGGCGTAGACGCTATAGCGCTCGGGATGCCGGGCGAGCACGTCCAGCGTTGATACGCCGATGGAGCCTGTAGCGCCGAGTATCGTAATGCATTGCATAGTATTCCTTCAGAGCCAGGCGCCGATCAAGGCGGCCACGGGCAAGACGGGGATCAGGGCATCGATCCGATCGAGCACGCCGCCGTGGCCCGGCAGCAAGTTACTGCTGTCCTTGATGCCAGCGCGGCGTTTGAGCATGGATTCAAAAAGGTCGCCAACGATGCTGGCGGCGACCAGTAGCAGGAGAACGGCCAAGGCCGCAGCCCAGCCGAATTTAGCTTGCAAGCGAACGGCAAAAGTGTCGCCAAGTGCCGGTGCAGCGCCAGCTGCGAAGATGCTCAAAGTGGCTATCAACAGCACGGCGATGGCACCGCCGAGCGCACCTTCCCACGACTTAGCGGGCGAAATCGTGGGCGCCAGCTTATGCTTGCCCAGCACTTTGCCGGAGAAATAGGCGCCGATGTCGGCGATCCAGACCAACGCCATCACCGACAGCAGATACAGCGGTGAATGTTGAAACAGCATCAGCATCGCGACGAAACAGCCAACGATGGCAACCGCGTAGACCAGGCTGAGCAGGGTGTTACCCATGCCTTCAAGGGGCGGCAAGCCGAGCGCTAACGCCGGCACGAAGCGCAGCAGCCAGAGCGCCGCGCACAGCGAAAACCAGAAACTGGCGTAGCCTAGGCCGCGGCCAAAGAAGAAGGTATAGGCAAACGCGGCGGTCCAAAAAAGCGCCACCAGCCAGGCTTGCTTGTATTGGAAGAGGCGGAAACTTTCCCACACGGCGGCGCCGAAAAAAACCGTGACGAGGCCCGCGAAAACGAAAAAATGATTGAAACATAGCACCGACAGCAAGACCGCCAGAAGTACGATGGCAGTGATAATCCGAGTTTTCAGCATCAGCCTGCTTTCTCGGCCAATTGGGCGCCGGTGCGCCCGAAGCGGCGCTCGCGTTGCTGGTAGGACGCGATTGCTGCGTCGAGGCAGTCGATCGAGAAATCGGGCCAATATGTTTCGGTGAAGTAAAACTCCGTGTAGGCCAGCTGCCACAGCATAAAATTGGAAATGCGCTGTTCGCCGCCGGTGCGGATGAACAGGTCCGGTTCGGGCGCGTAGGCCATGGCCAGATGAGGCGCCAACTGCTCTTCGCTAAACTGGGTCGCGCCGGGGCGGGCCCCTACCATTTTGCCGATCGCCTGCATGATGTCCCAGCGTCCGCCGTAGTTGGCGCACACGGATACGGTCAAGCGGGTGTTGCCGGCCGTCTTACGTTCGGCGTTGGCGATCATGTCGCGCAGTTTGTCGTCGAAACGCGACAAGTCGCCTACCACTTTGAGACGGATATTATTGGCGTGCATTTTGGATACTTCCCGCTCCAGCGCCGTCATGAACAAGCGCATTAGCAGAGTGACTTCTTCTTGCGGGCGGCGCCAGTTCTCGGAGCTGAAGGCGAACAGGGTCAAGTACTCGACCCCGCGCAAGGCGCATGCTTCGACCAAGCCGCGCACCGCCTCGACGCCCTTGACGTGACCTGCCACGCGCGGCAAAAAGCGTTTGGTGGCCCAGCGCCCATTGCCGTCCATGATGACGGCGACGTGGCGCGGCACTTTGGAAATTTCCGGTACCGCTGTTGTCGAGCTTGAATAGATCATGAAAACACTAAAGCCAAATAAGAATATCGCGTTGCACGGCTCCGCTCAGGCGGCAAACATCATTTGCCGGCGGAAATCTCGCATTATACTAAACGGTCAATACTTCCTTCTCCTTGTCCACGACCATCTTGTCGATGTCGGCAATGAACTTGTCGGTCAGCTTTTGCACTTCTTCCGACGCGCGCCGTTCGTCGTCTTCTGAGCACGCTTTGTCTTTGACCAGCTTTTTCAGCGATTCGTTGGCATCGCGCCGGATGTTGCGCACGGCGATTTTCGCGTCTTCCGCCTCGCTTTTGACCAACTTGACCATTTCCTTGCGCCGCTCTTCGGTCAGGACCGGGGTCGGCACCCGGATCATGTCGCCCTGGGTCGATGGGTTCAGACCGAGGTCGGCGTCACGGATCGCCTTCTCCACCGTCGTGATCATCTTCTTTTCCCATGGCTGCACGCCGATGGTGCGGGCGTCGATTAACGTCACATTGGCGATCTGAGTTAGCGCCGTGGGTGTTCCATAGTATTCCACTTGCACATGATCGAGGATACCGGTGTGGGCGCGGCCCGTGCGCACCTTGGCCAGGTCGGCCTTCAAGGTGTCGATCGACTTCATCATGCGATCCTGGGTATTTTTTTTGACGTCAGCTAAGGACATGCTGCTCTCCTATGTTTGAAATGAATATTAAACGTGGACCAGTGTACCTTCATCTTCACCCATGATGATGCGTTTGAGCGCACCGGGCTTGATAATGGAAAAAACCTTGATGGGCAACTTCTGGTCGCGGCACAAGGCAAATGCAGTGGCATCCATCACTTGCAAATGTTTGGCGATCGCTTCGTCGAACGTGATGCTGTCGAAGCGCGTGGCGTTTGGATCTTTTTTCGGATCCGCCGTGTAGACGCCGTCGACCTTGGTCGCCTTCAGCACGATTTCGGCGCTGATTTCGGAACCGCGCAGGGCGGCGGCCGTATCGGTGGTGAAAAATGGGTTGCCGGTACCGGCTGCGAATATAACGACCTTGCCTTCTTCCAGATACTGCAGGGCTTTCGGACGCACGTAAGGCTCGACCACTTGCTCGATCGCGATGGCCGACATGACGCGCGCAACGATGCCGACGTGGCGCATGGCATCGCCCAAGGCCAGTGCGTTCATGACGGTTGCCAGCATGCCCATATAGTCCGCCGTGGCGCGATCCATGCCCTGGGCGCCGGGCGCCACGCCGCGGAAAATATTGCCGCCCCCGATCACGATCGCCAGCTCCACACCCAAACTCGCCACCTCCGCCACATCTGCGACCATGCGCTCGATGGTGCCGCGATTGATGCCATACGGATCATCGCCCATTAAGGCTTCACCGGATAATTTGAGGAGAACGCGCTTGTAGGCTGGTTTTGACATGAGCTGGGGCTCCATAGTATTTAGTTATTCGGGGGTAATTTCCATAGGTTCATACTTGCCTACTGGAAAATTTCCAGCCGCCCCTTCGGGCTGCGGACGGACCAGACAAAAAAACGGGCCTCGCGGCCCGCTTTTTAGTTCGCTGCCTTGGAGGCAGCCATTTGGGCTGCAACCTCTGCGGCGAAGTCGTCTTGTTTCTTTTCGATCCCTTCACCCACCACATACATGGTGAACGATTTCACGGTGCTATTGGCCGCTTTCAGCATTTGTTCAACTGAAAGCTTATCATTTTTCACGAAAGTCTGATTTAGCAAGGACACTTCCTTCAGGTACTTCTGGACGGAGCCTTCCAGGCGCTTGGCCAAGATCTCCGCGGACTGCACCGCTTTGCCTTCGGCAACGGCCTTGACTGCATCTTCCGCCGCCTTCAGGGACGCCACCGAGCGCTCGGCGGCAATCAGTTCGGCGGGCACTTGGTCCGCCGACAGCGATACCGGCTTCATCGCCGCGATGTGCATTGCCACGTCCTTACCGACTTGCTCGTCGGCGCCATCGAACTCGACCATCACACCAATACGCGTGCCGTGCAGGTAGGACGCGAGCTTGGCCGCCGTTTCAAACCGCTGGAAGCGGCGGATCGACATGTTTTCACCGATCTTGCCGATCAGCACGGTACGGGTGTCGTCTAGCGTGCCCCCCTTATAGGGCAAAGCGAGCAGCGCGGCGACGTCGGCCGGATTGTTTTCGGCGACCAGCTTGGCGGCAGCGTTCGCCAGGGTCAAGAAATCATCGTTTTTGGCCACGAAGTCGGTTTCGCTATTGATCTCGATCAGCGCGCCAATGCCGCCAGCGATGTAGGTGGCGACCACGCCTTCGGCGGTGATGCGGGACGACGCTTTCGAAGCCTTCCCACCCAGCTTGACACGCAAGATCTCTTCCGCACGCGTCATGTCGCCGTCGGCTTCCGTCAATGCTTTTTTGCATTCCATCATTGGTGCGTCGGTCTTGCCGCGCAATTCGCCCACCATCGCTGCTGTAATCGCTGCCATGTATTTCTCCTCATTCGGTGATTCGTGTGACTGCCCGGACGTCAAGGCTGGCGCCCCATTGGGCGCGCCACAGATTAAAAAAAAGGGGCGCTGCTGCCACCCCTTCGTCCTACTTTTACACCATCAATCGAGCGCGGAAAGTTAGGCGTGCTCGTTGACTTCGACGAACTCGTCGCCAGCGCCGGTCTTGACCATGTCAACGATTTCGTTGCTCGCGCTTGCACGACCTTCAATAATGGCATCGGCCACACCGCGCGCATACAACATGATCGCTTTCGACGAGTCATCGTTACCAGGGATGACGTAGGTGACGCCTTCTGGAGAGTGGTTGGTATCGACGACGCCGATGACGGGGATGCCCAGCTTGGCCGCTTCCGTAATCGCGCCCTTATGGTAGCCAACATCGACGACAAAAATAGCATCGGGAATTCCACCCATATCCTTGATGCCGCCAATCGACTTTTGCAGCTTGATCATTTCACGCTGAAACATCAGCCCTTCTTTTTTCGACAGCTTTTCCACGGAACCGTCTTCGACCGTCGCTTCCATGTCTTTCAGACGCTTAATGGAGGTCTTGATGGTTTTGAAGTTGGTCAGCATGCCGCCCAACCAACGTTGATCGACGAAAGGAACGCCGGCGCGCTGCGCTTCAGCGGCGATGATTTCGCGGGCTTGACGTTTGGTGCCCACCATCAAGATGGTGCCGCGGTTCGATGCCAGTTGACGTACATGCTTCATCGCTTCTTGATACATGGCCATCGTCTTTTCCAAGTTGATGATATGAATCTTGTTGCGATGACCAAAGATGAACGGCGCCATCTTAGGGTTCCAAAAACGGGTTTGGTGACCAAAATGGACACCAGCTTCCAGCATTTCGCGCATTGTTACGGACATTTTTCACTCCAGGGTTGGGTCTGGAATCCGATCAGTCACCCAATGGGCACCCTTGTCGACCGGATTCGCGATTATTAAAGTTTATTAAATCAATGACTTATCGTATTGCTCGAAACCAAATCCAAGCAACCCAATATTGTACCCCAAAAGCGGGGCCTAGAGGCACTTAAGTCGTGCCCAGCTTGTCCGGTACGGCGCGAGCGCAACGGGAAGCGGGAAAATTCGACGGCCATAAACGAGTCCAAAGCGGGCGCCCGGGCGAATCATTGGCGCCTGGGTGAGCGCGCGGGACAGTTGGGCGCAGGGACGGGCACGGGACTTCAGGCGCGCGCCCGGAACAACTCCGCTACCACCCTAACGCTGCTGGGCGCCAGCAGAGGTGCTAAACTACATTGCAGCTGAACGGTCCAGCGTTTGAAAGCGCACCATGTTAAAAGGACAACTTTGCAGTCTCCGTCATCTGCTCAGCGCCGATTTGGGTAGCTTCATCGCGCTGGCCAATGACCTAGCGACGCGCGGCAACTATTTTTCGATGCAATTTAAGTCACCCGAGGCGCTGCGCAAGGACTTCATGCAGACCGGCTTCGTCACCGACGATAGCGAGTTGTTCGTGATCGAAGACAGTTTTCACCGCATGATCGGCGTTATCACCCACTTCAAGGGACGCACGCCCGTTTGCCGCGAAATCGGCTATCGCTTGTTCAATGCGGACCTGGCCGGCCGCGGCTACGTCACGGAAGCGACCCGCTTGCTAGTTGATTACCTGTTTAACGTCTTCCAGTACCACCGCCTCGAGCTTTTGATGGATCCGCACAACATTGCTTCCGAACGGATCGCGCAAAAATGCCGTTTTACGGAGGAAGGGACGCTGCGCCAGTCGTTTTTTATCAACGGCAAAATGTGCGACGTCAAAATGTACAGCCTGCTGCGCCCGGAGTGGGAAGCGCAGGGCTAGTGGCCGCCTAGGGCGTTGGACGCAGCCGTCCTGACGTGTTGGGTGCCGGGCGTGGTAACTGGCGAGAGCGCCTTCGACTCGGCGCCAAAACCCGCCGCAGGTGATGCGCAGCACGCCTTGGCGCCCGCCTCGTCGCGGGCGCTCGAACACAATTTCCCGTTCGGCCGATCGGCGCCTGCCTCTCGATTTTTTCCTCGGGCCAGGGTCGTTGGCCCGCGCCCGGTCAAAGCCGTCAGCACCGACATTTCCAGACAGGCTCCAGCAAACCCGTTCGCTGGGACCAGGCAGCGTTAGGCGAGGATCATGGCGATCAGTTTGCGCGTTTCAAGGCGACCGTTTGGGGTCAGTTAGGAAAAGCTGCGAGCATATTGCGAAATAACATGAAAATATTGCCAAGCAACATGAAAAACCGCGTAAGCTGTCATTTATCCTGTCAATAATAATGCCATGAAAAAATGCAGTAACCCGGATCATCCGCATTGCACTTTCTGGGTCACTCCCTCGGAGAGGTGCTGCGCTGGAGGGCATGCGCAAGCGACCGAGTCGCTATCGAGTTACGATTTGCTGAGCGCGCTACGCAAAGCCCGGGCCAATGCGGCGCCTTTGTCGGCGCCACTGGCCCGGGCGCCGTTGGCGTCCAAGCAGTCTGGGCTGGCCCACTTGCATATCAGCGGCTTCGACCCGCGCGCAGCGGGCGGACGCCAGACTCTCAAGATGGAATTGCGCGGCATGCCCGACACCGGCGCGGGGCAAATTACGCTGTCGCTGCAGTCGGAGCTGATCGCGCACGGCGCCTCGCGCCAGCAATTCGGGCGCACCATGCGCGGCGATTGGCGCCCCGTGTTTGTTGAATTTTCATCGCGCGACAAGGAACACGGCCAGTACCAGATCGAAGTCGAAGTGCTACGTGAATCCGACGGCAACACGCTGCAGGCGTGGGTTTGTACTTTTGTCATCCTGGTGCCACGCTTGGACGCGAGCCTGACGGAGATTCATCAGATATTTTTAAGCACGCATAAAAACGTGCGCGTGGTGGCCGATGATGCGTCGATCGCCAGAGTCAATGCGCAAGGAGGCGGCCAGGTCGATATCGACGTCAGCGCGCGCAATGCCGGCATTGCGCACCTCGATTTAGGTGGCGCGCAAGGCAAAATGGACACCGGTTTCACGACGATTGCGTGGGACGAGGACTTAATTGAAATCGACGTGCCGGGGACCAGCAAAAACCATCCGCACCCGAGCCGCGCCGCCTGCTTGGTCAACGCAGCGCCGGAAACGGGTGCCCAGCGTCAAATCCGCCTGTTCGCGCTGGACGAATGCGTGCTGGGCCGTTTTGAAGCCGATTATCAGGAAGCGGACGTCTTGTTGTGCCACTTTGGTGCCGACGGCCAAGATAGCAGCGGCCTGACGCGGCGATTGTCGGCTCGCCATGCTTTGATCCGCCGCGCCGGCTCTAGCTTTGAAATCGAAGACGTATCACGCTATGGCATTTTGCTCGACGGCATCTGGCCGGGGAAAAATAAGCCGACGCCGCTTCGTCTCGGCATGCGCATCGAACTGAGCGCGAGCATAAAGGGCATTGTGATCCTGTCGGTAACAGCCCTCATGCCGCATGGCGTGGTACTGCACCGCATTGACCAGGGCGCACAAGCCGAATGCTTTTACCTACTAGCGCCCGACACGCATCCCGGCTATCCGATGCCGGCCTTTGCCGCGGCCCCGAATGCGGCCGCGCTGCCGTTGTTGATTCATCGCGACGGCGGCTTCTGGCACCTTGACCAGCTTACCGGCAAGGAAACCGCCTTGGGGCCAGCCACCTCGCTTGACAAGCTCAGCCGCATACCCAAGCACAATCGCTTTGCCAGCGTCCCTTACCCTGAGCAAGTGCAAGCTCGTGGCAGCAACGCCGCGCGCGGCAGCGAAACACCGACCGGGCACTCAGTGTTGGCCGTTTAATCACCCGGGTGGATTTGTAACTGAGTGCTTCAAAACCTTACCTTTGCAGCCTCGTGAAGGACCGCCAACGCCACCCCATGTTGCAAATTAGCCGAATCGGGCCGGCGCCACAGCTGAGCGCGTTCGCAAGCGACCTGGCAAGGGGGCGGCCTCAGCGTGGGGCTAGAACGAGAAAGATCAGTGACAAGCCAAGCAGCATCACCGCTTCTAGCGTAAATACCAGCGCCGGTATTTTTAGTTCCTGCGGAATTTTCATGAAAATGACTCCATACTCCAAGGACACCAACACCCCTCAACCCGCCATTCCCGCTCGGTTGAGGCCTTACAAATTAGTGCGCTCTCATCATGCAAAAGTTCCTTAAGCCGAGCGCTCGCTGGACACGGGTAGGGGCGGCGCGTCCACCCACGCGGGCAGTGACAAGGCGGAAATCTTGAGAAAAGAGTGAAAACGCGAGCGAACCGGGCTTGCCGCGGGCGAGCCGGCGCGCGCGCACTTGAGGGCGGATGCCACGTCGCTCTAGTTAAGGTCGGGGGGCGGGCGCGGGCGGCGCCGCGCACGTTTTCAGGAACCGTCCGAATCAAGGCTCAGTCGAGTCGGCGCGCGACCCGAAAACCGACGATGTCGTTGCATAGCAATGCCGAGAAGCCGTTGCGTAGCGCCGAACGCAGATAGCGGGGATTGTACAGCCAGGAACCGCCGCGCAAAATGCGCCGGCTCTGATCGCCACCATCTTGCCATGCGCTGCCATCATTGGGCGCACCGTCGTAGTTGTCATGCACCACGTCCTGAACCCATTCCCAAACATTGCCATGCATCTCGAACAAGCCCCAGGGGTTGGCTCCAAAGCTGCCCGCTTCGCTGGTTCCATTTCGAAACAGGCCGCTCGGGCTGCCATTGTAAGTGTAGTTGCCGTCATAATTGGCCAGGTCGGTCGTGATCGTGTCACCGAAACTAAATGCTGTTTTGGTGCCGGCGCGGCACGCATATTCCCACTCGGCTTCGCTGGGCAAACGGTAGCCCTGTCCGGTTTCCTGATTTAGCCAGTCCAGGTACCGCTGCGCGTCGTGCCAGCTGATCCCGACCACCGGATGAAAGTCGCTCTGGCCAAAGCCCGGGTTTTGCCAATCGACCTCGGCCTGCGTTTGCCAACCGGTGGCGCGCGCAAACTGGCGCCATTGCCCGACCGTGACCGGGTAACGTCCCATCGCAAACGGATATTCGATAGCCACCCAATGCTGCGGC
Source organism: Janthinobacterium sp. (assembly GCA_003133225.1). Taxonomy (GTDB): domain Bacteria; phylum Pseudomonadota; class Gammaproteobacteria; order Burkholderiales; family Burkholderiaceae_D; genus Janthinobacterium. Next base: position 103,859 of record PKWL01000095.1, read on the forward strand.
GTTTCGCGCTCGAGCCACGTTTTTTGCGAACCCGCGGCCACCGCGATCGCGCGCTCTTCTACGGACGAGCCCATCTCGAAGCGGCCGGTCGGTATCAGCACAAGGTCCGGGCCGCTGCCACTGCCGTTACGAAAACGGTCACGCAGCACGCCGTCGGCGCCGGCCACGGGGCTGGTGGAGCTCGGCAACAGTTGCGCTAGTTCAGTGGCATTGTGTTCGGCCAGCTCCCGGCGCGAGCGCTCCTGCTCGGCCCGCAAGAACGCCTCCGCCTTAGCCTGCCGAATTTTGCGCAGCTGTTCTTCCTGGACAACGCGTGCCTTGGCGGCATCCGCTTCGCGCCGGGCCTGCAGCTGGGCCCGCAAGTTGGCCTTGCGCACCTTGGCTGCGGCCTCAGCTTCGATGCGACGCTGCCCTTCTTGCTCGCGGCGCAGCTTGTCGAGGCGTAGCTGTTCAATGGCAGCGGCCTGCGCCTCCACTTGGCGCCGCGCCGTCAGTGTCGTTTGCCGCGACTGCTCTTGTAAGCGCATCTGTTCGGCCTGTGCTGCCGCTTCTTGTTGCTGCGACTCCGTACGTTCACGGGCATCCTCGTCCAAAGCGGCCTGTTCCTCCGCGGACGGCCCGGCCGCGCGCTGCAAGGCTTCGAGCAGCTCTCCGACCGACGCTGGACGCAGTTCCGGGGCGTTGGCAAAGCCGTTTTGCAGCACCTGCCACTGCCCGTAGTTCAGGGCCGCCGGCGCGCGCGGCGGCCCTGAACTGCGCATTTCGTCGAAAGGCATGCGGCCTTCGAGCATTTGATAGATCATCACGGCGACGGCGAAAACGTCGAGGCGCGGGCTAGGGTCTTCCTGGTTGCTGCCCGCTTCCGGCGCACGATAGCCCGATGTCCCAGCGTTAGGCGTTTGCAAGGCGCCGCCGTGGGCGCGCGAGGCAATGCCAAAATCGAGCAGTTTAACGTCGCCGGCCCGGGTCAGGAAGACATTGCCGGGCTTGATGTCGCGGTGCACCAGCTTGTTTTTTTCCCAAGCATAGGACAGCGCGTCGGCCACTGGCAGCAGCAATTCCTGCACTTGGCTAAGCGCCAGCGGCCCGGTCTGGCTCAGATAGCGCTCCAGATCCTGGCCGTCCAGGCATTCCATGATGATGAAATAACTCGCGGTGGCCGGATCTTGAGCCCATTCGTAGACGCGCACGATATGTTCGTGCGCCAGCTTGCGCGCCTGGGTCGCTTCCTCGATCAGGAGCCGGGCGTGGCTGGCGCTGCGGGTCAATTGCGGCGGCAAAATTTTCAGGGCCACCATCTCGCTGTTGCCCAGCTCGGCATGGGTGGCGAGATCGGTGGCCTGCCAGACTTGACCCATGCTGCCCGCCCCGATAAGCCGCTCGAGGCGGTAACGCCGGTTTTGCGGACCGATTTCCTGGCCCGCCATCAAGCCTAGCTCGGTACCCGCGCGCGGCGCCACCGGGGCGCCTGACGGAGGGGCGTACTCGGCGTCCAGAATGGCGTTTTTGCGCAGGTCGAACTCTTGTTGACTTAACAATCCATCGTCATACAAGGCGCGCAATTCGCGGATCTTGTCTCTTGCTGTTTGCATCATCTCGGTTTAGGATCCGGCCCCGTCAAGGCTGCAATGGGGCGCCGCATGCAGCGCAAAATTTGTCGTCCAGGTGGCCTGGACGTCCCGGATGGCCGTTGCTGCATACTCTAATTGCAGGCGCCGGGTGGTCATGCACGGGGGCGCTGGCGCGCGCCACGCCGACGCCCAGCTGCATTTGCGCAGACAGGGCGTGATTGTGGGCCGCGTTTTGCAGGTTGATCAGGTCGAGCTCGTGGCGCCGCACCTTGTCCGCTTGCGCCTCCATGTGCGCACGCTCTTCTTGCACCCGTTCATGTGCCATGCGCGTCGCATCGGCCGGCGCGATGCTGTTTTCGGCGCCGACGACGACGGCGAGCGCCTCAATCTGAGCGGCGTCCATGCCGGCATGAACCTGCGTTTTCAGGAGGCGCGCCAAGGCCTCGGCATTCGGCACCGCTGCCATCGCCACCTTGCCCGTGTCGCTAAGGTTGCCAATGATCCCGATCCGCTCAAGCTCGATGCGGGCGAGGTCGGCGCTGTGCGCCTGCTGCGCCAGCAAGATGTCGTATTCGCCCTTCCAGCGCGCGTAGCTGACCTCGCGCTCGTGCGACAGGCGCTCCAGTTCGCGCTGCCATGCCCCTTCTTGTTCTTGCTGCAAGAGGGTCTGGCGCTGTTCTTCCATTGCCAGTTGATCCAGCTGGACTTGCTTGGCCGCTTGCTGCAAGGTGCGCGCATGGATGCTCTCGGCCTCAATCGTGCGTAACAATTTTTCATGCTGGGCCAGGGCCCCCGCCTGGGCGCCCGCGCGCTGCATCACCCCAATTTTTTCGTCGATTTCAGTCACTTGCGCCTGCCGGGCGCTATCTTTGACGCTGTCGGCGCGCAGCAGGTCGCGCTGATGAGCCAACTGCATTTGGTCTTGCCATTCCTGCACGCGCTGCGCTTCGCGGCGGCCGGCCGCGTTCTCTAGCGACTCGCTTTGCCAGCGCGCTTGGTGCTGCTCGGTCTGCATCTGCGACTCGCGCTGGGCTGTTTCGGCCTGGCTCTGGCGCAAGCGCGTCAATTGCGCGCGGCGATAGGCCTCATCCTCGATCGCCAGCGCCTGCGCGATCTGGTTCTCGATTTGTTGCTGATGCAGCCGGTGCGCGAAGCGCTGCGCTGCCAGCGCATTTTCTTCGCGTGCACCCTGCTGCGCCACCTCCAGCTCGGTTTGCATCTTGATGGTGGCCAGTGCCTGCACATGCCCCCAACGGGCGGCCTCGCCGGCATGTTGCGCGCCCTTGTTCGCCAATTCGTGTTCCAGTTCGCTCAAGGTGGCACCGGCGCCGCGCTCGAACGCCTGCTCGCGCGTATTCGATTCGATGATGCGCCCGTACAGCTCGACCGCCCGGGCCCGGATCACCTGCACCCGCTCGGCTTCGCGCTGCGCCAGTTCGGCCGATTCGACGCTGGAGTCTTGGCGTATCTCAGCGCGGCGCGAGGCGACGCGCGTGTTGCGCTCTTCGCGCCAAATGTTTTGCCACTCTTGTTCGTCGTACAACTGGTCGATTTGTTTGACGTGTTCAATTTGCGCCTGACGCTCGTCGGCCACCAGCCATAAGGTGCCGGTCCGTTCTAAGCTTTCGTCATATTTGTCGTGCCGCAACGCCAGCGTCGTGGCTCGGACCACGGCCAAGCCAAACTGCGCTACCCGCGTTTGCAAAACGGCCTGCAAGCGTTCGTCTAGTTGCGGGCGCAAGACCGCGTTGCCCGCCATCTCGCGAATCGAGCGTGCGCCGATGAACTCGGCCGCCAACTGGCGCACGGGCGCGGCTAACAACTCATGCAATTGCAGAACCGTCACCGTCCCCGGCGATGTCATGAAATGCCGGGCAAACGCGGCCACATCGTCCACCTTGATGCTGACGGAAAAGCTAGCCGAGACCTTGAGTTGCTCTGCCGAATACAAATCTGTAAACGCGAAGTCGACTGCCAACGGTTCCGTGCGCGTGATCAGGATTTCTGCGCTGGCGCTGCGCCGCAGGTGGCGAAGGCGACTGAAAAACTTGCCCGGCTCATAGTCGTCCTGCGGCACTTCAGTGACGACATCGGCCTGCAAGATATAGGCGCGGGTGGCCGCCGGCACGCGTAGGGTCTGGTTGAAGAGGCCGGACAATTCGCGTATGCCAAAAAATACCGCCAACTCATCGGCTGCCGGCAGCCAGCGGTTATCGTGGAGCACGGCGTCGTTGCGCGGTGCTCCTTGCGACAGGCCGCATTTGGTGCAGTAGTCCGACTCGGCGCCGTTTTTATGCGCGCAGCGCGGGCATTTAACGCCGCCAAAACCAAACATTTGGAACATGTCAGACTCCTTCTTAAGGTCAATTTCCCGTCCGCAGCCGCCTGCCGCTGACGATTTTAGCAGGGCTGCAGCCGAATCACTGTGACGCCCGCTTGCTTTGCTGGCGCCCATGGCCACCGGTTCGCTGCCGCCCGGGCGCAGCGCCCGCGATGGACGCTGCGAAATCATGCCACAAATTGAGTGCCGCCATTGCCCCGCACACGAGGCTGTTTCGCCCCCTATTCCCCGTTCTACGCGAGTTGGGCCGGTTCGATGTCCCGGCCGCTGGGCCCGCCAGCATCCCGTGACGACGTCAACCGCACGCTCTGCCTGCCATTTGACGGCTCTGGCGCTGCAAGTTGCTGGCCGCGACGGCACGCTAACAGCAGGCCAGAGGCCTAAAACCGTTCTTCGGCGCCGCCCCAGCTCGCCTCCAAGAATATTGCATTGGCGCAATACTGTGTCACATGTAATAGATTGCATCATTTTGTCTGTTACTGAAATAGTGTTGCTATATTCCATTCAACACTTCACAAAAAGGAGAAACAAATGAAACGTGCCCTGTACGCCATCATTGCCCTCAGTTCCGTCGCGTTCGTGCCGACACAAGCCACGGCGCAGGTCGGCCTTGGTCTTAACGTCGTCATCGGCAATGCTCCACCTCCACCAAGATTTGAAAGCGTGCCCCCCGCGCGAAGCGGTTACGTATGGGCTCCCGGCTACTGGAATTGGGAGGGCAACCGTCACGCCTGGGCCGCTGGCCACTGGGAAGCGATCCGCGAAGGCCAGCAATATCAGCGCTCGCAGTGGGTCCAAGAAAATAACAGCTGGCGCCTGAACCGGGGCGGCTGGGTCAGCGTGCAGCAGCCAGTGGCGGTCGATTATGTGCGCCTGGCACCGCCGCGGCCCCGTTTTGAACGGGTGCCGCATGCGCGCCCCGGTTATGTCTGGGCAACGGGCCACTGGGAATGGCGCGGCCAGGGTCATGACTGGGTGCCAGGCGTGTGGATCGCCGAGCGTCCTGGCTACCTCTACAGCCCAGCCTACTGGGCCCAGCGCGACGGCCGCTGGTACATGGAACAGGGCCGCTGGGCCCCACGCGGTGGCGATGAGCGCGACCACGACCACGACCGTAACCATTACGACCATGACCGCGACAACGGTGGCAGCCGCCATGATCGCGACGGCGACGGGCTACAGAACGGCCGCGACAATTATCCCGACAATCCGCGCCACGATTAAGCGCCTCTGATCTAGCCCGAGAAAAGCGGCCGCTTGCCTTCTGGGAGCGGCCGCTTTTCTCGGCGCGAGGGCGAAGCCGGTTACACTAGCGTCTTCGACCCTACTGGCCCCGACGCAGGGCATCACCTTGCATGACGGAATTTTTAGAATTGAGCATGGCGGCATTCAAGACGGAACGGCGGATCAGCCGGCGCCTGGCACGCGGCACGGGATTGTCGGAGCCCCGCGCCCTCAAGTTAACCCTTGAAAAGATTGCCGGTGCACTCGGTTTGCCCCATTTACTCGCCGTGCGAGCATCGGCGCGGCAAGCCGAAAGTGCTAGACTTTGCGTCAAAGCGCAGCGCCGGGCCGCCCTCCTAGCATTGAAGAAAAATAAATATACACCCGGCCCGGCCGAGTGGAGCGCATGGTTCGATGGTTCAGCCCATCCGAATCCGGGCAGAATCGGGATCGGCGGCCTCATCGTCGGCCCGGACGGCGAGCGGGTGGAAATCCGGCAATCTGCCGGCTACGGCAATAGCGGCGAAGCGGAGTACCTGGCCCTGATCGCCGTGCTGGAAGCGGCCTTGCGCTGGCAGCCGGCGCAGCTCGTAATCTACGGCGACAGCCAGGTCGTCATCAATGATGTGCTGCAGCAGGCGGGAGCGGGCGCAAAAGGCTTGCAAGATCAGCGCACCCGCGTCCGTGAACTGATGGCACACATGCCCGCCGTCGCGTTACGTTGGATACCGCGGCATAAAAACGCAAACGCCGATCGACTATCACAACAAGCAATTTCTTTGTGGCACTGCCCGGAACCGGCGCTGACGTCGGTCGCCGCGGGCAAGCTAGGCGGGACCCGCTGTCCGCCCGCCGAGCTTGCCGCTTCACACATGGCTCCGGCGACATCTTGTAGCTTTACTTGGCATGGACAGGGCGTTGGCGACATCGCGCCCTGCGTCGGCGGCACCGCCGCCTTGGCTGGAACGGCCAGCGACCGTCTGCAAGCGATCCCGTAGCGGCTTCAGCTGGCGCGACTCGGTTCGCCGCGGCGGGTGTTGCCAATTCCTTTGCGCCTTTGACTCGGGTTAATATGACCGCTTCCGCCCAGGCGCTTGCCTCACATGCGCCATCATGGACCATCGTGCGCAGCGCGCCAACCCGATAGGCGTGCGCCCCGTAAACGAATCGCTTGCCGAGAAACCCCCATGCAAACCTTTATTCCCGGCAAAGATGGCGCCCTCGAATCGACCATCGACACCATGCAAAAAAAGCTGGCGGCGCGCGGTTTTCAGCTCAATGAGTCATCCCTTCCGCACCCAGTCGACGGCATCTGGTCGGCTCACATGAAGGACAACGAATGCCCGATGCTGTTTTCAAACGGCAAGGGCGCCACGGAACTGGCAGCGCGCGCCAGTGCCTATGGCGAGTTCCTCGAGCGCCTCAGCACCCATTACTTCTGAACCCATTTTTGCCTGGGCCAACTCGCCAACCGGCCATTTGTGCACTACCCTCAAGAGCGCTGGTTTGCGCCGACGCCGGACGGCAAGTGGCCCGCCGACCTGCTCAACCTCGAGCTGCACGATTTTTGCAATCCGGACGGCGAGATTCGATGATGCGCGCTAGTTGACTTCAGCTCGGGCAACATGGCGCGCGGCATTTGCGCTTTGCCCTACACCCGGGTGCGTGATGGCGCCCAAGCCTATATCCCGGTCAATATCATCGGCAACCTCTATGTCAGCAACGGCATGGCAGAAGGCAACACGTTGGTGGAAGCACGCACCCAGGCTCTGTCCGCGATTTTCGAACGCCACATCAAATACCGCATCATCAGTGAAGGCCTGTGCCTGCCTGAAGTGCCGGACGAGGTGAGCGCCCGTTTCCCCAACCTCCAGGCCGGCGTCGCCGGGCTGCGCAAGGCCGGCTTCGGCATTTTGGTCAAGGACGCCTCACTTGGCGGGCGCTACCCGGTCATGAACGTCACCTTGATTCACCCGAAGGACCAGGAGATATTTTCCAGCTACGGCGCGCACCCGCGCTTCGAGATCGCCCTGGAGCGGGCCATGACCGAATTGCTGCAAGGGCGCGCGCTCCATTCGCTGGAAGGGTTTCCTGAGCCGGGCTTTGACATGAGCGAAATTAACGCCGTCGCCCATCTGGAAATCCACTTCGTCGATTCGAGCGGCGTGATCAGCTGGAACTTTCTGGGCGACACGCCTGACTTCGCGTTCGCTGATTGGAACTTCAGCAATACGACCGAGGAGGATTACCACTGGCTAGTTGATTGCGTGCACGGCGAAGGCAGGGACATTTATGTGGCGGACTTTAGCGAACAAGGCGCCTACAGCTGCCGCATTCTGGTGCCCGGCATGTCCGAAATCTATCCAGTCGAGGACCTGGAATGGGAAAACAACAGCATCGGCAATACGATCCGTCCGGCGCTGGTGCGCCTTTCCGACCTGAGTCAAGAGGAGGCGGCCGAGTTGCTAACTGACCTACAAACGATGAACTTGAACGACGAGCGTCCGCGATGGGAAATCCTGGGCCTGGCCATCTCCCTTGGCTCACTATGGAAGCAGTTGCGCATCGGCGAATTGAAAACGCTGCTGGCGCTGGCGGTCGGCGCTAAGGATGCGATCTTGGAAGGCTGCGACTGGATTCACCACTTCCACGACGTGGACCCGGCTCGCCTGCTGGTGTAGCGCTGCATCGAAAGCATGCTCAAAATCGAGGACGTTTCTCACTTCCGCCGTTCGCTGGGCATGCTGTATGGCGCCGAGGCCGTGCGGCAAGCCCAAGCCTTGCTCGACCAAAGCGAACGTTTCTTTGGTCTGGAAACCTGGGCGCGGACATGCAGGGCAGCGTGATGCATCAAACGCTGCTGGCCGCCTACGACAAGCTGTTTGCCTGAGGCGTGGCGGCCACGAGCGACGCCAGCTAGGTCGCTACGTGCGGCTACCGTAAAAGCGGCGTTTGGAAGGACGGGCGGCGCCGTTTTTAGCGTCATGCGCCGGCTTTTTTTTCGCCGCCGCGCCGGCGCCCGTGATTGGCACCCGGTGCGCCGCCTCGAAACCCGGTTCCTCGACGCGGCGCAAGAGTTGCTTGGTGAGCGTTTCAACGGCCGACAAGAGGTCGACTTCATCAGCGCATACCAGCGACACCGCTTCGCCGCTGGCGCCCGCCCGGCCCGTGCGACCGATGCGGTGGATGTAATCTTCGGCCACGGTTGGCAGATCGAAGTTGACGACGTGCGCCAAATTGTCGATATCGAGGCCGCGCGCCGCGACATCGGACGCCACTAGCACCTGCACCTCGGCGCTCTTGAACCGTTCGAGCGCGCGCAAGCGCGCCGGCTGAGTCTTGTCGCCGTGGATCGAATCGGCGCGGATGCCTTGCGCCCGCAGCGCCGCAGCAAGCTGATCGACCCCCTTGCGGGTTTTCACAAATACCAGAACCTGGCCCCAGCGCCTCACCTTGAGCAGGTGACAAAACAGGTCCAGTTTGCGTTTTTTATCGACCGCAATCATCGACTGTTTGACGTTCTTGACAGTGCTGTTGCGCGCGCTAACTTGGATGCTGAGCGGCTCAGCTAGCAGCTCGCGCGCCAGCGCCCGAATGGCATCGGAGAACGTGGCGGAGAACAACAGCGTCTGCCGCTGCTTCGGTAGCGCTGCAAAGACGGCCTCCAATTCGCGCGAAAAACCCAAATCGAGCATGCGGTCAGCCTCGTCTAGCACCAGCGTTTGCAGCTGGTCGAACTTCACGGCCTGCTGGGCGTACAAATCGAGCAAGCGACCGGGCGTAGCCACGAGTACGTCGAGCCCTTTGCGCAGCTTGTTTTTTTGCGGTTCGATGCTCACCCCGCCGTACGCGACAAAGCTGCGTAAGGGCAGACTGGCGCCGTAGGCGAGAAAGCTTTCATATACCTGCTCGGCTAGTTCGCGAGTGGGCACCAGCACCAACACATGCACCGAATTGGCTGTCACTTGGGGGCCATTCATGGTCAGGCGCTGCAACAGGGGCACGGCGAAAGACGCTGTCTTGCCGGTGCCAGTTTGCGCCGCCGCCATCAGGTCGCGCCCGGCCAGCACCGCTGGAATGGCTTGCACCTGAACGGGAGTGGGCCGCCGGTAGCCGAGCGCCTCCAGATTGCGCAGTAAGGGATCGATGAGGCCGAGAGCGTGGAACGTCATGAAATGAGCACAGCCTTGAAAAGCGGAAAAATTTTCGCTCATTATGCCACCATCCGAAGGGCATCGTGATCAAAATAATCCGCCCAAGGGAGCCCCTTGAGCCGGTTTGGTCAAGTGCAATGCGGGAACGGAAAAATGAATGTCGGCGGCGAATCAAATCCCGCCCCGTAGCAGCCTCATCCTTCGGCTGGCGCCGCCCACCGGCGCGCGGCCCTTCGATCTGGGATGCGACTTCACGCCGCCACCGTTGATGCGTAGCAAAGGGCGCCTCATCACCACAGGCCAAGCAACCGTGCCAATCGCCGTAGCACCGATAATACGCTCAGATTCATCTTTATCGAGGGCGGGATGAAGCCAGTCAATCGATTAAACCCCGGCGCCTTGCGCATCGTCTTGGTATTGCAAGGCGGCGGCGCGCTCGGGGCCTACCAGGCGGGCGTCTACCAGGCGCTGCACGAACATGAACTGGTCCCGGACTGGATCGTCGGCACCTCCATCGGCGCCATCAATGCCGCCTTACTTGCCGGCAACGACAAGAGCACGCGCTTGCAGCGCTTAAAACAGTTCTGGGACCGGGTCGCGCACCGGGAAGGAATTGACATGGCGCGCATACCCGATGTGCAGCGGCGCGCCAACATCTGGTTATCGACCGTTGATACGATCGTGCGCGGCATTCCTGGCTTCTTCACGCCACGCCTGTTTAGTCCGTTTTCCTTTGGTATGGCAGTCGAGCCGGAAGTGGCCAGTTTTTACGATACGGCGGCGCTGGCCGATACGCTTGGCGCATTGGTCGATTTCGACTATTTGAACACGCCTGGCGGCATACGCTTGACGGTCAATGCGCTGAAAGTGACGACCGGAAAACTGGTCAGTTTTGACAACACCCGGCAAACCATCAACGTCGAGCACGTCCGCGCCTGCGGCTCCATGCCACCCGGTTTTCCGCCCGTACGCATCGGTGGTGAACTATATTGGGATGGTGGCTTGTATTCAAACACGCCTCTCGAGACCGTGCTGGACGATCTGCCGCATGTCGATTCTCTATGTTTTATGGTCGATTTGTGGAACGCTGAAGGACCGGAGCCGACCACGCTTGACGAGGTGCAGACGCGCTCGAAAGACGTCACCTTCGCCTCGCGCTCGAGCCGTCAGATCGAAGACTATCTGAGCACCCACCAATTGCGCCATCAATTGCGTGAGCTGTTTTCCCACTTGCCGGCGCGCGCGAAAAGCGACGCCGGAATCGATGCGTTGGCCGCCATCGGCAGCGACAGCACAATGCATGTCGTGCGCCTGCAATATGCCGGGCGCGATTGGCATATGCCTTTGAAAGACATCAATTTCTCGAAGGGCTCGATCGCATGGCGTTGGGATCAGGGTTATCAAGATGCCTTGCGCGCTCTTAAGCACGCGGGCTGGCTCACCGCCGTCTCGGCCGGGACGGGCCTAGTCGTGCATGAGCTGCCGCCGCGGGACAATGACCGGCGTGCTCCGGGCGGGGCGCGCGCTTAACGACCCAGACCCGCATCTTAGGCGCCCTCACCCGCTAGTGCGCCGACTCGCAGCGGCGCCAATTTTGCCGCGCCAGTCTTAAATGGGGCGGCACATGATTGAAAAATGAGTGCGACGCGGGTCAGGCAGAGGCGCGTGCATTCGTAGCGAGCCACGCATGCAGCTGCGCCACCACAGAGGCTCCTTCACCCACCGCAGCGGCGACGCGCTTGGTCGATCCGGCGCGCGCATCGCCGATCGCAAACACGCCCGACGCCGATGTCTCGAGCGCAAACGGAAGGCGCTCACGCGCCGCTGATGGCGCTTTCACGTAGTCATCGGGCGCCAGACTCGAGCCGGTGCAGACGAAGCCCTTGGGGTCTAGCTTCACACCGCAATTGGCGAGCCAGCCCGTGTTGGGATCCGCGCCGGCGAACAGAAACACGCGCCGGATGGATTTCGTTTCTTCCACGCTGCTCCTGAGATTGCGCCAGCGCACGCCGCTCAACCCGCCATCGTCTCCCTCGAGCGCAACGATCTCGGTCTCGACATGCAGCGTGACGTTATTGAGGGAACGGATGCGATCGATCAGATAGGTTGACATCTTCTTGGCAAGTTCGGGCCCACGCAACAACAGGTGCACCTGGCGCGCATAGCTGGCGAGGAACACCACCGCCTGTCCTGCCGAATTGCCGCCGCCGACCAATACCACTTCTTCCTCATGGCACAGCTTGGCTTCGATTTGCGAAGCCCAGTAGAAAACGCCCCGACCTTCGTATTTGGCGAGATCGACAATAGCGGGACGCCGATAATTCGCGCCCGAGGCGATCACTACGGTCCGCGCCGACAAATGCATTCCGCAATCGAGATCCAAGCCAAGCGGCGCAGCGCCACAATCCATCCGTGTCACCTCGACCGGCACCACGATATCGGCGCCGAATTTCTGCGCCTGCACGTAGGCGCGTCCGGCCAGCGCCTGGCCCGAGATGCCGGTCGGAAAGCCCAGGTAATTCTCGATGCGCGAGCTGGCACCGGCTTGACCTCCAATCACGTGCCCCTCGAGTACCACGGTCGACAGTCCTTCCGACGCCGCATAGACGGCCGCCGCCAAGCCGCCAGGACCGGCGCCGACAATGGCAACGTCGTAGATGTGAGCAGCTGATAGTTCCGGCAACAGGCCAAGGCAGCGCGCGAGGCGCTGATCGCTCGGGGCCATCAGGACCGATCCGTCCGGGCAGACGACTAAAGGGAGCTCGTCAGGTTGCGGCGCGTGGCGCTGCATGATCTCTTGCGCCGTGCGATCCGACGGATCCAGTACCGAGTAGGGGTGGCCATTTCTCGACAGAAATTCCTGCAAGCCCAGCATGCGCGGGAGGTCGGTCGCGCCGATCAGGACCGGGCCGCCGGCACCCGTTTCGATCAATCCCACGCGCCGAAGGATGAGCGCGCGCATGATGCGTTCGCCCAGTTCGGCCTCGGCAATGAGCAGCGTGCGCAGCGCGGACGGGCCAATCACCAGCGCCTCGACGTCGTCGAGGGCGCGGGCGTCGACGAAAGCGGGACGTCCGGACAACTGGCCCACTTCAGCCATAAACTGGCCAGGAGAATGATTAACTAGCGGCGTCTCCGCGCTTATGCCATTTTTGCGTGTGACAGCAACGCGCCCCCGCAATAGGACGAACATCCCGAGCCCAGGCTTGCCGGCTTCAAACAACAACGTTCCCGGCCGCCAAGTCTTAACTGTGCCGAAACGGCGCAGTCGATCGATCTCGCCGGGGGTGAGCTTTGGGAACATCTGATCGACGCGCGAAGCGAGGTCAAGCGGCAGCAGCGCCCTGTTAGCGCCGGCGGCAAGAGTGGCATCGCTGGCATCGTCCGACTGAGCGGAATCCATTGCCGGCGCCTCATTGGGACTGTTGTTCATCACAATTCTAGCGAACTCGTCTTGGGGCCGTGTCACCCCGTCCAAGCGCAACCATGCAAATGTTGCAAGCTTTTTTGGACTGGGTCGCGTCCAGTAGGAATTATAGTATCGGCACGCGATTTTTTCCATCTCCGCGTAAAACGCAGTCTGCCACGTTGACTTGGCTAAATAATCCTTCCAAAACAATAATCTAGTCGCGCGCCCCCGTGCATGGGGTGCCACACTCGACTCTTGACAATGGTCAGTCACGGCCTCCATATTTTGATCTTTAATGGATGCTTCGCTGTCGTTCGAGCGTAGGTTGGTTGACCCCTAAAGGAGCGGCACTATGAGACGTAATCTGGAACTACGCCGCATTTTTGCGTGCCTGACGATGTCATTTTGGGCCAGCGCATTGTTGGCCGCGGCCACTCCGACCCAGCTTGAACTCGATCATTCCGCGGACTCCAACGACTCCTGGCTCATGACCAACAAGAGCTACGACGGCCAACGCTATGTCGCACTCGAGCAGATCAATACCAGGAACGCCTCCCGTATTAAGGAAATCTGCACCTTTGACAGCGGGGTATTGGCGCCCGCGCAGTCCTCGCCCCTGCTCTACGAGGGCCGCATCTATTTCACGGCGGCACAAACGACGCTCGCGATGGACGCCCGCACGTGCAAGGAGCTGTGGCGGCACGACTGGCAACTCAAGGGCAAGATGCTGTCTGCCGTGAATCGGGGCGTGGCCATGAAAGAGGGCCGCTTAGTGCGGGGGACCCCGGATGGCTACCTCATCGCACTGTCGATGGCAGATGGCAAGCTTCTTTGGGAGCGGCAAATTACCAGCTACGAAGAGAGCCATTACCTTAGCATGCCGGCCATGATCGTCGATGACACCGTCGTCTACGGTACGGCCGGTGCCGACTGGGGTGGACAAGGGTGGGTCGGCGGCTTCAGTTTGCAAGACGGTACAGAAAGATGGCGCTATGATGCGCTGCCGAAGGCAAATACACGGGCGGCGGCAACTTGGGGCATGCCCGAGGCTCTCGCCCATGGCGGGGGCAGCTTCTGGACACCCGTTGCGGTCGATCGGGCGAAGAATATTGTCTTCATTCCCGTCGGAAATCCGGCTCCCGACTTCTACGGCGAGGTGCGCCCTGGCGCCGACCTGGGAACGAACTCGGCGCTCGCGCTCGATGTGAAAACGGGAAAACTGCTGTGGTCCAAACAATTCGTCGCCCACGATACGCATGACTGGGATCTGTCCCAGACCGGCCCCCTGTTGCGCGCCAAGGTCAAGGGCAAGCTGCGTAACGTCATGATGGTCAGCGGCAAGGATGGCCGCGTGCGCGCGGTGGATCGCGATTCGTCGGCTACCCTTTATGACATTGCCATTTCAAAGCAGGAGAATGGCGACCAGGCCGCCACAGCACAGCCGACACACGTTTGTCCCGGCTTGCTGGGTGGGCAGGAATGGAGCAGCAGCGCGTACGATCCCAAGCGCGGCTTGCTGTTTTCGCCCATGGTCAATTGGTGTGGCATGGTGAGGCACGACGCCGCCGCGCCCGTCCATCAGGTGGGAGTTCATTTTTATGGCGGGAAGATCGAGCAAGACCCGATTGACCAGGCGCGCGGCATACTCGCGGCCGTCGACGTCGCATCGGGCAAGCTGCGCTGGAAGGTTGAAGCGCCGGCGCCCATGCTCGCCAACGTGACCGCCACCAGCGGTGGCGTGGTCTTCGCCGGCGACCTAAAGGGCACCTTGTACGCGGTGGATGCGGATAAGGGCGTGGTACTGCTGCGTTACGCGCTTGCCGCATCGGCCGGCGGGGGCATCCTAACTTATGAAATTGACAATAAACAATATGTCGCAGCCATGTCCGGTTCCGTTTCCGCATTCTTCGGCGGCGGCAAGGAGAGCGTTAAGCTCACTTTGCTGGCCCTGCCATAGCAGCTGGACTGGCGGCGAGGTTTGCCCGCTGCCGTCGTCTTTTTCCAAAGCTTCGCTGCGCCGGCATCGAAGCCCCCTTGCCCACGGCTGCTGACGCGGCCGGCACGCCCCTCTGTGCATCTTGGCGCCAATGGCGCACCGCTCTTCTGCGCGGCCCAGCAGGCGCATAAAATCAAACAATATCGAGCGCGCCACCCGGCCCCGTTATAATTCGACCTCGTCTTTGTATTAGGCCTTTATCGTGTCCGACCGTCTAGCCGTATTGCCACAGTACCTACTCCCGAAACTAGCCCTGACCAATCTCGCGGGGTGGATCGCCAGAGCCAAAGGCGGAGCCTTGACAACGCAATTGATCCGGTGGTTTGTCGGGCGCTACGGCGTCGACATGGACGAGGCGCTCAATCCCGACCTCGCCAGTTATTCCAGCTTTAACGACTTTTTCACCCGCCCCCTGTGCGCGGACGCGCGGCCGTTGGCGGCGGCCGATTACATCTGTCCTGTCGACGGGCGCATCAGCCAGTTCGGTGCGATCCAAGACGACCAAATCTACCAGGCCAAAGGCCACAATTTCACGACCACGGCCCTAGTTGGCGGCGACAGGCGCCTTGCCGCCCAGTTCCGCCACGGCAATTTCGCCAATCTGTACCTGAGCCCGAAGGATTACCACCGCATCCACATGCCTTGCGCTGGCCGCCTGACGCGGATGATCTACGTGCCGGGCGAGCTGTTTTCCGTGAACCCGACCACGGCGCGCGGCATCCCAGGTCTGTTTGCGCGCAACGAACGCGTGGTGTGCGCCTTTGACACCAAGGCCGGCCCGCTCGTGATGACGCTAGTGGGCGCGACCATCGTCGGCAGCATGGCGACCGTCTGGCATGGCATCGTCAATCCGCCGCGCGCGCCCAAGATTTGCGAATGGACGTATGAGGACCAGAACATCACGCTCAAGCAAGGCGAAGAGATGGGCCGCTTTCTGCTTGGCTCCACCGTCGTCCTGCTGTTTCCAAAAGATATGCTGCAATTTAATCCCGCGTGGCATCCCGCTGGCAACGTCCGTCTGGGCCAGACGATGGCCAGCTGTAACTTGTAGACAGCGCCGCTCGCTCTCCTAAAACCCGCGCTCGCCACTTTCGCTGCAGCTTCGTTCCATCAAATCGAGGAAGGCGCGGGTCTTGGCCGGCATCAGGCGCCGGCCCGGAAAAACGGCCCAGCCCGTCATCGATGGCATGCTCCAATCCGGCAAGACTCTGACCAACTCCCCCGTTTTTACGTACGGCGCTGCAAACAAATCGGAACTCGCCGCAATGCCGGCGCCGGTGGAAGCCATGCGCACGAGCACATCTAGGGAATTGGCGATCATGCGGCCCGGAACCTTGCGCTCCCATCGGCTTTTTCCCCGTATTAGCACCCATAGCGGCTCGGCCGCGCCGCGCCGCTGCATGCAAAGCAGATCGTGTTTCAGCAAGTCATCAGGTTGTTCTGGCAAGCCACGCACACTCGTATAGCCGGGCGCTGCATACAAGCCCATGGTGGTGAGCGCAACGCGCCGCGCGGCGAGGGTCGAATCGTCAGGCATATCGCCCATGCGAATAGCGAGGTCGAAGTTTTCGGCCACCAAATCGACCCGCCGCGGCGACAGATCGAGCTCCAGGGAGATCGCCGGATACCGCTTCAGAAATTGAGCGAACACCGGCCCCATCGCCAGATTGGCAAAATCACCAGGCAGCGAAATACGCAGTCGGCCGCTCGGTTCGAGCTGGCGGTGCTGCACCAAAGCGCCTGCCGCCTCCACTTCTTCGACCACCTTGCGGGCGTGATCGAGCAAACTGGCGCCGAACTCGGTGAGCGCCAGTTTGCGGGTCGTACGCTGCAGCAATCGTTCCCCCAGCACGGCTTCGAGCATGGCCATGCGGCGCGAGACGGTCGACTTTGGCAATCCGACGCGGGCGGCGGCAAGAGTGAAGCTGCCGCACTCGACGATGCGGGCAAACAGCAAGAGGTCACTGGGATCGAGGTCCATCGTATTATTCCACTGGCTGATTAATGTTATCCATTTTAGCGTCTTCTGCATTGATTTTGGAACTGTTAAAGTAAACTCCATCCAACCACTCACGGAGATACAAGATGAATATTCTGCAGATTAATTCCAGTGCCCGCAGCACCGGCTCTGAATCGACCCGGCTGGCCGACGCCATCGTCGCCCGCCTCACTGGCAACACCACCGCCGTCAAGGTGATCCGCCGCGATCTGGCGAGCCAGCCGCATCCGATCATCGACGAAGCCACCTTGAAGGCGCTCGCCACGGCGCCCGACCAGCGCAGCGCGCAGCAAGCTCTCCGGGTGGCCTTGGACGATGCTTTGATCGCCGACGTGCAAGCGGCCGATGTCCTCGTGCTGGGCGTGCCGATGTACAACTTTGGCATGACTGTCCAGCTGAAGAGCTGGTTCGATGCAATTGCCCGGGCGCAAGTTACTTTTCGCTACACCGAAGCCGGCCCTGAAGGTTTGCTCAAGAACAAAAAGGTCTATGTCGCCTTGGCCCGCGGCGGCGTGCACCGCGGCGGCGCCAGCGACAGCCAGGTACCCCATCTGAAAACGCTGCTGGGATTTCTCGGCATGACGGACGTCCAATTCATCTACGCCGAAGGCATGGGCTACGGTCCGGAAGCGGTGCTGCGCGCCCAAGCCGACGCCGAAGCGCAAATTAACGCCGTACTCGCGTAAGGCGCGAAACGGGCCTGACACCAGGAGACTCGTCATGACACAAACTCAAATCCTTCCATCGGATCGGGTGCAGCATGGGCGCAGCATCGAGCGCGTGATTAGCGGCCAGGCCGTGATGGATGGCGCCGGCGTCAAGATCAATCGGATATTGACGCAAGGGCTACAGCGCCGCCTCGACCCGTTCTTGATGTTCGATGCGTTCGGCAGCGACCAGGCGCACGACTATATCGCAGGCTTTCCCGAGCACCCGCACCGCGGTTTTGAGACGGTCTCTTACATGATCGCCGGACGCATGCGGCATAAGGACAGCGCCGGCCATGAGGGCTTGCTCAGCGGCGGCAGCGTGCAGTGGATGACGGCCGGGCGCGGCGTGATCCACTCGGAAATGCCGGAGCAGGAGGCGGGCGTGATGGAAGGTTTTCAGCTGTGGCTGAACCTGCCTGCGCGCGACAAACTGTGCCAACCTTGGTATCGCGACTTTACGCATGAGCAGCTGCCACGCTTTACCACCGAGCACGGGGCCATGGTGCTCGTGATTGCTGGCAGCAGCCATGGGGTGGAAGGAGCTGTGCGGCGCCAAGTCACGGAGCCCCTTTACCTCGACATCGATTTGCCGGCCGGGGCGACGTTTAGCCAGGCACTGCCGGAAGGGCATAACGCCTTCATTCACGTCTTCCGCGGCGCCGTCAGCATCGGCGAAAAGGCAGTGCCGAGCTCGCGCATGGCGATCCTGGGCAACACGGCCGGCACTGACGGCGTGCACATCCACGCCACCGAGGCGAGCCGGGTACTCCTCCTATGCGGGCGTCCGCTAAACGAGCCGATTGCGCAATATGGCCCGTTCGTGATGAACACGCAAGCTGAGATAAGCGAAGCGATCAAGGATTTCCGCGAAGGCCGCCTAGGCGAATAAAAAAACCGATGGCCGTGCGCGGCGTCGGCAAAGGGGCCCCGCCATTGCTGCCGGCAATACGGCAAGCACAGGCGGCAAGAAGCAGCTAAAATCAAGACATGGCTACCTCTTTCATCGCGTGGCTCAAGTACTTGAGCCGAATCTGCGGCTTCGACAGCATCGATTCGTTCCCGCCAGGCCACCGGTACGCGCGCACGGCTTGGAACGGCGCCTATTTTGACATCGCCTCGGACATGAAACCAGACGAAATCGAGCGCAGGCTTTGCGCTGCGATCGCCAACACGCCCACCGTTTTCGGCTACATCACGAACCCGACCCCGCGCATGCAAAGAGCCCTGTTCTGCGTGCTTGACGAGCGCGTGCGCAGCAAGGGCAATGCGGACGAGTTGCTGCGCCTGCTAATTGATGCCTATCGCAGCCCGCATATCCGGGAGGCCATTCCCGGCCTGCGCGCGGCCATCATGGCTACCGAGCTAGACGAGACGGGCGCACGGCTACGCAGCGTCCTGGGCTTCCTAGCGCAGATGGAGGCGCCATTCGATGTCATCGAGCTCGCGGCCCCGACGACTCAGACGTTGGACGTCATTAACGGCGCGGCGGCAGCGCCTGACCAGGGCGACGCCCGACAGGAATGGACGCCATGAGCAGCCGGTT
Organism: Janthinobacterium sp.; assembly: GCA_003133225.1. Lineage (GTDB taxonomy): Bacteria > Pseudomonadota > Gammaproteobacteria > Burkholderiales > Burkholderiaceae_D > Janthinobacterium. The sequence goes on from PKWL01000095.1 coordinate 122,806, forward strand.
GCATTTCAAATCCGTCCATTACGAGGGCCAAACGGGCGGCCCGCGCGTGATCATCCTGGGCGCCGTACACGGCAACGAAACCTGCGGCACCAAGGCCATCTTGCGCGTGATGGCGCAGCTTGACAGCGGTGCATTGTGCCTCGCCGCCGGCAGCCTCACTTTGGTGCCGGTCGCCAATCCTCTGGCCTACGCCCTTGGCAAGCGCGACGGCGAACGCAACCTCAACCGCAGCCTGTTCCCGAAAGACCATCCGCTTAACTTTGAAGACCGCATCGCCAACTGGCTGTGCCCCCTGCTGGCACAACATGAGGTGCTGCTCGACCTCCATTCCTTCGCTGCCAGCAGTGAGGCGTTTGTGATGGTTGGCCCGCGCGACAACAGGGGCCCCCTGGAACCGTTTGCGCGCGAGGCGCAAGAACGCGCCTGGGCGCGCCGGCTCGGCGTGCGCCGCTTTGTCGATGGCTGGCTCCCCACCCACGCCGAGGGCGTGCAGCGGCGCACGCCAAGCGGCGGCGACAGCGCGGCGATGATCGATTACGGCATGGGCACCACGGAATATCTACGCTCGAGGGGAGGATACGCCTTGACGCTCGAATGCGGACAGCATGACGCTCCGGGCGCGCCCGAATTGGCCTACGGGGCGATCGTGAATACCCTCGCCTTCCTCGGCATGATCGCGGCCGCGGCGGCGGCGCCGGTGGCGGCAGCGGACATGGAGGCAATTAGCATGGTCGCGGTGCACGACAAAATGGGTGCGCACGACGTATTTAGCCGCAACTGGGTCAGTTTCGAGCGCGTGCAAAAAGGTGACGAGATCGGCAAGCGCGCCGACGGCTCGCCCGTTCGCGCCGAATTCGACGGCCGCATCCTTTTCCCCGATCCCATGGCTGCGCCTGGCCATGAATGGTATTACCTGGCCAAAACCAATCCGTCGTTTTAGGCACTGCGCGCATCAGCCGATGCAACGCCGGGCCCCGACCCAGCCGCCCGGGCCGCCACTGTGCGCGAACCGGGCCGGGCCCTAGGATCGGGAGTCGATCCCTGGCGCCACCGGCAGATTTGCCGCGCGTCGTTTATAATTTCATCATGGGTCTGCGTTTTCGCATTTTTTATGCCCGCTGTTATTTCTACTTTGCTGATTGCGAGCACTTATGTCTTCTATTTCCATTAAGACCCCGGCTGATATCGAAGGCATGCGGGTCGCCGGCCGCCTCGGCGCCGACGTGCTCGATTACATCACGCCGTTCGTGCGAGCAGGCGTTACCACTGGCGAACTCGACCGCCTGTGCCATGAATATATGATCAACGTCCAAGGTACCATCCCGGCCCCCCTCAATTACTGTCCTCCCGGCTATACCCCATTCCCGAAAGCGATTTGCACCTCGGTCAACGATGTGATCTGCCACGGCATTCCGGGCGATAAGGTACTCAAGAGCGGTGACGTCGTCAATCTTGACATCACCGTGATCAAGGATGGCTACCATGGCGACACCAGCCGCATGTTTTTTGTCGGCGAGCCGTCGATTCTGGCGCGGCGCTTGTCGGCAATCACTTTCGAATGCATGTGGCTGGGCATCGCCAAGATCAAGCCGGGCGCGCATCTGGGCGACATTGGCCATGTGATCCAGCAGCACGCCGAAAAAGCAGGCTACAGCGTCGTACGCGAATTTTGCGGCCACGGCATCGGCAAGGTTTTCCACGAAGAGCCGCAAGTGTTGCATTATGGCCGTCCCAACACGCTGGAAAAGTTGCAAGCGGGCATGATCTTCACGGTGGAACCGATGATCAACGCCGGCCGCCGCGAGATCCGCGAAATGGGCGACGGCTGGACCATCAAGACCAAGGACCATAGCTTGTCGGCGCAGTGGGAACATACGGTGCTGGTCACCGAGACCGGCTATGAAGTGCTTACGGTCTCGCCCATGATGCCGCCGCCACCGCCATTCATTGCTGCCAGTTTGCCCAGCGTGCTCGCCTAAGCTCGTATGCCTTACGCCGCCATCAAGAAGCAATTTCAAGAGCAGCTCAAGCAACAACTAAAAGCCGACCGTCAGCGCATCATCGCGGCCTTTCAAGAAGATGGCAAGCCCGAAAAATTCCTGCGCAATTTGCGCCGCAGCGTCGATGCGGCGCTCACTGCCGCGTGGCAGGCGGCCCATTTGCCTTCCACCACCGCGCTGATCGGTGTCGGCGGTTACGGCCGCGGCGAGCTCTACCCCTATTCCGACGTCGACCTATTGATCCTGCTTAGCGGCGCACCCGATGCCGCCACCCAGGATAAGCTCGAACACCTAGTTCAGCTGTTGTGGGACCTGGGCCTGGAAATCGGGCATAGCATCCGCACCGTCGATGAATGCTTGGATGAGTCCAAAGCCGATATCACCGTGCAAACGAGTTTACTGGAAGCGCGCCTCGTGTGCGGCGACCCAGCCCTCTTCGCCCAGCTGCAAAAACGTTATCAGGCAGCGCTCGACGCGCAGGTTTTTTTCCAGGCCAAGACAGCCGAGATGCGCCAGCGACACGTCAAATACGAAGACACCGCCTTCAGTCTGGAGCCCAATTGCAAGGAAAGCCCGGGCGGCTTGCGTGACCTGCAGGTCATTTTATGGGTCGCCAAGGCGGCCGGCCTGGCAAATTCCTGGCCCAAGTTCGCTATCCGCGGCCTCATCACGCAAACCGAGGCGCGCCAATTGATGGAAAAAGAGCGTGCGTTTAAGGATATTCGCGTGCGCCTGCACTTGCATGCCGGACGGCGCGAAGACCGCCTCGTGTTCGACGTCCAGACGGCAATCGCGGAATCGATCGGCTTACATTCGACGGGCGAAGGTATCAACCAGCGGCGCGCCAGCGAAATTTTGATGCAGCGTTATTACCGGGCCGCCAAAGTGGTCACCCAGCTAAATACCATCTTGCTGCAAAACATCGAAGCGCAGCTGTTCCCGCAACCCTACGCCGCGCTACCGATCAATCCGCGCTTTAATGAAGTCAACGGCCTAATTGACATCAGTGCCGATGACACGTTTGAAAAAGACCCGTCCGCCATACTGGAAATCTTCGTCTTGATGACCGAGCACCCGAACCTGAAGGGCATGACGGCGCGGGCGACGCGGTCCTTGTGGCACACGCGTTTTCTAATTGATGCGCCATTCCGCCAGGATCCGGTCAATCGCGCCCTGTTCATGCGCATCTTGCAAGCGCCGACCGGCGTCCTTCATGCGCTGCGCCGCATGAACGATTTAAGCGTGCTGGGGCGTTACCTGCCGAACTTCAGGCGCATCGTCGGCCTGATGCAGCACGACCTGTTCCACGTGTATACGGTCGACCAGCACATCCTCATGGTGGTGCGCAATATGCGCCGTTTTACGATGCCCGAACATGCCCACGAATACCCGTTTTGCAGCCAGTTGATGGCCAACTTTGCGCAACCGTGGCTGTTGTATGTGAGTGCGCTGTTCCATGACATCGCCAAGGGCCGCGGCGGCGACCACTCGCAACTAGGTACGGTCGACGCTGCCCAATTTTGCGCCGAACATGGCATGAGTGCGGACGAAACCGAACTGGTCGTGTTCCTGGTCGAAAACCATTTGAACATGTCGCACGTGGCACAAAAACAGGACTTGTCCGATCCGGACGTGATCGAGTCGTTTGCAAAATTGGTCAAAGATGAGCGCCGCCTGACGGCGCTCTATCTGCTGACGGTGGCCGACATCCGCGGCACCAGCCCAAAAGTATGGAATGCCTGGAAGGGCAAGCTGCTGGAAGACCTGTATCGCACCACCTTGCGCGTGTTGGGAGGCGAACCGCATTCAACCGACCGCGAGCTGAAAAACCGCCAGCACGAAGCACTCGCCACCTTGCGCCTGTACGGCTTGCCGGACGACGCCCACGAGGCACTCTGGCAGCAGCTCGATATGGCCTATTTCCTGCGCCACGACGCCTCTGACATCGCCTGGCAAACACGCTCGCTGTACGATCGTCTCAACAGCGTCAAGCCGGTGGTGAAATGCCGCCTGGCCCCGATCGGCGAAGGCTTGCAGGTGGCTGTCTACAGCGCCGACCGGCCCGATTTGTTCGCGCGCATCTGCAGCTATTTCGAGCGCAAGAATTTTAGCATCCTGGATGCTAAAATTCACACGACTAAAAACGGTTACGCGCTCGATTCGTTCCTTGTCACCGAGCAAAGCTTCGCCAAGAGTTACCGTGACATCATCAGCCTGATTGAACACGAATTGACCGAATTGCTGCAATCGCAAACGGCCTTGGCCGCTCCCAGCCAGGGCCGCTTGTCGCGCCTGTCGCGCACATTTCCGATCCAGCCGACGGTCGACCTGCGGCCCGACGAGCGCGGCCAATATTATCTGCTGTCAGTGGCGGCGAACGACCGTACCGGCCTGCTGTACGCGATCGCCAACGTGCTTACCAAGTACAAGATCAACGTGCATACGGCCAAAATCATGACTCTGGGCGAGCGCGTCGAAGACGTGTTTCTCGTCGACGGCGACGTGCTCAACAACGCGCGCAGCCAGATCCAACTGGAAACCGATTTATTAGATGCACTCAAGGTCTAAACCAAACGGCGCGTGCCCCCAATTCCCGCCACCCGTTTGCAGGGCTGGGCGCACCGCCTACACGCATACGAAGGCCAACATGACCGAAGAACTTTTACGCCTGTCAAAACGCATGTCAGAATTGGGATTGTGCTCGCGCCGCGAAGCCGATGAATGGATCGAGCGCGGGTGGGTGCGCGTCGATGGCAAGGTTGTCTCCGAGCTGGGCAGCAAGGTCTATCCGAGCCAGAGCGTAACGGTCGAGCGCCAGGCCACAGCCGAACAATCGAAGCGCGTCACGGTGTTGATCAACAAGCCGATGGGATATGTCAGCGGCCAAGCCGAAGATGGTTACCAGCCGGCGATCGCCTTGATTAACGCTGGCACACGCTGGGCCGAAGACGGCGCACCTGAACAGTTTCATCCGACCCAGCTGCGCAGCCTGGTGGCGGCTGGACGGCTCGACATCGATTCGGTGGGATTGCTGGTGCTAACGCAGGACGGCCGCGTGGCCAAGCACTTGATCGGCCACGACACCGACGTCGACAAGGAATATCTGGTGCGGGTGGAATACCCAAAACCTGGCAGGCTGCCGGATGCGGAACTGAAGAAGCTGAACCATGGCCTGTGGCTCGATGGCAAAGCGCTGCTGCCAGCTAAGGTACGCTGGCAAAACGAGGACCAGCTCAGCTTTACCTTGCGCGAAGGGAAAAAGCGTCAGATCCGCCGCATGTGCGAGGCGGTCGGATTAAAGGTGATCGGTTTGAAGCGCGTGCGTATCGGGCGCGTCAAGCTCGGCGATCTGCCAGTCGGGCAGTGGCGTTACCTGCGGGCCGATGAGCAATTCTAAATAGGCGCGCTTTTATTGGCGCTCGCGGGCGTTCTCGGCTCAAGCGTGAGAGCAATTGGCTTAGCAGCGGGGCCGGGCCGCCCACCCACGGTTTGCGCCGCTCAGGCGCAGGGTTGCCCGGTTGCGCCTTCGCCGTATGCCCGGCTACGGCTCGTCATTCGCTTCGAGGTCGGGGAACATGACATCCGTGTAGCCAAAACGCGAAAAATCGGTAATACGCATCGGGTACAAAATCCCGTGCAGGTGGTCCACTTCGTGCTGCACCACACGGGCGTGAAAATCGTCGACGTCGCGGCTAATCGCGTTGCCGAACTGATCGACACCCTCATAATGCAGCCGCTTCCAGCGCGGTACGCTGCCGCGCAGACCCGGTACCGACAGGCAGCCCTCGAACGCCTCTTCAATGTCCTCTGACAAAGGGTTCAAGAGGGGATTGATCAATACCGTTTCCGGCACCTGGGGCGCATCAGGGTAGCGCGCATTTTGCTTAAAGCCGTAGATCACGAGCTGAAGATCGACGCCGATCTGGGGCGCCGCCAGCCCCGCTCCATTGGCCGCATACATGGTGTCAAACAGGTCCGCGACGAGGGCGTGCAGTTCCGGCGTACCGAATGCGCGCACCGGTTGGGCCACCCGCAACAAACGCGGGTCGCCCATTTTCAAAATTTCCCGGACCGTCATTTCAGCGCCCCCTCGGAATGAAGTCGTTCCAAAAATTTTCTGAATTCGACGCCGGTTTCAGGGTGTTTCAGCCCCATGGCCGTCATCGCCTGCAAATATCCCAGTTTCGAACCGCAATCATAACGCTGCCCGGCGTAACGGTAGGCCAAAACACGTTTCGATTGCATCAGTGCGGCGATGCCATCGGTCAGTTGGATCTCGCCGCCGGTGCCGGTGCCCAAGTGCTCGAGGCAATCGAAGATCTGACTCGACAAGATGTAACGGCCCACCACCGCCAAGGTCGAAGGCGCCAGTTCCGGCGCCGGCTTTTCGACGATGGCCGACACGTACTCCAGATTCGGCTGATACGGCGTAGCGCTGACGACGCCGTATTGTTTCGTCTCGGCGCGCGGCACGTCTTGCACCGCCAGGATGCTGCATTCCTCGCGCGCGTAGACCTCCGTCATCTGCGCTAGCACCGGCTGAATTTCGCCCTCCACGTCCATGAAGTCATCGGCCAGCAAGACGGCGAAGGGCTCGTCGCCCACCACCGGGCGCGCGCACAAAACAGCATGCCCGAGGCCGAGTGGCGCGCTCTGGCGGATGTAAATGCAGCTAATGTGTTTCGGGATGACATTTTGCACAAATTCGAGCAACTGCCTCTTGCCGGCGGCCTCCAGCTCAGCTTCCAGTTCGTAAGCCTTATCGAAATGGTCTTCGATGGCGCGCTTGTTGCGTCCGGTAATGAAGATCATTTCGGTGATGCCGGCGGCCACCGCCTCTTCCACCGCGTACTGGATCAGTGGTTTGTCGACAATCGGCAGCATTTCCTTCGGCTGCGCCTTGGTCGCGGGCAAAAAACGGCTACCCAGGCCAGCCACCGGGAATACTGCTTTTCTAATTTTTTTCATCAGATGTCACTCCAAAAATCGCGCTCGAAAGACAGGGCAGGACCCGCTTCGGCAATTGCCGCCTTGGCTTTTTTTTCCTTGTTTTCTGCTTGCATTCGTCTGTCCTTTTTTCATCGCGCCGTTACGTTTACACAACTGCGTCATTTGCGACTACGTCATTTGCTCCATGGCAATGAAGGCCGGCATTGGCTCGATCTTCAAGCATGGACCTTCAAAGCGCCGTGGCCTGGTCTGATTTGACGGCTTTGTTGGATTCGAGCAGTTCCAGTAATCCCGCTTCATCTAGCAAAGGTATGCCTAACTCTTGCGCTTTGACTAATTTGCTGCCGGCGTCGCCGCCGGCCACCACGTAGCCCGTCTTCTTCGACACGGAGCCGGCCACCTTCGCACCCGCGGCCTCGATCAGAGCCGCCGCCTCGTCCCGACTCAGATTGGGTAACGTGCCCGTCAGAACAAATGTTTTTCCACTCAGGGTGGAGCAAGATTCTTGCGCCGGCGCCGCCTCGCTCCAGTGCAAACCGGCGTCGCGCAAAGCCAACACCTGCGCCGCGTTTTGCGCGTCCGCCATGAATTCATTGATCGAACGGGCCACCACCGGGCCCACATCGGCAACATCTTGCAGCGCGCCGCCGCCGGCGCTGACGGCGCTTTGCATCAACGCGTCCAAACTGCCGAAATGCTGGGCTAGCGCCTTCGCCGTAGACTCGCCAACATGGCGGATGCCAAGGCCGTAGATAAACCGCGGCAGCGTCGTATTCTTAGATTTTTCCAGGGCCTCGAGCACGTTTTGCGCTGATTTTTGGGCCATCCGGTCCAGCCCCATCAGCGCGTCCAAATCAAGCACGTTGTACAGATCGGCTGCGGTATGGACCAGACCCTTGTCGACGAGTTGTTCAATCAACTGCTCGCCTAGTCCCTCGACGTCAAGTGCGCGGCGCGACACAAAATGCATCAGGCCGCCCTTCTTTTGCGCCGGGCAGTGGGTCCAACTACCAGAACAGCGCGCGATGACTTCATCGGCCGGCTTGACGATGGCTGAGCCGCACTCGGGGCACGTCGCCGGCATGACGAATTCGCGCGCATCGGGCGGACGCAAAGCGGGCACAAACTTGACCACTTCCGGAATCACGTCGCCGGCACGGCGCACGACGACGGTGTCGCCGATGCGAATGTCCTTGCGCCGTACTTCGTCTTCATTGTGCAGCGTTGCATTAGTCACCGTGACGCCACCGACTGCCACCGGCACCAGGCGCGCAACGGGCGTGATAGCGCCGGTGCGACCGACCTGCACTTCGATGTCCTGTACCGTGGTCAGTGCTTCTTCGGCAGGAAATTTGTGCGCCAGTGCAAAACGGGGGGCGCGCGAGACGAATCCGAGCCGCAACTGTGCTTCGAACTGATTGACCTTATAGACGACGCCGTCGATTTCGTAGGGCAGGTCCGCGCGGCGATGGCCAATCCGGGCAAAATACGCGAGTAAACCGGCAGCACCGAACACGACGGCACACTCTTTGGACACGGGCACACCTAGCGCTCGATACCAAGCGAGCAAAGCCGCATGGGATGCAGGCATGGCGGCCCCGTCCAGCGCCCCCACGCCATAGGCAAAAAAGCTCAGATTGCGCCGGGCCGTGATACGCGAATCGAGTTGGCGCAAACTGCCGGCGGCGGCATTGCGCGGGTTGGCAAATTCCTTTTGTCCCGCCGCGCGCTGGCGCGCATTGAGCCCGATGAAATCAGCCTTATGCATGAACACCTCCCCCCGCACGTCGAGCACGTTGGGCGGATTGGCTCCGTGCAGCCGCAGCGGAATGCTGCGCACGGTACGGATATTGGCCGTCACGTCTTCGCCGGTGGTACCGTCGCCGCGCGTGGCCGCCTGTACGAAAATGCCCTTTTCGTACCTCAAGTTGATCGCCAGACCGTCAAACTTCAGCTCGGCCGCATATTCGACCATATCTTGACCTAGGGCGTCCCGCACACGCCGGTCAAAAGCAATAATATCCGCCTCCGAGAAGCCGTTGTTGAGCGAGAGCATGGGCACGGCGTGCGTGACTTGAGCAAATTGCGGCAGCGGCGCGGCGCCGACCCGGTGCGTCGGCGAGTCGGCCTGAACCAACTCGGGATGGGCCGCTTCAAGCTGCTGCAATTCGGTGAACAATGCATCATATTGGGCGTCCGAAATCAGCGGCGCATCTTGCACGTGATAGGCAAAGATGTGCCGGTTCAATTCGGCGCTGAGCCAAGCTAGACGCGCCTGGTAATCCATGTCATTCATCAATTCTCCGATGGCTCTCGGTTGACGGCGGGCCCGACACGCGCAGCGGACAAATGGACGCCAAATGGACGCCGGCAGCGCCATTCCGGGCGCATTGCGCTGGCGTATCGATGCGCTCTAAGCGCTTCACTGTCGACGCGCTGGCAACCCGTGCTGCGGGCCCGGGGCGCGCGACTGTTGGCGCAACGCCCACACGTACAGGCGTTTCTTGCGAGAAAATCCAGGCGCTCATTTCTGAACACTGCAGCAACGGCTTGCCGCGCGGACCAAAAACTGCCATTACCCATCCCTTGAAATAGTTCTTGCAAATGGGCCAGGCCCACCACCGTCTCGCCCGCGCCGGCGGCCTTGGTGGGGCCCCTCGAGCGCGAACCAAAAAGAAGCATGCAACGTCACTTTTTATTTTCTGCGCAACGAGCGCGGCTTGTACTGAGGCGCGTCAATGCCACAGAACAGCGCTCCGTGGCCAATGATCGACCAGCACGTCCTAGCTAAAAAGGCGCAGGGCGCGCGTCGAGCCGGCCGGGATATCGGCCGCCTCCATCTCTTCGTAAAACTCCCGTACCTGGCCGGCGATTTCCGCCAGCGCCGGTTCCGACAGGGGCTGGTTGTAATCGTCGACGATGGTGCCATTTAAGCGCCCAACTAGCGACTTGGCGCACGCCACCATCGCGCCGAAACCGTCGCGCGCCGGCGCCACGCACGGCACGTCGAGCAGCAGCGTCAGACGGGGCGTCGTTTCTTCCGCCAAAGTGACGTTAGTCGAGAGCGAAAACAGGAACCCTCCCTCACCGTCGGGCATTACAAAGCGGCCATCGGGACGCACGTCGAAGCCCTGCTTTTCCAGCGCGCCGAGCAAGGTCGTGATGGCCCATGGGGCGCCGTCGGTATGCAAGTTCACGCCCAGTTGCGCGTCGTGACCGGCCACGAACCGATGCAAAATGCGGGCCTCGGCCATCACTTCGATCATGTCCGGGATTTCCGGTTCCGCGCCAATCTCGTCGGCTACGCCGCGCAAGCGCGTCACCAGTTCCGAGTACTCAAGTTCGTTGAGCGCGGTGGTGCGGCTAGCTAGTTGGACGCCGCCTTGTAACTTAATGTAGACGCCCCCATGCACGATTGGTTCCCAATCGCCATTCACGTGCAAGCCGATGTAATGCACGGGCTTGTTGCCGACAAGACGCAAGGTTTGCAGTACCGGCAAAATTTTATCGCCCCGCACTGGCGCTTCGAGCGCCAGCGGCAAGAGACAATCGATCAGCGGATCGACCAGGCTCATGGCCAGCTCGGCCGCAGGGGTGATGACATCGGCGCCAGGCCCAATCGGCTCGGCCTCATCAGCTTCTAGAGGGACGGCGCCGCCCACGCCAGGGCAATCTTGCGCGGTGGCATTGGCGTCAGCCTGAAAGCTCGGTTCCTGGCGCGCCGACGGCCCGGACGGAGCGCGCATCAAGACGTCGTCATGGTCGCTCGAAAAAGCTTTTTCCACGCTTTTCCGCGCCTTGTATTCCTGCCACTTATTGTATGAAAAAACACCGACGATAAACACGCCGCCGGCTACGATCAAACTCATTTGTAGGTCGCTCATGCTGCGATTGCCTCGGAAGTGAAATTTGCAGCGGATTCCAGATCCACTGCCACAATGCGCGATACGCCCTGTTCCTGCATCGTCACACCGATCAATTGATTGGCCATCTCCATCGCAATCTTGTTATGCGATATGAATAGGAATTGGGTCTGATCCGACATTTGTTTGACCATGTTGCAAAAACGTTCTGTATTGGAGTCGTCCAGCGGCGCATCGACCTCGTCGAGCAGACAGAACGGAGCCGGATTGAGGCGGAACATGGAGAACACCAGGGCCGTCGCCGTCAGCGCCTTTTCGCCACCCGACAGCAAGTGAATGGTGGCGTTTTTCTTGCCCGGGGGCTGAGCCATGACCTGTACCCCGGAGTCGAGAATTTCATCTCCCGTCATGGTCAGCCTGGCTTGGCCGCCGCCGAACAAGATCGGGAACAACTCGGAAAAATGCTGATTGACCCGGTCGAACGTGTCTTGCAACAACTCGCGTGTTTCCTTATCGATCTTATGAATCGCGTCTTGCAGCGTGTTAATCGCCTCGGTCAGATCCGCATATTGCGCATCTAGAAAGTTCTTGCGCTCGGCCGCACGCGTCAACTCGTCGAGCGCGGCCAAGTTGACCGCGCCCAATCCGGCGATCGCGTTGGTCAGGCGCGTCACTTCGCCTTGCAAATAGGAGGGGCGCATGTCAGCGTGCAGTTTTTCCGACAGCAAAATTTCATCGGCGCCCGCCTCCAGCAGCTGCTGCGCGAACTGTTCCTGATTTAAGCGGGCCGCCTGCTCCTTGAGCTGCATTTCCACGATCTTATCGCGTTGCGGTTGCAAGGTGCGTTCGGCGTGCATACGCGCCTCTTCGGAAGAGCGCAACTGCTGCGCGATCTGATCGAGCTCGTGACGGGCATCGGATAAAGCGCGCTCTTGCGTAGTGCGCTTTTCCAGCAAGTCTTGCAAGCCGTCATCGGCAACGCCCGTTTCAAGGCCTTCTAGTTCGAGCTGGCCAGCTTGCAAGCTGGCCGTGACCTGAACCGACTGCGTCGTCGCGCTCAGAATGTTGCGGCGCAGCTCCTCTATCTTACTGCGCTGCGATTTTTCCGCGAAGCCGGCTTCTTGGGCCGCTCTTTCCGTCTCGCGTAGGTGCAAGCGCGCTTCGGCCAAAAGCTGTTCCGTATGCAGGAAGTCGGTTTGGCCGTCTTCATATTCCCCTTGAAGATCGGCCAAATCGGCGTCTTGCCGTTCAAATTTTTCTTCCGATTCGAGCTTGATTTGCATCTGCTGGGCTTCTTGCGCGGCGATCTCGGCCAGGTCGGCCAAAATTTGTGTGCTGCGCTGGGTGAAGCGGGTCTCGAACTCGGAAAGTTTGACGACTTCGATCTGCAGTGTGTGCACCGCTTGTGTCAAGCTGCCGATGCGCAGGCGCAAATCGCTCACTTGGCGCGTCAAACTGGTCACGGCCGCGTCGGCCCGCGCCGAACGGGTGCGCGCGTCGTCGGTTAGCAGATGCTGGGCGCGCAGTTGTTTGCCCAGATTGTCAATTTCCTGCTGGCGCCCGAGCATGCCTTCCTGTTCAGAATCAGCGGCGTAAAAACGCACGCAAGATTGGGTGACCATGTGGCCTTCGCGCGTGACGAAGGTAGCGCCCGCAGGCAGTGTCGCGCGGCCCAGGAAGGCGGCGGGCGCATCTTCCGCGACAAAGACGTTGTGCAGCCAGTCCTGCAGCACGCCGCGCAGGCCGGGATCATTTAAGTTCAGCAAATTGATGAACGGTTTCAAGCCCGCGCTCTCTAGAGGCAGTGGCGGGACCAAGGCCGGCGCCAACGGTGCAAACAACGCCAGTTTGGCTGGCGGCGCATCGCTGAAAAAAGCCTTGGCCCAGTCGATGTTTGATACCTGCAGCGCCAAGGTGCGCTCGCGCAAAACGGCTTCCATCGCCGTTTCCCAGCCCTTTTCGATATGCAGGCTTTGCCATAGGCGGGGCAAGGCGTCGAGCTCATGACGCTGCAGCCACGGCTGCACCTTGCCCTGCGTTTGCACCCGTTCTTGCAATTGCCGTAAAGCGTTCAGGCGCGCCTCCAACTGGGCGTTCGCGGCCGTCTCGGCATTGACCTGGGTTTGGGCCTGCTGCCGTTCCAAATCCCGTTGCGACTGTTGTCCTAGCGCATCGTCGAGATACAGGCCTTGTTCTTCCAGAGTCTGCTGCTTTTCTTCCAGCTGCAACTTCAAGTTCGCCAAATTGCTGCTATCGGGCAAATTCAAGCCGTGTTTTTCCTCCTGCAAGCGCTCGCGGCGCGTCAACAGCGCGGCCAGATTGTTCGAAGCGTTGCGCTGGTGTGTCGATTCCAGTTCCAGTTGCTGTTGCGCCTGCATGATCGCCGCGCGCGCTGCGCCGCTCTTTCTTTGCGCCTCGCGCCAGCCCGCCTCGAGCAGCGGCAATTGTTCCTGTTGATGTTCGGCGGCCACGCTTGACTGTTCGACGCGCGCACCCAACTCCTCCAGGCGAAAGGCGGCTTCCTCGACCTGTTCTTGAAACTCTTGCGCCTGACTTTGCCACTGCACGCGCTGCGCTGTCAGAGTCACCAATTGCGTTTGCAAACGGTGGCGCGACTCAAGGACGAACTTGATTTGCGCCTCCAGGCTGCCGATCTCGGAATTGGTTTGGTATAACTGGCCTTGAGCCTGGTGCAGGCGGTCGCCAATAGCGAAGTGGGCCTGGCGCAGTTGCTCTAGTGACAATTCGACTTGGCGCAGCTTGGCCGTTTGTTCTTCCAAGTCCGTTTGCGCCTGTTCAACTTCGCGCAAACAACGCGTTTGTTCGTTGTGCGCCTCGTTCTTGCGCATTAGCCAAAGCAACTTCTGCTTTTCATCCTGGTCGGCCTGCAAGGCATGGAATTTATGAGCGACGGCGGCCTGCGCTTCCAGTTTTTCCAAGTTGGCATTTAGTTCGCGCAAGATATCGTCGACGCGCAGCAAGTTCTCGCGCGTGTCGCCCAAGCGGTTTTCCGTCTCGCGCCGTCTTTCCTTGTATTTCGACACGCCCGCGGCTTCCTCCAGGAAGACGCGCAATTCCTCGGGGCGCGATTCGATGATGCGGGAAATCATGCCCTGACCGATGATGGCGTAGGCACGGGGGCCAAGGCCGGTGCCGAGAAAGATATCCTGGATGTCGCGCCGGCGCACGGGCAGGCCGTTGATGTAATAGGTCGAGTTGCCGTCGCGCGTGAGCGTGCGCTTGACGGCAATCTCCGCATACTGGCCCCACTGGCCGCCGGCCTTGCCGTCGTTATTGTCGAACACCAGTTCGACCGAGGCACGCCCGGCCGGCTTGCGGTTGGTCGAGCCGTTAAATATGACGTCTTGCATCGACTCGCCGCGCAGTTCCGACGCTTTCGATTCGCCCAGCACCCAGCGCACGGCATCGATAATGTTCGATTTGCCGCAGCCGTTGGGCCCGACCACGCCAACTAGCTGACCTGGCACTTGGAAATTGGTGGGATCGACGAAAGACTTGAACCCCGACAATTTAATGGAAGATAGACGCACGTTGTTTAACTGTTCCTCGCCTGAACTGGCATTGGTGACGCACAAAATGATTCATGGAGAAAGGCAGCCGAATCTATTTCAGACCAAAATTTACCCCTTGTGGAAAGTGGCCTATCATACCATTTTCCTGCCGGATTTTCCCCAACAAACGCGTGCGGGCGTGCCATCGGGCGGATTAAGTTTGCGCTTGGATGGCTGCGCCACTTTCCAGTTGCGCCGAGTAAAGAGCGGTCATGCACGTGCCCGCAATGCGGCACGCCCCAGGACCGGGGCCAGAGCGGGCGAAAAATCTTGAAAACGGGGTACGGCCAACTAGGTGGGAAATAACGTCTGTCAACGCGCAAGCGGACTTGAGCGAACCAGTCAAGACGCTCAGAGCAGAAACCAAGCCGTGATCACTTTTGTGCACAATTTGGAAAGCATTTTAGTGCATGTCATCATTCCCCTTGCCTACCTGGCTTGGCGACCCGATGCAAGGTGCGCCGCCTTGGGGTGGCTAGCATCAAGGACTAAAGCCGGCGCCGGCGTTTCCGAGCTGCTATCTGAGCCGCACGCGCCACGTTGGCGCAAGACCGCATCGGCGCCACGCGTTCGCCTAGCAGGCGCATGGGCAGCGCCGGCAAGTTTGCCCGACTAAGATGTCAAGGCCTGCCCGTTTAAATATTACACAACCGTTTGCCCTTGGGTGGGGCAAAATCGGCAATGGCGTCAATTAGGCCGACCGCCAGCGCCTCCTGCGCCGTCAAGTGCAAATCCGAAGAGGCGTGCACCGCCCAGTTTTCTTCGGTCAAGTGGACATGTTGCTTGAGTATCTGCTCGGTGCGCAAATCATCGGCCCGCAAGCCCTCGACGATAATGTTCAGAGCGTCCGGGCGGGCGCCGGACGACGCCGTAGCATGCGACTTATGAACCATGAAGCGCGCAGTGTCGCTGGCATAACGCTGCTTTCCGGCAAGAAACAGGATGACCGCAATCGAGGCCACGGCGCCACCGTTATAGGTGACGATGTCAAATGGCAGGTTGCCGAGGAAGTTGTATAGGCATATCCCGTCGCTGACGTACCCCCCGTTTGATTGCATCAAGATATGTGCCGTGCCAACTTTATCTTCCGTCATGTCCGACACTGCATCAAACACGCGTCTCACCATTTCGCTGTTGACGTCGCCCGACAGGGTAAAGTAAGCATGTCCATCCGCTTTTTCCATCTCTTCTTTCATTGGGCGCCTAAAGTTGTCGATACCAGATTCTAACAAATAGTTACATCGCAAGACCGGCGTCTACTGCGTGCGCCGCTCAAGCCTGATTTTACCCGCCTGTCCCCATGTCGGGCGCCACCGCTGGCGACCGACGAATCGATTGACAGACAGCCCCCGCCAAAGTAGACTTTGCAGTCTTGATCGGGAGAGGGCAGACTTGTGCTGCCGCCGAAGGGGCACTACCCAAAAACTCTCAGGCAAAAGGACCGGTCAAGGGACTGCTTGGGCTGCGCACCGGACTCCGGCCGAGCGGCACGTTGGCAGGTCAACTCTGGAGAGCGGTCGCGGCGACATGCCAACGACCCACCGAAGGGGCGCACGGGAACTTTCCCGTAATCTCTCAGGTACAAAGGACAGAAGGGCGATCATTTCAAGACAGCTGCAAGCTGTCCCTGGCGTGTTCCGTTAACCCTTTTTTATTTGGCTCCGAGGAATTCATGACGCTTAAAGCGACCCCACTTAATAACGCCCACCGTGCCGCCGGCGCCCGTATGGTTGATTTCGGAGGCTGGGACATGCCAGTCAACTACGGCTCGCAAATCGAAGAACACCATGCCGTGCGCCGTGACGTCGGCATGTTCGACGTCTCCCATATGTGCGTGGTCGACCTCAAAGGCAAGAACGTGCGCGCCTTCCTACGCCACCTACTCGCCAATAACGTCGACAAGCTGCAAGTGGCCGGCAAGGCACTGTATTCTTGCATGCTAAATGCCCAAGGCTTCGTGATCGATGACTTGATCGTCTACTTCTTGGACGAAAGCTGGTTCCGCATGGTCGTCAACGCCGGCACTGCGCACAAGGACATCGCCTGGATCAGGGCACAAAACGAGGCGGAAAATAGCGGGTTGACCATCACCGAACGGCGCGACGGAACCGAGCCGATGGCGCTAATCGCCGTGCAAGGACCAAACGCGCGCGCGAAAACCTGGCAAGTTTTGCCTGAAACAAAGGCCGCTTCGGAAGAGCTGAAGCCGTTTAATGCCGTCATCGTCAAGAACACCCGCTTCGGCGACGTGATGGTAGCGCGCACCGGCTACACGGGTGAAGATGGCTTCGAACTCGCCTTTCCCGCAAGCCATGCCGAGGCGCTGTGGAACGTTTTACTGGCGGCGGGCGTCAAGCCAGCCGGCTTGGGCGCGCGCGACACCTTGCGCCTTGAAGCAGGCATGAACTTGTACGGCCAGGACATGGACGAGACGGTCAACCCGCTTGACGCCGGCTTGGCATGGACCATCGACCTGCTCAGCCCGCGCGACTTTATTGGTAAGGCGGCGCTCGTGGCAAGCGGTCAAAATGCCCAGTTTGTCGGTCTGGTCCTGAGCGAAAAAGGCGGCGTCTTGCGCGCCCACCAAAAAGTGATCGTTGCCGGCAGCGAACGCGCCGGCGAGATCACCAGCGGCACCTTCAGCCCGACCATGCAGCAAACCATCGCACTAGCGCGCGTACCGAACGGGGTCGCCTTGGGCGACACCGTGCACGTTGAAATCCGCGACAAGAAACTGGCCGCTACTGTCGTCAAGCTGCCGTTTGTGCGCAATGGCAAAATCCTCGTTGCCTGAATTTTTTCCACGACCACCTTCCCCGACATTCACCTTCTGGAGCCACACATGAATATTCCTGCAGACCTGCGATACACCGAATCCCACGAATGGGCGCGCCTCGAGTCTGACGGCACCGTCACGGTCGGCATCACCGAGTACGCCCAAGACGCGCTAGGCGACATCGTCTTCGTTGAATTGCCAAAAGTCGGCAAGAGCTACGTTGCCGGCGACGACACCGCCGTGGTTGAATCGGTCAAGGCCGCCAGCGATATTTATACGCCGCTGTCGGGCGAAGTCATCGCCGTCAACGAGGAGGTGAGCGCGGCTCCCGAATTGATCAATGCCGATGCCTACGCGGCATGGCTGTTCAAGGTCAAGCCGAGCGATCCTGGCGCATTTAAGGATTTGCTCGACGCCGCCGCTTATGGCAAAGCGACTGAAGAATAAGCCCGCGCCAGGGGCCGCCCGTGCGGCCCTCCTTTGCCGGACTCTCCCCCATTTGCCGCCAGCCCTGATCGGCGCGGCGCATTGCATTTTTTTGGCCTACATATCATGACCCGCACCCGCCTGACCCAACTCGAAGCCCGCGATGGCTTCATCGCCCGCCACATCGGCCCCTCCCCGTCCGAACAAGCGTCGATGCTCTCGACCCTCGGCTACGCCTCGCGCGCAGCCTTGATCGACGCGCTCGTGCCGGCCCCCATCCGCAATAAAGGCAAGCTTCCGCTCGGGAGCCACGTTGAAGCAATGTCCGAGCAAACGGCGCTGGCCCAGCTGAAGACGCTGGCGTCAAAAAACAAAGTGCTAAAGTCGCTGATCGGCCAAGGGTATTACAACACCTATACGCCAGGCGTCATCTTGCGCAACATCTTCGAAAACCCGGCCTGGTATACGGCGTACACGCCTTACCAGCCCGAAATTTCGCAAGGCCGCCTAGAGGCGATGCTCAATTTCCAGCAGATGATCACCGACCTGACCGGCATGGGTATCGCCAACGCATCGATGCTAGACGAAGGCACCGCGGCCGCAGAAGCGATGACGTTAGTGCAACGCGTCGGCAAATCGGACTCCATGGTGTTTTACGTGGCCGACGACGTGCTGCCGCAGACCCGTGAAGTCGTCGAGACGCGCGCCAAGCCGCTCGGCATTGAGGTGCGCAGCTTGGCGCCGGCCGCGATCGCCAGCCTGAACGAACCCTGTTTCGGCGTACTTCTACAATACCCGGGTGTCAATGGCATGGTGCGCGACTACCGCGCCGGCGTTGTGCATCTGCACGCCAAAGGCGCCATGGTCGTCGTCGCCGCCGACCTTCTGGCTTTGACCATGCTAACACCTCCGGGCGAATGGGGCGCCGACGTCGTGGTCGGCAACAGCCAGCGCTTCGGCGTGCCGCTCGGTTTCGGCGGCCCGCACGCCGGCTACCTGTCGACGCGCGATGAATTCAAGCGCAGCATGTCCGGCCGCCTGGTCGGGGTAACCATCGACGCCCAGGGAAAACCGGCATACCGGCTGGCGCTGCAAACGCGCGAACAGCATATCCGGCGTGAAAAAGCGACCTCCAACATCTGCACCGCGCAAGTGCTGCTGGCCGTGATGGCGTCCATGTACGCGGTCTACCACGGTCCGGCTGGCCTGCTGCAAATCGCCCAGCGCGTGCACCGTTTGACCCGCGTACTGGCGGCAAACCTGCTGCAGCTCGGCTATGGCATTGCCAACGAGAGCTTCTTTGATACGCTCACGGTCAAGACATCGGACGTCGAACGACTGCACGCGGCCGCCGTCGCGGCGGGCGTCAACCTGCGCCGGATCGATGCCGCACATGTCGGCCTGTCGCTAGACGAGACCACCAGCCGCGACGACCTGACGGTCTTGTGGAACATCTTTTCGGCCGGCCGCGCAGGCGCCACGCAGGCGGCACCGGATATCGACGCCGTCGACGCGGCGGCGCTAGAAGACGCCTTCCCGCCGGCGCTAAAACGCAGCAGCGCCTATCTGACGCATCCGGTATTTAACCGCTACCACGCCGAGCACGAAATGCTGCGTTACATGCGCAACCTGGCCGACAAGGACTTGGCGCTGGACCGCACCATGATCCCGCTCGGCTCTTGCACGATGAAGTTGAACGCAACCAGCGAAATGGTTCCCGTCACCTGGCCCGAATTTTCCAACATCCACCCATTCGCGCCGGATGCGCAAACCGTGGGTTACCGCGAAATGATCGCGCAACTAGAACAGATGCTGTGCGCGCTGACCGGCTACGCTGCTGTGTCACTGCAGCCGACGGCCGGTTCGCAAGGCGAATACGCCGGCCTGCTGGTGATCAAGGCGTACCACGCATCGCGCGGCGAAGGCCACCGCAACATCTGCCTCATCCCGTCCTCGGCGCACGGCACGAACCCGGCATCGGCCAGCATGGCCGGCCTGCAAATCGTGGTGACCGCTTGCGATGCCAGCGGCAACGTCGACCTCGCCGACCTGAAAGAAAAAGCGCAGCAGCACAGGGCCAATCTGGCTTGCCTCATGATCACCTACCCCTCGACCCACGGCGTGTTCGAGGAAGGCATCCAGGATCTGTGCGAGATCGTCCATGGCTACGGCGGTCAGGTCTATATCGACGGCGCCAACATGAACGCGTTAGTCGGTGTGGCGGCGCCCGGCAGCTTCGGCGGCGACGTTAGCCACTTGAACTTGCACAAAACCTTTTGCATCCCACACGGCGGTGGCGGCCCAGGCGTCGGCCCCATCGGCGTCGGCGCCCACCTCGCCAAATTCTTGCCGAATCAACGTTCCACCGGCTACCAGCGCGATGCCTGCGGCATTGGCGCCGTCAGCGCGGCGCCCTACGGCTCCGCCAGCATCTTGCCAATCTCGTGGATGTACATCGCGATGATGGGCGCGGACGGCCTGACGGCTGCCACCGAAACGGCGATCCTGGCGGCCAACTATATTGCGCGCCGCCTGTCGCCGCACTACCCGGTCCTGTACTCGGGCCACGACGGCCTGGTCGCGCATGAGTGCATCCTTGACTTACGTCCACTGACGGACGCCACCGGCATTAGCAACGAAGACGTGGCCAAGCGCTTGATGGATTTCGGCTTTCACGCCCCGACCATGAGCTTTCCAGTGCCGGGCACGTTGATGATCGAGCCTACCGAGAGCGAATCGAAAGTGGAAATGGACCGCTTTATTGATGCCATGATCGTCATCCGCTCTGAAATCGCCAAAGTCGAAAAAGGCGAATTCGACCGCCTCGACAACCCGTTGAAGGGCGCGCCGCACACGGCCGAAGTGCTGACCGCCGATGTGTGGGAGCACAAGTACAGCCGCAGCGTGGCCGCCTTCCCGGTCGCATCGCTGCGCCAGCGCAAGTACTGGCCACCCGTCGCCCGCGTCGACAATGTGTACGGCGACCGCCACTTGCAATGCGGCTGCCCGCCCCTTGGCAACGACGCGTAAGGCAATGGCGCCAGGTGCACGGCGCAGGACCCGGCTTTTCCCGGGGCGTCGAGATCAAGTGCACCTTAGCCCGCCTCCTTAAGGCAAACGGGCCGTGCCTGCATTTTGCCGGCGCGAGTTGGCGATGCCGGCGCGCGCCGGCTGACGCATGGGCCAGTGACGTCGACAACCCGCATGGGTTCGGCATGCCACTGCAGGGCCGCGTTGTGGCTGGAATTTACCGACGCGGCAGCTGCGCTTGCCAGATAAAGGCGTCGCTGCGCATGCCGTGCGGTATCATGCAAGGCATGACAAACAAGGCTATCAGTTGATGAAACCTGCAATCAAAGCCGCCCTGATCTCGGCCCTCATATTTCCCGGGCTCGGGCATTTCACCCTGAAGCACGGTGCCCGCGGCTGCCTGTTTTTGCTGCCCGCACTGCTCGCTGCCATCTATATCTTCCGCCAGGTGCTTGAGCGCGCCAGCATCATCTTAGATCAGGTCGCAAGCGGCGCGCTGCCGCTCAACGCGCTAGCGATCTCCGAGCAGCTGTCGGCGGCGTCCGCGGCGAACGGACCGTCGCTGACGGTCGCGGCCACGCTCGGCCTAGCATGCTGGGCCGGCAGCATCATCGATTCTTTCATGGTCGGCAAATAGGGAAGCAAATTGATCGGGGCAGCGAAGCGGACTCTGCCTGCTAACGCGACAGCCACACTGGTCTTTTAGCATCGTCAACCGTCTCGACTAATCAGAGCGCAGAGCGGCGCCCGCAAGGCGGGGCGACGCTCTGCGCCAACTCGGCGCCGCCGCCAATGCGAAACATAGCGTTACCTGAACGACAAGACCGACGCGCTTCACCACGGCCTCGCCCGGCCCAAGCTTAGGCCAGTTTGGCCGCGTGTTCGCGGGTGGCGTGGAAGGTCAGCTTCGGCCACCGTTCTTCGGTCAGGCGCAAGTTCACTCCCGATGTGGCGAGGTAAGCCATGTTGCCGGCCGCATCATAGGCGACGTTGTGGCCGAGGGCTTCCTCAAAGTCTTGCAAGGCGCGCTTATCGGCACTGCTGATCCAGCGCGCGCTGCTGATATTGGTGCCCTCGAACAAGGCGTCGACCCCATACTCGGTCAGCAGGCGGCTGGCGACAACTTCGAACTGCAGCACCCCGACTGCACCCAGCACTAATTCGGTGCCCTGCACCGGCTTAAAGACCTGCACTGCGCCCTCCTCGCCCAGTTGCTGCAAGCCCTTATGCAACTGCTTGATTTTGAGCGGATTGCGGATGCGAACCGAGCGGAAGAAATCAGGCGCGAAATACGGGATGCCGGTAAATTGCAGCATTTCTCCTTCGGAAAAGCTGTCGCCGATCTGCATATTGCCGTGATTCGGTAAGCCGATGATGTCGCCCGCGAACGCCTCCTCCACCTGCTCACGCGAGGACGCCATGAAGGTGACCACGTTCGACACCTTGATCTCGCGCCCCAGACGCAAATGTTTGACCTTCATGCCGCGCTCAAAGCGGCCGGAGCACACGCGCAGGAAAGCAATCCGGTCGCGGTGGGCCGGATCCATATTGGCCTGGATCTTGAAAACGAAGCCGGAAAACGGCAGCTCGGACGGCGCCACCAGGCGCATGGTCGCGTCGCGCTCGCGCGGCGCCGGCGCCCAGTCAACTAGGGCGGCTAGAATTTCGCGCACGCCGAAGTTGTTAATCGCCGACCCGAAGAACACCGGGGTTTGCACGCCGGCTAGAAATTGCGCCAAGTTGAACGGATGCGAGGCGCCATGCACTAGCTCCACTTCCATTTTCAGCTGTTCAATTTCGAGGGGAAACATCTCGGATAGGCGCGGATTGTCGATGCCCTTGATGACCTCAAAAGTTTGATCGGCCTTTTCGTCGCCGGCCTTGAACAGCATGATCTCGTCTCGCAGCAGGTGATAGACGCCGCGGAAATTTTTGCCCATGCCGATCGGCCACGTCACGGGCGCGCACTCAATCTTGAGCACCGATTCGAGCTCGTCAAGCAGTTCCAGGGGATCGCGCGTTTCACGGTCCATCTTGTTCATGAAGGTAATGATCGGCGTGTCGCGCATGCGGCACACGGCCAGCAGCTTGATGGTCTGCGCTTCCACCCCTTTCGCCGCATCGATCACCATCAGGGCCGAGTCGACTGCAGTCAAGACGCGATAGGTATCTTCCGAAAAGTCCTGGTGGCCTGGGGTATCGAGCAAGTTGATGACATGGTCGCGGTGCTCGAACTGCATCACCGAACTCGCCACAGAAATGCCGCGCTGCTTCTCGATTTCCATCCAGTCGGAGGTGGCGTGACGGCCGCTCTTACGCGCCTTGACCGTGCCCGCCAACTGGATCGCTCCCGAGAACAGCAGCAGCTTTTCGGTCAACGTCGTTTTACCCGCATCCGGATGTGAAATGATGCCAAAGGTGCGGCGCCGCGCCACTTCGCGCGCGATCACGGCCGGGGCTCTGGCGCTGGCAGTCGGGGTGGTAGGATCGGTATTATCCGATGGTAATAATCGTGCATCGTTGGCCATATTGGCGACCATAATGGCCCTCCCAAAAAACTCTCCATTTTACCAATTCTAGCGGCGGCGAGGTGAACTCATTTGCGCCGGCCCGGCACGGTTCCCGCCCCTTGGAACAAGGCGGCGCCCTTCATGGCGCAACGTCAAGCCCCGGTGAAACGAAGGCAAAAACGCCTCACAGCCTCGGCGCATGCGCGGCCCGACCGGCGCTGCGGCTTCACGCCGGGAAGGGCGAGAAGATCGCCAGCCCAGCGCGGCTTGGGACGCGCCTGCCGAGGCACAAAAACTCTGTCAACGGTTGATCGGGCCCGGCCTGCCTTTACTTTTTCTTGGTTGGCACAATGACGGCAACCGCCTTGACTAAGGCGTGATCGAGTACGGACAGCACGGCTTCTGCGTCTTTGTGGGTCAATGGCGGCAAGGCCGACCGATATGTTTTTTCGTTGCGCCGGTCGTGCGCATCCAGCACGATTTTGCGCATGCCAATATCCATTTCCAGCAAATCACAAAATTTTTGAAAAGCCATCGAGCGCTGACCGGGCTGGTCGCCGGGGCGGACCCCGAAATGAAGCAAGGTCGCGATGGCGAGACTGTGCAGTCCGTCATAGGCGAGCATGCAGCGGCCGTAGGCGCTCAAGTTAGCAATCCTTGCATCCTTCAGCAAACCCGTTGCAACCATCAAATATTGACGCAATTCATCCTCGTCACGCTCCGCTTCTTTGAAGGTGTGGGCACGCAAAAGAGCTTCAATTTCCTCAGGGCGATTAAGCATGGGTGACCACCATTAATTTTTTTTCATCGAGGATTTTTTTAACAAATTTGCCGCCTTGCGCCATGTCCCATTCTTCATTTCCGTAGTGCAAAATATGGATCGGGCGACATAAGGCGCTTTCAAGCGGTGCAATCAAGCCGTTTAATGCAAGAGCGTCGATGTCGCTGACGATCAACAAATCGATATCGCTGGCGGCATGGTCGGCGCCGCTGGCGACGGAGCCGAAAACGAAAGCGAGTGTGACGCTAGCAGCTACCGGGGCCAGCGCCTGTTGCAACTTTTCCTTGAGTCCGAACGTCTTCATGCAAATCGAGCGCAGCTCATCATACAGCGGAAAATCACGATTAAGGCGCACTTGGCGCAGATTGCTTACCCGTTCATCGCGCGCTACGCCCGCTTCGATGAGTCGATTGAGCTCACGCTGGCCGGATCCGCGCCCGGCCCCAGATTGGCGTAAAAGCTCATTGTACGAATAAGTCGTATCGGGATGCAATAGCAGCGTTGTCAGCAGCTTCTGCTGCTTGGGCGCGAACATAAAATCGGCAATGCTCATTGGAAATTTGTATGGTTATCGGTTCCGATTGGAACCCTATTGGTTCCGAGTGTATCCTATTTGGTTCCAATAGCAAGCCAATTTGACCTTCGGTACGCTTTTACGTGCGAAAGCTCGCTGCTTTTTGGCCTGTTTCGTCCTAGCGCAGAAACGGGCGCCCCGGCAGCGCGCTGCATTTCTCAACGTGCGTCGATACCAGCAAGATTACGGTGAGAAAACAAAGAGCAGCCTGAATGGGGCAGCCTCCCTTTGTAGGATTTACCTTACGAAATCCAATGCATTCATCCTACATGGGGGCGACCGATAATCTTATGTTCGTAACGTACATAAGCTCTTAAAGTATTAAGAGCGAGGTCTGTAAAGTAAGGCACGCCTGGGCGACTAGCCCGGCCCGTCTGGGATAACAGGCCGTTCTCCGTGACCAATTGATTAATTGCCTGCGAGGAAAAATATGAACAATACACAACTTATAGATACGCTGCAAAAACCCTCGTGGCCCCATGCTCTGCCCGTCGTACCGCGGGAATTTAGCGTTGCGTCTCATCCCATCGTCAACGCTACCCAGAAAAATGAAATGCTAGCGGCCCTCCCGCACGCAGCGCTGGAATCGTTGTTCGAGCACTTGGAGCTAGCTCCGATGCCGTTTGGCAAAGAATTATTTGAATGCGGCAAGAAACTCGAGCACGTGTATTTTCCGACCACGGCCATTGTCTCCTTGCTCTATGTGATGGAAGATGGCGCTACCACCGAGATCGCGGTAGTCGGTCACGAAGGCGTGGTCGGCGTATCCTTGTTCATGGGTGAGCGTGCCATGTGCAGCGCCGTGGTGCAAAGCGCTGGTTACGGTTACCGCTTGACGACCCAGGTCATGCGCGATGCGTTTAACCAGGGCGGCACTTTGCCCCAATTACTGATGCGCTATACGAACGCCTTGTTCGCCCAAATGGCGCAAAACGCGGTCAGTGCACGGCACAGCTCGATCGAGCAAAAGCTGTGCCGATGGTTGCTAGATCGTCTTGATCGTTCCCCCTCAAACGAATTGAAAGTGACGCAGGAACTCATCTCCGTCATGCTCGGCGTACGCCGCGAAAGCATCACCGCCGCCGCCGGAAAATTGCAAGATGACGGTTTGATCCAGTACCGCCGCGGCAATATCAATGTCCTCGATCGCCACGGTTTGGAACGTTATGCCGGCGAGTGCTACAAAGTGGCGAAGACGGAGTTTGATCGCATGCTGGTGGAAGTGGCCAACTGTTAACTGGATCCGCGCCGGCTTGCGGCGCCGGGCGAACCGGCAATCACGTCTCCGGGCGACGGGAAAAACTTAGTCGAGCAGATGATTTTTTATGGCGTAATAAGTCAGGTCGCTATTCGATTGCAAGCCCATCTTTTCCATGATGCGAGTACGGTAGGTGCTAACAGTTTTAATGCTAAGCGATAACGCAATACCGATTTCTGACACGGTCGCGCCACGCGCCAAGCGCAAAAAAACTTGGAACTCGCGGTCCGACAGATCCGTATGCTGGGCCGTGTTCGGATCGCGGTCAAAACTTTGCGCCAACAACTCGCCCACGGTGGCGCTGACGTAGCGGCGCCCCTGGAACACGGTGCGCACCGCCATCATCAATTCATCGGCGTCGCATTCTTTGTTCAGATAGCCGTTCGCGCCCATCTTGAACAAATTAAGCGCATATTGCTGGGCTGGATAGCCGCTCAGGATCAGTACCGGCAAAGCGGGCTGGCCCTGGCGGATGGTGTGCAAGGTGTCGATGCCGCTCTGATCGGGCATCGCAATATCGAGCAACAACACGTCGCAAACTTGGCGGCGCGCGATATCGAGCGCTTCGCGCCCCGTACCTGCTTCCGCGACAACACGAAAGTCGTTTGAAGACGAAAAGATATGCTTAAAACCTGCCCGGACAATTTCATGGTCGTCACAAATGGCAACGCGTATCATAGGTTTCCCTTATTTTTCCTGTCATGGGAAAGAAAACCGGAACCGCCGCGCAGCCGTACCGGCCGTTGGTAAAATTTTTATAAATTGCAACGTCTAGTTCTCTAGGCCGCTCACTTTAATAAATTGAGAATTTCGAGCAGTTCGCTGCGGATCAAATTACCGTCGAATCGGACCAGGGCATCTTGGCCGTGCGGGGCGCCAGAAGATCGTTCCAGCCCCTGTTGCGCGAGCGGAGCCTCGCTAGCGCGGCTGTCGAGCCGATTGCGCGCGCCGCTGATGGTAAACCCCTGTTCATACAACAAGTCGCGGATGCGGCGGATCAGCAGGACCTCGTGGTGCTGGTAATAACGCCGATTGCCGCCCCGTTTGACCGGCTTTAACTGGCTAAATTCCTGCTCCCAGTAGCGTAGCACATGGGGTTTCACTCCGCACAGCTCACTCACCTCGCCAATCGTAAAGTAGCGCTTGGCCGGGATCGGAGGCAAGACGCCCAGCTCGGCCTTACTGATGCGATCGTTCATCACCCCTCACTTATGCGGCGCGCGCCAACGGTTTGGTTTCTTCCACCATCCCTTTAAGCTTCTGGCTGGAGTGGAAGGTCACCACACGGCGTGCCGTGATGGGAATTTCCTCCCCGGTTTTCGGGTTGCGCCCCGGCCTTTGCGGCTTGTCGCGCAACTGGAAATTGCCAAATCCGGACAGCTTAACGGCTTCCCCACGTTCTAACGCATTGCGTATCTCATCAAAAAAGGTCTCGACCATGTCCTTCGCCTCGCGCTTGTTCAATCCCACTTGTTCGAACAAGAGCTCGGCGAGTTCCGCCTTGGTTAGCGTCGGCAACTCCTTTTCCACATCCTGGCGCACTCTAGCTACCAGCATGGCCCGATGCAAATCTGCATCCAGTGCGGATTGGAGTACGGCGGAATCGACGTCGTGATTATTAATTTTGCTGCCCCTGCCTTGTTTTACACGCCATGAGCGTGACCCTTAGGCCGCACCCCCTGTTGAGCCGAACGTTAGCGCTTACGAACGCACGCGGGCCTCATGTTTTTGCTTTGCCGCAGCGGCCATCGCCGCCATCACGGCATCGACGACACCGTCTTGCAACGTGGTTTGAGTATCTTGCAAGCTAAAGCGGAAAGCAAGACTTTTTTCGTCGGTTTCCAGGCCCTTTCCACGATATTCATCAAACAAAACAATGGCTTGCACGATTTTTCCCAGCGAATTGGTCTTCGCCTCGGCCAAGAGGGCGTCCAGCAAGTCTTGCGCCGCGACACTTTGTTTGACCACCAGGGCCAGATCGCGGGTGGCGCCGGGGAACTTCGAGATGTCTTGGTATTGCGGCACAGAACGTTGCTGCAACACAACTGCATCAACTTCGAACAGGACGGGGGCCAGCGGCAGTTCGTATTTTTGCAGCCAGCGCGGATGCAGTTCACCGATGAAGCCGATCAGGTTGCCGTCGATTTCGATGTTGGCCGAACGGCCCGGATGCAGGGCCGGATGGGTCGCTTTTACGAAGCGCAGCACGCGCGGCGCGAACAGACTTTGCAAGTCGGCCTTGAGATCGAAGAAATCCGCATTGCGTGAAGGCACACCCCACTGCTCGTCACAGACCGGACCGTAAGCGATCGCGGCGACCCGCTTTGGCTGCTCGTAACCGGCCACGGTCAACGCTCCATCTTCGACGGCGCCGTTGCGGCGAAAGACGGCGCCCATTTCAAACAGGCGCACCCGGCCGAGCTTGCGATTGAGATTGTAGCGCACGTTGGCCACCAAGCCGCCGATCAAAGACGAGCGCATCACGCTCATCTGGCTGGAGATCGGGTTTTGCAGCTTGATCGGATCGGCGTTGCCGGAAAAATCACGTTCCCAGCTGTTATCGACAAAGCTGAAATTGACCACTTCCTGGAAATCCTGATGGGCCAGCTGGTGCCGTACCGCAAACAGCGAACGGATATTTTCCGGCCCGATTTGCATCTTGTTGGGCGCCTTCGGCGGCAAGGCGGGAATATTCTCGAAGCCATACATGCGCGCCACTTCTTCGATCAGATCTTCCTCGATCTCAATATCGAAACGGTAGGATGGTGGCGTCACCAAAAACACGCCGTCTTCGAGCTCGAACGGCAAGGCCAGGCGCTGGAAGATGTCCGCGATGAGGGCATCGGTGAGCGGCACGCCAATCACTTTCTGGGCGCGCGCGGTGCGCAAAGGCACGCGCTTGCGCTTGGGCAGATTGACCGCCTGATCGTCGACCGGGCCAATTTGCGTATGCTCGGTGCCACAGACTTCGATAATCAAGGAGGTGATGCGTTCAATATGCTCGACCGTCGTCGCGAAATCGACTCCGCGTTCGAAACGATGGGAGGCATCGGTCGAAAAGTTAAAGTGGCGCGCGCGGCCCTGGATCGCGTGCGGCCACCAGAACGCCGCCTCCAGATAGATGCTCTCAGTATCCAAGGTGACGGCGGCGGAATCGCCACCCATGATGCCGGCTAAGGATTCGACTTGGCGCTCATCGGCAATGACGCCGATCCACTCATCGAGCGCGACGGTGGTGCCGTTCAACAGCTTGAGCGATTCTCCCGTCTTGCCCCAGCGCACGAACAAACCGCCATGGACCTTGTCAAGATCGAACACATGGGTCGGGCGGCCCAGTTCTAACATCACGTAATTGGAAATATCGACCAGGGCGGAGAGCGAACGCTGGCCGCTGCGCTCTAAGCGCTGCTTGATCCAGTCCGGCGTGGCGGCCCTGGCATTTAGGCCGCGGATGACGCGACCGGTAAAGCGCCCGCACAGGTCGGGCGCACTGATTTTTACCGGCAAGATTTCGGCGCTGTTGGCGGCGACCGGATGAAATTGCGGCGCCAGCAGCGGCTCGCCAGTTAGGGCCGACACTTCACGCGCGACGCCCAGCACCGACAGGCAATCGGCCTTGTTCGGCGTCAGCTTGATCGTGAATTTGAGGTCGTTGAGCGCGTAATAATCGCGAAAATTCTGGCCTACGGGCGCGTCGTCCGGCAATTCCATCAAGCCAGCGTTTTCTTCCGATATCTTCAGTTCGCGCGCTGAGCACAACATGCCTTGCGACTCGACGCCGCGCAACTGACCGACCTTGATTTCGAATGGCTTGCCGTCCGCGCCCGGCGGCAGCAGCGCGCCTGCCAGCGCGCACGCCACCTTCAAGCCGGCGCGCACATTCGGCGCGCCGCACACGATATTGAGCATGGTGCCGCCGCCGACGTCGACCCGGCACACGTTCAGACGGTCGGCGTTGGGGTGTTTCGCGACCTCGCGCACGAGAGCGACTATCACGTTGGAAAACGGGGGAGCGACCGCTTCCACCGCTTCGACCTCGAGGCCGGACATCGTCAACAAATGAGCCAATTCATCCGAAGTCATCTTCGGATCGACCATGGTACGGAGCCAGTTTTCGGAAAATTGCATAATCAAGCCTTCAGCGGCAAAGCATAGTCAAAGAGCGCGAGCACATTGACGCTCAAACGCATAATAGTAGAACCCGTTTTGAACCGGGTTGACGTGTTTAATTGAACTGTCTTAAAAAACGCAGGTCGCCTTCGTAAAACAAACGCAGGTCGTTGATCCCATAACGCAGCATCGTTAGCCGTTCGAGGCCGGAGCCGAAGGCGAAACCGATGTATTTTTCCGGGTCGAGCCCGAAGTTTTTCACCACCACCGGATGCACCTGGCCGGCGCCGGACACTTCCAGCCAACGCCCCTTGAGCGGGCCGCTGCCAAACGCGATGTCGATCTCGGCCGATGGTTCCGTAAACGGGAAATAAGAGGGGCGAAAACGCACCTGCAAGTCGTCGGTCTCAAAAAAGGCCTTCACGAAGTTCAGGTAGACGCCCTTCAGGTCGGCAAAGCTGATATCTTCGGCGATCCACAGGCCTTCAACCTGGTGAAACATGGGCGAATGCGTGGCGTCGCTGTCGACACGGTAGGTTCGGCCCGGCGCGATCACTTTGATCGGTGGCTGATGGGTACGCGCATAGCGCACTTGCATCGGGCTGGTGTGTGTGCGCAGCAGCAAGGGTTTGCCGTCCGTATCTTTGCCGTCGATGTAAAACGTGTCCTGCATGGAGCGGGCCGGATGGTTTTCCGGGCTGTTCAAGGAGGTGAAATTGGTCCAGTCGGTTTCGATTTCAGGGCCATCGGCCACGTCAAAACCGATGGAGCGGAAGATTTCCTCAACCCGCTCCCAACTGCGCATGACGGGATGAATCCCGCCCGTGCCGCGCCCGCGGCCGGGCAATGAAACATCGATTTCTTCGCCGTTCAGGCGCTCTTGCATCTGCGCATCGGCGAGCGCCTCGCGCCGCGTCGTCAAAGCCTTCTCGATTTTCTCCTTGGCCGCGTTGATCAGCGCGCCGTGCGTCTTGCGCACATCCGGGGCGAGTTTGCCCAGGCCCTTCATTTGTTCGGTGATCTGACCAGTCTTGCCAAGATATTTGGCTTTTGCATTTTCAAGTGCGGCAGCATCTTCGGCGGCGATGAATTCAGCCTGGGCCAAGACGATGAGTTGTTCTAGGGAGTTCATGCGGTTTTTTTCCTATCGCCCAACAATCAAAAACGGGGCATAAGGTTATGCACCCCTGCCCCGCTCTTTTTGCGCCACCCGGCGGCGGCGCTGGCCATGGCCGCTTAGGCGGCGATGGTCGCTTTCACTGTATTGACAATGGCAGCGAACGCTGGCTTATCCATCACAGCCATATCGGCCAGAACCTTACGGTCCAGTTCGATCGAAGCTTTTTTCAAACCGTTCATGAACACGCTGTAAGTTAGGCCATGCGAACGGGATGCCGCATTGATACGGGTGATCCACAAAGCGCGAAAGACACGCTTCTTGTTACGGCGATCGCGGTAAGCGTATTGGCCGGCACGCATGACGGCCTGCTTGGCAACGCGGAAAACCTTGCTGCGGCGACCACGGTAGCCTTTAGCTTGATCAAGAATTTTCTTATGACGGGCACGAGCTGTAACCCCACGTTTTACTCTAGGCATAGTAACTCCTTATATTGAGTGTGAGATTAAGCAGTCGGCATCATGCGAATGACAGACTTAACGTCAGCCGCATTCACGTTCGTGATACCGCGCAACTGGCGTTTTACTTTGGTGGATTTCTTGGTCAAGATGTGGCGTTTGAACGCATGGCCACATTTAACGGTTCCACCTGGACGCACGCGAAAACGTTTTTTCGCAGAGCTTTTGGTCTTCATCTTAGGCATAGCACTCTGTCCTTGTGCGGACAGCTCCATTTTTAACAGGATTGCAGGTGGCAACGAAACGTTACTCTTAGATGCCTGCTTTCACTAGTTGTTGCAGCAAAGGCGAGTCTGCTGCAGTTTGCATGAACCAGCCATCGCTGGACGGTCCATCCAAATTAGGTACCCGGGGCCGCCTTGCGCACCAAAACCGGCGCAGCACTGGAACGGCCCACAGTATTACTTTTTCTTCTTCGGCGACAGAACCATGATCATCTGGCGCCCTTCCATCTTCGGAAACTGCTCAACCTGGCCATACGGGTCGAGGTCGGCCTTCAAACGCTCAAGCATGCGGAAACCGATATCCTGATGCGCCATTTCACGGCCGCGGAAGCGCAGCGTGATCTTGGTTTTGTCACCGTCGTCCAAAAACTTGATGAGGTTGCGCAACTTGATATTGTAATCACCGTCATCCGTGCCCGGCCGGAATTTAACTTCCTTCACGAGGATGATTTTTTGCTTTAATTTCGCCTCGTGAGCCTTCTTTTGTTCCGAATACTTGAATTTGCCATAGTCCATCAAACGGCACACAGGCGGTTGCGCGGTCGGCGCAATCTCCACCAGGTCGACGTTCGCCTCTTCGGCGAGACGGAAGGCTTCGGCCAAACTCACGATACCGAACGGCTCGTTATCGACCCCGGATAAACGCATTTCAGGGGCAGTGATTTCGCCATTGATGCGATGCGACTTGTCAGTAGCTATTGTAGTTTCCTTTAAACATCTTATAAACGGACGTGCTGCGAGTTTCCTCGTCAGGCTTTGCTGTCGACTTCATGCTGGAGTCGCTCCACCAGGGCCTCGACGGACATCACGCCCAAGTCGATATTGCCCCGTGCCCGCACGGCCACGGTATTGGCGTCCCGCTCTTTGTCGCCGATCACGAGGATATACGGCAGTTTTTGTACGGAATGCTCGCGTATTTTATAGGTAATCTTCTCGTTACGCAAATCAGCGTGCACACGAAAGCCCAATTTCTTCAGCTGTGCCGTCAAATTTTGTGCGTACTCGTTTTGCGCTTCGGAAATATTGAGCACCGCAATTTGTACCGGCGCCAGCCACATTGGCAGGGCCCCGGCATAGTGTTCGATCAAAATGCCGATGAAGCGCTCGAGCGAGCCGACGATCGCGCGGTGTAGCATGACGGGCACCTTGCGCGTATTGTCGTCGGCCACATATTCGGCGCCAAGGCGGGCCGGGGTCGAAAAATCGACCTGCATGGTACCGACCTGCCATGGACGCCCCAGGCAATCTTTCATGTGGTACTCGATCTTCGGACCATAGAAAGCACCCTCTCCCGGCAATTCGGTCCACTGGACGCCGCACACGCGCAGCGCCGAGCGCAGCGCCTCTTCCGCCTTGTCCCATACCTCGTCGCTGCCAATGCGACTGTCGGGCCGCAAGGCGAGCTTGATGTCGATATCGGCAAATCCGAAATCGGTATACACGGCCATCGCCTGCGGATGGAAGGAGGTGACTTCGCTTTCGATTTGGTCCTCCGTGCAGAAGATGTGGCCGTCATCTTGGGTAAAGCCGCGCACGCGCATGATGCCGTGCAAGGCACCCGATGGCTCGTTTCGGTGACACTGGCCGAACTCGCCGTAGCGCAGCGGCAAGTCGCGGTAGCTGCGCATGCCCGAGTTGTAAATCTGCACATGGCCGGGGCAGTTCATCGGTTTTAGCGCGTAGGAGCGATTTTCCGACTCGGTCACGAACATGTTTTCACGATAATTGTCCCAGTGCCCCGTTTTTTCCCACAGCGAACGGTCCAAAATCTGCGGCGCTTTGACTTCCAAGTAGCCGTTGGCCTGGTACGCTGCACGCATGTATTGTTCGACTTGCTGCCAGACGGTCCATCCTTTCGGATGCCAGAAGACGAGGCCCGGCGCTTCCTCCTGGAAGTGGAAAAAATCGAGCTGCCGGCCCAGCTTGCGGTGGTCACGTTTTTCCGCCTCTTCCAGCATGTGCAGGTACGCTTCCTGGTCTTCCTTTTTGGCCCAGGCGGTGCCGTAGATGCGCTGCAGCATCTCGTTTTTGGAATCGCCACGCCAATAGGCGCCCGCCAGCTTCATCAGCTTGAACACCTTCAGCTTGCCGGTCGAGGGCACGTGCGGACCGCGACACAAGTCCGTGAACTTGCCTTGCGTATAGAGCGACACTTCCTGGTCAGCGGGAATCGAACCGATGAGCTCGGCTTTGTACGCTTCGCCGATCGACAGGAAATAATCGATCGCGGCGTCGCGCGCCAAGACCTTGCGCGTCACCGGCTCGTCTTGTTTCGCCAGTTCGCCCATTTTCTTTTCGATCGCGATCAAATCGTCCGGGGTGAACGGGCGCTTGTAGGCGAAATCGTAATAAAAGCCATTTTCAATGACCGGTCCGATGGTCACCTGCGCATCCGGGAACAAGGTCTTGACGGCATAGGCCAGCAAGTGCGCACTCGAGTGACGGATCAGGTCCAAGCCTTCGGCATCGCGCTCGGTGACGATGGCCAGTGCGGCATCGTTCTCGATCAGAAATGAGGTATCCACCAGGCGCCCATCGACCTTGCCGGCCAGGGCCGCTTTAGCCAAGCCGGCGCCGATGCTGGCCGCGACCTGCGCTACCGTCGTCGGACCGTCGAACTGCCGCGCTGAACCATCGGGAAGGCTGATTGTAAGCATGTATTCTCCATTGCGGCGCTGGCGCCAGTTTATCGAGCAAGCGGAATTAAAAACGCGGACGAAAAAAAACGCGGGCTAGCCGCGTTTTTCTCTTTCACAAAAAAGAAAACATTCCCGACTAGCGTCGCTCCCAGGTGCGGGTAGTCGTTCGCGGTGTCATAACCGGTCTGCCTTTCTCTTGCATTTATTCTGGTGGGCGGTGAGGAACTCGAATCCCCGACCCCTTGGATGTCGACCAAGTATTCTAACCAACTGAACTAACCGCCCGAAGACAGACATTATAGAGAGTCAAGCAAGCAATGACAAGGGCTTTTTGCAAGATTTACCAGGCCCGATTCCCGCGCCAGCGCATGGAAAACGCGCTGCAACGATGCCAGAATAAAATCCGGACCAAACGAAGTCTTGTCGAAGGCCGGCTCCTTTCCGCGTGCGCCGGCTTTGTGCTCGCTCAACATCCGATCCGGAATCGACTATGCGATCCGTTGGCGGCGGCGCGCGGTTTCCTTTCATGCGAACAACGTCTATTTTCGGCAGGCTGATTCGGTCTTCAACGATAGGCAGCCTGTCATTTCCCACATGGCACGAGTCAACGCATTTGCCCTATGCTTTTGCATGCGTTGCCAAGATTGGAAAACGCATGGCATGAGCATCAATATCGCGCAGGCGTGCGGTAGGGATCGGTTTGCCTGGAATTGAGGGCTTGCCAAATGGAACCGGCAATACGAAAAGTTCCAAACGTTCCGAACACTTTGCCAAAGAACAGGTTGACCGAAGGCCGCCAGCCCACCGCCGGCGCCGCCGCCGCGACCAAAACCCGACCCTCATTGACGTCGGGCGCCCATCACGCCTTTCACTTCGCCGATCTCACCCAAGGCTTTTAGCAACTGCGCCGTCGAGCCAATTTCGGCCGTGAATGTCATGCGCGCCTGCCCTTTCACACTTTGCGTTTTGACGCCGACGACATTGATTTTTTCGCGCGAAAAGATCTCCGAAATATCCCGCAGCAAACCTTGACGATCGCCCGCAAGGATAAAAATATCGACCGGGTACACGGTGCTCAAAGCGGAGCTGCCCCACTCAGTGACGATCACGCGCTCGGGCGCCTTAATGCGCATTTCGGCAAAGTTCTTGCAAGTGGCGCGATGGATGGAGACGCCCTTGCCACGCGTGACAAAGCCGACGATGGCGTCGGGCGGCGCCGGTTTGCAGCACTTGGCCAGAATCGTCATCAGGCCTTCGGTGCCGACCACCAGCACACCGGACTTGGCGCCCTTATCAACGCTCGATGCGCGGCTTTTGCCCAGCACCACAGCATCTTCTGCTTCGGCCACTTCGACGCTGTCGTGCAAGGCATGTTCAACATGGCGCAGGCTAAATTCTTCCTTGCCAACGGCCAGGAACAGCTCGTCTACTTTGGAAAAACCGAGTTTTTGCGCCAGCGCCTCCAAGTTAACGGCCGTCTTGCCCTCGCGCTGCAGCGATTTTTCGACCAAAGCTCGTCCGTGCGCCAGCGTTTCCTGGATATCGATCGCATGGAACCAGGCCCGCACCTTGGAGCGAGTGCGGGTGCTAACGGTGTAGCCCGGGCTGAGCCAATCGCGCGACGGCCCGGCCGTGCCGGGCGCGCCTTTGGCCGTGATGATTTCGCAAGTCTGACCGTTTTTCAGGGGCGTGTTGAGGGGCACCATGACGCCGTCCACGCGCGCCCCGCGGCAGCGGTGGCCGACGTCGCTATGCAGGTGATAGGCGAAGTCGATCGGGGTCGCGCCCACGGGCAACTCGAGCACGCGCGCTTGCGGCGTGAGCACGAAAATGCGATCGTCGAGAGTCGCCGATTGCAGCTTTTCGACCCACTCGCGCTGGATTTGCTCGTGCCCGACAACAGCATCGGCCACGTCCGACTTCCACGCCAGCAGCTGGCGCAACCAGGCGATTTTTTCGTCGTATTTCTGGCCCGCGAAGTTGGAACCGCCCTCTTCCTTGTAACGCCAATGCGCCGCCACGCCGTATTCGGCGAAGTTGTGCATCTCCTTGGTGCGAATCTGCACTTCGAGCGCGCGCCCGTCGTCGGCCATGACGACCGTGTGCAGCGACTGGTAACCGTTGGGCTTCGGGCGCGATATATAATCATCAAACTCCTTCGGGATCGGGGTCCAGATGTTGTGCACCACCCCCAACACCGTGTAGCAGGTCCTGACGTCGGCCACGATCACGCGGAAGGCGCGCACATCGTGCAAGTCGGTAAATTCGAGCTCCTTGCCGCGCATCTTGTTCCAGATGCTGTAGATGTGTTTCGGGCGTCCGAACACCTCGGCCTGGATGCCGGCGCTGGCCAGTTCGCTCTGCAGGCGCAAGATCGCCGACGACACAAAACCTTCGCGCAACATCCTCTTTTCTTCGAGCATCTTGGCGATGCGCTTATATGCCTCCGGCTCGATGAAGCGAAATGACAGATCTTCCAGTTCCCATTTCAGTTGCCAGATCCCAAGCCGGTTCGCCAAAGGCGCGTACAAGTCGAGCGTTTCCTTGCCGTAGGCGCGGGTCGCGTCATTAAACAGCTTTTGGTCGACGAAATAACGCAGCGTCGTCACGCAAGATGCCAGGCGCACCAGCACTACGCGCATGTCGCTGGCCATCGCCAACAGCATTTTGCGCAACGTTTCCACCTGCGCTACGGCCAGCTGAGCAGCATTCTTGCCGCGGCCGCCCTGCACTTGCTGCCCCTGCGTTAGGGCGCGCAGCCGGATCAGCTGGCGCACCCCCGTGACCAAATCGCATACCTGCTTGCCAAAGCGCGGCTCGATCAATGGCGCTTGCGCCGGGTCAAGCAGCGTTAGCTCGAACATCAAGCCGGCGATGCGGGTCTCGGCATCGCTGCGCAGGAAGGCTAAGGTCGTGGCCACGCCGACCGAAAAATCAAAGGCCGACTGGCCGCTGGCGTTGAGCTGGTCGGCGTAGGCGGAACTGGCGTAAGCGAGGGCGGCCAGGACGCGGGTACTGTCTTCCCCGCTCAAGCCTTGCACCAGCTGATCCGCGGTGGCGCCGCTGGGTACGGCGATGGAAACCATGATGGCCCCTAACGCTCGGCAGCGGTGACGACGATTTCGACCAGGCAAGCCGGATTCGCCAGTTGCGCTTGCACGGTGGTGCGCGGCGGGGTGTGGCCGGACGCGGTCCATGCGCCCCAAACATCGTTCATGGCGGCAAAATCGTTCATGTCGGCAAGGAAGATCTGGCAGCTCAGGATGCAGGTCTTGTCGCTGCCAGCCTCGGCTAACAGGCGGTCAATGTGACCTAACACTTCGCGCGTCTGGCCGTTGATGTCTTGCCCCGTGTCGCTCGCGATCTGGCCTGCCAGATACACGGTATTGTTGTAAATTGCCACTTCGGACAAGCGTTGGCCCACGTGCAGTCGTTTAATTTCCATGCCATCTTCTCAAAAATCGTTTCGGGTTGCAGCTTGCCGCGTCAGTTCCGGCGGCCCGCTTCGCTATTTTTAATTATCCAGCAAAAATTGCTTGACGATCGCGATTTGGTCAGCGTGCGTAAAGGTCGGCGCGTGACCGACCTCGGGCACTTCCACCAGTTGCGCCTTGGGGCCGCGCCCCGTCATGGCCTCGGCCGTGGCGCGCGAGAGCAAGTCCGAGTCGAGTCCGCGCACCAGCAAGGTCGGGCACTTGATGGCATCATAGGCGGCCCACAACAAGGCCTCGTCAGCTTGCACGGATTGCGCCGTGGCGCTGCGAAATGCGAACGCCAGGCCCATATCGTAGTGGCGGATCCACTGTCCGTCGGGCGTCTCACGCAAGACGTCGCGGGCCAATTTGAGCCACTCGGCCTCCGTGTGCTCGCCAAACGACAGAGAGACATCGCGGATGAATTTGGCCCCTGCCTCGAAGCTGGGGAAACGCACGTCCTGAGCGATGTAGTCACCGATACGCTGCAGCGCCGCGGGGTCCATGGTCGGGCCTATATCGTTCAAGATCAGCCGGCTCACCGGGCTGTTTGGCAACGAGGCCAGCCCCATCCCGATCAGGCCGCCCATCGAGGTGCCTAACCACGCCACGCTTTGCCGTTCGCCATTGGCCAGCACGCGCGCGAGCAAGGTAACCATGTCGCTGATATATTGCGGTATCTGATACAAGCGGGGATCGCGCAGCCAATCGGAACGGCCGCGCCCGGCGATATCGGGGCAAACCACGCGGTACGAGCCGGCCAGCGCGCGCGCCAAATTGTCGAAATCGTCGGCCACGCGGGTGACGCCGTGCACGCACACCAGCACATCCGGATTATCCGGGTCGCCCCATTCCTTGTACGCCATGCGGTGCAAGCCGGCGCCGGAGATGCATTGCACGAATTTTATTTTCGCTTCGATCATGCCGTTTCCTTGTCAGAGTCTTGTCAGAGTCGAATTCGTCAATTACCGTCCACGTCCGGATGAGGATCCTATATTACATTCTTACCGGGCCTAGCGCCAAACATCCTAACGCACCCCGCCGCCATGCCCAACGGCGCTGGTGGAAATGCCAGCGCCGCCGAGGCCGGGCACGTCGCGCAGCCGAACCGCATTCTGCCACGCCGCCTTCCTGGGCGCGACCTTGCGGTTATCCACAGTTGAATCTTTCGCAAAAATCGGCAAGAATGGCGCACTGACAAGCGAAGGTTTCCAAAATGAAAAAACCATTTTATAAAATTCTGTACGTGCAGGTACTGTTCGCGATCGCGTGCGGCGTACTGCTGGGCGTATTTTACCCAAGCGATGGCGTCGCCATGAAACCGCTGGGCGACTCCTTTATCAAACTGATCAAGATGATTATCGCGCCGGTGATTTTTTGCACCGTCGTCTCCGGCATCGCCGGCATGCAAGACATCAAAAAAATCGGCCGCGTCGGCGGCAAGGCGCTGCTGTATTTTGAAATCGTGTCGACTTTTGCCCTGGCCATCGGCCTCATCGTCGTCAATGTGCTGCGACCGGGTGATGGCTTTAACGCCAATTTGGCCACGCTCGACACCAAGTCCATCG
The DNA here is from genome assembly GCA_003133225.1 of Janthinobacterium sp. Classification (GTDB taxonomy): domain Bacteria; phylum Pseudomonadota; class Gammaproteobacteria; order Burkholderiales; family Burkholderiaceae_D; genus Janthinobacterium. Next base: position 162,195 of record PKWL01000095.1, read on the forward strand.
CCGCCTTCACGACGGCCAAGACTCCGACCACCGTCGAGTTCTTGATGAATATCATCCCGACCACCGTCGCCGATGCGTTTGCCAAGGGCGATATCTTGCAGGTGCTGCTCATTTCCGTGCTGTTCGGCTTCGCGCTATCCTTGCTCGGCGAAAAAGGGCGCGGCGTGCATAAGCTGATCGACGACTTGGCGCTGGCCATTTTCGGCATCGTCGGTATCATCATGAAGGCGGCCCCGATCGGGGCCTTCGGGGCGATGGCCTTCACCATCGGCAAGTACGGCCTCGCTTCGTTGCTGCCTTTGGCCAAGTTGATGGGCTCGTTTTACCTGACTTGCTTCCTGTTCATCTTCGGCGTGCTCGGGGCCATCGCGAAAATGACCGGTTTTTCGATCTGGCGCTTTGTCTTGTACATCAAGGAAGAATTGCTGATCGTGCTCGGCACGAGCTCGTCGGAAAGCGCCCTGCCTTCCTTGATGACCAAACTGGAACGCATGGGGTGCGCCAAATCGGTGGTGGGCCTCGTGGTGCCGACCGGTTATTCGTTTAACCTCGACGGCACCAACATCTACATGACGATGGCCGCGCTGTTTGTGGCGCAAGCGACCAATACCAACCTGACTTTGATGCAGCAATTGACCATCCTCGGGGTGGCGATGCTGACCTCGAAGGGCGCCTCGGGCGTCACCGGAGCCGGCTTTATCACTCTGGCGGCGACCTTGGCGGTGGTGCCGACCATTCCGGTGGCGGGCATGGCGCTGATCCTCGGCATTGACCGCTTCATGAGCGAATGCCGCGCCTTGACGAACTTCATCGGCAATGGCGTGGCCACGGTGGTGGTGTCAAATTGGGAAAAGGAACTCAATCATAAACAACTGAAGCACGAACTAGCACATCCCTTGGCCGAACATGCCTACATCGAACCCGTGGCGGACGCAGAGATAAAATAAAACGCCACCGATTGACGCCACGCACCGTGGGCCGGGACAGGGAACGCAGCTTCGTTCCCTTGACGTAATGCGACAGACAAAACGGCAGGGGAATTTCCGCTGCCGTTTTGTCTGTCGCGGGCGTGGCCTAGACTGCGCTAACGTCGAGTTTGGCACCGGTCGCAGCAACCATCTCTTCCTTGCTCACGCCGGGCGCCAGTTCCATCGCCTTCAAGCCATTGGGCGTGACTTCGATCACGCCCATGTCAGTGATGATGAGGTCAACCACGCCAACTCCCGTCAGCGGCAAATCACAGTGCTCGAGCAGCTTGTGCGCGGTGCTGCCATCCTTGGCCGTGGCGACATGTTCCATCAGCACCACCACGCGCTTGACGCCGGCCACCAGATCCATGGCGCCGCCCATGCCTTTGACCATCTTGCCGGGGATCATCCAATTGGCTAAATCGCCCTTTCCCGACACTTGCATCGCGCCTAGGATCGCCAGATTGATCTTGCCGCCGCGGATCATGCCAAACGAGTCGGCCGAGCTAAAGTACGCCGAGCCCGGCAGCGCCGTCACGGTTTGCTTGCCGGCGTTGATCAGGTCCGGATCGACTTCCTCGTCGGTCGGGAACGGGCCGATGCCAAGTAAACCGTTTTCCGATTGCAAGAAAACTTCCATATTGTCGGGCACGTAGTTCGCCACCAGGGTCGGCAAACCAATGCCCAGATTCACATAAAAGCCGTCTTGCAGTTCTTGCGCCGCGCGTGCGGCCATTTCATCACGAGTCCATGCCATCATAATCTCCGTATTGTCTGGTTGTCGGGCCAAAGCCTCATTTGGTGCGCACGGTGCGCTGCTCAATGCGTTTTTCCGGGTGCGCATTGACGACAATGCGGTGCACGAAGATGCTCGGCGTATGCACTTCGTCAGGATCGATTTCGCCTATTTCCACCAGCTTTTCCACTTCGACGATGGTGATCTTGCCCGCCATGGCCACGTTAGGATTGAAATTGCGCGCCGTCTTGCGATACACCAGATTGCCGGCGCGGTCCGCCTTATATGCTTTTACCAGCGCCACGTCGGCCATCAAACTGCGCTCCATCACGTACTGCTCACCGTCGAATTCGCGGATTTCCTTGCCCTCGGCAACGATGGTGCCGACGCCCGTTTTGGTGAAAAAAGCGGGGATGCCGGAGCCGCCGGCGCGCAGCTTTTCAGCCAGCGTGCCTTGCGGCGTGAATTCAAGTTCCAGTTCGCCGGCCAGGTATTGGCGTGCGAATTCCTTGTTTTCACCGACATAGGAAGCGATCATTTTTTTGATCTGACGGGTGGCTAAGAGTTGGCCGAGGCCAAAACCGTCGACGCCGGCATTGTTGGAGATAGCCGTCAAGCCGGTCACGCCGGAATCGCGCAAGGCGCCGATCAGGGCCTCGGGAATGCCGCACAAACCGAAACCGCCCACGGCAATGGTTTGACCATTTTTCACAACACCGGCCAGGGCCGATGCTGCATCAGGATAAACTTTATTCATACATGTCCCTCTTCTTTTGTTAATCTGGTTCGCTTCTAATGTGTTATCGAGCAAGGTATGAGCATAAAATACGTTTACAAAAAGCACAATACCGTAGAACTACCTGTACCATTCTTTCTCCATCACCACTAAATTTGCACCGATGAACGCACCGCCCCGGATCGACTACGAGACCATTTTCCTGCGCGCGCCGGTCGGCATGTGCATCTCGGAAAATCGCATCATCCAATCTTGTAACGACAGCCTGGCCGGCATGTTTGGTTACGGGCGCAGCGACCTGGTCGGCCAATCCTTTCGCGTGCTCTATCCGACCTTGGAAGAATTCCGCCGCACCGGCGATCGCATTATCCCGATCATGAATGCCAAGGGCCGCTATTCGGACGAACGTATTATGCGCCGCGCCACCGGTGAATTGTTTTGGTGCCACGTCAGCGGGCATGCGCTCTTGCCCAACGAGCCGCTCGGGCCCGGCATCTGGACGTTTGAAGATGTCAGCGAAAAACGCCCCGTGACGGCGGAGCTGACCCCGCGCGAGCGCGAAATTGCAGCTCTTCTAGTGGAAGGCAAGACCAGCAAGGTCATCGCCCGTCAGATCGACCTTAGCCCGCGCACGGTCGAAATGCACCGCGCCAAACTGATGCGCAAATTTTCGGCGGCGACCTCGTCGGAACTGGTGCATAAGCTAGTGGGAATCCATTTGCCCCGTTGACGCCACCGTCAGAGTGCCGTCATGCCGTCGTCGGCCGAAATGATGGCGCCGTTGATGAAATGGGAATCGTCGCCCGCCAGCAGCAGCAGCAAGCCGTCGAGGTCTTCCGGTTTGCCCGGACGCTTGCGCGGCAACAGGTCGATCAGCTTTTTGCCCTGCTCGCTGGCGAAATAATCTTCGTTGATTTCGGTCGAAATATAGCCTGGGCAGATCGCGTTGATGTTGATACCGTATTTGCCCCACTCGACGGCCATGGCCTTGGTCATTTGCACCACGCCGGCCTTGCTCATGCAATAGACGCCGATTTGCGGCAGCACGCGTAAACCTGCCACGGAGGCGATATTGATGATGCGGTGCTGCTTTTTCGGGTCGCCCTTGGCGCGTGCGATCATGCGTTTGGCCGTTTGCTGGGCCACGAAAAAAGAACCGCGCAGGTTGGTGTCCATCATGAAGGCGTAATCTTCCGGCGTGACATCGACCAGACGCTGGGTGGTGGACACGCCGGAATTGTTTACCAGGATGTCGATTGGGCCCGCTTCCGTCTCGGCGTGGGCAATCGCCGACTTGATGCTGGCAAAATCGGTCACGTCGAGGGGGACCACGTGAGCGGCGCCGCCATCGGCTTCGATCTCGGCACGCAATTCCTTCAAGCGCTCGATGCGGCGCGACGCCAGCACCACTTGCGCGCCGGCTTGGGCCAGCACTTTTGCGAAGCGAGCACCCAGACCGCTAGATGCACCGGTAATGAGGGCGATTTTGCCCTCAAAGTTAACTTCAATGCCCACGACTTACCCCCTGTTTTGTGTTGTGTTGGTCCATGCGCCGATGGTCTCCTGCCTGCGCCATCCGAGTGCGCGCCGGCCTCAGTGTAGACGCCATCATTACATAAAATATCAGGATTAGATTGCGGTGTCTAAAAATGTCACGCAAAATGGCAGCAAAATTGCAATTCGCAAAAAAGTAGCACACTCGTGCTTAGATTTTTAATTTTCATGATGAGACCATGACACAGCCCAATAATTTTGTTGAACAATACGGCCCACGCGATACGATGGCGTACGACGTCGTCGTTGTCGGTGGCGGCCCGGCAGGCTTGTCTGCCGCGATCAAACTAAAACAGATGGCGGCCGAGAAGGGCTGTGAAGTGTCCGTTTGCGTCTTGGAAAAAGGCGGCGAGCTGGGTGCCCACATCCTGTCGGGCGCCATCATGGATCCACGGGCTTTGACCGAACTGATCCCGAACTGGAAGGAACTGGGCGCGCCGCTCAACACGGCCGTGACAGAAGACCGCATCCTGTTTCTGACCGAAAGCAAGGCCATCCGCACTCCGGGCTTTCTGCTGCCGGCCTGCTTTGAAAATCACGGCAACTACATCATTTCGCTAGCTAACCTTGTGCGCTGGCTCGGTCAGCAAGCCGAAGCGCTCGGGGTCGAGATTTTCCCCGGCTTCCCCGCTGCCGAAATCTTGTACAACGACGATGACTCGGTGAAAGGCGTAGCCACCGGCAACATGGGCGTCGGCCGTGATGGCCAGCCTGGCCCGGCCTTCCAGCTCGGCATGGAATTGCACGCCAAATACACGCTGTTCGCGGAAGGCTCGCGCGGCCACCTGGGCAAGCAGTTGATGGTGAAATATGACCTTAATAAGGGCCGTGATCCGCAATCGTATGGCATCGGCATTAAGGAGCTGTGGGAATTCGACCCATCCCAACACCAGAGCGGTCTCGCCATCCACACCACCGGCTGGCCCCTCGACAGCAAGACTTATGGCGGCTCCTTCATGTATCACTTGGAAAACAACCAGGTGATGGTCGGCTATGTGATCGGCTTAAACTATGCTAACCCCTACCTATCGCCCTACGAAGAATTCCAACGCTACAAGACGCACCCCGAAATCCGCACTTTTTTCGAAGGAGGCAAGCGCCTTTCCTACGGCGCGCGCGCCATCACGGCCGGCGGCTTGCAATCGCTGCCGAAGTTGGTGTTTCCAGGCGGCGCGCTAATTGGGTGCGACGCCGGTTTTCTGAATATGAGCCGCATCAAGGGCAGCCACGCGGCGATCAAGACCGGCATGCTGGCCGCCAGCGCCGCCTTCGAGGCCATTGCCACACAACGCCAGCACGACGAGCTCGACGCCTTTCCCGCCGCGTTCGAGGCCTCGTGGCTGCATGAAGAGCTGCACATCGGGCGCAATGTCAAGCCCTGGTTGTCGCGCGGCTTGTATCTGGGCAGTGTCATGACGGGGATCGACCAGATCGTGTTCCGCGGCAAGGCGCCCTGGACTTTGCATCATACCCACGCCGACCATGAGTGCCTCAAGCCAGCCGCAGTGTGCCAGGAAATCGTGTATCCCAAGCCGGATGGCAAGCTCACTTTTGACAGGATGTCATCGGTCTTCATTTCCAACACCAACCACGCGGAAGATCAGCCGATTCACTTGACCCTGAAAAACCCGAGCGTGCCGGTGGACGTCAATCTTGCCACTTATGCGGGGCCGGAGGCGCGTTACTGTCCGGCCGGCGTATACGAGTTCGTCAAGACTGAAAGCGGCGCCGAGCGCTTGCAAATCAATGCGCAAAATTGCGTGCATTGCAAAACGTGTGACATCAAGGATCCAACCCAAAATATCGTCTGGGTCACGCCGGAAGGGGGCGGCGGCCCCAACTATCCGAACATGTAACGGCAGGCGCGGCGGGCGCCGGGGGGCATTTTTCCTAGCGCCCGGTTAATGGCCGGCGCACCGCGCCGGCGCCAGCGTAGCGCCCATTGGGTGGCGGAATGGTTGGGAAATTGGAGCAGGGGCTGCGGAGCGAAGCGCAAGCCTTGATGCGAAAAAAAGGGGCCGCGGATGGCGGCACAGTGCGCACCGGCAAATCAACCTAAAATTCAACCATGGCGCGTTGGCGCCGACCGCCTGTGCCCGACGCCGAATTGGTGGCCCACCACCAGTGTCGAGGTCGCGATCAGGCTGCTCAAGCCCAACACCAGTTGAATCAATTTATCATCGGGCAAAACCCACGTCGCCGACGGGGAAGGCGCGACCTGGGCGGCTGCTGAAATCAGGGGTGCGACCCATTCAGCCTCGGCGGTGAGGTCGAGGATCACGGCGCCATCAGCGCTCGTTTGCATGAAAATGTCACCGCCTTCGGCAAGGCAAAAGCAGATGCCGTAGCCGCTTTCGGAGGGCCGAATATGTTCCTGCAAGCTGCGGTTATGTTCCTCGATCCACAGCTCGACGTCGTAAGGGGTTTCCAAATGGTCCCATGCGCGTGGCCGGAAGCGCGGATTTGCAGGCGATGCATCGAGTGGATTGTCTAGTGCGCCGCGCATCGTCCAATTCTTTTTCTTAAAGGCGAATCCGCGGCCTTGCGCTCACGGGTGACGACGATGCGCGGCGACGCCGGCATCTTGTTCGTACGACCTAACCCTTCCAGGTGCGCTTTAAGCCCGTATCGGCATGAATCCAGCCACCCCTGACGCCGGCGCGGTAATAATAGCCGACGCCGCCCTGGCGGAAGCTGCGCACCAGAGTGCCAAGCACTTCCTCGTTTAGGTTGGCGATGCGGATATCGGCCGCACGCCCTTCGATGTGCAGTGACTGGCGCGCCGCTGGTACGCCCGCTTCGATCAACTTCCTGTTCGATAACGCCGTCCGGTAACCGGACAGGATTTCCAAGGGATTGTCGATGCCGTAACGGGCGACAAAGGCCTGGGTGGCCCACAGCGTCTCGAACAGTTTGGGATCGATCGCCGCCGTTTGCTTGCCGTTCACGTCGCGCAACAAATGGCACAACTCCTGATAAGCGGCATCGACGATGTCGCCGTCTTTCCAATACAGTAACTTGGCGCGCTCGCCGCTCGCCGGCCGCGTCACTTCCAGCACGCGCGGTTTGAGCCAGAATTCCAGGTCCAGCGCCTGGGCGTCGAAAATATCGGGCGGCGGTTCCCCCGGGGCCCGGGTCATGAGCGACTTGGTCGCCGGCACCGTCCCGAAACTGCTTACCGGCGGGCTAGAGACGACAGTGCTGCTCGCGCAACCGATCAGTGGACTGGACATGACACCCAGTGCCGCCACCCCTAAACCATGCTGTAAAAAATGTCTGCGCGATGCCATAGTGAGCTCATGAAATTGAGAAGTTTACTATAGCGTATTGTTGGAATTATGAAAGACTTGTTACACCAAATCGCGTGGCGCCGATGCCACGGCGCCCTGTTGACGAGGCGTCGCTTCTCTTTTTGGGTGGAAAATTGGGCCTTCACCGGGACGATCTAGGCCACGTTGTGCGAAGTGCGGGTCGTGGCCAAGACCCTCGCACGCGATCGGAACATGCTCGGGCTTTTGATGGGCACGCGCCCGAACGGGCGGCGCCAGCGAAACCGCTGGCGCGAAAAACGTCAAAGTCCTGGAGCCGCCATCCCCGCTACAACGACGCAAGAACTTTGGCCGTGAGCGTTAAAGCGTGAAAAGTGGTCGTTCTGTCCCACCGCGCTGCGCGTCGGCCCAGAACACAACGCCCAACATCCATTGACCATCCATTTATACGCGCAGCTCAATGTTCGGCGCTGTGCGCGCCGGCCGCACTGCTCTTCTGGTTTCTTGCACGTAGACATTGAATCGTGTTTAATGTTATTGTCCGAACTTGGCATAAATCGAGCCACACGGAATCTGTGCACGCTGGATTGACGCTTCGACACGAAAAAATACCATGATTAAAAAAATTGTTGCCATAGTCCTCATGACGTTGACGACAGCGGCCGCCACGGCGGTGCCGCTCGGTTCCATGTCGGTGCTAGTTGTCGAAGACGGCACCGGCAAGATATTGCTCGAAAAAAATCCCAACGCCTTGGTGCCGATCGCGTCCCTGACCAAGCTGATGACCGCGATGGTCGTGCTGGACTCGAAGCCGGATATGGACGCGCCGATCAGCATCGACAAAATTGACGTCGACATGCTCAAACACAGCACCTCGCGCGTGCCGGTGGGCGCCACGATCAGCCGCCGCGATGTATTGCAACTGGCATTGATGTCATCGGATAACCGCGCCGCAGCCTCGCTGGCGCGCACCTATACCGGCGGACGGGCCGCGTTCGGCGCCGCCATGAGCGCCAAGATCAAGTCGCTGGGCATGACCCAGACCGTGCTCGACGATCCGACCGGCCTGTCGCCGAGCAATAAATCGACCGCGGCCGACCTCATGAAAATGGCGACGGCAGCGGCCGCTTATCCGGACATCCGCCGCATCACAACCGCCCCCAAGGACATGATCAAAATCAACGGCCGACCCGTCGAATATCACAATACCAATCGTCTGGTCGGGGCCAAAGGCTGGGACATCGGCCTGTCCAAGACGGGGTACACGGAAGAGGCGGGACGCTGCCTGATCATGCGCATCAAGTCGGCCGGCACCAATGCCACCTTGATTTTGTTAAATGCCAAAGCCAGCTCGGCGCGCGTGCTCGACGCCCTTAACATCCGCCGCTTCATCGCCGGCAACGAGGGCGAGCCGCCCATCCAAGTGGCAGCGACACACCACAAACGCCACCTCTTCCACCTGGCAAGCCGCCACCGCCGCGCCGCCCTGTAATTTCCAAGGAGTCCGCGCCTGCCGGCAGCCTAGTCCAACAAGCCGCGTAAGCCGCTGGCGCGCCGCGTGCTGCGCGCGACCGCCTCCAGAAGCAGCGCCGGCGCGGGCGCGACCAGCGTGAAAAACTCGCGCGCCCTGGTGATGCCGGTGTAGATCAGTTCGCGCGCCAAGGTCGGAGCGCTCTCGCTTGGCAGCACGAGCACGGTGTGCCTAAATTCGGAGCCTTGCGCTTTATGCACCGTCATCGCAAACGCCGTCTCGACATGGCGCAGCCGGGTCGCGAGCACGCTGCGCACGGCTTCTCCCTCCAAAAAGTAGACCCGCAATGAGGCGGGACGTGCCGGGTCGCGTAAGGTCAGTCCGATGTCGCCGTTGTAGACGCGCAAGTCGTAGTCATTGCGCGTGACCATGACAGGACGCCCGACATACCACTCGCTGCGCCTGATCAAGCCTTGACGTTCGAGCGCCTGCTCGATAGCGCCGTTCAGACCGCAAACGCCCCACGCGCCGCTGCGCACCGCGCACAGGATGCGGAACGCTTCAAAGCTGCGTAGGACCGCGCGCACCCACGCTTCATGGTGGGGTCCAGCAGCGCCGTCCCGCACCAGTTTTAGATAATGCTGGTAACCGCCGCCGGCACCAGGGCGTCCATGCAAGGCCAGTTGCAATAGATCGGCTGGTTGCGCCGACGCGATCCAAGTCACCGCTCCGGCGCTGTCGGCACGCAGGCAATCTTGCACTTGGCTCGCCAAACCCGTATTGACGGCTTGCGCCAAGGCGCCAATCGGCCCGCTGAAACGGCGGCTTTGACGCAGCATGACCGTTTGCTGGGCCAGCGGCCCCGCGCTGCCCCAATAAGCCGGCGGGATACTGTGCCCGCTAGCTGCCCGGACATAGGCCAAGGTGGCGGCCGAAAAGCCGCCCGCCTGCGCATTGTGGCAAAGATCGCCCAGCACGGCGCCCGCTTCGACCGACGCCAGCTGGTCCTTGTCGCCCAGCAAAATCAGGATCGCTTGAGGCGGCAAGGCGTCGAGCAAGGACGCCATCATCTCCAGATGCACCATCGATGCTTCATCGACGATTAAGACATCGATGTCGAGCGGGTTGCCGGCGTGATGCGCAAATGCGCGCGTATCGGGGCGCGCCCCGAGCAGGCGGTGCAAGGTTTGCGCGGCGCCCATGCGCGCGGTCAGTTCGCCCAGCGCCAGATCGCTGCCCACTTTTTCGGCCAAGCTGGCGAGCGCGTCGTCGATCGACTGCTTCAAACGGGCAGCCGCCTTGCCGGTCGGGGCGGCTAAGGCGATGCGCAGCCGGGCCGGGTCGTCTGCCGTTGCCAACAACAGCGTCAACAGGCTCGCCACGGTATACGTCTTGCCGGTGCCGGGGCCGCCGGTGATGATCGTGACGTGGGCGCGCAGCGCGACAGCGCAGGCGATTTTCTGCCAGTCCGGCGCGCCGTTGGCAGGCTCTTCTGGGAACAAGAGATCGAGCCAGTGCCGCACCCGTGCCATGTTCGGCAGGCGTATCGTTTGGGCGCGCGCGCCGATGCTCTTGGCAACTTGCGTCTCGTCGCGCCAGTAGCGGCGCAGGTACAAGCGCTCACCATCGAGCACCAGCGGCTGCTGGAAATCAAGGTCACCGACTTGCCATACCTGTTCCGACTTCGACAATAAGGCGCGCCACGCCATCACGCTGTCTGGCAGACTGCCCGCGGCGCCATGCAAAGCGTCCCACTCCGTATCGGCCCAGCCCATCAGAAGACAGGGATCGGCCACCAATTCGCCTAGCAACAAACAGCTGTGGCCCCGCCCTTCCAGCTCGCAGAGCGCCACGCAAGCGAGCGCTAGCGGCGCGCCAGAGCGACCGATGGAACCGATGAAACGGGCGAACGCCCCGCTCAGGCGCCGCAACTGGCCGGCCTCGGCCAGGCTGTCGATGTGCTGTAACAGCGTTGTTGTACACGCGTCAGTCGTCATCTTGGTTGTCCAGGTCTGCCGCCTCTTGCAATAATAAGTCTAAGCCATCGAGCAATGCGGGATGCGCTTCTAGCCAATAGCAGCCGCGCGTCCCCGGATTGGCGATGCCGCGCAAAAACAGAAAAATGGCGCCCCCAAGCTGACGCCGCGGATCATAGTGCGCGCCCAAGCGGGCCTGCAACAGGCGATGCAGGGCCAGCATGTAGAGCGCGCCCTGAATGTCGTAGCGATGCGCGGCCATGCCAAGTTCTAGCGCCTGTTTGTGATAAGCGGCATCGCCCGCGCCCAGCGAATTCGATTTATAGTCGAGCACCCAATACCGCCCTTCGTGCTCAAACACCAAATCGGCGAAGCCTTTCAGCATGCCGTGCAGTTGACGCCTTGGCAGCGCCGGGCGCGCCGTCTCGCCCAGCAGGTAACGGGTACACAAAGCGTCGAGCGGGGCCGTGCTCAGGCGTTCGCTGGGGAACCAGAATTCCATCTCCGGCAGCACCGCTTCGATCCCGGCCAAGGAGGTCCCCAACAAGGGTAACGGCGTGGTCGCAACGAGGCGCAACCAAGCGAGCGTATCCTCGCTCCGATGGCCCCATCCTGCGCGCTCGCAGCGCGTGCCCAGACGGCTCTCGAAATTGGCCTCATCGACGATCGAAAAACCCTCGCTGCCCATCCATTCCAGCTGCTCATGCAGGAAATTCCCCGGTACCGCACCGCGCGGAAAACGGTGCCATGGCGCGCTCTCCGTACGCGCCGGAACTTGCTCATCGCCGTCCTCGAGCAAGGTTTCCTCCTGCGCCCGCAGGGGAGCGCGGCTGGCCGGCGCCGGGCCGGCCGGCCGCGTCAATGAGGTGAAGCTGCCGACCGCCCAATCGCGCTCAAAGTGGCCTGAAAACAGGGCCGCCTCTTGCAGCGGCGGGTACTGCAAGAGGCGATTTTGCAGCGTCACGCGCTGCGGCGGCGCCAGGCTGCCGATGTCGATCGCGCTGCAATTGGCGCGCAATCGAGCCCAGCGCGGCGCCAATTCATCTTGCGTAATGGGCTCGCCGCCGCTCAATAAATAGCCGAGCGCTGATTCGTGCAAGGTGTTTTCACCGGTCTTGCGGCCGGCCAGCGCCGCCACCCCCAGCCACAGAAAGTGACGGGCCCGGGTGAGCGCCACGTACAGCAGGCGCAAATCCTCTTCTATGCGCGCCGCCTCCGCCATGGCCAGCGCGCTGTCGGACAATGCCAAGTCGATCTGAGGAATGCCGGCGTCATCGGTAAATTCGACGAAGCTGCGGTTACGCCGCCCAAGCTTGCGCGCTGTGACCGCAAACGGCAGGTACACGAGCGGGTATTCGAGTCCCTTCGACTTGTGTACGGTCGCCACTTTGACCAGCTCGGCGTCACTCTCGAGACGCAGCACGCGCTCATCGCCGCCCTCGCCGGCGCCGGCGATCTGCTCGGCCAGCCAGCGGATCAACGCTTGCTCGCCATGGAGCTGACGGCTGGCCGCTTGCAGCAGCTCGGCCAAATGCAACAAATTGGTCAGACAGCGCTCGCCGCCCGCCTCTTGCAGCAGGAGCGCCGGCAAGTTCAGCTCGTGGATGAAGCGGCGCAGCATGGCCAGCACGCCTTGACGCTGCCATACGCGGTGCAAACTCTTGAGCTGCTCAACGCGCTTTTCCCATTCCATTTCATCCGACGAGAGTTGCGCCAGCTCGGCTAGCGCCATGCCGATGGTGGGCGTCGCAAACGCTGCCCGCGCCAAGGCGCCATCCAGCGGATTGGCCAGCGCCTTGAGCCAGCGCAAGATATCGGCCGCTTCGTCGCTGTCGATAACCGATTCCTTGTCGGATAAATACACGCTCGCCACCTTGCGCTTTTGCAGCGCCTTGCGCACCGCCGCCGCTTCCAGGCGGTCGCGCACCAGCACGGCGATGTCGGCCGGCTGCAAACGGACGAAACCGTCCTCGCCGTCAAATCCGGCCTCTCGGTCATTTAGCAAAGCGACGATATGCTCGGCGCAGTGGTGCGCAAAGAACTCGCGGTAGCCTTCGGCCGTCATGGCGGCCACGCTGCTGCAGGCCACCGTCAATGCCGCAACCGGGCCGTCGGCATTGATCAGCGTTTGCGCCCGTCCCATCGCCTCCACCGCGGCGAACGGCAAGGGGTTGCTATCGCCCTTGCGAAAGCGGAAAGCGCCGCCGGCAAAGCCGGCATGGGCAGCGCTTCCTTCGGCGTGCAAAAACAAGTGGTTGACGGCATCGACCAAGGCGGCGGTCGAACGGTAATTGGTGCGCAGTTGATAATGGCGCTCTTCGGTGGCGGCGCGCGCGGCCAGATAGCTGTAAATGTCGGCGCCGCGGAAACCATAAATCGACTGTTTCGGGTCGCCGATCAAAAACAGGCCGTGCGCCGCATCGTTGTCGGCCACCCGATACAAGGCATTGAAGATCTGGTACTGGTCGCGCGCCGTGTCCTGGAATTCGTCGACCATCGCCACCGGATATTGGTCCGTGATGCGCTGCCGCAAAGCCGCGCCGTTCTCTCCTAGCAAGGCACTTTTCAAGCGCTCTAGCATGTCGGCAAAGCCAAACTGGCGCGCACGGCGCTTTAGTTCCTCCATGCGGCGCGCAATCGTGATGGCGCCATGCCGGTACAATACGTGCGCCAGCGGGACCATTCGCGCCAAGTCTTCGGCCAAGGCGCCCACGGCGTCGAAATCATCTGGCACGTCGGCTGCGAACCCTTTGGCAAAAGCGTCGGCGATGCCGTCTGGCGTCAGGCGGCGCCAGCCAGTGTCGGAGATGTCGGGTTGCGCGGCAGCCCCGTCCAGGGCCCAGGAGCGCAACCCGGCAAACCATTTGACCAGCGTCTCGGGCTTCATCTTGTTGCCGTTGAAGCATTTGGGTGTGCGCTCGCGCTCGGCCGCGATCCACCGCTCCATGCGGTTGGCGCGTTCGAACCAGCCGTTTTTCAGTTCGATGAGCGTCGCGCTGCGCGCCTCTTGTTCGATAGCGATCAGGTCCGCTAGAGATTCATGCGGCGCCGCGGCCAACGCGGCGGCGCGTTTGACCAGTTCTCGCACCGATTGTTTGAGCACACCGACGTCGGGCCAAATTGCCAATAGCGGCGCCAAGGCTAACGCATGGAGCGGATACACTTGCTGGCGCCAATAGTCGTTGGCCGCATCCTCGAACAGAATGCGCTCGTCATTTACCAGTTTCTCGTCAAACAGGCTGCCGCTGTCGAACGCATGTTCCCGCAGCATGCGCTGGCACCAGGCGTCGATGGTGAAAATGGCCGCTTCGTCCATACTTTCGGCGGCCAGCATCAGGGCATGCGCGGCCTTTTGCTGTTGGCCCAGGCTTGGATACGATTCCAGCAGCGCATTCAGATACGCGTTGTCGCGCCGTTCCGGCTGCGCACGAAAATACGTGGCCGCTTCAATTAGCCCCTGGCGCACGCGATCGGACAGTTCACGGGTGGCGGCGCGGGTAAAGGTCATGACCAGAATGGCCGCCGGCAGCAATGCTCGCTTGTATCCGTTTTCGCCGCCATGGCCAAGCACCAGCCGCACATAGAGGGCAGCGATGGTCCAGGTCTTGCCGGTGCCGGCGCTAGCTTCGATCAGGCGCGAGCCATGCAGGGGGAAAGTGACCGGATCGAGCAGTTGGCTACTCATGGCGCGCCCGCGCCAATCGCTTCGATGGTGATGTCCTCGTCTAGCCAGGCGGCTAGGGGACCGTACAGTTCAAGCGAACAGTCGGGCCACGCGTCTTCAGCCGACAAGGCGGCGAAATCGGGCCATAAGCGCGCCAGGCACAGCTCGGCGCGCTCGCCCGCCAGGTCGTAGCCGCCGTCGTACGTGGCGCGCGCATCCCCACCCCGGAACAACGCCAGCGCCGTTTTGCAGGCTGTCGGCAAAGGCTGGTTCATGCCTTCGCGCCACAGCGCGACGAGTGCGCCGAGGCTCTGGCCCGCTCGAACCGGGTCGAGCGGGCGCATTTTGACTATGGCGTCGCGCGCCACCAAAATACCGGTGACGGGATAGCTGAGCGCGGCTGCGGCCAGTTGGCGCAGCCACATCAAGATCAACTTGTCGCCGCGCGCCTTGCCGCTTTTGTCCGTTACCTTCGACGACATCTGCAACAGCCAGACCTTTTCATTTCCGTTGCTGCGCAGCTGATCGAGCCAGTCCTCGATGCGCAGGTCGCCATAATGCAGGTCGAGCGCCATCTTGTCGGCAGCCAGCGGATAGCGCTCGCCTAACGCTAGCCATGCGCTACGCACCGGCACACACGCCTCGACCAGTTGCTCCTGCCATTGCTGGCCGATGAGGCCGATTGGCAGCACGCCGGCGCGCGCCATGCGGTCGGCGCGCGCCATCAGGCTGGCGCGCACTTCCGCCAAGGGTTCTAGCAAGGCACCAGCGCCAAGCAGCGTATTCTCCAGAAAATAGCGTTCAAGGGCATTTAGAGCGAACGGTTCCTCGTCCTCGCCCACCAGGGCCGCGTCGGCAAAGGTGACGCCGAGGCGGCGCTGAAAAAAATACTTCACGGGCTGGCGCATGAAGCTGGCCAATTCACCCAGCTTGAGGCGGAAATTAGCATCTTGCTCAAACGGCGGCAGCGTTGCGGCCCCGGCCCCGGCCCCGGCCCCGCTTGTGGCATGGGCGGCGCGCCATTCTCCTGCATAGGTGTACAAGCTGGCACCTTCGAAATATCGGCGGCTAAACGGCTGCAAGGCGTGTTCAGTCGTTAGCGACGCCAAATCGAGGCTCCAGCCGGCCTTCAGGTAATCGCGCAGTTGCGCTACCAGCACGGACGGCGCCTGTTCACTGTTGTCACGCACATTGCGTCCGACCCAGCTGATATACAGTTTGTCACGCGCGGCCAGCACGGCTTCTAGCATCAGATAGCGGTCGTCGTCGCGGCGCGAGCGGTCGCCAGGACGGGCCATGCCGGACAAGGCCAGCAGGTCGAAATCGGCCTGGCGCGCGCGCCGCGGGAAATCGCTGTCGTTCATGCCGAGCAGACAAACGACGCGAAACGGCACGGCGCGCATCGGCATCAAGGTACAAAAGGTCACGCCACCAGAGACAAACTGGTGGTTCAACGTGGGCTCGTCCAAGGCGCCCAGCCACGCTTCGCGCAGCACGGCGAGCGGCACCTCTTCGTTGAACTGGGCGTTATCACAGGTCTCCAACCAGCCTTGCAGCGCCTCTTCCATGCGCGCCAAGGTCAAGCGGTCGCCCTCCTCTGTTGCCTTGAAAAACGCGGAGAGCATCAAACGCGCCTGCACGCCCCATTCGGGCGCGGTGCGCGAACGGGCCAGCACGGCGCGCCAGTGCATCAGGGCCTCGACCAGCTCGGCCAATGATCCACCCAGCGCCGCATCCAGTCCGCCCACTTCCGCGTACGGTTCGATTCCCGCAAAGCTGGCGCCATGGCCGCTCGCGTAACCGAGCAGCATGCGCCGCAACCCGAAAATCCACGCGTTTTGCTCGCCGGCTGGACCCAGCCCTAAGCCGTCGCGATGGGCTTGATCGAGCCCCCAGCGCACGCCGGCACCTTCGATCCAGACGGCCAGCGTCGGCAGGTCCTGCTCGTCAAAACCGAAGCGCGCGGCCAGTGCCGGCACGTCGAGCAGATCGCGCACTTCGCTTTGGCGACAGCGCTGCTGCGGCAGGCGCAATAGCCATTCGAGCGCCACCAGCAGCGGGTTGACGCTGCGATCCTTGACGTCGCCGATCTCGAACGGGATGAAGCGCAGGTCATCGCGCTTGTGCTGCCCGAAAACGGCATGGATCGCGGCCGTAAACGTGTCAATTTCCGGGACCATGACCACCACATCGCGCGGCCGCAAAAACGCCAGGTCGGCGTTGGCGAACATGGCTAGCAACTGGTCGTGCAGCACTTCGACTTCGCGCTGGACGTTGTGCGCGACCTGGAACTCAATGGAACGGTCGCCGCCATGCGGCGCCGTGAACGCGTGCTCTTCCAGCGGCAACAGGTCGCGGATCGCGCCTTGCACTTGCGCTAGCAGCGTGCCGCCATCGCCTTCGCTAAACAGGTCGATGCGCAGGTTGCCCAGACCTTCCGCGGCAATGCCGGCTTGATCGAATTCATCGAGCATACGGATAAAATCGCGCCCTTGGCGCCCCCAGCTGGCCAATAGTGGATGGCAAAGGGCGTGCATTTGTTCGAGCGGAATGGTCGCCAGATCGGCGCCATTCCTCTGCTTTTGGCGCTTGTGCGCGGCGCGCAACAGCTCGCGGCCATCGATGATGTCGCCCCAATAGAAGCGGCAGGGATTGGGCACGGCCAGCAGCACCTGGGCCTGCTGTGACAAGGCCGCCAGAGCTTGCAAGCTCTGGTATGGCAAGGCCGAGATTCCAAACAGCACGACGCGCCGCGGCAGGCGGCCGACCGGCTTGGCCCCGCTCAAAATGGCATGCAGGAATTCCTCATGGATGGCAGCGCGGCCCAATCCGCGCTGGTGCTGCGGCACGCTGGCATTGACATCGCGCCACAATTGGGCCTGCCAGCGCTGATCCTGCCGTAGCGGCACCACCTCGCCGCCAGCTTTGCGCACTTGGTCGCGGCCATCGGCCCAGTCGGCCAGCCAGTCAGATCGGTAAACCTGGTACTGGTCGAACAAATCGGCCAAGCGCTCGGCCAGCTGCAAACGGCGTTCCGCATCGCCATCGGACAAGAAATGGCGTAGGGGCGCATACACTGGCCCGGCTAGCAAGGTCGGCAGCAGTCGCATCAGGCGCCACGTGAGGGGCGCCTTGTCAAATGCGGAGCGGCTTGGCACGCGCTCGCGTCCCAGCATGGCGCGGTAGGTTTCCCACAAAAAACGTGCGGGCAAAGCGACGCGAGTCGCCGCGCATACGCCCATCTCCTCGGCCAGCGTAATCTTCAACCATTCGGCAATGCCGTTCGACTGCACCAGAAAAATCTCGGACTCGAGCGGCGCCGGCGGATTGTGGCGCAGCCATTCGAACACGGCGCTGCGCAACTGTTCCATCTGATTGCCGTGTAGGATAAGGAGACCGGGTGCCACGTTTGAATGCATCGTATTCCATCAAATAAAGGCGCTGGCAAGGTATGATCGATATTCGCTGCCCTCGGCCGGGGTCGCTCACCATCAATTCTAAACCAATGTCGCCGTGCGAACCAGCTCGCAGCAGGCAGGCGGCGAGCAGCCTCAACTCTACGGAGCTGGCCATCAACGTGGACCTTGCGCGACTCTATCCGACCCAAAATGTGATTAATCGGTTGCAACAGGTCAAATTAATATACCGTAACAACGTTTTGCTTAATGCCTTTTCTCGTCAAGAGAGTATGGCCGCGCCCCGTACGCGCAGGTCTGTGCCAGCGCCTCGGGAGACGCTCGAGCTAGTGACAAAGGTGCTGCCCGGCATAGCTTGGGGGGGCAAGAAGTGAGACCGGTTGGTGAGACCGGTTGCGCTGCGCAGACCGGGGCGGGCGATGCAAACCACGCTTTGCCGGGCTTGGAGCCGGTCGCGACTTAGGCGGCCGCCGCGCTGGGCCGTTCTGCGATGCGGTCGCGGTAAGCCTGCAAATGCGCCATGCCCTCGGCGCCCGGATGAAATTTCATCAGGCCGCGTGCAAATTCAAGAGCGCAAAAGGCCGTGATGTCGGCGATGGTAAAGCGCTCGCCCGCCACGTAAGGCTGACTGGAAAGACTCTGGTCGAGCCAACGCGCCACCTCGCGCATCTTCATGCCTTGTGAGCGGCCAAAATCGGGAAACTGCGGCTGCTCCAATCCGGCCAGACCCGGATGGGTGTGGCGCACGCTGTTGGCGATGCTGGCAAATAGATGCAATTCCATGCGGCGGTCGGCCATCTCGATGAAGGCGCGCTCTTCAAAATCGACGCCCATCAGGTTCGGCTGCGGCTGCAAGCCTTCCAGATACGTGCAAATGGCGCGGCTCTCGCACAGGATCCGACCGTCGTCAAGCTCGAGCGCTGGCACCCGGCACAATGGATTTTTGGCGCAGAAGGCCGGGCCCTTGTGCTCATTTGCCAGCAAATCGATGCTGATTTGTTCAATGCCGCTGATCCCCTTTTCAGCGATGAACATCAGGACACGACGGGGATTTGGCGCGCGTGGGCTCGTGTATATTTTCATGAATTAATCTTATCAAATGAACGGCGGTTCAGGAGCTGGATTGATGCGGGACCGTGCGCGCCTTTCTTGCATTTGCGCGCATACGTGGCAAATTCTCGCATTTTTTCTTCGCCTGCGTTGTTGCAGATTGAAAAAGGCCGGATTAACGGCGCCACAGCCTGCTAGGCCTCACTGTCCAATCCATCCGGACCGACAGCGGCAACCCATAAATCCCATCCTCCATCGCCATGGGCATCGACAGTTTAGGATGGCCACCTGTGACGACTTTGCCCCACTGCTAACGCGGTTGCACTTGCAGCGCTAAAACTGGCGCAAGGATGGCAAACCAGCCGCGCCCATGGCCCCACATCGCATTTCGGATGTTCGGTCGGACCTGTAATCATCACGCTCAAAACGACAGCAGTAGGCGCAGTCATATTGACAATGTGACGAAAGAGTGCGCCCGACTCATCCAATGTGGGTTACCGCACAGACCGCTTCGCATGTTCCATGCACACTTCGTTGTCCCTGGGAAAGACAATGATGCGAGCCGATGGCAGATAGACGGACATGATCGCGGAACTTAGCGCTGAAACTTGCGAGACTTGTCGATGCCGAAAATCGCCATCTGGAACACGGCTGGCCAATGAGGGTTGATCGGATTTTTGGCTAAAAAATATTCGCCATGGCTGCAAAGCAGGTCGATGGCGATGTCTGCGCAAGGGCGGAATCCGCAAGGATTCGGCCATTCGCCCGTAACTTGCGGGCTCACAAGAAGGGGAAATAAAAATGAACGGCTGCAAGAGCGTTTTTCATCCACTAACGTTGTCCATCACATTTTTGCTAGCCGGTATGCTGTCCGGATGTGGCGGCGGCAGCGCCGATAGCGCAAGCCCTAGCCCGAGCGCGAAGCTTTCCGCGCAAGCTGGCCTGGGCAACCCAGGCTCGCCCACGGTGCTATCGACTAGCCCCAGTAACGGCGCCACCTATGTCCCGACCAGCACCAACAGCAGCAATAACATCGTGACCGGTA